>QFQY01000002.1 GCA_003248805.1 Chelatococcus sp. | reverse complement strand
CTCGCTCCAAGATGGCCTGAACAACCCCTTGGAATCACGAGTGCCCCAGTCGCTCAACCCTTTCGGGACGGGCTCTTAGTTCCTGGATGTCGCGGACTGCGCCGCCCCCGGATGCGAGACCGCGGCTCGCGCAAAGGCGGAGAGAATGGCGGGGGGCATCGCCTCGATCGTCAGCGGCAGGCCACGAGCGGCGAAGCTGCGCTCGGCGCTGACGATGAGCTGGATGAAGGTGATGTCGACCTGCTCGACGGCTGCACAATCGATGCGAGCGCCGGCTCCGGACTCGAGACAATCTTGAACGCTCTTGGCGATGTCCCCAATATTCCGGATCGAGCAACTGGAAGGCAGGGTCAGCAATTCCCCGAGGACTCGCGGGGCTTCGTCTTTCTTCGCCATTGATGCCGAACCTCTCCGCAGCGTCGTATTTCCCACGACGAAAACAATCGGAGATTAAACTTATAATTTACTTAACTTGCCTGGGGCTTGTGTTAGTGAGTTCTTTATTTTGCTGCGCGTGTCGAGTCACGCCTGCGCGTGTCGAGTCGGACGAAGGCCGCGCCTTGACCGAACGTTAACCATAAGCTTCCGATGGTTTCTGAGAGTATGGAGTACCCCAGGCCCGATTTCAGCGGGCGCGCCGGGTCTCGGAGGGCAACTCCCCGTACACCCGGCGATACTGCGTCGCAAAATGGCCGCGATTCGCGAAACCCCAGTCGCGGGCGACATCCTCTATCGAGCGTCGCGACCGGGGATCCAGCAGTTCGGCCCGAGCACCGGACAGCTTCTCCGCCTTGATGTACTCGTGCGGCGATGTCTGCCGGTACCGGCGAAAGCCCTCCTGAAGGGAGCGGAGGCTCATCCCGACGGCGAGGGCGACATCGAGGACGGTCAGCGTCTCGCGCAAATGTGCATCGATGTAGTCGATCGCCCGCCTGATCTGCCATGGGGCCGGCTCGGGCGTCGAGCGCCCCCGCGCCGAGGCGTAGCTGCTCGGGAGATGCTCCAACGCCATCGCGACGATGGCGTCGCGCAGCAATCTAGAGGTCTGTGGTGCCGCGGCGAGGCCGTTCTGGCGGCGCAGCGCATCCGCTGCCGTCGTCACCAATGCCTTCAGGGACAGGCCTGCCGGATCATCGGGCTCGATGCGGGCCGCGATCTCCAGACGTCCTGCCGTCCGACAGCAGGACATCGCTTCGAGCCTTTGGGCGATCTCGGCGATCCGTACGGTGAAGATGGTCAGCCGCGTACCCTCGCGGCAGGTGCCATGGTCCATCGTAGCCGTGTTGACGGCGACAGCGCTTCCCGCGGAGCCGTCGAGCCGCGTGGCACGCGAGTGGAAGGAGACGGCGCCAGCTTCGATGAAGACGATCGTCAGATTGTCCTGGGTATCTTCCGCAAAGAAGCGCAGTCCATATGGGAGGTCGGCACGCAGAATCTGGGACCGCGCGAGATCGTAGCTGCGGATGCGAGCCTCGAAGCCCGTGCCGCAAAGCGGCTCGAAGCGAACCCTGCGTCCGATCAGGCCTGCGACATGCTCCTGCAGGGCGGCGCTGTCCCGACTGGTGAAGACCCCTGCATCATCCTCGAAAGCGCGCGCGGTCATGCATGTTCGCTTTTTGGCGATCATATTGCGGGGGACTATCGGCGATTCGTCTGCAATGGAAAAGCCAAGATCAGGTGCCATGCAGCGTCCGATTATTGCCCCCGCAGGCTTGAGCTTCCCCAGCGTCGCGCTTCGTGCGACGTTGCGGCCACGACCGTGACCGTACTGGAGAAACCTTCATGGGATGGGTGATTATTGGGGTGCTCGCAGCGCTCGTCGTCTACCTGATCATGACCTATAACGGCCTCGTCGCGATGCGCCAGCGTGTCGGGCAGGCCTTCGCCGACATCGATGTTCAGCTCAAGCAGCGCCACGACCTGATTCCCAACCTGGTCGAGACCGTTAAGGGCTATGCGACCCATGAGCGGGAGACGCTCGACGCGGTGGTCCAGGCGCGCAACGCGGCGCTCGGCGCGAGCGGCGTGCACGACAAGGCGGCCGCCGAGCAGCAGCTTTCCGGCGCGGTCGGCCGGCTGCTGGCGCTCGGCGAGGCCTATCCGGACCTGAAGGCGAGCGCCAACTTCCAGCAGCTCCAGGCGGATCTCGGCAATGTCGAGGACAAGCTCGCGGCGGCGCGGCGCTTCTTCAACAATGCCGTGAGCGAGTTCAACGCGGCCATCCAGGCCTTTCCGGCCGTGCTGTTCGCACCCCAGATGGGCTTCGCCCCGCGGGAGTTCTTCGATGTCGGGGAAACGGTGAGGGCCCAGATCGAGGCGCCCCCCAGCGTGAAGTTCTGATCGGCGGGGCACGCGGCACGGAGCGGCGGCCATGTCGGCGCAGGGTCTCTCGACGCAGGCCTTCGGGCTCTACACCCATCAGCGGAACAACCGGATCAGATCGGGCTTCCTGATCGCCGGCCTGTTCGCGCTCGTCTATGTCACGACCTGGGGGCTGCTGCTGGTCGGCTACGGCTATGGCGGCGTGCCGCGCGGCACCAGCGCCTTCGGCGAGGCCTGGCGCATGTTCCGGGCCTGGCTTCCGGCGATCACGGTGGCGACGGCGGGCTGGGTCTATGTCGGCTTCAGGATCAATGTCGGGTTGATCGGCCTCTTGTCGGGGGCCAAGGCCGTCACGCGCGAGGAGAATCCGAAGCTCTATCGCCTGCTGGAAAACCTCTGCATCTCGCGCGGCATGACGATGCCGAAGCTCGCCATCGTCCAGAGCGACGCGCTCAACGCCTTCGCCAGCGGCGTCAACGACAAGCAGTTCACCGTCACCGTCACCTCCGGTCTCCTCGCCCATCTCGACGATGCCGAGGTCGAGGCGGTGCTGGCCCATGAGCTCACCCATATCCGGAACGGCGATGTGAGGCTGATGGTCATCGCGGTGGTCGTCGCGGGCGTGGTTTCCCTCGTCGGGGAGGTGGTGTTCCGCGGGCTGGCGCGCAGCCGCCTGCGCGTCTCCTCGAACAGCGACTCGAAGAAGGGCAACGGGCTGGCGGTCGTCATCGGGCTCGCGGTGATCGCGCTGGCCTGGTTCCTCGCGGTGCTGATCCGCCTGTCGCTGTCGCGCTCGCGGGAATACCTCGCCGATGCCGGGGCGGTGGAGCTGACCAAGAATCCCGACGCGATGATCTCCGCCCTGCTCAAGATCGCCGGGCGGGCCGACATGGACGACGTACCGTCCGGCGTCATGGACATGTGCTTCGAAAACGATCCCGACGATTTCGCCGATCTGTTCTCGACGCATCCCTCCGTGACGAAGCGCGTGCAGGCGCTGGTCGAGATGGCGGGCGGACGGATGCCGGAGATGCCGCCGCATCCGCCGAAGGTCGCGGAAAGGCAGGACCTGCCGACGATGGTCGAGGAACGTGCGAAATCGGGCCCCTGGTCATCGTGAGTACGACCGGCACGACGACTTGTGCAGATTGTCCTGGCGATATTACGTAAGGTCATCTCACGGGAGGTGGCGATGAGGGCACTCGCGGCGATGGGATTTCTCGTGGCGCTTTTCGTCGCCACCGTCGGAAACGCTCAGGAGGGATGCAGGGCCTCGCAGAGGTCGTGCTCGCAGATGAATGCCGATTGCGAGCAGAAGTGCCAAGGCGGCAACAATCCGAGCGCCTGTGTGGCGCGCATCTGCTCCAATGCGTTCACGGGTTGCAAGGCTAACGGCGTCTGGAAGGGAGCCGCCGCAACTGCCTGCTGGAAGACCGGCAACCGAAGCTGAGTCGGACGCGGCGGCAGCTTCCCAGGGTGCGGCATGACGTTACGCAGGCTCGACGAGCTTTGCGGTGTCGATCTCGAAGACGAGCGGGAAGAAGGTGTCCCAGCGGTTCCAGCGGCGCGTGCCGGCCTCGCTCACGGCCCAGAGACGGCCGTCCGCCGCGCAGCCGAGATCCTCGATGCCACCCGGCGCCGCATAGCTCGCCAGCACGGCTCCGCTGGTGGCGTCGAGCCTGTGCAGGCCGGCCGGGCGATTGCCGGCGCTGGTGGAGATCCAGAGCCCGCCCTCCCGGTCGAAGGTCGCGCCCTGCGAGAAGAGCGGCAGGGCCAGGGTGCGCGATGCATCGGCGGCCGTGATGGGGGCCGTCCGCCCCGGAGAGAAAGCGCTCAGCGTCACGCGATACAGCAACGGCCGCCCCTCACGTCGAAAGGGCCCGAACCAAAGGGCCTCGGCATCGCTCGCCAGGAAGGACGGACCCATCGCGCGCTCGACGCGCCATTCTCCCGCGGGTTTCGGAGCGCCCCCGGGATCGAGGGGAAGGTCGAGAGCCAGGATGCGGCTGGAATTCGCGACGACGAGGGTCGAGCCCCGCATGGCGAGCCCGCCGGGATGCCCGTATTCCGCCGGCAGGTCGAATTGGCCGAGGAGCCGGCCGTCGGCCATGGCGAGGCGGAAGACCCGTGCCGGGCCGTTGTCCTGGCGCGGATCGGCGCTGCGATAGGCCGCGACGAGAACCTCGTCCCCGAAGACCGTCAGACCCTGCGGGACGAAGCCCTCGTCGAGGCCCGGCGACCAGTAGCGCCGGCCGATCGCCTGGGCGTTGGGCACCGCGCCGAGCGGCCGGTCGGTATAGCTCGGGCGAGGCCCGGGAATCGTGTCGGCGCGGCCGGCCCCGACATGCGCGATTCCGGCGGCGAGGCCGATGAGGGTCGCGCGCCGGGTCGGGGCACGTCGCTCGGCCGGCTCAGCGGCCATTCCTCGCCCAGTCGAGGGCGTCCTCCAGGCGATCGTCGCCCCAGAACAGCTCGCCGTCCTCGGTGACGAAGGTCGGGGCGCCGAAGATGCCGATCGACTTGGCGTATTCGATCTCGGCCCGCAGGCGTCCCTTGGTCTCGGCGCTGCGCGAGGCGGACTGCGCCGCCGTCGCGTCGGCCCCCGCCTGCCTCAGGGCCGCGGTGAGAACCGCCTCGTCGGCGATATCGCGCCCCTCGCAGAATTCGGCTCTGAACAAGGCCTGGCTGAAGGCGGGCGTCCAGCCCTCGTCGCGTCCCGCGAGGGCGATCCGGGCCGCGACGAGGGAATTCTGCGGAAAGCTCGCCGGCTGGACGATGGAAAGGCCGAGCTTGCCGGCCCGCCGGCCGGTGTCGCGCCACATATAGCGGCCCTTGCTGGGGAAGATGTTGAAGGGCGAGGTCGTCCAGCCCTGCGCCGCGAAGATCGGCCCGAGCAGGAAAGGCCGCCAGCGCAGCGTCACGCCGGCTGCCTGGGCGAGCGGCTCGATCCGCAGGGCGCTCAGAAAGGAATAAGGCGATGCGAACTCGTACCAGAAGTCCAGGACGGGACGATTCGGCATTCGGCCTCCGGCAGGTGATGATTTCCGGTCGCGCGGGACGAGTGTCGGCTCGCCCGCAGCGCCACGCAAGGCCGCATGTCGCCGGCCCATAAGCTCCGGACGCGAAAACGATCAGAATGTTCCGATTGCTTCGCCCCGATGGCTGCGATAGTGCGCCATTGCGTCGGAAACACGGCCTCGGGGGTCGCGGCGCCGCAGCAGCAGGAAGACACAATGGCCGATACAAGCGTGAAGAAGGTCGTCCTCGCCTATTCCGGCGGTCTCGACACCTCGATCATCCTGAAATGGCTGCAGACGACCTATCGATGCGAGGTCGTGACCTTCACCGCCGATCTCGGCCAGGGCGAGGAGCTCGGGCCGGCGCGCGACAAGGCGCTGCTGCTCGGCATCAAGCCCGAGAACATCTTCATCGAGGATCTGCGCGAGGAGTTCGTGCGGGATTACGTGTTCCCGATGTTCCGCGCCAACGCCGCCTATGAGGGCGTCTATCTGCTCGGCACCTCCATCGCCCGGCCGCTGATCGGCAAGAAGCTGATCGAGATCGCCGAGAAGGTCGGTGCCGACGCGGTCTCCCACGGCGCGACCGGCAAGGGCAACGACCAGGTCCGTTTCGAGCTGACGGCCTATGCGCTGAAGCCGGATGTCCATGTGATCGCGCCCTGGCGCGAATGGGATCTGCGCTCGCGCGAGCAGCTCCTGGCCTTCGCCGAGCAGCACCAGATCCCGATCGCCAAGGACAAGCGCGGCGAGGCTCCGTTCTCGGTCGACGCGAACCTGCTGCACGCCTCTTCCGAGGGCAAGGTGCTGGAGGACCCCGCGCAGGAGGTGCCGGACTACGTCTACTCCCGCACCGTCTCGCCCGAGGATGCGCCGGACAAGCCGACCGTCATCTCGATTTCCTTCGAGAAGGGCGACGCGGTCGCGATCGACGGCGTGAAGCTGTCGCCCGCGACGCTGCTGGCCAAGCTCAACGATCTCGGCCGCGAGAACGGCATCGGCCGCCTCGACCTCGTCGAGAACCGCTTCGTCGGCATGAAGAGCCGCGGCATGTACGAGACGCCCGGCGGCACGATCCTGCACGTCGCCCATCGCGCGATCGAGTCGATCACGCTCGACCGCGGCGCGGCCCATCTCAAGGACCAGATCATGCCGCAATATGCGGAGCTGATCTATAACGGCTTCTGGTTCTCGCCCGAGCGCGAGATGCTGCAGGCGCTGATCGACAAGAGCCAGGAGTTCGTCGCCGGCGAGGTGCGCCTCAAGCTCTACAAGGGCGGTGTCCATGTCATCGGCCGCTCGAGCCCCTATTCGCTCTACGACCAGGACCTCGTCACCTTCGAGGAAGGCGCGGTGGCCTACGACCACCGCGACGCGGCGGGCTTCATCAAGCTCAACGCGCTGCGCCTGCGCACGCTCGGCCAGCGCAAGAAGAAGCTCGGGCTGTAATCCGGGCCGGGACGGATCGCGCGACGCGCCAGAACCAATGGCGTCGTTCGCGCGTTCAGCACTCACTGCAACCGTGAGTGCCTCATGAAACGCTCGTTCCCCAAACGCCCGCTCCTGCCGGCCGCGCTCGTCGCGGCGGCCATGATCTCGACCGCCGTGATCTCCGGGCCGTCCCTCGCTCAGACGGCGGGGCCGGCTTCGCCCGCACCGGCCGAAAAGCCAGTGCAGCCCACGGTCGCGACCTGCAAGGCCGCGGCGCTGCAGACGCTTTCGGCCCGCGAGCCGGAGATCAAGGACATCTATATCGACGAGGACGGCGCCACGGTCGCGGTCGCCGACACCAGGATCGAGGATACGCCGGTGACGCGCATCGTCATGGCCGAGGCCTATCTGCGGACCGATCGCTCGGACAAGCCGCGCCGCTTCCTGTGCCTGCTCGGCGAGAAGAACAAGGTCCTGCTGACCTTCTTCACCTCGCGCTAAATCATCGGACCGACTATCGTATTCGGTCCGATGATCCAACTTCTTGTTCCAGCATCGGCTTTTCCGAAAACCGCGCTCCACTTTTCGGGCCGATGCCCCAGCAGGACAGCGCTTTCCTTGGGCCGAGGCCGGGAGCCGGCAAGGCTCAGGGCTTGTCGACGACTCGCGTCGCCGGCCGGTCATGGCCGTCGGCGACCTCTTCATGCCATTGGCCCTGGGCGTCCTCGTAGACGATGCCGTCCGTCGCGCCCGCCACGGTCTGGCGGGCCGCCGCGGCCTCGGCCGCCTTCCGCGCCGCCTCGTGGGACGGAAAGGTCTCGGACAGCGTGCCGGCGGCGCGGTAGGCCCAGCCGCCGTCATGTTCCACGATCTCGTAGGTCATCGTCGCCATGATCCATCCTCCTGTCGCGGAGAGAACGGCGGTCCGGCCGCCGGGTTCCGGGGTTCAGTCGCCGTTGCCGGCATCGGCGGCGCGCAGTCCCTCGAGCACGGGCATCGAGGTGATGTGATAGCCGGCATCGACATGGTGGACGTCGCCGGTGACGCCACCCGACAGGTCCGAGAGATAGTAGAGCGCGGCGCCGCCGATTTCCTCCAGCGTCACGGATTTGCGCAGGGGCGAGTTGGCGCGCTGCCAGGAATACATCGCGCGCGCGTCCGAGATGCCGGCGCCGGCCAGCGTGCGGACGGGGCCGGGCGAGAGCGCGTTGACGCGGATGCCGCGCGGTCCGAAATCCCCGGCCAGATAGCGCACGCTCGCCTCCAGCGCCGCCTTGGCGACACCCATGACGTTGTAGTTCGGCATGATCCGGGTCGAGCCGCCATAGGTCAGCGTGATCATGCTGCCGCCCTTCGGCATGCGGGCGGCGGCGCGTTTGGCGGCCTCCGTGAAGGAGAAGCAGGAGATCACCATGGTGCGCGAGAAATTCTCGCGGCTGGTATCGGCATAGAGGCCCTTGAGCTCGTTCTTGTCGGAGAAGCCGATGGCGTGGACGATGAAGTCGAGGGTATTGCGCTCGGGGTCGCCACCCCAGGCTTCGTCCAGCGCGGCGAAGGTGGCGTCGACGGACGCCAGATCCTCGACATCGCAGGGCAAGACGAGCTTGGAGCCGACGCTTTCGGCGAGCGGCTTCACGCGCTTGCCCAGCGCCTCACCCTGAAAGGTGAAGGCGAGTTCGGCACCATGGGCGTGCAGGGTGCGCGCGATGCCCCAGGCAATCGAGTTCTGGTTGGCGACGCCCATGATCAGGCCGCGCTTGTTGTGCATCAGGGGGAGCATGAGGTCCGTCCAGCTGAAGTCGTCGCTCTCGAAGCGGATTCCGGTGTGGCGGGCCGCGGTCGGAGGCGGGCGAAGCGAGTGCCCGAGACCGGAGCGGCCGGATGGCGTTCTTCTGCCGTAGCTTTGGAAAACGGAAAGGGCAATCGTGCCGTGTGCGCGGGCACGCGGATCGACTGCGCGGCCGACATGCGCCGGAGGCGGGGCCGCGCCCGGTCTGCGCGTCCCGAAGCGGGTTTCCGGGCCCGAGCCGGCGGCCTCAGCGCCGACAAGTTGTCCACCGTGAAGGGCGGCGCGAGGCGAAGGGCAGGGGCAGTGCGGTGTCTGCCTATGCCTGCGTGCCCGGCCGGCCGGCCGCGACGGGCGCGAGCCCCGGCAGGTCGGGCCCGAGCGGTACGATGCCGTTCGGGTTGAGCGCCTTGATCGAGTAGTAGCCGCGCTTGATGTGGTCGATGCTGACGGTGTCCGCGATGCCCGGCACTGCCAGCATCCGCGACAGGTAGGCGCTCAGCGCCCGATAGTCGGCGATCCGGCGCAGGTTGCATTTGAACAGCCCGTGATAGGCCGCGTCGAAGCGCACCAGCGTGACGAAGAGGCGGATGTCGGTTTCGGTCAGCGGGGCGCCGAACAGGAACGGACCCCCGGAGGCGAGTCGGGCTTCCAGCAGGTCGAGCATGCCGAAGACGTCCCGGAACGCCTCCTCATAGGCCTCCTGCGTCGTCGCGAAGCCGGCGCGATAGACGCCGTTGTTGAGGCGCGGATAGATGTCGGCGTTGAGAGCGTCGATCTCCGGCCGCAAGGCCTTCGGATAGAGATCGACCGAGGCGTCGGCGAGGTCTCCGAAGCCGGAATTGAACATCCGCACGATATCGGCGGATTCGTTGTTCACGATCGTCCGGCGCTGCCTGTCCCACAGCACGGGAACCGTGGCGCGCCCGGTATAGGCAGCATCGGCGCGGGTGTAGATCTCGTGCATGTAGGTCGCGCCGTTGACGGCGTCAGCGCCCTCGGCGAAGCGCCAGCCCTCGTCCGACAGGGCGGGCTCGACCACGCAGACCGAGACGGCCTGTTCCAGCCCCTTGAGCTTGCGGGCGATGAGCGTGCGGGAGGCCCAGGGGCAGATCAGCGCGACATAGAGGTAGTAGCGGCCGGGCTCGGCCTTGAAGCCGCCCTCGCCGGTGGCCCCCGCCGCGCCCTCCGGCGTGATCCAGTGGCGGAAGCCCGAGACCTGGCGCACGAAGCCGCCCTTCTCGTCCGTGGCCTGCACGGGATGCCAATCGGCCGTCCATTTGCCGTTCACGAGCATGGTCGGTGTCCTTTGTGTCGCCGGGCCGTGTCAGTGCGCGACGAGCGTGATCCCGGTGCCCCAGGGATCGTCGAGCGAAAGCCGCGAAGGGGCCGGATCCACGGCGCCGGCCCGGCCGGCGACGGCCTTCAGCACCGAGGCGTCGGCCCGGATTTCGACATCGGCGAGGCCCGTCGAAGGCAGCTGGCGCAGGGGGGCGCCGCGGCTGTTCCAGATATTGGTGGCGATGTGGTGGTGATAGCCATCGGCGGCATAGAACGTGCCGCCGGGATAGCGGCAGGTGATGTCGAAGCCGAGAATGCCGGAATAGAAGGCCTCGGCCGGTGCGAGGGCGCCGACCTGCAGGTGAACATGGCCGACGACGGAGCCGGCCGGAAAGCCCTGCCAGGTTCTGGCCTCCGTCCGGTCGAGCAGGCCGGCGATGTCGAGCCCGTCGCTCGGCATCTCGACCGCGCCGCCTTCCCAGCGCCATTGCGACGCGGGGCGATCGGCATAGATCTCCACCCCGTTGCCTTCGGGGTCGGAGAGGTAGATCGCCTCGCTGACGCCGTGGTCGGAGGCGCCGACCACCGGCACCCGGTTGACCGCCGCATGGCGACACCAGGCGCCGAGATCGGCGCGGTCCGGCAGCAGGAAGGCGGTGTGGAACAGGCCGGCCTCGCGGGGCGAGCGGCGGCGGGCCGCCGGATCGCGCCGCAACTCGAGCAGGACGCCGCCGTCCACTCCGAGCAGGAGCCGGTCGGGGTCGGACTGCAGGCGATGGAGCCCGACCGTGCGCTGGTAGAAGTCGCCGACGCGGTCGAGATCGTGCACGGTCAACGCGACACGCCCCATGGCGAGCGGAGTGGCTGCTGCTGTCGTCATGGCGGCGTTCCTCATGCCCGAAGGGCTCTGCGCCGGATCAGCGCGACGAAGGCGTGGGCTTCAGCGCATGGGCGCCGTCGCCGGTCAGGGCGAGCGCGACGAGAGCGGCGATCCAGAGCGCGAGGAATTCCCAGCCGCCCTTGGGGTTCGTGAAGAAGAAGCCGGCCGGGCCATGGACGGTGACGATGGCGCCGAGCAGGACGGGAACGAGCGCGAGCGCGACCAGGCGCGGCCAGATGCCGAGGATCAACGCGATGGCGCCGAGGGTTTCCCAGGCGATCGTCACATAGGCCAGCCAGCCGGGCAGGCCGAGCGAGGAGAAGAAGCCGGCGGTGCCGGCCGGGGTGAAGACGAAGACCTTCAGCCCGGCATGGGCGAGGAAGAGGATGCCCAGCGTGAGGCGCAGGACGAGAACGGCATAGGGTGCGGTGCGGGTGTCGATCATGGGCTTCGAGTCCTTTGGCGGAAGCGGTTGCGCATCCCGACTCTGCCTGATTTCCGACGTGATGATTATCTGTCTGGCTTGGCGATATTAAATTCCAAAATGGAATTAATCTCTCGGCCATCCCTGGTCCCAGGCGGGCTCGCCGCGGAAGCAGGTCGTCAGGAAATCCACGAGCGCGCGCACCTTCAGCGCCAGATGGCGCCCGGCGGGATAGAGGGCGTAGAGACCGTCCGGTTCGCTTTCGAAGGCCTGGAGCAGGGGCACCACCGCGCGGTTGCGGAACGCATCACCGGCGGTGAAGCTCGGAACGCGCGCGATGCCGAAGCCGGCCGCCGCCGCCGCGACGCAGGCTTCGCCGTTGGAAAAACGCAGCCGCCCCGTCACCGGCACGGCGACCGGCTCGCGCTTCGCGCCGGCGCGGAAGCGCCAGACCAGGGGATCACGGAAATTCGTGTCGATGATGCAGTCATGCCCGGCGAGCTCCGCCGGGGTCTCGGGCTTGCCGCGGGCGGCGAGATAGGCCGGCGCGGCCCCGAGGACGATGCGGATTTCGCAGAGCTTGCGCGCCACCAGGCTGCTGTCGCCCGGCTTGCCGATCCTCACGGCGGCGTCGAAGCCCTCGTCGACGAGGTTGACCACGCGGTCCGAGAAGCTGACGTCGAGCTGGATTTCGGGAAAGGCCTTCGCGAAGTCCATCAGGATCGGCACGAGCTGCGACGTGCCGAAGGAGATGGGCGCGGTCAGCCGCAGCCGGCCGCTGGGTGCGCCCGAGGCGTTGCGGACCGCGGAGTCGAGCGCGTCGAACTCATCGAGCAGGCCCTTGATCCGTTCGTAATAGGCCTGTCCCACCTCAGTCGGCGCGAGGGCGCGCGTGGTCCGCTTGATGAGCTGGACGCCGAGATCCGCCTCGAGCCGCGACACCAGCTTCGAGGCCTGGCTGGAGCTCATGCCCAGGCGCGCGGCGGCGCCGGCGAAGCTGCCGACCTCCAGCACGGCCACGAGCATCCGGTCGCAATCGAGACGTTCCAACCCTGAAATCCTGATCTGGCGGCGATGGTTCGAGGCCGATGCCAGCACGTCCCGGCTCGCGCAAGCAAGTCAAGGACGTGCCGGCCCGGCATGGCTCGCGAGCCGGCCGATCGCACGCCGCGTCCCGGCACGCCCCGCTCTCCCGGCTCCGTCAAACGGAGCTATGGCGGAGCGACCGCAACCGCCGTAAGGTCAAGTCGCCCGGCTCCGGGCGGCGGAGCGCGGAGCCTTGGCCACTGCCGAAAGACGGCAACCAAGCATCGCCCATGCGATGCATGAGGAGGGGGAGGACGCCTTGGCCGGTCACGATGCCTTGGAGAAGGGGATGCCCGCGAGGGAAGCGGGTTATGTCGCTTGGCGCAGGACAGCGAAGGCGACCGGAGGCGGCGCGGTCCTCGCGCTGGCGATCGGGCTCGCCGGCTGCATGAGCGACGGCGGGAGCGGGCCGAGCGCCACGCCGGCATCCGTGACGATTTCGGCGCCGAGCCATATCGGGATCGACAGCATCATCGGGCGCTGGGGCGTCGCGTCCTTCCATACCGAGAAGGATCGCAAGCGCACCGAGGCCGAGGCCAAAGCGCAGTGCAGCCAGCCCTATGTCGTCGCCAAGGGGCCGAGCGACGGGGTGATGATGCATGTCGCCGACGATCCGAAGCTCTACGAGCTCAGGCTGAAGGAAGGGGCCGGCGGCAAGGCCTATCTCGGCTTCGAGGCGCCGGCCGGCGACCCGCAGGATCGCGAGATCCTCTCGGCGACGAAGTCGATGCTGGTGATGCGCTTCGTCGATCCCGACGCGAACCGCCGCTACGGCACCTTCATCTTCGTCCGCTGCGGCTGAACGGGAGACGCCAGGAATGAGCCTTGCCAGCATGAGCCCCGCCAAGCCTCTGATCGCCAACCCCGTCGTCGACAAGCTCCGCCCCGTCCTGATCGGCGTCGCGGTCGCCGGGAGCATCTGCGCGGGTCCGTCCACCGCCGCCCTGGCGCAGCCGAAGCCTCCGGCGTCCATTCAGGAGACGATGGACATCGGAGACGAGCCGGGCCGCGTCTCGACCGAGGAGGTCAGCATCACCGAGGGGCCGTTCGCGCGGCAGATGGTGTTGTTCCGTTCGAGCGAGGCGCCCGGCACGGTGGTCATCCACAGCGCCGAGCGCTTCCTCTACGTGGTTCAGGGCAACAACCGGGCGCTGCGCTACGGCATCGGGGTCGGCCGCGAGGGCTTCCAGTGGTCCGGGCAGGTCAAGGTCAGCCGCAAGTCGGAGTGGCCGGACTGGCGGCCGCCGCCGGAGATGCTGCAGCGCCAGCCCTATCTGCCACGCTTCATGGCCGGCGGGCCGGGCAATCCGATGGGGGCGCGTGCCCTGTATCTCGGCTCGACCGTCTTCCGTGTCCACGGCACCAACCAGCCCGAGACCATCGGAGAGGCGATCTCTTCGGGCTGCTTCCGTCTCGCCAATGGCGACATCGTCGATCTTTACGAGCGCGTGCCGGTCGGCACCAAGGTCATCGTGCGCCACCAGGCCAGCCTCTGATCGCGCCGTCGATGTTTCCGGCCAGCCCTGTCTCCGGGAGGAAAGAACACATGTTCGAGACCGTGACGAAACGGCGTCGCCTGGGCGCCTTGGCCGCCGCGCTGGCCCTGACGGCCTTCTGCGGCACGGCCGCGCTGGCGGGCACGCTGGAGACGGTGAAGCAACGGGGCACGCTTCTGTGCGGCGTCAGCGAGGGGCTCGGGGGCTTTTCCGAGAAGGACGCCCAGGGCAACTGGTCGGGCTTCGACGTCGACTTCTGCCGGGCCGTCGCCGCCGCCGTGCTCGGCGATCCGAAGAAGGTCGATTTCAAGCCGCTCTCCGCGACGCAGCGCTTCGAGGCGCTGAAGGCGGGGACGGTCGACCTGCTCTCGCGCAATTCGACCTGGACGCTCTCCCGCGAGACGCAGCTCGGCGTGGCCTTCGCCGGCATCACCTATCACGACGGCCAGGGCTTCCTCGCCAAGCGCTCGCTCGGCGTCGACGGCGCGCTCAGCCTCGACAAGGCGAAGATCTGTGTCGAGGCCGGTACGACCACACAGCTGAACCTCGCCGATTTCTTCACGGCGAACTCGATGACCTATGAAGAGAAGGCCTTTCCGAGCGCGGCGGAGGCTCTCGCGGCGTTTCAGTCCGGCCAGTGCGACGTGCTGACCCGCGACCAGTCCGCGCTTCACGGGGAACGGCTGCGCCTGACCCGTCCCGCCGACGCGATCGTCCTGCCCGACGTGATCTCGAAGGAACCGCTCGGGCCCGTGGTGCGCAGCGACGACTTTCCCTGGTTCACCGTGGTCAAATGGGTGAACTTCGCGCTGATCAACGCCGAGGAACTCGGCATCGCCACCGATACGCTCGACCAGGCGCTGAAGTCGGCCAAGCCGGATGTGCGCCGCTTCACCGGCGCCGAAGGCGGCTTCGGCCGCTCCCTCGGGCTGGACGACGACTGGGCGGTCAAGGCCGTGCGCGCCACCGGCAATTATGCCGAGATCTACGAGCGCAATCTCGGCGTGCGTTCGAAGCTTTCGATCCCGCGCGGGCTCAACCAGCTGTGGAGCATGGGCGGCGTTCTCTACGCGCCGCCGCTGCGATAGCGTCGTCCTCCACCCGAGAAAGGATGCGAGCCATGTCTCTCCTGAGATCCGCCCTGGCCGCGTTGGCCCTGTTCCTGTTCGTCGCGCCCGCTGCCGCGCAGCAGAGCTCTCTCGGTCCGCCGACGGGCAGCGTCCGCTTCCGGCAGATCCAGATCGCCTTCATCGGCTCGGGGCAGATCGGCGGCGGCACGCTCACCTTCCGTGGGAAATCCTACGGCATCACCATCGGCGGGCTCGGCTTCGGCGGCATCGGCGCCTCGCGCCTGACCGCGACGGGCAGCGTCTATGGCCTCAACCGCCGCGATGACTTCGCCGGCGCCTATGTCCAGCTCCGCGAGGGTTGGGCGCTGGGAGACGAAGGCAAGGGCACGTTCTGGCTGCGCAACGCCAAGGGCGTGACGTTGCGGCTGGTGACGCGCCGTCAGGGCCTGCAGCTTTCCCTCGGCGCGGATGGCGTGCTGATCGGGTTCAAGTAGGACCACGCGCCGGCAAAGGGTTGCAGGGCGGGTGAAAATCGGCTCCTTGTCGGGAGCGCCGCCCTGGAACCGGCGGTCTTGTCGGAGATGCGTCGTGTCAGTTGCCGGGGGTACGCGCTTGCTTTGGCCGGTGCTCATGCTGGCGTTCGTGCTGTCCGGTTGCGGCGGCGATGTTCGCGGCGTGATGCTGCCCGTGGCCGCCGCTGCGCCCGGCACGAGCAAGGTCACCATGCTGGTGGCGACGACGCGGGCGGTCGACGAGGACGCCGGCATCCTGTTTTCCGGAGAGCGCGGCGCGCCCGCCTTCGCGGAGATCACCGTCTCGCTGCCTCCCGACGCGTCGCGCACGATCGGCGAGGTGCAGTGGCCGAGCCGCCTGCCGGGCAATCCGGAGACCGATTTCGTCACGCTCAAGGTCGATCGGATCGACCGGACGGCGGGGCTCGCGCGGCTTCATCGCGCGGTCGCCAAGGTCCCCAAGCGCCGCGTCATGGTCTTCGTCCACGGCTTCAACAACCGCTTCGAGGATGCGGTCTACCGCTTCGCGCAGATCGTTCACGATTCCCGCGCCGATGTCGTGCCGGTGCTGTTCACCTGGCCGTCCCGGGGATCGATCTTCGCCTATGGCTACGACCGCGAGAGCAACAACTATTCCCGCACCGCGCTCGAGAACCTCTTCCAGGCTCTGGCCCGGGACCCCGCCGTCGGCGAAATCTCGGTGCTGGCCCATTCGATGGGGAATTGGGTGACGCTGGAAGCGCTGCGCCAGATGTCGATCCGGAACGGCTCGATTCCCCCCAAGATCGCCAATGTCATGCTCGCCGCGCCCGATGTCGACGTCGACGTGTTTCGCAGCCAGATCATGGACATGGAGGGGCGGCGTCCCCGCTTCACGCTGTTCACCTCGCAGGACGACCGGGCGTTGGCGTTCTCGCGCCGCATCTGGGGCAGCACGTCGCGGCTCGGAGCGATCGATCCCGAAGTCGAGCCCTATGAGCGGCAGCTCGCCGCCGCCGGCATCACGGTGCTGAACCTGACCAAGCTGCGCAGCGGCGACCGACTCAACCACGGCAAATTCGCCGAGAGTCCCGAGGTGGTGAAGCTGATCGGAACCCGGCTCGTCGAAGGCCAGCCGATCACCGACTCGCGCATCGGCGTCGGCGACCGCATCATCCAGGTGACGGCCGGCGCGGCTTCAGCTGTGGGCACGGCGGCCGGGCTCGCCATCGCCGCGCCCGTCGCGGTGATCGATCCGCATACGCGCCGCAACCTGCAGGATAATGCCGAGGAGGCCGGACGGGCGCTCCAGAGCGCGGGGGAATCCGCCGGAGCGGTCCTCGCCGCCCCCGTCGAGGCGCTCGGCCAGAAGCGTTGATACGGTCGTCCCGCGCCTTAGTGTCAGACGTCGTTCCGCGCGTCAGGCTATTCGTTTAAATTAGAATAATTATAATAGAAATACACCCCTCTTGTTATTTGGCGGCGGAAGTTTACAGCACGCTTCATCTTCGGCTGTGAACGTTCCGCATGCATCGCTTTCAGGCACTGGCTGTCTTTCTCGTCGCAGCCGGGCTCTGGTGGCTGGTGAGCCGTCTCGGCTGGGTGAACGCCTTCCTCCTGCCCTCGCCGGGCACCGTCCTGGATGCGCTGGTCGATCTCGGATCGTCCGGCGTGCTCGCGAAACACGCCCTGATCAGCCTTCAGCGTGTGGGCCTCGGCTATGTGCTGGCCATCGCCATCGCCGTGCCCTGTGCCGTGCTGTTCAGCCTGAGCGGCGGGGTCCGGCGGGTGGTCGAGCCGCTGCTCGAGTTCCTGCGCCAGATTCCGCCGCTCGCGATGATGCCGCTGCTGATCCTGTGGCTCGGCATCGGGGAGGCGCAGAAGATCGGCATCATCGTCCTCTCCTGCTTCTTCCCGATCTTCCTGGGCATGCGCGGCGGCATCGCGGCGGTCGACCGCAAGCTGATCGACGTCGGCACGGTCTGCGGTTTCGATCGTCTGGAGACGATGCTGCGGATCGTCCTGCCCTCGGCGCTGCCGGCCATCGTCGTCGGGCTGCGCATCGGGCTCGGCTACAGCTGGCGCGCGCTTGTGGGGGCCGAGCTGATCGCGTCCTCGGCGGGGCTCGGCTACATGATCGTCGATGCCGAGAACCTCGCGCGCACCGACATCGTTCTCGCCGGCATCCTCGTCATCGGCGTGCTCGGGCTGGCGAGCGACCATGCCTTGCGGGCGCTGATCCGGCGCAAGGCGCCCTGGCTTGCGGGCGATCTGGAGATGGCCCGTGCTTGAGGCCCGCGGTCTCGGCAAGCGCTATCGGGCCGGCGGCCGCGAGGTCGCGGCGGTCGTCGATGTCAGCCTGAGCTTCCCGAAGGGCTCGTTCACCACCGTGGTGGGCCGCAGCGGCTGCGGCAAGACGACCCTGCTGCGCCTCCTCGCGGGGCTCGAGCCCCCGAGCGAGGGGCAGATCAGGCGGCCGGACGGTCGCGCGCCGCGCACCGGCGTCGTCTTCCAGGAGGCACGGCTGATGCCGTGGCTCGACGTGTTCGGCAATGTCGCCTTCGGCCTGCGCCGACGGCTGGAACCGGAGCTGATCGAGCAACGCTGCCGGGCGGCGCTGGAGACGGTCGGCCTGGCGGCCTTCGCGGATGCCATGCCGGCGCAATTGTCCGGCGGCATGGCGCAGCGCGTCGCGATCGCCCGCGCGCTGGTTCTGGAACCGGAACTCCTGCTGCTGGACGAGCCCTTCGCCGCGCTCGACGCTTTCACGCGCCGGACGATGCAGAACGAGCTCGTCGCGATCTGGCAGGCGCGTCGCCCGACCATCGTCTTCGTCACCCACGACGTCGAGGAGGCGGTGCTGCTCGGCGAGCATGTGCTCGAGCTCGAAGGCGGCCGCGTCGTCGGCAACGAGGCCGTCGCGCTGTCCTATCCGCGTGATCCGACCGATCCCGAGGTCAACGGCCATCGCCGGCGCATCCTCGCCAATCTCATCGGCGCGCCGGCCCCGGCCTCCGCCGCCTTTGCCAAACTGGAGTCCTGATCATGAAGCTCTTCGCATCGCTCGGCCTCGCGTTGTCGCTGCTCGCCGGACCGGCGGCCGCGGCCGACAACCCCAAGACCGTGCGCATCACCTATGTCACCGCGCCCTTCAACGTGCCCTCGATCGTGATGCGCGAGAAGGGCTTCCTCGACGAGGCCTTCGCTCCGTTCGGCATCAAGGTCGAGAACCCGGAGATCACCTCCGGCGCGCAGCAGACGCAGGCGATCGCGGCCGGCGAGATCGACATCGCCAGCGTGCTCGGCGGCACCTCGGCCATCCTCGCCCGCGCGAACGGCGTCGATCTCAAGGTCGTCGCGGCCTATGCGCGTTCGCCCAAGGCCTATTTCCTGATGACGCGGGCCGACGGGCCGGCGAAGCTCGCCGACCTCAAGGGCAAGAAGATCGCGGGGCCCAAGGGAACGGTGCTGAACCAGCTCCTGGTCGCGGCGCTGGCTTCGCAGAAGCTGACGCTGAACGATGTCGAGTACATCAACATGGACCTGCCGGCGGCGCGCGCGGCGCTGCTCGCCGGGCAGGTCGATGTGGCGACGCTCGCGGGCGCCAACGTCACCCTCGTCGAAAAGGCCGGAGGCAAGGCGCTGGCCAGCGGCGAGGGGCTGATCAAGCCGACGACGGTGATCGGCGCGCGCACGGCCTTCGTCGAGCAGCATCCCGACCTCGTCGCCGCCTATTTCGCGGCCCACCGCAAGGCGCTCGATTTCATGGCGAAGAACCCCGAGGAGGCGCTGGCCATCGCGGCCAAGGAGCAGAAGATCTCCGTCGAGGATGCCCGGGCGCAAATGCCGCTCTACGACTTCACCCCGGCGATGACCGAGGCGGACGTGGCCAATCTCACCGAGGACCAGGCGTTCATGGTCGAGGCCGGCATGCTGCCCAAGGCCAAGGCGATCGATCTCAAGGCGAGCCTGATCGCGCCGTCAGCCTTCACTCTGAAGTGACATCGAGCCGGCGCGGACCCAGTTTCCGCGCCGGCTCTCTGCCTGCCTCGACTGCGCCGGTGTGCCCATGAAACTGTCGATCCTCGATCCCCTGGTCGTTCCGAGAGGGCAGAGCTCGGGCGACGCGCTGCGTGGCGCCATCACGATGGCGCAGGCGGTGGAGCGCCTGGGCTTCACCCGCTACTGGATCGTCGAGCATCACGACGTCGCCTTCGAGGCCAATCCGGCGCCGGAGGTCTTCGCGGCGGCGCTCGCGGGGGCGACGTCGCGCATCAGGATCGGCGTCGGCGGCGTGCTGCTGAACCATTACAGCCCCTACAAGGTCGCCGAGGCGCTGCGCACGCTGAACGCGCTCTTTCCCGGCCGGATCGACGTCGGCATCGGGCGCGCCACGGCGGGGCCGCTCGCGGACATGGCGCTGAAGCGGTTGCGCGAGGTGCCGACCCCGGACGACCAGGCGGAGCGCGTCGAGGAACTGGTGGGCTGGCTCGGCAACGACCTGCCGGAGCGCTCACCCTTCCGCGAGATCGGAATCATGCGCGACGAGCCGGCCGGGCCGATGCCGTGGATCCTCGCCGTCAGCGAGGAGAGCGCGGCGCGGGCCGCCACGCTGGGCCTGGGCCTCGCCTGCAGCGCCTTCCATGTGCCGGAACAGGCGCCGCGCGCGATGGCGGCCTATCGGGCGGGTTTCACCGGGCCCTCGCGATACGCGGCGGGTCTGAGCGGGCCGCAAGCCTTCATCGCCGCGCGCGTGATCGTCGGCGAGACGCAGGCCGAGGCCGAGCGGCTCGCCATGCCGGTGCGGGCGGTGTTCAAGCTGCGCCGGCAGCCGGAGCGGATCATGGTCGACCGGCTGCCCTCCTTCGAGGAGGCCGTCGCCGTGATGGGCGGCATGGTCCCGGCCGAGACGACGGATTGGCCGGCCTATGTGGTCGGCACGCCGGAGCGGGTGAAAGCTGTGCTGGCCCGCATGGCCGAGCTCACCGGGGTCGACGAGTTCATGATCCAGGATTTCCTCGACGACCCGGCCATCCGTCTGCGCAACTACGAACTCCTCGCCCGCAGCTTCCGGCTCTGAGCCGGCGCGGGCGGCGTCGGGCAAACGCCGTCGCGACACCCGTCGCTTCGTGGCGACCTCAGGCCAGTGGATCCGACACCGGCGCGGTCTGCACGGCGCTGAGGCTGCGGGAAGGATAGCGCAGCGCCGGATCGAAGGGGTTGAGCTTCGCGCTGAGCGTCGCCGCCTCGGCCTGCAGGAGCCCGACGACATTCGCGAGCCGGTCGTCCTTCAGGCGCTCGGCCAGCGTGCCGACGCTGAGCGCCGCCACGACCCGGCCCTGCGCGTCGAAGACGGGAACGGCCACGCCGGCCATTCCCGGAATGAGGCCGCTGTTGAGGTCGACCCAGCCATCCGCCCTTGCCCTGTCGAGCGCGATCCTGAGCGCGGCTTCGTCCAGAAGGCCCCGGTCGAGCAGGCGTGGCATGTTGAAGCGGATCACCGACTCGCGCTCGGTCTCGGGCAGATAAGCGAGAATGACCAGGCTTCCCTGGCCAAGGCCGAGGGGAATCTTGCCCCCGATGTCGCCGCTGAAGGAGCGGATCGGAAAAGGACCCTCGACCCGGTCGAGACAGACCGCGTCGTAGCCGTTGCGCACGAGCAGGAAGATCGTGTCGCTCAGCGTCGCCGACAGGCGCAGCAAAGCCGGGCGCGCGAGGTCGCGCAAGCCGTCGGCCTGGCCGGCCCGGGCGGCGAGCACGAAGAAATCAAGGGCCAGCCGGTAACGCTTGCCGCCCGCGACCTGCTCGACGAGGCCCTCGGCGATGAAGTCCTGCAGGGCACGGTGTGCGGCCGGCTGGCTGCAGCCGGCGGCGTCGGCGAGGTCCTTGAGGCGTATTCCCGCTGCTTCTGCCTCGGAGAGGATGCGCAGGAGGCCGATCGCGCGGCGAAGGCTCGAAAGGGCAGGGACGGGATCGGTCATCATGCGTCGGAATATCGTGCTGTCATTGTCCAAAAAATTCTATATATAGGAATTATGTCAACAAAAATTTCCTTAGACGGAATTCAGTGTTGACGGTTTTGTCCTGTGCCGGCCTCATTGCCGCCCATGGCAGTCGCGGCGTGGAGCTTCCCGCCGGCCGGACGAGGTGCGCATGGGCTTCCTGACGCTGGAATCGGTAAGCAAGGTGTATGGCGATCTCGCCGCCGTGCGGGAGGTCGACCTCAGCATCGCCAAGGGCGAGTTCGTGTCCCTGCTCGGGCCCTCGGGCTGCGGCAAGACGACGACGCTGCAGATGATCGCCGGGCTGGTGGAGCCGAGCGGCGGCCGCATCACGCTGGATGGCCGCGACATCACCCGCGAGAAGCCCAACCGGCGCGGGCTCGGCATCGTCTTCCAGAGCTATGCGCTGTTTCCGCACATGACCGTGGCGGAGAACGTCGCCTTCGGGCTGGAGATGCGCAAGGTCGCGCGGGCCGAGCGCGAGCGGCTGGTCGCGGAGATTCTCGGCCTCGTCCATCTTTCGGCGCTTGCCGGGCGCTATCCGCGCCAGCTATCCGGCGGCCAGCGTCAGCGCGTCGCGATCGCGCGCGCGCTGGTCATCAAGCCGCCGGTGCTGCTGCTCGACGAACCGCTCTCCAATCTCGACGCCAAGCTGCGCGAGGAGATGCAGTTCGAGCTGCGCCGCATCCAGCGGAGCGTCGGCACCACGACCATCATGGTGACCCACGATCAGGCGGAAGCGCTGTCGATCAGCGATCGCGTGGTGGTGATGGAGCAGGGCCGCATGACGCAGGTCGATGCGCCCTATCGCCTCTATGAGCGGCCGGCGACGGCCTTCATCTCCTCCTTCGTCGGCAAGATGAACCGGCTCGAAGGCGTCTGGGGCGCGGACGGCGCGACAGTGGGCGGCGTCGGCCTGCCCTCGGAGAGCGCGACGCTCGCCTCCGGCACGCGGGTCGCGCTGTCGCTGCGCCCGGAAAAGGTCCTGCTCGGCGAGGCGGGCCGCGGCCTCGTCGACGGGCGCATCGTCAACCGCTTCTTCCTGGGCAGCTACTGGCTGTTCGGCGTCGAGACGCCTGTCGGCGCGCTCTCCGTCTCCGTGCCCAATCAGGGCGGGGAGCCGGCGCGCGAGGGCGAGACGGTCTCGCTCTCCTGGGCGCCGGACAGCATGAAGGTGGACGCCATCGCGCCCGAGGCGGAGGCCGCGAGATGAGCTCGCCCCGCGCGACATCGACGCCCTGGCTTCTGGTCGCGCCCGGCGCGTTGCTCTTCCTGGCGCTGGTGGTGGTGCCGCTCGTCCTGACGGTGGTGCTGTCCTTCCACGCCTACGACCACAGCTCGGGGATCAAGAACGAGTTCACCCTCGCGCATTACGTCACGGTCGCGTCGGATTCCTATTATCTCGGCATCTTCTGGCGCACGCTGCGGCTGGCCGCGCTCACCACGCTGATCTGTGCGCTGATCGGCGTGCCCGAGGCCTATATCCTGACGCGGATGCGCGATCCCTGGCGGTCGATCTTCCTGCTCGTCATCATCGGCCCGCTGCTGGTCTCGGTCGTGGTACGCGCCTTCGGCTGGAGCATGCTCCTGGGCTCGACCGGGCTGGTGAACCAGGCGCTTCAGCTCTTCGGCTTCGGCCCGGCGCGGCTGCTCTATACCGAGACGGCGATCGTGATCGCGCTCGTGCACGTCATGCTGCCCTTCATGGTCATCCCGGTCTGGACGGCGCTGCAGAAGCTCGACCCGTCGGTGGAGGCCGCCGCCTGGACGCTCGGAGCCTCGCGCTTCACGGCGCTGCGGCGGGTGGTGCTGCCGCAGGTCTCGCTCGGCATGCTCTCGGGCAGCCTGATCGTCTTCGGCCTGTCGGCCAGCGCCTTCGCCATTCCGGGCCTGCTCGGCGGGCGCCGGCTCAAGATGGCGGCCACGCTCGTCTATGACGAATACATGCACGAGCTGAACTGGCCGCTGGGAGCGGCCATCGCCATCGTCGTTCTCGCCGCCAATCTCGTCATCATGCTCGCCTATAACCGGCTGATCGAGGCGCGGGCGCGCCGGGCCCTGGGCTGAGGAGAGCTCCATGCAGCAGAACGGCCCGATCGCGCTCTTCTTCCACGGACTCGTCGTCGCCTTCGTGCTGGCGCCGCTGCTGGTGATCTGCCTCGTCGCCTTCACGCCGGAGAACACGCTCTCGATCCCGACGACGGCGTTCTCGCTGCGCTGGTTCCGCGAGATCTTCGTCCATCCCGATTTCGTCGCCTCCTTCGTCAACAGCCTGTGGCTGGCGACGATCGCCGGAACGATCTCGGTGATGATCGCCGTGCCCGCCGGCCTCGCGATCGACCGCTACAGCTTCCCCGGCCGGGACGCACTGAATGCGCTGTTCCTGTCGCCGCTGATCATTCCGCATCTCGTGCTGGGCGTCGCGTTCCTGCGGATGTTCGCGCTGATCGGCGCGACCGGCAGTTTCGCCTGGCTCGTCGCCTGCCACGTCATCGTCGTCACGCCCTATGTGCTGCGGCTGGTGATGGCGGCTCTCTCGGGGCTCGACCGCAGCGCCGAGCAGGCGGCGCTGACGCTCGGCGCCTCCCATGCCACGGTCTTCCGCCGCGTGACGGTGCCGATGATCCTGCCGGGCATCACCGGCGGCTGGCTGCTCGCCTTCATCAACAGCTTCGACGAGTTGACCATGTCGATCTTCGTCACCTCGCCGCAGACGGTGACGCTGCCGGTGCGCATGTACATGTACGCGACCGAGTCGATCGACCCGATGATGGCGGCGGTCTCGGCGCTGATGATCGCCCTGACGGCGGGCGCGATGCTGATCCTCGACCGGGCCTTCGGGCTCGACAAGATCCTGGTCGGGCAGAAGTGAGCGCCGCCATGCCGCTGCTGCGCCGCATCGCCCGCAAGGATCATCCCGCCATTCCCTTCACGCTGGACGGGGTGAGCCACCAAGGTCGTCATGGCGATACGCTGCTGACGGCCATCCTGAGCGGCGCCGAAGCCCTGCGGGCCAGCGATTTCTCGGGCGAGCCGCGCGCCGGATTCTGCCAGATGGGCGCCTGCCAGGATTGCTGGGTGGCGCTGGAGAGCGGCGAGCGGCTGCGCGCCTGCACGACCGCGCTCGAAGCCGGCATGCGCCTCGTCAGCCTGCGCGGCAGGGCGGCATGACCGGGCGGGCGCAACCGCTCGTCGTCGGCGCCGGGCCCGCGGGCATCCGCGCCGCGCAGGCGCTGGTCGCGGCGGGCCTGCGCCCGCTCGTGGTCGACGAGGCGCCGGCCTGCGGCGGGCAGATCTACCGGCAGCGCCTCGTCGCCGACGGGCGCGACGGCAAGGCGCTCTATGGTTCGGAGGCCGGCAAGGCTGCCCGGCTTCATGCCGATTTCGCCGCGCTGGCGGATGGCATCGACTATTGGCCGCAGGCGCTGGTCTGGAACCTGCGCGACGGCATCGCCGATATCGCCGTCGCCGAGGTCAGCCGCCGCGTCGCCTATGACGGGCTCGTGCTCGCGACCGGCGCGACCGACCGCATCCTGCCGCTTCCGGGCTGGACGACACCCGGCGTGTTCACGCTCGGCGGCGCGCAGATCGCGCTCAAGGCGCAGGGCTGCACGGTCGGCTCGCGCGTCGTTTTCGCCGGCACGGGGCCGCTGCTCTATCTCGTCGCCTGGCAGTATCTGAAGGCGGGCGTCGAGGTCGCGGCGGTGCTCGATGCCGCGCCGTTCTCGGCGCGGTTCGCGATGCTGGAAGGCCTGGCGAGCTTCCCCAAGCTCGTGCTGCGCGGCATGCGCTTCGTCGCGGAGCTGCGGCTGCGCGGCGTGCCGATCCATTCCGGCATCGACGAGTTGCGCTTCGAGGGCGAGGGCCGGCTGAGCGCCGTCTCCTTCCGCGCGAAGGGGCGCACGCATCGCGTTCCCTGCGACGGTGCCGGCTATGGCCTGGCGCTGCGGTCCGAGACGCAGCTCGCCGATATCGCGGGCTGCGCGTTCCGCTTCGACGCGCGTGACCGGGCCTGGCTGCCGGAGCGCGACGCGGCCGGCCGTTCCTCCCAGCCTGCTGTCTATCTCGCCGGGGACGGCGCCGGCATCGCGGGGGCCGATGCCGCCGAACTCGGCGGAGAGAGGGCGGCGCTCGCGCTCTGCGAGGATCGTGGCTTGCCGGTCGACCGTCCGCGGATCGCGCGGCTGGAGGTGGAGCTTGCCGCGATCGCGCGGTTCCGCTCGGTGCTGGAGCGCGCCTTCCCGTTTCCGGCTCATTGGGCAGGTGCGCTGGCCGGCGAGACGCCGGTGTGCCGCTGCGAGGAGGTCACGGCCGCGACCCTGCGGGAGTCGATCGGCCGGTTCGACATCGTCGAGATCAACCGTCTCAAGGCGGTGAGCCGTATCGGCATGGGGCGCTGCCAGGGCCGGATGTGCGGCGCGGCCGCCGCCGAGGTGCTGGCGGCGGAGACCGGCACAGGCGTGGACGGCGTCGGCCGCCTGCGGGCGCAGGCGCCGGTCAAGCCGCTGCCGCTTGCGCTTGCTTCCGTTCAGGCGGAGGCCGCCGAATGACGATCGAGGTCGATGTCGCGATCATCGGTGGCGGTCTCGTCGGATCCTCGGCGGCGCTCGCCTTGCGCGGCATGGGCATGAGCGTGGCCCTGCTCGATAAGGGCTTCTGTGGCGCGCAGGCGAGCGGCGTCAATTATGGCGGCGTCCGGCGTCAGGGGCGCCCCAAGGCGCAGCTTCCCTTGTCGCAGCGCGCCCATGCGATCTGGCCCTGTCTGAGAGAACTGATCGGCATCGACGGCGAATTCCTGCGCTCGGGCCATCTCAAGCTCGCGCGCAGCGAAGCCGATATGGCTTCCCTCGAAGCCTATGCGGCGAACGTCGCGGGCGAGGGGCTCGGGCTCGAGCTCATCGGCCATAACGGGCTGCGCGAGCGCTTCCCCTGGATCGCCGAGGGCATCATTGGCGCCTCGTTCTGCGCCGGGGACGGCCACGCCAATCCGCGCCTCGTCTCGGCCGGCTTCGCCAGCGCGGCGCGGCGCGGCGGCGCGCGGGTTCTGGAGAACACGCGGGTGACGGGCGTCGCGCGCGACGGCGGGCGCTTCGCCATCGAGGCGGAGGGCGGCGTGGCGTTGCGGGCCGGGCAGGTGGTGAACAGCGCGGGCGCCTGGGCGGGGCCTTTCGCGGCGGCCTTCGGCGAGCCGGTGCCGCTGTCGCGCATCTATCCCTCGATGGTGGTGACCGAGCCGCTCGCGCCCGTCGTGACCGTCAATATCGGCATCGAGGGCGGCGGCATCTATGCCCGTCAGGTGGAGCGCGGCAATTGCGTGGTCGGGGGCGAGCGTGGACTGCCACTTGAAGACGCCGACTTCTCGCGGCCGACAGGAGAGGGCGCGCTCGCCATCATGAACCGCACGGCGGAGCTCTTCCCCGCGCTGCGCCATGCCCGGGCGATCCGCTTCTGGTCCGGCACCGAGGGAGCGCTCCCGGACCACAACCCCATCATCGGGCCGAGCATGACGACGCCCGGCCTCTACCATGCCTTCGGCTTCGCCGGCGGCGGTTTCCAGATCGCGCCCGGCGTCGGGCAGGTTCTGGCCGAGCTGATCCACGACGGCGAGACCGCGACGCCGATCGACGCCTTCTCCATCGCCCGTTTCACCGACCGCACCGTTTCAGGCTCCGGCGCGGCCGGGATTCCAGAGCCACAACACAGGGGAGCTTAGAACCATGACTCTACGCCAGACCATCCTCGCGACGACCGTGGCCGGCATCTCGCTGGCTGCCGCCGGCGCGGCCTCCGCGCAGACCAAGACGCTGTATGTCGGCATGAACGGCGGCAATTTCGAGCGGACCTTCACCCAGGGCGTCTTCCCCGATTTCGAGAAGGCCAACAACGTCAAGGTCGTGGTCGTGCCCGGCACCTCGTCCGACATCCTCGCCAAGGCGACGGCGGCCAAGGACAAGCCGCAGATGCATGTGATGTTCCTCGACGACGGCGTGATGTTCCGCGCGGTCGGGGCGGGGCTCTGCGAGAAGATCAAGGACGGGCCGGAACTCGGCGAACTGGATCAGAGCGCCCGCATGAAGGGCGACATGGCCGTCGGCATCGACATGGGCATGACCGGGCTCGCCTACAACAAGAAGATGTTCGACGAGAAGGGCTGGGCCGCGCCGACCTCCTGGATGGATCTCGCCGATCCGAAGTTCAAGGACAAGGTCGTGTTCCAGTCGGCCTCGGCGTCCTCCTTCGGACTGCACGCCTTCCTGATGTTCAACCGCATCCAGGGCGGCAACGAGGGCAATGTCGAGCCGGGCTTCGGCAAGTTCCGCGAGACCATCGGCAAGAACGTGCTCGAGTTCATTCCGAGCTCGGCCAAGATCTCGGAGATGGTGCAGACCGGGGAGGCCGCGATCTTCCCGCTGACGCCGACCTCGGTCGCGACGCTGAAGGACAAGGGCATTCCGGTCGAATACGCGCAGCCCAAGGAGGGCTCCGTCGTGCTGATGGTGGCGCAGTGCGTCATCGCCAACAATTCGGAGCCGGAGCTGGCGCAGAAGCTCGCCGCCTATCTGCTCTCGGCCGACGCCCAGTCCAAGGCTCTCGCCGCCGGCAACATCGTGCCCTCCAACACCAAGGCGAAGGCGACGACGCCGGAGGCCGAGAAGAAGCTCGAGGCCTTCCACGCCAACATGAAGACCGCCGTGACGCTGGACTGGGACCAGATCAACGCCAAGCGGCCGGAGTGGAACAGCCGCTGGAACAAGATGATCGAGCGCTGAGCCGAGCGCCGAGACCAAGCGCCGAGCCATGGGGGCCGGGTTCGACCGGCCCCCATGGATCGCCGTCGCCCGCCTCAGAGGGGTGGGCGGCGGTCGGCCCAGGGATGAGCGGCTTCGAAGCTCCTCGCGACGGACAGGAGCCGCCAGTCGGCGCCGAAGGGCGCGACGAGCTGGAAGCCGATCGGCATGCCGTCCGGCGACGGATCGGCCGGCAGGCAGATGGCGGGAAGCCCGGCCGCATTGACGAAGCCGGTGAAGGCGCGGTGATAGGCCGGCGCCGGCTCCTCCGCCTTCCAGGGCATGGCGCCGGCAGAAGGCGTCATGATCAGGTCGTAGCGCTCGAACGCCTCTGCGAGCTGCCGGTAGATCGTCCGGGCGGCATCGAGCGCGGCGACGTAGTCGGCCGCGCTGGCGGCCTTGCCCTGGGCGATCATCGGCGGGTATTCCTCGCCGATCCGGCCCTCCCAGTCGCTGTCACGGAGCAGCCAGGCGAGACCGGCGCCGCCGACGAGCGGCCAGTGCGCCTCGAACAGCGAAAGCTCGAACGGCGCCTCGCCCTCCTCGACGGAGAAGCCGAGTGCCGCGAACCTGCGGGCGGCGTCGGCGCAGGAGGCGGCGATGGGGTCCTCGACCGTCCA
The DNA here is from genome assembly GCA_003248805.1 of Chelatococcus sp. Lineage (GTDB taxonomy): Bacteria > Pseudomonadota > Alphaproteobacteria > Rhizobiales > Beijerinckiaceae > Allobosea. The sequence goes on along the minus strand of QFQY01000002.1, from coordinate 99,578 downwards.
GTTTCCGAATTTCGGCACGTAGAGCACCTTGAGCGCTCCCTCGATCGGCTCCAGCCTGCCGGGCGCGAAGCCATGGGAGAGCCGGTCGCGCGGGTCGGGCCCCTCGATGGCGGCGAGCGTCATGGCGAGATCGTCGACCGTGCGTGCGACCGGGCCGATCACCTCGAAATCGTGGAGGATGACCGGCAGCCCGTCGATGCGCGCGACGCGTCCGGTGGACGGCTTGAGGCCGGCGAGGCCCTGATAGCCCGAAGGACGGCGGATCGAGCCGCCGCCATCGGTGCCGAGCGTCACGGGGCCGAAGCCGGCGGCGACGGCCGCCGCGCCGCCGCCGGTCGAGGCGCCGGTGGTGAGTGCCGGATTCCAGGGGTTGCGCGTGGTGCCGAAGGCCTCGGTGTGGACCGTGCCCCGGCCGAGGGTGAATTCCGAGACATTGGTCTTGCCGAGGATCACCGCGCCCTGCGCGCGCAGTCGCGCCACCGGCAGCTCGTCCTTGTCCGGGATCTGGTCGAGATAGAGCTTGCTGCCCCAGGCACAGGGCAGCCCGGCGACCGTGATGTTGTCCTTCACCGAGACCGGAATGCCGTCGAACGGGCCGAGCGGCGTTCCGCCGGCGAAGCGGGCGTCGCTGTCGGCGGCGGCGCCGCGTGCCCCCGCGGTGTCGAGCACGGCGAAGCAATTCAACTGGGGATCGACCGCCGCGATGCGCGCGAGGATCGACTCCAGCGCTTCGGAGGGCGTCAGTGTCCCGCTGCGGAAGGCGGCGGCGAGTTCGGTCGCGGAAAGCTGCCAGGCTGTCGTCATGATCGTCTTTCGGGGGCCCCGCAGGCGGCGATGCACGCCGCAGGCGAGGACCGGATACCCGGAGGCGGGGAGGTCGATGGCGAACCCGAGCGGCCCTTCCCGGCTCTCGCGGGAAGGGCCGCTGTCAGGCCGTCACTGCTTGATCGCGGTCTGGTCGATCACCTTGAAGCGATTCAGATAATCCTCTTTCGCCTTCTCCGCCGGCAGGGGCGGGATCTGGAGGTTCCAGGTTTCCGTGATCGGGCGGTCGTCAAGGGTCAGGGCCGCGCGCAACTCGGACACGGCGGTCGGATTCTTGACCCGCAGCCGGTATGTCAGCCGCCAGCCCTTGATCGCGGGGTTGGGCTCCAGCTCGGTGCCGACGATCTCGACATTGTCGTTGCTGCCGACGCGGGCCTTGATCGGCGCCTTCGGGTCGAGCTTGCGCAGCGACGGGCCCGTGAAATCGACCAGGAAGGCGAGCGTGCCGTCATGCGCGCGAATGAGGTTGGACTGGTAGATCTCTCCCGTCCCGCGCCGCGTCTGCGCGACATAGGACAGGCCGTTCTTCAGGATCGCCGGTTCGTCCATCGTCCAGTGGACGCGGTAGTCGAACCGGAGCGGCTGGCCGGCGGCCGGGAGGCTGTCTGGCGCCCAGAACGCGACGATGTTGTCGTTGGTCTCGTCCGCCGTCGGAATCTCGACGAGGCGGACGCTGCCCTTGCCCCAATCGTTGGTCGGCTCGATCCAGGCGCTGGGGCGCAGGTCGTAGCGGTCCTTGAGGTCCTCATAGCCCGAGAAGGCGCGGCCCCGCTGCAGCAGGCCGAAGCCCTTCAGATTCTCCGTCGCGATGTTGCTGACCGCGACCATCGGCGGGTTGTTGAGCGGGCGCCAGATCCACTCGCCGGTGCCGGTGCGGACCGCCAGCCCGTTGGAATCGTGAATGGCGGGGCGGAAATTATGCGTCGGCCACGGCTGGTTGGGGCCGTAGAGGAACATGCTGGTCAGCGGCGCGATGCCGAGGACCTCGGGCGAGGCGCCCTGGCGCATGAAGACCCGTGCCCGCACGCCGAGCATGCTGTCGGCCCCGGGCGTGAGGGTGAACTCGTAGGCCCCGGTCGCGCGCGGCGAGTTGATGAGCGCGTAAAAGGTCAGGTGCCGGTCGCTCGGCTTCGGGCGACGGATCCAGAACTCGCGGAACGCCGGAAACTCCTCGGCGATCGGCAGGCCGGTGTCGATGGCGAGGCCGCGCCCCGAAAGGCCGTAGATCTGGTCCTTGCCGATCACGCGGAAATAGCTCGCGCCGAGCACGCTCATGATCTCGTCGTGCTTGCCCGGCCGGTTGATCGGATACAGCACGCGGAAACCGGCCCAGCCGAGCTTGCTCGTCTCGTCGCGGTTGAAGTGCAGGTCGCCGAAATCGAAGCGGGCGGGATCGTAGGCGATCTCCCGCACCTTGCCGCGCACGATCTCGTTGATCTTCACCGGCGTGTTGAAATGCATGCCCTGATGGTAGAAGGCGAGCCGGAACGGCGTGTCGCGGTTCGCCCATTCGAAGCGGTCGCTGCGCGGCTGCATCTTCTGGTAGTCGGCGAACTGCATCTTGCTGAAAACGTCGGGCAGGTTGCTGGCCGGCGCGACATAGGGCGTCTCGACCAGCGCCTTGGCCTTGGCCGTGACCTGATCGAGCCCGAAATCGGCCGGCCGATCCTGCGCGAGCGCCGGAGCGGCGAGCATGACGAGCCCGGCGAGAGCCGGCCCCGATTGCGTGAAAACAAGCTTCCGCCAAACGGATCGGCACCAGATCGAAACGCGGTGGGTCGCACCCAGGCGACCTCCCGCTGGACGGGTCGACAAGATCACGGAAGCTCCTTTAAGAAAGCCCACATGGCAGGATGGCGCGCCCGGCCCGGGTTGGCGGCAGCAGGCGGGAGCACACATGCCCATCATCATGACAAGGGTCAAGAATGACCGCCCAGCAGCCTGACCCCTGCCGATGCCGCCCGTGACCACAACCACCGAAGTGAACGAACTCAGCATGGACAACGCAAACGGTGTGCCACCCTCCGAGGGGCGAGGGCAGGACTCCGGCTCGGCTGCGAGCGAGAACGGCCTCTCGCGACGCCAGGCGCTCGGCGCGATCGCCTCCGCCGCCGCGGCGGTGGGAATGGCGGCCGACGCGGCGATGGCTGCGACGCCGCGCCCCCGGCGTCCCGAGAAGGCCGGGGAGAAGAAGGCCTTCATCGACAAGCTGATCGCCCGCATGACGGTGGAGGAGAAGGTCGGGCAGCTGCGCCTGATCAGCATCGGTCCGGAGATGCCGCATGCCCAGCTGATGGAGGAGGTCGCCGCGGGACGCATCGCGGGGTCGTTCAACACCGTCGTCCGGCGCGACAATCGGCCGCTCCAGGAAGCCGCGGTCAATCGCAGCCGCCTCAAGATTCCGCTCTTCTTCGCCTATGACGTCGTTCACGGTCACCGGACGACCTTTCCCATCCCGCTCGGGCTCGCGGCGAGCTTCGACATGGCGGTGATCGAGCGCATGGCTCGCGTCTCCGCCATCGAAGCCTGCAATGACGGCGTCGACATGACATTCGCGCCGATGGTCGACATCAGCCACGATCCGCGCTGGGGCCGGACGTCCGAGGGCTTCGGCGAGGACCCCTATCTCGTGTCCGAATGCGCGCGGGCCAGCGTGCGCGGCTTCCAGGGCCCATCGCCCGACCGGCCGGACACCATCATGGCGGCGGTCAAGCATTTCGCGCTCTACGGCGCGGTCGAGGGCGGGCGCGACTACAATACGGTCGACATGAGCCCGCTGCGCATGCACCAGATCTATCTGCCGCCCTATCGCGCGGCGATCGAGGCCGGTGCCGGCGGCGTCATGGTCGCCCTCAACTCCATCAACGGCGTGCCGGCGACCTCCAACATGTGGTTGCTGCAGGACCTGCTGCGCAAGCAATGGGGCTTCAAGGGCGTGACGGTCAGCGATCACGGCGCGATCACCGAGCTGACCAAGCACGGCGTGGCACGCGATGCGCGCGAGGCGGCCAAGCTCGCCGTCAAGGCCGGCATCGACCTGAGCATGGCCGACAAGGTCTATCTGGCGGAGCTGCCGGGCCTCATCGCCTCGGGCGAGGTCAAGATGGCGGAGCTCGACGCCTGCGTGCGCGAGGTCCTGGGCGCCAAATACGATCTCGGCCTGTTCGCCAATCCCTTCCTGCGCATGGGCAGGCCGGAGGACGATCCGGTCGACGTGCGGGCCGACAATCGGCTCCACCGCGAGCCGGCGCGCGAAATCGCGCGCGACACGCTCGTCCTGCTGGAGAACCGCAACCAGACACTGCCCCTGAAGAAGCAGGGGACCATCGCGCTCGTCGGGCCGCTGGCCGATTCCGGGCTCGACATCCTGGGCAGCTGGTCGGCGCAGGGCGTCGCGACGCAGGCCGTGACGCTGCGCGCCGGCATCGAGAGGGCGATCGAGGGCAAGGCGCGCCTCCTCACCGCGCATGGCGCCAACGTGCTCGACGACCAGAAGGTCGTCGACTACCTGAACTATCTGAACTGGGAAAAGCCGGAGGTCATCCAGGACCCGCGCGGCCGCGACGAGATGATCGCCGAGGCCGTGGCCATCGCCCAGCAGGCCGATGTGGTGATCGCGGCCGTGGGCGAGCTGCGCGGCATGTCGCACGAGTCGTCGAGCCGCGTGAGCATCGACATGCCCGGCTCGCAGCGCATGCTGCTCCAGGCCCTGAAGGCGACGGGCAAGCCGCTGGTGATCGTGCTGATGAACGGTCGGCCGCTGGCCATCGGCTGGGAGAAGGACAACGCCGACGCGCTGCTGGAGACCTGGTATTCCGGTACCGAGGGCGGCAACGCCATCGCCGATGTGCTGTTCGGCGACCACAACCCCTCGGCCAAGCTGCCGATCAGCTTCCCGCGCTCGGTCGGCCAGATCCCGACCTATTACAACCATATGCGCATCGGCCGCCCGTTCACGGAGGGCAAGCCGGGCAACTACACCTCGCAGTATTTCGAGGAGGAGCAGGGGCCGCTCTATCCCTTCGGCTTCGGGCTCAGCTACAGCCGCTTCACCCTGTCGGGCCTCAAGCTCTCGGCCTCGCGGATCTCCCGCGGGCAGAGCCTGACCGCCGAGGTGACGCTGACCAACGAGGGCTCCTATGAGGGGGCGAACGTCGTGCAGCTCTACATCGCTGATCCCTACGCCTCCCTGGCGCGGCCGCAGAAGGAGCTGAAGGGGTTCCAGAAGGTCAGCCTGAAGCCCGGCGAAAGCCGCGTCGTGCGCTTCACGGTGGGCGAGGACCAGCTCAAATTCGTCAATGCCGATCTTCGCGAGGTGGTCGAGAGCGGGCGCTTCGATGTGCAGGTCGGCCTCGATTCCCGCGACGTGCTGGAGCAGTCCTTCATGCTGGCCTAGCTCATCGGACCGAATACCGTATTCGGTCCGATGAGCTAACGTCTTGTTCTGGCATCGGCTTTTCCGAAAACCGCGCTCGAATTTTCGGGCTGGTGCCCCATGTGCGAGGGCGAGGGGCGGCCGATCTTCGGAACGTGCCGGCCCGTCGCTCGATGCCGGAGGCCGGCGGCGTGATCGTCATTCCCCTCGCGGCGCCTCTGCCAGGATGAAGAGCGGCCTCGATCGCGAGGAATGACGACGAGGCCGCGACCGGGCCTCGCAGCGGCCGAACTGCGCCCTCGGAAGCGTTGTCGGCCTCCCTTGCCCGGAATCGGTCCAGGCGGTGCTCGTCGTCGAGGGCGTGGCCCGGCGCGCACCGCGCCAGCCGGAGGGGCCGGCGCGATGACATTCATATGAAGCTCAAATGACTGCGCCGGCTTCGGTCCCGTTCATTTGTGCGCGGGTTGCGCGCCGACGAGGCGCCGTGCAGGGCCGGCCCAAGCGGCTGCCGGCCGGCGGGGTCGTGACGGCGACCGCCGTCATCGCGGCGCTGCCGGCAAAGCTGATCCGGCTCACCGATTGGTGGAAAAGGCACGAGATTGGCCGGCTATCGAGCCGCTGCGCGGTCTCCCGGGCCTCCTGCTCCCAAAGGCCGCCGGGGCGTGTCCATCCATGGATCAAATTGGAGCGCATTGCAGCGCGATCGTTCAGAGACACTTAACCGTCGTGCGGGCGTCACACGCCGCCTCTACTGGGATCATATGAACACAGGCGATCTTCATTCGAACATCCTCATAGGCTCCGATGGACGCCAGAGCGCCATCGCCGGGATGCTGCGCAACCGCGACTTCATCAGCGTCGAGGAGCTGGCGACGCATTTCGCCGTCGCGACGCAGACGATCCGCCGGGATCTCGTCGTGCTCTGCGACCAGGGCATCGCGCGGCGCCGGCATGGCGGCATCGAGAGCGTGGCGCGCAGCGGAAACCTCGCATTCAAGGACAGGCGCGTGCTCAACCGCGAGGCCAAGCAGAGCATCGCCGCCGCCGTCGCGGCGCGTGTCGGCGATGGCGAGTCGATCTCGCTGGGCATCGGCACCACGCCGCAATTCGTCGCGGAGGCGCTGCTCTCGCACCGGCGGCTCAAGATCGTGACGAACAACCTGCCGCTCGCCCTGATGGTCGGGCAGAGCTCCGATTTCGCCGTGGCGATCGCCGGCGGCACGGTGCGCGGCAGCGACCTCGATGTCTGCGGCTCGTCCGTCGACAGCTTCTTCTCGTCCTACAAGGTCGACGTCGCGATCTTCGGCGTGGCGGGGGTCGACGAGGACGGCTCGCTCCTGGATTTCTCCGAGGACGAGGTGCGCGTGCGCGAAGCGATGATGCGCAACTGCCGCCGCTCCTATCTCGTGCTCGATTCCTCGAAGTTCACGCGCCCCGCCCATGTCCATGGCGGGCGCATCGACCAGGTCACGGCCGTGTTCTGCGAAGCGGAGCCGCCCGCGGCCATCAGGAGGATGCTGGATCAGTCCGGCGTCCAGTTCATCCGGAGCGCCGAGACGACCTCGCGGTCGTAGCTCCCCGACAGGAGACCGCGCCCGCAGGCGGGCGCGCCTCATCACGAGCCGTTCTTCACCCAGCCCGCAGCAAAAGCCCTGCTGCCGGGAACGACCGACTGTTGCCTATTCCTGGAGACGAGTCATGGCCGATCAGCCCATTCTCTACGCCCACCGCGGCACCAACCCGTATACCGACAACCAGATCGACTCCTACGAGTGGGCGTTCAAATACGGGGCGGATTATGTCGAGACCGACTTCCGCCTGACCAAGGACGGTGCCCTGGTCAGCTACCATGACGACCTGCCGGGCGGCATCGCGAACATGACCTATGCCGAGGTCAAGGCGCTGGTGCCGGGCATCGTCACCCTCGAAGAACTCATCGCCCTGACGAAGAAGATGGAGATCGATACGGGGCGGAAGCTCGGAATCCTGATCGAGACCAAGAGCTCCGGCTATGCGACCTACGACGCCATGCTCTCCAAGCTCGTCGCGAACCACTTCGCGGATCCCGAGCGGATCGTCTTCCAGACCTTCGCGACGGACCACACCGTCCTGCGCGACCTGATGCAGAACAAGTACCACGTCGATTTCCCGCTGGTCTGGCTGACCGACAACATCACGGACGCGAAGATCGCCAACGCGACGAGCGCGAGCGGCTCGATGGGCGAGCTCGACGCTCTCGCGCCCCAGATGGCGCTGATCACGGCGGAGACGGTGGCGGCGGCGCATGCGGCCGGCCTCAAGGTCAACGGCTGGACCGTCGCCGGCACTGAAGCCGATGTCCGCAACGCCCTCAATCTCGGCGTGGACGGCATCATCAACGACAACACGCAGCTCTCCCGTCCGGCGCTCGAAAAGCTGCTCAACAATGCCACCGTCGCCTATGGCACGGATCTGGGCAGCGAGATCAACGGCGGCACCGGCAAGGACGTCGTCTATGCCATGTCGGGTGACGATATCGTGCGCGGCGGCGGCGACGACGACGTGCTCTACGGCGACGCCGGCAACGACCTGCTCTTCGGCGGCTCCGGCAACGACCAGCTGATCGGCGGCTCGGGTGGCGACTACCTCTCCGGCGGCGCAGGGGCCGACGTGCTCGTCGGCGGCGCCGGCAACGACGTCATCGTCGCGACCGGGGATCGGGTGGTCTTCCGGGCTGGCGACGGCATCGACCTCGTCTCGCTCGATCCGACCAGCACGATCGTCTTCGACGGCATCGCCCCGGCCAGCGTCCGCGTCATCCGCGACGGTGGCAACCTGATCATCCGCTCCGGCAGCGATGCGATCGTCCTGCTCGGCGGCGTCGATCCGGCCCATCGGCCGGCCTCGATCACGACCGCCGATGGTCTTACGCTGACCGGCGCCGAGCTCGCCGCACTGGCCGTGGACGGCACCGACGCCGAGGTCGCGGCCCTGCTGCCGGGGCTCGAGAAGCTGCTCGCCGACGCGCCTGCCCTCGCCGTACCCTCCTCGGTCGCGGTCGGCACCGATCTCGTCGCCGCAGGCGAATTTCCCGACGGCACCCTTTCCTACGCGATCGAGAGCGTCGAAACCGGCGCGGCCTATCGCCTGAGCTTCTCGCTGGCCGACCTGCCGACGGGCGTGGACGGCGTGCGCGTGCTCTGGGGCGGGCAGGTGATCTTCGAGGGCGTCCCGTCCGCTGGAGGCGACAAACTCCATTTCATGCTGAAGGGCGGAGCCGGGGACGGCTCGAACGCGCTCGTCTTCGAGGGCGCCGGCGAGAGCTTCGGCGCCACGCTCGCCGATCTCCATCTGGTGAAGATCGCCGATCCGGTGCTGCCGACACCCGGCAACGTCGCGCCGGAGACGCCGCATGTCGACCTGCTCGTCAGCCAGGGCGTCCCGTTCAGCGGCAAGGTCGCGGCAACCGACGCCAATGGCGACACGCTCGTCTACAGCCTGGCGGACGGCCCGGCCCATGGCGCGCTCGTCTTCAACGTCGACGGAACCTACAAATACACGCCGGCGGCCGGCTTCACCGGCGCCGACGGCTTCAGCTACCTGGTGAATGACGGACATGGCGGCATCGTCGAGTCGGTCGTCAAGCTCACCGTCGCGCAGGGCATCCTTCTCGGCACCGACCTGATGGTCAACGGCAGCTTCGAGGACCTCAGCGAATCCTCTGGCAACAATGGTCCGAGCGACTGGGGCTACCGCAATCAGGACGGCCAGATCGTCGGCTGGACCAACGTCAACAACAAGCGCATCGAGCAGCATTGGGACAATTATGGCGGCATCGTCGCCAAGGATGGCCGGATCTGGATCGACATGGATCATTCGCAGACCGGCTCGGTCGTCGACCGGATCGGCCAGTCGATCGCTCATGTCGAGGAAGGCGCGACCTATCGGGTGAGCTTCTCGCTCTCCGACTCCGACAGGAACAATTACGACGACGGCGTGCAGGTTCTGTGGAACGGCGAGGTCATCTTCGACGGTCGGCCGCCCCAGACCAGCGCGAGCTGGACGACGCTCAGCTTCGAGGTGAAGGGCGGCTCCGGCAATGGCGCGAACCGTCTCGAATTCATCGACAAGGGCGTCACGGACTCCTGGGGCGCCGGCACGGCGCTGGACGATGTGCGCTTCGTGAAGATCGCGAATGTCGGCGATGCCTTGCCGGAGAACCACGCCCCGACCGCGGTCGACGCTCAGGCCCAGGGCCTGAAGGACACCGTCATCACCGGCCAGCTCGCGGCGACGGATCAGGACGCCGGCAGCTCGCTGATCTACAGCCTCGCCGACGGCCCGGCCCACGGCACGGTCTTCGTCTATACGGACGGCACCTATCGCTACACGCCCACGGCCGGCTTCCACGGCTCGGACAGCTTCACCTACCTGGTGGATGACGGCCGCGGCGGAAAGGACACCGCGACCGTGGACCTGACCGTCAAGTCCTCCGCGTCCCAGGTGGCGATCGGGACCGACCTGATCATCAACGGAAGCTTCGAGGACATCAGCGAGTCCGGCAACTACAATGGCGGCTCCGACTGGGGTTACCGCAATCTGGACGGCCAGATCGCCGGCTGGACGAATGCGAACTTCAAGCGCATCGAACAGCATCTCGACAATTACGGCGGGGTGCATGCCAAGGACGGCCGTTTCTGGATCGACATGGACGGGGCCGGCCAGTCGGCCCGCAACAGGATCGGCCAGACGATCTCCCAGGCCGAGACCGGAGCGACATACCGCGTCAGCTTCTCGCTCTCCGACTCGGACAACGGGCGCTACGACGACGGCATCACCGTGCTGTGGAACGGCGAGGTCATCTTCGACGGCCTGCCGCCGCAGACCGGTGCGAGCTGGACGACCCTGAGCTTCGACGTGGTCGGCGGTTCCGGCAACGGCTCGAACCGGCTCGAGTTCATCGATACGGGCGTCAAGGATTCCTGGGGCGCGGGCGTGGCGCTCGACGATGTCCACTTCGTCAAGATCGCCGATGCCGGCGACACGCTGCCGGCGAACCACGCGCCGACGGCCGTGAACGGCGCGGCCGTCGGCGTGACGAACACCCTCGTCACCGGCCAGGTCGCGGCGTCGGATCAGGACGCGGGCTCCTCGCTGATCTTCAGCCTCAAGCAGGGGCCCTCGCACGGTTCGGTCTTCGTCTATACGGACGGGACCTATCGCTACACGCCCGCCAACGGCTTCACCGGCCAGGACAGCTTCACCGTGCTGGTGAATGACGGGCGCGGCGGGACCACCGAAGCCTCGGTGAGCCTGACCATCAACCCGCCCAACACCGCTCCCGTGGCGGCCGACGATGCCGGGCTCGGCACGGAGTTCGGCACGGTGCTGACCATCGCGGCGGCGTCGCTGCTCGCCAACGACAGCGATGCGGACCATGACGCGCTCACCATCCTGTCGGTCGCGTCCGGTACCGGTGGCACGGTCGCGCTGGACGCCCACGGCAATGTCGTCTTCACGCCGGCGGCGGGCTTCGAGGGCGCGGCGTCGTTCACCTACACCGTCTCCGACGGTCGGGGCGGCAGCGCGACGGCGACCGCGACGGTCACGGTGGCGCCCGAGCCGCACGTGCCGGCCGGCACCGACGGCGACGACATCATCCCCGGCACGGCTGGCGACGATGTCATCGCCGGCCTCGCAGGCGACGACGAGGTCTCGGGCGGCGCCGGCAACGACCATATCGACGGCGGCGACGGGGACGATCTGCTCAAGGGCGGTGACGGTGACGATGTCCTGAAGGGCGGTGCCGGAGACGACACGCTGCTCGGCGGCATCGGCGACGACATCCTCGTCGGCGGTGCGGGCGACGACGTGCTCGACGGCGGTGCGGGCGTCGACACGGCCGACTACTCCGAGGACACGGCCGGCGTCGTGGTCGATCTCGCCGGCGGCAAGGCCGAGGGCGACGACATCGGCGCGGACGAACTCATCGGCATCGAGACTGTCCTCGGCGGTTCGGGCGACGACATCCTGACCGGCGACGACGAGGCCAACCGTCTCGTCGGCGGGCTCGGCGACGATCGCCTGGACGGCGGCGCCGGCCATGACGTGCTCGATGGCGGCGAAGGCCATGACGTCATCAACGGCGGAGCCGGCGACGACCTGATCCTCGCGGGCCGGGGCGACGACGTCATCGACGGCGGCGAGGGCTACGACACGCTCGATCTCTCGGCGGCGACGGGCGCGGTCTCGGTCGATTTCGGCGCGGGCAAGGTCTCGGGCGAAGGCATCGGCTCCGACAGCTTCAGCCATATCGAGAAGCTGCTGTTCGGCGCCGGCGACGACATCGTCACAGGCGGCAATGGCGACGACGCCTTCGATGGCGGGGCCGGCAACGACACGCTGAAGGGCGGGGCCGGCAACGACACGCTGACCGGCGGCGAAGGTCACGACGCCATCGACGGCGGCTCGGGCGACGATGTGCTCGATGGCGGCATCGGCAACGACACGCTCAAGGCCGGTTCGGGGAATGATCGCATCGTGGCGGGAGCGGGCGACGACGTGATCGATGCCGGTTCCGGCAACGACGTGATCCTGGCCGGCGCCGGCAACGACGCGGTCGATGGCGGCTCGGGCGACGACCGGATCGAGGGCGGGGCGGGCGACGACACGCTGGCCGGCGGCTCGGGCCACGACGTCTTCGTCTTCGCCGCGGGCTTCGGCCGCGACACGATCTCCGATTTCAGGACGACGGGCTCGAGCTCGGACGTGCTGGAATTCTCGAGCGCGATCTTCGCCGATTTCGCTGCCGCCTACGAGGCTGCCGATCAGGTCGGTCAGGATGTCGTCTTCACCGTCGATGCCGACACCCACCTCACCCTCAAGGGCGTCCAGCTCGCGAGCCTTGCCCAGGACGACTTCCGTTTCGTCTGAGCCGTAGGCTGCAACGCCGACCGAGGGGGCGCCGAGAGGCGCCCCCTCGTGATTCCTGGCAGTTTTCTCGAGGCCGGTGCCGCGTCCTGTTTCGCGGCGCGGCGATTTCGAAGGTGCCGAGCCAGCCGAAGCCGTGCTGAATGCGCCCAGCGCATGCGGCTGGTGCGCGGCGGATATTGACGTTTCAGGCCGCAAGGAGTGCTGGTTTCCCGCATCGTAACGTCAGCTCCGATCGACCTTCCCGTCATGCAGCCGCAGGTGTTCTCCACGAAGGATTTGCCGCAAGGGCGGCAGCTGGATGCGTGGCGCTCCTGGTTCGACGGCCTGTTCGACGTCAGCGTGGACGACGCTTCGCAGGGATTTGCGGCGACCAGCGAGAACTGGGCGCTCGGCAGCTTCGGGCTGAGCCGCGTCGCGGCTCCGCCGCTGCGGGCCCTCCGGACGCCGGCGCTCGTTCGGCGCAACCCGATCGACCACTGGAACATCGCCATCGGCCATGAGAGGACCTATGGCGAGGTGGGGAGAGGACGGTCCATCGACGTTCCCGCCCGGACGCCCTTCGTCGTTTCGCTGGGACATGAGCTGGCGAGCGCGAGGGGAGGCGACACGCGCCTGCAGATGTATCTGCCTCGCGATGCGTTCTATGAGCTCGCGCCGGCCCTGGACGGAGCCATCGGGGCCTCCCTCGATACCCCGATGGGTCATCTCCTGGCGGATTTCCTGATCGCTCTCGAACAGACCCTGCCCGAGCTTTCGGAAGCCGACCTGCCCGGGCTTCAAAGCGCCGTGACCGCGATGCTGCGCGCCTGCGTCGTGCCGTCGCCGAACAACGATGCGATGGCGGCCAACCAGATCGCGGCGACACGGCGAGAGCGTGTTCGCCGTATCGTCAACGCGAATTTGCACGATGGCGCATTGGGGCCAGCCATGATCTGCCAGCGCGCCGGCATTTCCCGGTCGCAGCTCTACCGACTCTTCGAGACGGACGGCGGCGTCGTCAAATTCATCCTGTCATGCAGGCTGAGCAAGGCTGCGTCGCTTCTGTCGGATCCTTGGAATGCCGATCCGATCCACCTTGTCGCTTACTCTCTTTGCTTCGAGGACGCGTCGCAGTTCAGCCGCGCCTTCAAACGCGAGTTCGGCGCATCGCCGTCGGACGTCCGGCACAACGCGCTGCTGTTTCAAGGCATGAACCTGCGGCGCAAGCCGGACATGGTCGGCGAGGAGCAGACGCTGCGTCATCTGCTCACGCGCCTCGCATAGTCGCAAAGGCCGTAGCCAAGCTGCCATTCCTGACGGAATGGCTCCTCAGGACGAGGGCTGCCGGAACTTCCCAACAGTCTCCGACCGGCCTCAGAAATGCGCCTTCGGTTGCAGCTTCAGTGCCGTGCGGGTGGAATCGACGATCTTCGACATCATCCAGTCCGGATTGCCGAGGTTGAAATAGGCCTTGAGCAGCGCGCGCCAGAACAGCCTCTGGGCGTTGGAGCGGGGCCCGTAGACGGCCTGGATCCTCGCATATTCGGCTGCGGTCCGGCTGCCGTGGATCGCGCTGTTGTTCATGCCCGTGCGCCGGAAGCACGCGATGGGCTGCGCGATCCTGCCATAGGGCGCCTTCGTCAGCGCGCGACAGAACATCTCGTAGTCTCCGGCGTCCTTGTAGCTGATGTCGAAGCCCTTCAGCTCGTCGAAGAAGTTTCGCGAGAAATAGGTGCCCATGTGCATCAGCGGGTTCCAGCCGAGGCTGACGAGCATGGCCGGCGTCATCCAGTTCGGCGGCGCGGCCAGTCCTCCCAGATCCCGCCCCTTCGTGTCGATCCAGCGTATGCCGCCGGAGACCCAGCGGCGTCCGCTCTTCCGGTAGGCCTCGACGACCTTCTCGAGGGCGCCCTCCAGCATCACGTCATCGGCGCCGAGGAAGCCCAGCAACTCGCCGGACGAGTTGAACGAGCCCTTGTTGATCGCGTCGAAGATTCCGCTGTCCTTGCCCTGAAGGACGCGAAGCCCGTAGCCGAGGGCCATCTCGACCGTTCCGTCGGTGCTGCCGCCGTCGACGATCACGTGCTCGACCTGGATATCGGCCGTCGCGTTGCCCTGCGCCGATTCTATGCACTGGCGCAGATAGTCGACGCCGTTCAGCGTCGGTGTCACCACGGTCACGATCATGCCCGTCCTCCCGCCGCTGGCGCGGCCCTGCATGGCGCGCCCATCAGAGGAGGTGAGAGGCGGCCACGGTTTCGGGCACGGAGATCATGGCCGGCAGGGCATGCTCGTCGACGAGCTCGCGCTCGGGCACGATGGGGATCTGCGCGACGGAGTTCTGCATCGCCCACATGGCCGCCTGCGTCCGCTTCTTCACGCGGATCTTTCTGAGGATGGCCTTGACGTGCACCTTCACGGTGGCCTCGGCGATGGCGAGCTTGCGGGCGATGGCCTTGTTCGACTCGCCCAGCATCAGCCCCTCCAGGATGCTGGCCTCGCGGCCCGACAGCCCGGCGAAGGACGTCCCGTCGGCCCGGCGCATGATGTCCTGCAGCAGGCGCTCCGGCTCGACGGCGACTTCCGCGATCAGGGACAGCAGGTCCGGCGGGAAGACGGCGCCGTTGGCGATCACCACCTCCAGCGACATGATGAGGTCCTGCGCCGACACGGACTCGACCAGATATCCCACGGCGCCGAGTTGGGCGGCCCGGCGCATCAGCTCGCGGTTGTCCCGGAGGGCCAGGGCGACGATCTTCGCCTTGCCGAACTGGTGCCTGATGTCGCCGACCACCGAGCAGGACGTGTCGTCGATCACGACGATGAAGAGATCCGGCGTGGCGGGCTTGTTGCGCCAGCAATCGAGATCGAAGCTCGAAGTCCGCTGACTAACCCGAAAGCGCGTGCCACTTAGCAGTTGCGAAATGCCTTCTCGGAGAAGGACGTTGTCGCTCATGATGGCCGTCTCGATGACGTCAGGCATGTTACTCTCCCTCAGCGCAACGCATGAAACATGTAATATCTAGGCGTATAAAAGGCCGGGTCGAGGCATATACTGATTTTATACTTTGTGGATTTCGCGGGGCGTGTGCGGCTTGCCGTCGCGTGGCGCATCCCGATATCGAAGCGGATATCGGGATTCATGTTGCAGACTGACTAGCGCTAATAGGTAGTTCGTCAGGACGCGTTCGTCCTGTCATGAATCTACGGTGAACGTAAGGTAAAGCCTGACATTCTAACGATTATTTTCGTTAGGATTCTTGCTTTTTCCCGGCGCGGGAATGCCCGTCCCCAGAGGAGGCCTCGGCGGCCTTAGACAGCGTTCTGGCGAGCACGGCAGCTTCCGTCCGGTTGCGGACGTTGAGCGCGCGCATCAGCGCCGACACATGGATTTTCGTGGTCGGCTCCGCGATATGGAGCGCGCGCGCGATCTCCCGATTAGACAGTCCATCGGCGAGGAGCGCAAGCACATCCTTTTGCCTTCGCGTGAGACCGAACGGATTCTGTCTCCAGCCCGCGCGATGCGGCATGGCGGGGGAGCCCGGCGTGCCGCTCTGGCTCCTGGGCGGAACGGGCAGCAGATTGCGCGGGACGGCGAGCCGCCCCGCCAGCACCTTGAGCACGGCTTCCACGATCTCGTCGTCCTGCTGTAGCTTGGAGATGAAGCCGTGGAAACCCTCCGCGATGTAGCGCAGAACCTGATCGAAGCTGCAGTCGCTCGCGATGACGACATATCTGGTCACGGCGGAGGCCCGCATCAGCTCGCGGATGACATGGGGGTCGTTCGATCCCGCCAGGCTCATGCTGACCAGGGCCAGGTGGACATGGTCCGAGGTCGTCAGGATCTGCTTCATGCCCTCGAGGTCGGCCGCTTCGATGAAGTCGACATCGGGCAATGCCGCCTCGATCACCACGCGCAGCCCCGTGCGGTAGAGCGCCTGTTCGTCGGCAACGAGAATCCTCACCATCGTGCGCTCGCCGCGACTGAAACGATGCTCCGGCGAACGCACGCTCAGCGACGCATCAGAACGGCGCGACCGAGACCGGAGTTCACCAAGCCGGGAATGAGATCATTCTGCTACGCGCAAGGCGGCGGGAAGTCGCGTACTCTTCCGGGCATGGCCCGATGGATAACGGGACAATTCGGACGGCGGCCGACCAAGCTGGCTACTCCTCCCAGCCTGCGCGCAGGCGCGGAGGGATAGTCGTCGCGCCGGGGCGAGGGTCCGCAGGCATCTGAGGTCTCCTTCGAGACGCCGCTGCACGGCTCCGCGGGACGAGGGTTCGAGTTCCCGAACGGGCGCTCAGATGTCCATGATCCAGCCGTTGCTCGCCCCATACCGGATGATGTCGAGGCGCGAGTTCAGCAGCAGCTTCTTGCAGGCGCGATAGCGATAGGTCTCGACCGACTTGATGCCGAGGCCGATGCGGCGGGCGATTTCCTTGTTCGAATGGCCTATCGCCGCCAGTCGCAGCACCTGTGCCTCTCGGGGAGTGAGCTTGCCCGTCGCGGTCGGAGGCGTCTGCGCGATGGCGGACATCGCGAGCTTTCGCACCCATTCCGACCGGAACTCCTCGAGGTCGGAATCGATATAGACCCCGCCGCCCTGCACGGTCTTGATCGCCTGCGTGACCTTGTCGCTCCCGGACGATTTCAGGACATAGCCACGCACTCCCGCCCGCAGAGCCTTCTGGACATAGCTCGGCTCGTCGAAATGGGTGAGCACGACGATGCGGGTCTCCGGGGCGGCTTCGAGGATGCGTTCGGCCAGCGCGACCCCGTTCATTCCCGGCAGACCGAGGTCCAGGACCGCCAGTTCGGGACTATGCTCGCGAACCAGTTCGAGCGCGCGCGAGGCCGACGTTGCCTGGCCTGCCAGCTCGAGCTCCGGCATGGCGCGGACGAGGGCTTCCAGCCCGGCCAGCACGACCGGATGGTCGTCGACGAGAATGATCCGCGCCGTCACTGTCGTAGGTCCCGCGTCGGTGCGCCGGCGACCACGGGGTTCGCGAGCGGGGCGCGTGCCTCCACCGTCGTCCCGCAGCCGGGCGAAGACGCCAGGTGAAGCGTGCCGCCGATGCCGGCCATGCGGCGGCGCATGCCGGGCAACCCCAGATGCTCGCCGTCCCGGCCTTCCGGCACGGGCGAAAAGCCGATGCCGTCGTCGGCGACGGTCAGGGACATCGTCCCGGCACGCAGGGTCAGGTGAACGTCCAGCTTCGAGCAGCCCTTGGCGTGCTTGAGCACATTCGTCATGGCCTCCTGAGCGACGCGATAGAGCGCGCTGGCGGCCTGAGGAGGGAAGGGGCGAGGCTCCTTGCCGCTGGTGGAGAAGCTGAATTTCAGGCCGCCATCGGCCGCATAGGCGGCCACGGTCACTCTCAACGCCTGAAACAGGCCCAGTTCTTCGACGATGCGTGGAACGCAGCCCACGACGGCGCGATGCAGCCTGCGCCCGACATCCGAGAGCAGGTGCTCCAGGGCGTCGATGCGCGCCCGCTGCGGGGCCTGAACATGCTCGCGCAACTGCCTGATCTCCGCGATCGCCGCCGAGAGTTCCTGTCCCGCCTGGTCGTGGATGTCGTGGGCGATCCGCTCGCGTTCTTCCGTTCGGGCGCTTCTGAGGTCTTGCTGCAATTCCCGATTCTGCTGTTCCAGCGTCTGCAGGGCTTCGGCCATGACGAGGTACTGTCTGAGGATGCGCGTTCTTTCGGCGCGAAGCTCGTCGCATTCCGCCGCAGCGAGGCGTAGCCGCCGCTCGGAAAGCGCCGAGTGCATCGGCTCGGCAGGAAACGAGATCCGCGTCTCCGCCGGCAGCAGTCGCAGCAGCACCGTCGCGGGGCGATCGGCCGTTTCCGGAGCGAGCAGTCGACCCAGGCAGCGGAACCGCAGATTTCCTTCGAAGGTGAACTCCTCGAACACCGGGGCGGCTGCGGCCGAGCAACGGATCAGATAGCGGCGCAGACGCTGATGGTGGTCCAGGCAGAGCGAGAGCAGCGAGTGGGCAGCGCCGATCCCCGGGATCAGCGCGACCACGGCGTGGTTCAGGGCCTGGATGACTCCGTCGAGGTCCACCACCAGCGACGGGCTGTCGATGTTCTCGATGCCGATCGCCAGGTTCGGAGAGTAGTGAATCGCCATGTCAGCACTCCCTCTTCTCTGCCCGCTCTTCGGCGGGCTGCGATGGATCAACAGCCGGTCGCGGTGGCCTCCGTTAGCGATACGCCGGAAGATTGAGGATTGAGGCGCGCCCGGCCGCGCCGGGCGACTGCTGCCAGCCGAGCGGTGTCCCGACAGTTCGGCAGGGGCGGGCATGTCTCGGGGAATTCGATCGGGTCTTGCCTTCGATGCGCCGGGGTGGCGGCGCCGGCAAGAGCCCTGACAGAGGGGAGAAGGTCCCTCGACTGTTCGTGCGGGAATATTCGGACGTCAGGCGTCCCGCTGCTGATCGTGTCGGTTATGCATCCGAGCCGGCTCGTCATGGTCACACCAAGGTAGCCGCACCGCTTTTCGGAATCTTTGATCTAAGTCAGCTTAGTCGATTTGTGAGCGAAAGGCCACTCTAGCGCTGGCGATGGCCGTCGTTTTGATCGGTCGGTATTTATTCTGTCTCGTTGGTATCGTGCCGATATTGGGCTTTTCTTGACGGTTTGGTTTTCTGTTTTGTAACAAAATTACATTTGTGTTTTTGCATTGCGCCAACGCGTCTCGCATTCCGTTTAGGCATATGCAGTATTGCACGGCTTTGAACAAAATAATACTGATTGAACCGGGTTTGTATTCTTTTGGTTAAGTCAGATCGCAAATACTGCGGGTTCAAGGCCGTCACAAGGGCGCCGCAGCGATGGGCCCCGCCGTGCGTTTCGCCGCGTCTGACAAGGGCCACAAGCGCGGGCGAACAAGGTGCTCGCAGCCGAAAGGGCGACGAGCGGCCGTCCCGGTCAAGAGCGTCCGAGGACGGCGAGTGCCTATCGGGCGGGGCGAGAGAGGGAGGCAGGATCAGGACGACAGCGGATGCCGGCGAGCAGCTTCTTGAGCCGGCGCCAGGCGAAGGGCGCGAAACGTTCCTGGCGATGGTCGTCCGGTGTGGCAAGCACCAGGTCCGGGTCGATGAGCATGCGCGCGCCCGTCCTGTCGGCGAGGCCGAGGTTGAAGGCCACATGCTCGCAGCGGCTCGGTCCGTCTTCCAGATAGCTGCCCATGCGATAGCGCTCCGCCGTGTAGAGGCAGAGGCCATTGAAGGTCGAGGTGCAGGCGATCTCGTGGTCGGCCGTCAGCGCCTGCTGATGCGGATAGATCCGCGCCCGAAAGAAGCGGTGATAGGCGAGGATGTTGCCTCTGGCCTGTGCCAGTTCCGCCAGCAACGTATCGAAGCCGCGGGTTTCGTCATGGAAGGCGAGCAGATCATAGTAGTGCGGCCTGGATGTCGCGGAGACACCGAAGACGCCGGGCCGGTCGAGCTTGGCTGCCGCGCCGGCGAGGGACGCAACCGTGGGCGGCCGGGCGAGAACATTGTCGAGATCGACGACGCAGACGACGCGCGGCTGCAGTCCCGACATCCCGAGAGCCTGCTTGAGCCGCTCCCGCCCGAGCGCCATGCGCCGCAGGCGATCGGGCTCCCGGCTCATGAACTCCGTCGGGACGAGCTTCACTTTGCCGGCCTGCTCTGCGGCCTGGAGCAACGCCCTGGAGCCGTCGCGCGAGCCGTTCTCGCCGATGATGGCGAAGGCTGCGAGCCCTTCGGCATTGAGCTGATCCAGCAGGGAGAGGAAGCCGGGAAGCGTGTCGGCGCAGTCTCGTCCCAACCCCAGGAATACGAAGCCTGGCCTCTTTGCTTCGATCGCGGCGGCCGGCGGGGCGTTCATCTCGCAAGCCGCGCTAGTTCTGCAGCACGAGCCTGCCGCGTGCCTCCTGGCCGAGGCTGCGAAAGGCGTCGAAGGAGATCGGGGCTTTCCCCCAGATGAAGGCGCTGGGCGCCGAGCCGGCTCGGAAAACGTAGATGTTGCCCTCGAAGCGGTTCCCGCCTTTCTCGATCACGCCGAAATTCGGGCTCGACGGAGCGACGTCGCTGGCGCCGCCCGACATCCCCTCCGGTCCGTCATAGGTGACGATGTTGTCGCGAACGACGTTGCCGCTCGTCCGGTAGAAGGACTGCGCCGTCCGCTTGCGCGCCTGATCGATGAGCATGATCCCCGAGCTGCCGCGCGCCACGGCCACCGTATTGCCGTAGACCTGCACGCCCTGCGAGGCCGCGACCTGGATGCCGGCGCCCCAGAACCATTTGCTGCCCTGCTGGCCGCCCGAGCCGGTGCCGTTCATGCGGACGAGGTTGTCGCGAATGACGGCGTCGAAGCTGATCTCGTAGAAGATCCCCGCATCCGCATTGCGCTCGACGGTATTGCCCTCGATGACGATATCGCGGCAGTCGATGTCGCACCACAGCCCCGAGCCATGGTTGTCGTGCACGTTGTTGCGCCGGAGCGTCAGCTTCGTGATGGCGCCCGCCTTGACGCCCCCGGCTTCCCACTGCGCATCGAAGCCATGGGTGTTGTTCTCGTGGATCTCGTTGTCCTCGATCAGCACGCCCGTTCCGTTCGGCGAGATGCCGAGCTGGCCGTTGTGGTGAACGTTGTTGCGGCGGACGACGGAGCCGTCCCCGGTGGCGATGCCGGCCCCGCTGTTGAGGCGCACCTCGTTGTCCTCGATCGTCCAGCCGGAGGCGCGCGCGTCGTCGTCCCCGAAAACCGCGCCACGCTGGGCGGGGCTGGCGTATTTCTCGATGACGAGGCCCCTGACGACCACGTTGCGCGCGCCGTTGCTCCAGATGGCATAGGCCTGGCGAGTGCTCTCCAGGGAGCGCCCCTGCGGATCGTCGGCGAGATAGGACTTGCCGGTGCCCGGTTCGTTGAAGACCGTGCCCGGCTTCAGCGCGGCGAGGCTGGTCACAGGCTCCAGGGGCCTGTCGTCGAGGAAGAAGCGCAGCGGATCGTTGCAGCCCGGTCGCGATTTCAGGCAGGTGCCGAAGGGCCTCACGGGCAGGCGCGGCGTGTCCGTCACCCAGAACGCGCCCTGCCTGCGCAGATTGGTGACCGGCTGGGCTCCGCTGAGAACGGCGCCGGGCAGCCCGACGAAGACCTGATCGTCCTTCGGCGCGATCCGCTGGAGGCGGTGCACGCCCGCAGCGATGCAGAAGGTCGTGCCGGGCGGAGAGGCCGCGACGGCCGCCTGGATCGACGCGCCGAGCGGTATCATGATCGAGGGCTTGGGGCATCCCGGCGGCTCCGCCGCCTCCGTCGGGCGAGCGCCGAGCCCTGCCGCGACGAGCAGCGCCAGGGCGCCGACGATCGGGCGCTGCCCGATCATGACGGGCGTGGCGAGCGGCGGTTCCGCGATGACGTCGCGGGCACGATAGATCATCAGCGAGCCGAGGCCGACTCCGAACAGGATCCAGAACGGAATGCCGAGCATCGGCCCTTCGAGCGCGACGTCGAAGGAGGCGTCGATGACCATGGCGGCCAGGTAGCAGACGAGGAAGATGAAGTAGCGCGACCATTCGCGCTCTCCCGTCAGGCGTGCGTGAAAGGAGGCGCGCAGCAGCGCGAAGCTCCAGGTGGCGCAGGTCAGCAGCCAGAGCGTCAGCCCAGGGACGCCCGCGCGCGCGAGATAGGTCATGTGGACGCTGTGGGGGCTGCGCAGCACCGGGCCGCCATGCTCCAGGCCGACGACGAAGCCGTCGGCCTCCGCGAGATTCACGCCGAAGCCCTTGCCGGTCCAGAAATAGGGGCCGTGGACGGTGTAGTTCCGGATCGCCTGCCACCAGTTCAGCCGCCACTGCTTGGTGCCGTCGAGATTGTTGGCTTCGTTCGGCAGCACGATGCTCGCCATGTTGTCCACCAGAGCGCGCGCGCTGATCGGCCGCTCGTTGCGCGGAATCTCGATCGAGACGTCCGTGACATAGGCCGCGCCGAGGACGAGAAACGCGATCACGCCCGCTCCGAAGAAGCGACGGACCTGACCCGTGAGCGTCGCCGCGACGACCAGGGGGATCACGAGGGCGAGCAGCCCGCCGCGACTCTGGCTCGCGACGAGGCAGACGCCGGAGAGGGCCACGACCAGCCAGATCCGCCCGACCGTGCACAGCCCGACCAGGACGAGCACCAGCGCCCCGCAGAGATGGGCCGCGAGTTCGCCGGAGCGTACGGACAGGATTTCGATATTCTGCCAGGGAAGCTTCGGCATCGAGGTGCCGGCGAAACGCGCGATCACATAGGCGAGGATCGCGAGGGGAATCAGGATCCGCGCGTGAATGCGGAAGTAGCCGACGATCTGCGCCAGCCTGGCGGGCCGCTCGACCAGAAGGGCGGCGACGATGAAGGCGAAGCCGGCATAGAGCGCCACCGCTCCGTCGCGCAGCGCGTCGATCCCGTAGCTCCCGACCCCCTGAAGCGTGCGCAGCAGCACCCAGCCGACCAGGAGCACCGCGCAGAGCGCGGGCAGGGTGGTGAACAGCGTCGTCGCGCTGCCGGAGGCGATGAAGGCGAGAATGCCGAGGCCGAACAGGATCTCGCCGACATAGAGGGGCGGGACTCCGAGATAGGCGAAGCTCTTGCCTACCACCATGTAGCCGGCAAATCCGAGCGCGAGCAGCGGGAGGTATCGGTCGGTGGCTCGCCGTTCGAGGCGTTGCTCCGTGCGTGCGGACGAGGCTGCAGACAAGAACGATCCTCCGCGCTCGCGCCGCAGACGCGGCGACGAGCGATGAGAATACCGGGTCGTGACCCGCGGCTCCGCTGGGATTCGGGGGTAGCCAGCGCGGTCGGGTCTCGGGCGCGTCGCGCGAAGGGATAGCCCCGATGCCCAAGGCCGGGCGCGGGCGATCCGCGTTATTGTCGCGGTTCCGGATGCGGGCCGCGAGGCCGCCATCGGTCGCGTTGGGCAGGCAGAGGCGAGATGAGACGCGAAGGCGGCGAGAGGCCCGAAGGCGGGGCGCCCCATCGGCCATGGCGGCGGGCATGATGCGGTCGCCGGCGCGCGGCGCGGCAGCAGGCGTGGAGCTATCCAAAGCGCCGATGTGGCTGCGCCGTGCGCTCGGCCCGGCCACCTCGTTCGCCGATCAGGCATTCGCGAGCGTCTGCAATTTCCTGACGACGATCGTGCTCGCTCGGTCGCTCGGCCTCGAGGGCTTCGGCGTCTACAGCATGGTCTGGCTGGCGGTGTACCTGGCGATGAATCTCCAGCTCGGACTGATCGTCAGCCCGATGATGAGCATCGGCTCCAAACGGGAAGGGCCGGTGGCCGATGCCTACTACGTCGTGATCCTTCTGCATCAGGCGGTCTATACCCTGCTGGCCACAGCGGCGATCTTCGGCGCGCTGTCGGCTCTCGAGCCGTTCCGCCTGGACGGCGACCTGCCGCTGGCCGGCGCGCTCTGCGCCGCCGCTTACCTGATGCAGGATTTCCTGAGGCGCTTCCTGTTCACCCGCGGCCGGCCCAGCGCCGTGCTGCTGATCGACATGCTCAACCAGGGGCTGAAACTCGGCGTGCTGGCCGTGCTCTGGCAGGACGATCTCGTCAGCGTGGACAGCGCGCTCCTGACCGTCGCCGGGGCCGCCGCCGCCTCGGCCATCGCCGGCATGGCCGTCGCCGGGCCGCTTCGGTGGCGTCGCCGCGTCTTCGCCGAGATCACCGCGAGACAGTGGCGCTCGGCCCGCTGGCTCGTGCTGACCGGAACGGTCCAATGGCTCTTGTCCTATAGCGGCCTGCTGGTGACGGCAGGGCTTCTGGGCCCCACTGTCCTCGGTGCGCTGCGGGCGGCACAAAGCGTGCTGGCGGTGCTGAATGTCGTACGGGAGGCTTTGGAGAATATCCTGCCGCCGTTGATCGGCCGGGCCATGAGCGTCTCCGGGGTGCCGGGCGTGAGAAAGACGGTCGTCGTCGCGCTCCTCCTCGCCGCGCTCACGGGCTGCGTCATCGTGCTGGCGCTCAAGCTTACCGGTCCGTGGCTGCTGCGCCAGCTCTATGGCGGGGAGATCGTCGCCTATGACTGGGTGATCGTCTGGTATGCCTGCGCCTTCCCGATGGCGCTGGTCAGCCTCGTCCTCGGGTGCGCCTTCCGTGCGCTGGAGAAAACGCGGCCGATCTTCGTCTCCGCGCTCGTCGGCGCCTGCTTCAATATCCTGACCGTCTACCCCGCCGCCGTCGCATTCGGCGTGGCGGGCATCATTTCCGTCACCCTGGCGTCGGAATTCGTGGTGCTGACGATGCTCGCGGTTCTGGCGCGCGGATCGGGGCTGTTCGAGGCCGGGCGCGCGGACGCCCGCCGTGACGGCTCGGTGATCGGGGCTGCGGTGCGCCTGCCATGATCGCGGTCTCGTCCGCCGAGGTCCATCTCTGGTGCTGCCGCACCGATCTCGGCGAGGCCGAGCTGGCCGATCGCGAGACCCTGCTCTCGCTGCCGGAGCGGGAGCGGGCCGCCCGCTTCCGCGATCCTTCATCGCGCGTCACCTTCGTCGCCGCGCGTGGCTGGCTCCGGCAGGTGCTCGCCGGCTACACCGGAGTCGCGCCGCGAGACCTGCTTTTCCGCGCCACGGATTTCGGGAAGCCGATGCTTGTGGAGCAACGCGGCATCCCGCATGTCAGCTTCAATCTGAGCCACTCCGGGCATCTCGCCCTCGTCGCCGTCGCCGGGGGCATGCCGATCGGCGTCGATATCGAGCGGGTTCGACCGGTTTCGCTTGCGCTTGCCGGCGAGTCTTTCGCGCCCGGCGAGGTCGCCGCGCTCGACGCCCTGGCGCCGGAGCGGCGCGACGAGGGATTCATGCGCTGCTGGACGCGCAAGGAGGCCTATCTCAAGGCGCTGGGCATCGGTCTCGATATCCCGCTCGACAGTTTCGAGGTGTCGCTGGCGCCCTCGGAGCCGGCACGGCTCGTCGCCATCCATGGGGCGCCGCAGGAGGTCGGACGCTGGCAGCTGGCGCATCTCGATCCGGCTCCGGGCTATTGCGGAGCGGTCGCCGCGCCCTGCCGGGGCTGGTCCTTGTCGTGGAAGGCGCGGCCGGACGATGCCTCCCGTTCCCGGAAGCTTCAGTCCCGCGCCGCGCTGGTGCCGGTCTTTCCGTAAAGCACTTCGGTCATGTGCCGCGCCATGGCGCGAGCGCCGTTCTGGGAGAAGGCGCCCTCGTGGCCCTCGCCGGGAACCGCATGCTGGCTGGCGGCGGGAAGATGCGCCGCCCATCCGAGCATGGGGTCTGGCGGCCAGCCGGCGGGAATCGCCTCGCTCCGGAAGATCAGGGTGCGGCCTGCATAGTCCGGCAGTTCGAAGTGCTGGACCATTTCCTCGAGGGCATCGGTCGCACGCCAGAATTCGGCTTCGTCGGCGGCGTCCTCCGCCGCGCGCCAGAACAGCAGCCGCTTGGCCCGTCGAAAGGATGCGGTCGACTGCAGCCAGAACGACATCCGCGTCGCGAAGGCTCGCGGGCCTGCGCGCCAGAAGCGTCTCGCGAAGCGGCCGGCCCGCCTGAGCCGGAACAGGGTTCGCGCCCAATAGGGTTGCTGCAGGAAATAGCCCGGCCCCCAGCAGTCGACCAGCACGAGCAGGTCGACCTCGTGACCTGCCGCCGTCAGCTGCCGCGCCACTTCGCAGGTGATCACGCCGGTGCGGCAGAAGCCGACGAGGCGGTAGCGGCCATCGGCCCGCGTCGCCAGGATGGCCTGGCAGTAATGCGCCGCGAGTTCCTCGATCGAAGCCGGTTGGCTCCCCCCCGGCTGCTCCATGATCTGCAGGGTGAGGAAGGGCTGATCCTCTCCGAGCTCCCGGCTCAGCGGGCGGTAGAGATTCTGGTTGTGGGCCGTATGATTCAGCGCGAAGAGCGGCGGCTGCGTTCCGGTCTTCTGGAACCAGATCCGGCGGATCGATGCGGGATCGACGGGCCGCGATGCGGGGCAGCCGCCAAGCCCGACCGCTCGCGGCAGCTTCGCTGGCGTGGCCGGCGGTTGAAGCGGCAGGACCTCGCCGGGGTCGCGGAGGACCGCTTCCGCGATCTCCTCGAACTGGGCGACCAGGGCCCTGACCGTTTCCTCCTCGTAAAGCCCGGTCCGGTACTCGCAGGTCAGCCGCCAGCCTTCCTCGCGCTCGACCAGGATGACGTTCAGGTCGTAGAGCGCTGCCGGCAGGGGCGAGGGGATGCCGGAGAGGCGGAAGCCCTCGCTCGCGAGCTCGCCGATGAAGGCGCGCTGGACGATGAAGTTGACGGAGACGACCGGACGGCTGCCCGGCGACGCACGCGGGTCGATCCGGTCGAACGGCCAGGCGCAATGCTCGATCGCGTCCTCGAACGTCTGGCGCGCGGCGTCGCAGAGTTCGGTGAAGCTCTGCCGCCCGGCCGTCTGCGTGCGCAGGACGACCGTGTTGACGAACGGGCCGACGAGCCCCTCGAGCTCCACTTCGTCGCGCCCCGCCATCTGCGTGCTGACGACGATGTCGGAGGCTCCGGTGCGCCGCTGCAGCAGGACGAGCAGGACCGCATAGGCGGCGACGAAGAAGGTCATGCCTTCGCCGCGGGCGAAGTCGGCGAGTCGGCTGGTCAGGGGCCGGGGCAGCAGGCGGGCGATCGTGGCGCCCTCGGAGCCCGGGCGCGCGGCGGAAACGTCCGGGGGCACCGCGACGTGGGACAGATCGGCGAGCTTGTCCTTCCAGTAGAGTTCCTCGCGCGCGAGCATGCCGCCGGCGAGAGCCTCGCGGTTCCAGGCGACGAAATCGGCGTATTGCAGCGGCAGCTCGGGGAGCTGCGTCCTGCCGCCCAGCGCGAGCTCCCGATAGGCCGAGACGAAGTCCCGCGCGATGATGCCCATCGACCAGCCGTCGCTGACTATGTGGTGGGCGGTGACGAGGAGGATGGCTTCGCTCCGGCCGAGACGCAGCAAGGTCGCCCGCAACAGCGGCGGTGCGGCCAGATCGAAGCGCGTGCGGGCGTCCAGGGCCGCGATGCGCCCGGCCTCCGCCTCCCGGTCCGGCTCGGCCAGGCCGGAGAGATCGATCTCGGAGAGCTTGAACGGGACATGGTCCGCGATCAGTTGCATCGGCTGGCCGTCGAAGACCGCGATCGAGCTGCGCAGCGTCTCGTGCCGGGCGAGCGTGGCCTGGAACGCCTCCTGCGCCAAGCCGGCATCGAGATGGCCGCGGATGCGCCATTTGACGGCGATGTTCAGCGAAGGCGTTCCGGGATCGTCCCGGTCCATGCGCCAATAGCGCTCCTGAGCCGACGAGCAAGGCGCTCTCCTGCCCGTTTGCAGGGCGGTGCGGAGCAGCCGGGCTGGATCCAGACTGATCGGGGTCGGCATGGCTCGATCATCCCTGTTCACGCGGGGCGGAGGCGTCTTCGGGCGTGTGTTCGGCACCGTGCCCGTTCGGCTTTGCGGGGCGGCGCCAGGGCATCTTCCAGAAGGATTGCGCGGTCGCGCTCGATGCGGCTTGCGCAGGCTCGGCCGCCGCGAGCGAGGCGGCGACGCCGGCGATGGTCCGGTTCCGGAAGAGATCGCGGGCTGTCAGCTTGATGCCGTCGCGCCGGGCCCGCCCGGTGATCTGGAAGATCGCGAGCGAATCCGCGCCGAGATCGAAGAGATCGTCCTCCGTCCCGATATCGTCGCGGCGCAGCACCTCCGACCAGATCCTCAGAAGGGCTTCCTCGGTGGCGTTGCGCGGGGCCGCGCTTTCGGCACGCGGCTGCGACGGTTCGAGATCGGGCACCGGCAGCGCGTGGCGATCGAGCTTGCCGCTGGCGTTGAGCGGCATCGCGCTCAGCTTCATCCAGGCCGTCGGGATCATGTAGTCGGGCAGGTCCTGCGCCAGCAGCTTGCGCAGCTCGGCCGGAGGCGTGTCGCCGCCCTCGCCGGATGCGAGATGGTAGCAGACCAGCCGGGGCTCTCCGAGGACATCCTCGCGCAGGATCACCGCGGAGACGATTCCGGCCTTGCGCGCCAGCACGGCCTCGATCTCGCCCGGCTCGATGCGGAAGCCGCGGAGCTTGATCTGATGGTCGAGGCGGCCGAGATGCTGGATGCGCCCGTCCGGAAGATACCGCGCGCGGTCTCCGGTGCGGTAGGCGCGCGCACCGGCGGCCTGCGGGACGGGATTGCGGATGAAGCTCCTGGCGGTGAGCTCGGGGTTGCCGGCATAGCCGCGGGCGAGGCCGTCCCCGCCGATCAGCAGCTCTCCGGGGATGCCGACCGGGACGAGCTGGTCGTTGCCGTCGACGATGTAGAACTGCGTATTGGCGATCGGCCTGCCGATGGTGACGACGGCATCGTCGGCCCGGACGCGATCGACGGAGGACCAGATCGTGGTCTCGGTCGGGCCGTAGAGGTTCCACAGCTCTCCCCCGCCCTCGAGCAGCGTCATCGCGAGTTCGCGCGGCAGCGCCTCGCCTCCGCAGAGCATCCGGAAGCCCGGCCGGGAGCGGAAGCCGGCCGCGAGAAGAAGCCGCCAGGTCATCGGCGTCGCCTGCATCAGGGTGGCGCCGCTGCGCTCGAGCCGCGCCAGCAACTCCGCGCCGTCCCTGGCCTCGTCTGCCGTCGCGATGGCGACGCGGCCGCCCTGGATCAAGGGCAGAAGCAGTTCGAGGGCGGCGATGTCGAAGGTCACGTTGGTGACCGCGAGCAGCGTGTCGGTGCTGTCCATGCCGGGTTCGCGCGCCATGGCGAGCAGCAGGTTGGCGAGGCCGCGATGCGTGACCTCGACGCCCTTGGGCACGCCGGTGGAGCCCGATGTGTAGATGACATAGGCGAGGTGGTCGGGCGCCGGCGCGTTGGCGCGGATGCCTGCGAGCTTGGGGTCGGTGCCGTGGACGTCGATGCTCTCGATGCCGGGCAGGTCGCCGAGCGCGGCGTCGGGGCGCGGGCCCGCGCCCAGCAGCGCGACCGCGCCGGAATCCCCGAGGATCGTGCGGATGCGGGCGGGCGGCATGGCGGGGTCGAGCGGCACGTAGGGGAAGCCGGCCTTGAGCGCTCCGAGCATGGCCGCGACGAGGGCGGGCGAGCGCTCGATCATGAGCGCGACCCGGCTCTCCGGTTCCCGGATGCGCGCGGTGAGCTCCGCCGCGATCCGATCCGCCCAGGCGTTCAGCGCGCCATAGGTCAGGTCCTGATCGCCGAAGGACACCGCGACGGCGTCGGGGCGCTGCCGGGCCTGTAGTTCGAAGGCGCCGACGGTGCCCTGCTGGTCCGGGAGCGCTACGTCCGGCCCCCGGGATTCCGAGATCAGGTGCCGGTCTTCCGCCTCGTCGCCCATCGGCAGGGCACCGACCGCGAGGTCCGGCTGCGCGACGAAGGCGGCGAGCAGCATGCGGAAATGGCCGAGCCAGCGGTCGATCGTCGCCGCGTCGAAAAGGTCGGCGCCGTAATGGCAGTCGATGCGCAGACCGTCGCTCGATTCGATGATGTTGACGTAGATGTCGAAGGTGGAGAACGCCTTCGGATTGGGCTCCGCCCCCGTCGCGATGCCGGGGCCGAAATCCAGATTGCCCGCCAGCGTTTCGAGGTTGAACTGAACCTCGGTGAGCGGAAGCCGGCCCTGGACCGCCGGAACGCGCAGCCGCTTCAGCAGGGCTCCGAGGGTGCAGCTCTGATGGTCGTAGGCGTCGAGGACGATGCGGCTCGTCTTGTCGAGATTGTCGCCGAAGGACTGCTGCGGCTCGATCGTTCCCCGGATCGGCAGGAAGTTGACGCAATGCCCGACGGGAACCGCGCCTTCCAGCAGCGACTGCCCGGCGGCCGGCACGCCGATGACGAGATCGCGCTGGCCGGACAGACGGAACAGCAGCGTCTGGAATGCCGTGAACAGGGTCGCGAACAGGGTGCGGCGCCGGCGCGCGCCGGCTGCTTTCACGGTGCGGTACAGCTCGGCGTCGATGAAGCTCGTCCGGGTTGCGCCCCGGAAGCTGCGCTCGGCCGAGCGCGGCCGGTCCGTCGGCAGTTCGAGGGGCTCCGGCAGACGCTCGAAGACCTTCAGCCAATACGCCTCCGACGCTGCCGCGCTCCCATCCCGGCGAAGCCGGGCGGCATACTCCGCAAAGGGCATGACGGGCCCGAGCGCCGAGGCACCGAGGCGATAGGCGGTGGCGATCTCCTGCAGCAGCAGGTTCGTCGACCAGCCGTCGCAGACGATGTGATGCGCCGACAGGACGAGGACATGGCGCTGCGGCGACAGCCGGACGATCTCCGCCTCCGCGACAGGGCCCGCGACGAGGTCGAAGGGCTTTTTCGCGCGCGCCTCGATGCGCTCGCGCAAGGCCGCGTCGGGATCGGGGCTGCCGGCGAGATCGAGGATCACGATCGGGAGGGCGCGGTCCGGCGCGAGGCGCAGCGTTTCGCCGTCTGGCGAGAACGTGGCCGTCAGGATCGCGTGCCGCGCCGCGACGGCTCGCACGGCCTCGGCCAGGCGCGCGGGATCGACCATGCCGTTGAGCGTGAGGCTGACCGATTCATTGAAGGCGGCGCTGGCCTCCGGGCCGGTCTGTTCGGAGAGCCAGATCTCGGCCTGCGGCTCGGTCAGCGGGATCTCGAGCGGCTGCGGCGATGCGGGGCGCCGGGCGGAGATCGGTTTCGCGGCGCCGGCCGGCAGCACGCCGTCCTTTTGCATCTCGCTCAGGCTGTCGCGGAAGGCCTGGACGATCTCGGAGAGTTCCGCCTCGCCATGCTCGGTGGTCAGGAAGCAGGGATAGTGCTCCTGCACGAAGATGCCGCGGGCGCGCAGATGATAGGGCAGCAGACTGCCGAGCCGGTGATCGCGTCCCGGCTCGAAATAGAGGACGCTGCCATAGGATTCGATCGGAACGTCCCAGCCGACCTCGGCGAAGGCCGCCCGGAGATCGCCGGCGAGCTTCTGCATGCGGCCGGTCAGCGCCTCGGTCAGGGCGGGCCCATGGGCCTTGACGTGCTTCAGCACGGCGACCGTCGCGGCGAGGGCGACGGGGTGTCTCACGAAGGTGCCGGCGAAGAAGGTCACGCCGACCTCGGGGACGCTGTCGTCGCCGAACCGCCAGTCGCCTCCGTCGAGCGCGTCCATGAAGCGCGGCTGCCCGGCCAGCAGCCCGACCGGCATGCCGCCGCCGACGACCTTGCCATAGGTCGCCATGTCGGGGACGATGCCGAGCAGTCCCTGCACGCCGGCGGGGTGGACGCGGAAGCCGGTGACGACCTCGTCGAGGATCAGGGCCGCGCCCTTCTCCGCTGTGATGCGCCGCAATTCCTCGAGGAAAGCGACGGGCAGATAGCCCGGCCGGCGGCTCTGGACCGGCTCGACGAGCACGGCCGCGAGCTCGTGCATATGCGCCTTCAGCCAGTCGAGGCTTTCATCCGTGCCGTATTCGAGCACCGTCAATCGGCCGACGGCGTCCGCCGGGATGCCGGGCGCGGCCGGGACCGCGCGGCGCTGCTCGCCCGCGCCGACGCCGCGCGCCAGAACCTCGTCGAACTGGCCGTGATAGGCGCCCGAGAACACCGCGACGCGCTCGCGGCCGGTGACCGTGCGCGCGACGCGGATCGCCGCCATCACCGCCTCCGACCCGGTGTTGCAGAAGGCGACGCGGGCATGGCCGGTCAATTCGCAGAAGAGCGTCGCGGCCTCGTGGGCGAGCGGGGTCTGCGGGCCGATGGCGAAGCCCTGCGAGAGCTGGGCCTGCACGGCCTCCACCACGAAGTCCGGCGCGTGGCCGAAGGCGGTCTGGCCATAGCCGTTGACGAGGTCGATATAGGCGTTGCCGTCGACATCCCAGATGCGGGCGCCCTTGGCCCGCGCGGCGACGATCGGGTAGACCATCTCTTTCCATTCGGCGGCGAAACCCGCGACCGTGCGTGGATCGGCGAGGACACCGCGATGCTCCTGTGCGAGCCGCTTGGAGCCGCCCGTGCGGGCGACATAGCGCGCGATCAGCCGCTGGAGATGCGCGCGCTGGCCGTCGCTGAGCGCGGCGCTTCCGGGCGAGCGGATCAGCGAGCGGATGCGGGACGTCGTCTCGCCTGAAGCGGTCTGCGCCGCGACGGCCGCCTTCGGCGCGGCGACCGCCGGTGCCGGGCTCGCGGGGGCGGCCCGCTCGACGGGCGGCGGAGGCGCGGCCTCGCGCCGCAAGGGCAGGGCGGGCGCGCCGCTCAGCGTCTGCAGTTGCTGCTCCATCAGCCGCGACATGACCGCGAGCTGCTCGCGCATCAGGGCATCGGCCGACCCGTCGCCGCGCGCTGCGGGCGCGACGGGGAGAGGGGGAGCGGCGAACGGCATGGCAGGGGCCGTGGCCACCGTGGCGCCCGGTGCCATGACGAGCGCTGTCGGCGCGGGCTCGGCCGCCGCTTCGGCCGGCCGGAGCTCCGCGATGTGGCGGGTCAGGTCGTCGACGCTGCCGAGCTCGTCGAGAAGCTGGCGGAAGCGGATGGGCACGCCGAAATGCGTCTGCAGGTTCTGGGCGGCCTGGGTGAGGAGCAGGGAGTCGAAGCCGAGCTCGACGAAGGAGGCCGTATTCTCGCCCTCTCCGATGGAGCGGCCCGACAGGTTCTCGAAGATCGCGGCGATGCGGGTGCCGAGCGCCGCGAGGCTCGCGGCGCTGTTCGTTGCGGCTTGGAGTGACATGGCCAGTTCCTGATCGGGTTGGCTGGGGATGGGGGGCAGTGGAGCGACCGTCGGTGTCGTGGCATCCGCCACCGGGTCCTGAGCCGGCGCATCCACCCAGTGCCGGCTGCGTTCGAAGGGGTAGGTCGGCAGGGAGACGCGCTTGCGCGCGCCCGAGCGATAGCCGGACCAATCCGGCGCGATGCCGATGCTCCAGAGGCGCCCGACGGCCGAGGCGAGCATGGCCTCCGCGTCGTCGTCGGTCCTCGGCAGGCAGGAGATGGCGGGACGCCCGGCGCCCGCGCCCTGCAGGGCGAAGCTCGACAGGGCGGAGCCCGGCCCGACTTCGAGGAAGACCGGCGAGAGATCGCGCATGAGCGTGGCGATGCCGGCGGCGAAGCGAACCGGTTCGCGTGCGTGGCGAGCCCAGTATTCGGGGGAGGTGGCCTGCGCCGCGCCGACCCACTCGCCGCTGACGCCCGAGATGTAGGGCCGCTCGGGTGGAGCCAGTCGCATCGCGGCGACCGCCTCGGCGAAGGGTTCGATCAGCGGGTCGAGCATCCCGGAATGGAAGGCGTGCGAGGTCTGGAGCCGGCGGTGGACGACCTCGCGCCGTTCGAGCTCCTCCTCGATCGCCTCGATCGCCGCGAAGGGGCCAGCCAGCACGCTCATTCCGGGCGCGTTGAACGCCGCGACCGAGACCCCGTTCCGAGCCAGCGCCACCACCTCGGCGTCCGGCAGCCTCGCGGCCAGCATCGCGCCGCGCGGCAGCTCCTGCATCAATCGCCCGCGCGTCGCCACCAGCATGAGCGCGTCCTCGAGGGAGAACACGCCCGCATGGCAGGCGGCGGCGAACTCGCCGACGCTGTGCCCGATCATGGCGGATGGCTGGAGGCCCCAGCTCATCAGCAGCTCGGCGAGCGCATACTCGACCGTGAAGATCGCGGGCTGCGCGATCATCGTGTCCGACAGGCGCTCGGGATCGCTGCCGCCATTGCTGGGATAGAGCAGCTTGCGCAGGTCGAGCCCCAGTGCGGGACGCAGGATTTCGGAGCAGCGGTCGACGGTGCGGCGAAAGGCCGGTTCGCCGGCGTAGAGCTCGCGCGCCATGTTGGGGTGCTGCGATCCCTGCCCGGGGAACATGAAGACCAGATCGCCGGTATCGCTCGCCAATGGCGCGCCCGGCGGGGCCGGCTTGCGCAGCGCCGCGGCGAGGTCCGCGCGGCTCTGCCCGGTCACCACGGCGCGATGGGGAAAATGACGCCGCCCGGTCTGCAGGGTGAAGGCGATGTCGGCGATGTCCTGGTCCGGCCGGGCCTCGATATGCTCGGCCAGCCTGATGCGCGCCTGATCCAGCGCGGCCGGCGTCCTGGCGGAGAGCGGCAGGACGTGATGGCGTCGCGTCGACCGCTTCGCCTCGATGTCGGGCGCCTGTTCGACGACGAGATGGACGTTGGTGCCGCCGACCCCGAAGGCACTCACGCCGGCGCGGCGCGGGCCGGTGTGGTCGGGCCA
Source organism: Chelatococcus sp. (assembly GCA_003248805.1). Classification (GTDB taxonomy): domain Bacteria; phylum Pseudomonadota; class Alphaproteobacteria; order Rhizobiales; family Beijerinckiaceae; genus Allobosea. The sequence goes on along the minus strand of QFQY01000002.1, from coordinate 65,378 downwards.
GGGCTGGCGGCGGTCGGCGATGAAGAACGGACTGTTCTCCAGGTCGAGGGCCGGATTGGGCTGCGTGACGTGCAGGCTCGCCGGCAGCGTGCCGCTCTCGATGGCGAGCGCCGTCTTGATGAGGCCGGTGACGCCGGCGGCCGCGTCGAGATGGCCGATGTTGGATTTCACCGAGCCGAGCGCGCAGAAGCCGCGATCCTCGGTGCTGGCGCGGAAGGCCGCGGTCAGGCCGGCGACCTCGATGGGGTCGCCCATCGGCGTGCCCGTGCCATGCGCCTCGACATAGCCGATCGAGCGCGCGTCGACACCCGCGGCCGCGTGGGCCATGGCGATGACGGCGGCCTGGCCGTCGACGCTCGGCGCGGTGAAGCCGACCTTGCCGGCCCCGTCATTGTTGACGCCGACGCCGCGAATGACGGCATAGATGTGGTCGCGGTCGGCGACGGCCTCGGCCAGGCGTTTCAGCACGACGAGCCCGGCCCCATGGCCGAAGACGGTGCCGTTCGCGCCCGCGTCGAAGACGCGGCAATGGCCGTCCATCGAGGCCATGCCGCCTTCCTGGGCGAGATAACCGCGCCGCTGCGGGAAGGTGATCGAGACGCCGCCCGCCAGCGCCATGTCGCAACCATGCGCCAGCAGGCTCTGGATCGCCTGGGCGGTCGCCAGCAGCGAGGTCGAGCAGGCGGACTGGACGGCGACGCAGGGGCCGGTCAGGCCGAGCTTGTAGCCGATGCGCGTCGCCGTGAAGTCGCTGGCGGAGCCGAGCAGCTGCGGCAGGTTGCCGAGCTGGAAGCCCGATGTGTACGCGGCCAGCGCCGCACGATCCTGCAGCAGGTGCTGCAGCAGATAGGTGCTGGAGGTCGCGCCCGCGAAGACGCCGATGCAGCTTCCCGGAGCCGCCGGATCGTAGCCGGCGTCTTCCAGAGCCTCCCAGGCGCATTCCAGCAGAACCCGCTGCTGCGGATCGGTGAGGGCGGCCTCACGCGGCTGCATCGCGAAGAACGGCGCGTCGAAGCGGTCGACGTCCTCTAGGATCGCATGCGCGGGGATGAAGTTCGGCAGGGCCCGTGTCGCCGCGTCGAAACTGTCCTCCAGCTCGGAGGCGTCGAAGCGCGAGATCGACTCGACCCCGTCCAGCAGGTTTTGCCAGAAGGGCCCGATGCCGGCCGCTCCGGGGAACCGGCCGGCCATGCCGATGATCGCGACGGCGTTGTCGGGCAAGGGTTGCTTCATCGCGTGCTCACTCGTCCTGCGCCGGTGCGGAAGGAGCCCCGGCCATGTTTCCCGACCGGGCGCGCGAGCGCTCTCCCCGCAGCCGTGCCGCCGCGAGCAGGTCGAGGGGGGCGGAACGGTTCGGCGCGAGATGGGCCGCGAGCGCGCGCACGTTCGGCCGCCGATACAGCTCGATCAGGGCCAGGCCGGGCGCTTCGCTCCGGCGCAGCCGCCGGTGAATCTCGACCATCAGCAGCGAGTCGCCGCCGAGGTCGAAGAAGTTGTCGTCCATGCCGATGTGCTCGAGGCGAAGGACGCCGGCGACGATCTCGGCGATCCGGCGCTCGCTCTCGCTGTGCGGCCTGCCGTGGCCGGGCGCGGTGTCAGGTCGTTCCTGGCCCGGCGCCGGCAGCGCGGCGCGGTCGAGCTTGCCGTTGACGGTCAGCGGCAGCACCTTCAGCGAGACGAAGTGCGATGGAAGCATATGGTCGGGCAGGCTTCCCGCGAGATGGGCCCGGAGGGCTGCCGAGGAAGGCGGCGCAGACCAGTCCGGCACGAGATAGGCGACCAGACGCTCGGCTCCGCCGTCATCGGCGCGCAGGACGACCGCCGCCTGCCGCACGGCGGCATGGGCGATCAACGCCGTTTCGATCTCGCCGAGCTCGACCCTGAAGCCCCGGATCTTCACCTGCTGGTCGGCGCGCCCGAGATGCTCGTATTCGCCGCCTGGCATGAGGCGGCCGAGATCGCCGGAGCGGTAGAGCCGCTCGCCGCGCCGCCAGGGATGGGCCACGAAGCGGGCTTGCGTGAGTTCGGGACGGTTGAGATAGCCGCGCGCGAGGCCAGGCCCCCCGACGAAAATCTCGCCTGTCTCCCCGGCCGGGACGGGCTGCATGGTCTCGCCATCGAGCAGCAGGATCTCGAGATCGGGGATCGGTTCGCCGATCGGGCTGCCGCTGCGCGCGGTGTCGGCGGCAGAGAGCGGCCGGTAGGTCACATGCACGGTCGTCTCGGTGATGCCGTACATGTTGACGAGGCGCGCCTGCTCGCCCCGGCGGGCGTACCAGCCGGCGAGCCTGCGCGGATCGAGCGCCTCTCCGCCGAAGATCACCAGCCGCAGCGCGAGCGGATCTCGGCCGGCCCGCTCGCGGTCGGCGGCATCGAACGCGCCGAAGGCGGAGGGCGTCTGATTGAAGACCGTCACCCCCTCGTCGGAGATGAGGCGAAGGCAGGCTTCGGGATCGCGCGTGACGGCGTCGGGCACGATGACGAGGCGGCCGCCATGGAGCAGGGCTCCCCAGATCTCCCAGACCGAGAAATCGAAGGAGACGGAATGGAACAGCGTCCAGACATCGCCCGGGCGGAAGCCGAACCAGCCTTCCGTGCTGCCGAACAGGCGCACCACGGCCGCGTGCTCGACCGCGACGCCCTTGGGGCGGCCGGTGGAGCCCGAGGTGTAGATCACATAGGCCAGATCGTGGGGAGCCGGCGAGGGGCCGGGCGGGCGCCTGGCCACCGGCTCGCCGCTGCCGAGGGGATCGAGGCGCGGGCGGCCGGCGGCCAGCCAGGAGGTGCTGCCGGCCGTGCCGATCACGAGCGCCGCATCGGCATCCTCGACCATGAAGGACAGCCGGTCGGCCGGATAGGCGGGATCGAGCGGCAGATAGGCCGCGCCGACCTTGAGGATCGCCAGGATGCCGACGATCAGCTCGAGCGAACGCGGCACGCAGAGCCCGACGATGGCGCCGTGGCCGACGCCTGCCGCGACGAGGCGATCCGCGAGGTCCTCGGCGCGGCGGTCGAGCTCTTCATAGGAAAGGGCCGAGGAGCCGAGCGACAGCGCGATGTCGCGGGGCCGGGCGTCGCGCTGGGCTGCAAAAAGACTGACCAGAGTGGCCGGTTCGGCTCCACGATCGCTCCGGAGCGACGCTTCGACTTTGCCGTCCTGGCAAGTCATTCCTGCGTTCATGGGTGTCGTTCCAATCCAAATCCCCTCCGATTTCGTTCGATCGTGATCATCGAAGGCGGTTTTTTCTTTCGGAAAAAGCAAATCTCTGTGTTTCGTAAGATTATGCGGCGCCGACAGCAGGCAAAATGGTGTCAGTCGGGGTAACGCCAACTCGCCATGACGAGACCGACGCGGCTCACCCGGCCGGGCGCACCGGCTCCCGCGCGGTGTCGGCAAGGCGGAAATAGAGCCCGGAATAGCTGTCGACATGGCATTCCGGGTGAAACGGGATGTCGAGGCTGCGCGGCTTTTCCCAGTCGTCGACGAGGCGATAGCCGAGGGCCGTCAGGCCGTTGATGAAGCGTGCGCGGCCGGCCACCGTATAGGGACAGAACGAGGCGCCACCGCCGCGCGTCAGGACGGACTGGATCGTCGCGAAGGAGTTGCGCGCATGGAGGGGCGTGCGCTGGACGAGGACATGCCGCGGGCGGCGCGTCCGAGCCGCCAGCGCCTCCTGGAGATAGTCCTCGCGGAAGTACTGGAGCGAGCCGGCGGCGAGGAGCACGTCGCTGCTTTCGAGCGCATCGAGCGCGTTCGTGAAATCCAGCCCGGCGATGCCGTCGCGGTCAGCCAGCCTCCGGCCCGCCTCGGTGACGTGAGGGACGTCGAAGACGGTCCAACGGAAATCCTCGGGGAAACGGAGATAGGAATCGTATTGCCGGAAGACGTGGCCGACATAGCCGCCCAGGTCGAAGACCGAGCGAGCCCCCCCGTCCATGGCCTGTCGCAGCCAGAACAGGACGGGATATTCGGTGGCGGGCATCGGTTCGAAACCGCCGCCGACCGTCGTGTAATGGTCGATATCGGTCATGGCGGCGTGATCGAAGCCGGCCATGCCGGGAGGCAGCGCGCGGGTGGCCGCCTCGAAGCTCTCATAGGCACCGCTGTAACCGCAATGGAAGCTGCCGGTGCGGAAGCGCAAGCCGTACAGCCATTGCCGCGCCTGCAGGATCCCGGGCCAGCGGCCCGCCATCTCCGCGCCACGACGCCCCGCTGCCGCCAATCCTCCGCCATGGCCGTTCATCGCGCCCATCCCTTCCCGCCCCGGCCGGCGGAGAGAGAAGTCTCGGCGGGGACGACGCATGCGATCCTCATGACAGGACCCTCTCGCAACTCGGCCATGGGCGGAGCGAACACCGCCCGGCTCGTCATGGCGGCGTGCTTCCGGTCGCCAGCAGCAGGGCGAGCCCGAGCAGCACCAGCAGGACCGTCGCCCACAGGCGGCTCGGCGCGGTCCGCTTGCCGTCCAGCGGCAGCGCCGTGTCCCGCCGGCTGTCCGGGCGAACCGGAGCGCCGGCCACGGCCTGGCGCGGCGAGGGCTTCGGGCATGTGCCGAAAGCCGCCGTGATCAATTCCGCGCCACCGTCGTCCGCCGGCAGCCAATGCCTCTGGACGTCGTCTTGCAGCAAGGCGGGCAGGGCCACGGAGGTCATGGCGTCCGCTCGCTCGGCCCGGTGCTCCTCGTTTCCGGCACCCGCTGGTCGCCGACCGGCCGGGGCATCGTCCTTGGCCTTCTGACCCATCCCGCCACCCGCGTGCATCCTTGCCTAGACCCGGTGATAGATGTCTTCGAGGCGGACGATGTCGTCCTCGCCGAGATAGCTGCCGTTCTGGACCTCGATCAGTTCGACCGGCTCGCTGCCGTCGTTCTCCAGCCGGTGCACGGCCCCGAGCGGAATGAAGATGTGCTCGTTCTTGCCGAAGCGCCCGACATCGTCATCGACCGTGACGGTCGCGATCCCCTGCACGACCACCCAGTGCTCGGCCCGGAAGCGATGCTTCTGCAGCGACAGGCGGCCCTGCGGCGCGACCACGATCCGCTTCACCTGAAAGCCGTCGCCCGCGTCGATGACCTGGTAGGAGCCCCAGGGACGCTGGACCTTCGCATGCGTCTCGGCCTGGCTGCGGCCCTTGCTGCGCAGCAGTTCGACCACCTGCTTGACGTCCCCGGTCCGGCTGCGCCCGGCGACCAGCACGGCGTCGTGGCTGGCGACGACGACCAGGTCCTCCACGCCCAGCACCGAGGTCATCGGTCCATCGGTGCTGACGAAGCAGTTGTGGGAATCCACGACCTCGCAATCGCCACGGCGGACATTGCCGCTGCCGTCATGAGCGCTCAGCGCCCAGAGAGCATCCCAGTTCCCGATGTCCGACCAGCCGCAGGATGTCGTCACCACCGCGGCGCGCGACGTCCTCTCCATGACCGCGAAATCGATCGAGCGCTTTTCGGCCTGGGCGAAACCGGCCTGGCCGAGCGCGAAGGCGCCGCCCTCGTCGTGCCCTTCGGCGACGGCCCGCTCGACGGCCGCGACCGAGTCCGGCTCGAAGCTGCGATACTCCTCGATCAGCACTTCGGGCTTGAAGAGGAAATTGCCGGAGTTCCAGAGCCAGCCGTTCAGGAGATATTCCGCGGCCTGGTGGCCGTCGGGCTTCTCGGCGAAGCACTCGACCGCGCGGGTGCGCCCCTCCAGGTTCCGTCCGGGCGCGATCCAGCCATATTCCGTGCAGGCGTGGCGCGCCGTGACGCCGAAGGTCACGAGCCGCCCGGCACGCGCCGCGGGGACACCGTTGACGACGCAGCGCCGGAAGGCTTCCGCGTCCTCCACGACATGGTCCGAGGCCACGACGAGCACGGGCGTCCCGGGGGCCTGGCCGGCGGCGATCAGGCAGCCGGCGAGGATGGCGGGGCCGGAATCCCGGCGTTCGGGTTCGAGCACGATATCCGCCTCCGCGCCGATTTCGGCGAGCTGCTTCTCGGCCAGCACGCGGTGGACGCGGTTGGTCAGGATGATCGGACGGTCGAAGCGCTTGTTCCGGAGCCGCATCACCGTGTCCTGGAAGGTCGACCTCTGGCCGAGGAGCATGGCGAACTGCTTCGGCAGCGAGTTGCGCGAGGTGGGCCAGAGCCGGGTGCCCGCGCCGCCGCACATGATGATCGGCCGTATCGTCGAAGGCATGCTCGCATCCTCTCGGCTGGGAATCGGGAAGCGTCGGTTCATCGCTGGTCGGCGACGCGGGAGGGAGCGCCCGTCACGGCCTCCGCTCCGCCAAGGTCCGGCGCCTGCGCCTTCGGCATGATCTGGACGATGTCGCCGGGCTGCAGGGCCGTTTCGACCTGGGCGAGGATCGTCACCGATTCGAGACCTGCCTGCCGCGTGATGCGAAGGTCCCACTCGGCAGGAGTGCCCGAGGCATCCCCCGAGACCAGCCGGCGACGACGGCTCTCGTAGATCTCGCGGGCGATCGGGACGCTGCGCTCGACCTCGAGGATCTTCTGGCGGGTTTCCTGAAGCTCGATCACCACGCGGCGCGTGAAGGCGTTGTCGGCTTCCGCGAGGCGTAGCTTGAGCTCGCCGAGCGCGGTGTCGTTCTTCGCCAGATCGGCAGCGATCTTGGCCACGTCGGCGCGCGTGCGGGCGAGTTCGCGCTCGCGTTCGACCTGAATGGTCCTGAGGCCGTGGCCCGTCGCCGCGAGCTTGGCGTATTCGGTGGATTGCTCCTGCGTCAGCTCGACCTGCTGGGCAGCCAGCCGCGCCTGCTCGGTGAGCGCGGTCTTCTCGGACAGGAGCCGGGCGACCTGCTGGTTCAACAGGTTGCGTTCGCCCTCGCGCGCGCGCCGCTGGAAATCGAAGATCTCCTGTTCGCCGCGCAGGAGCTGCGAGGCGCCCGGAACCGCGGTGACGGCCCATGCGGGCAGGGTCTCGAGCCCGTCGCGCTCCGCTTCGAGGCGGGTGCGCCGGGCGGAGAGCTGCTGCAGAGAGGCCTCGAGAAGGCGCACGCGCTCGTCCGCGAGCAGGAACTCGCCCCTCAGGACGGACAGCGACTGGTCGCCGACGCGGTAGCCTCCCGCCAGCGCCACGGCGCCGAGGACCTTGAGTCCGTGGCGGAAGGGATAACTGCCGGGGGAGCGAACCTCGCCCATGACATAGACGGGCCGGAGCTCCGCCACCCGCAGGCTGACCACGGCGTCGCGGACGAAATCGGTCAGGGCCTGCCGGATCCGCAGTTCCGCTTCCGGCCCGGAGAGCCCCGCGATGGGGATGCGGCCGGCCAGCGGCATGTGCAGGACGCCCGCGCCATCGATCGTGAAGTCGCCGGAGAGGTCGGCCTGGCCGAACACGGAGACCGTGACCTTGTCGCCGATCACGAGCGTCTCGGACGGTGCATCGTCGGTGGCGAGGGACGGCGCGATGCCGGAGAGGAGCAGGCTGCCGGCCAGCAGCAACGCATGCAGCCAGAGACACGCCTTGGAGGGACGCGCCTTCGCCGGCCGGCCGGGGGAGGCGAATGCGTGGGTCTCTGCTGGAAGGCGCAAGTGCCGCTCCGATCGCTGTCCGGGCCGCCAGGGAGCAGGCGACCGGCTTCGATGAGGATGGCAGGGCGGCGCCCGCTTTCCGCGTCGTCATTCTGGCGATGCCCGAGCGCGGCGGGATTAGCCCGGATGTGCGGCCGCTCCGGCGGCGGCGCGGCGCGCTTCCCCCGAGGCCGGCAGGCGAAGTAGCCCGTCCTCGTCCGCGTCGATGCCTTGGCTCCCCGAAAGCGTAGTTTGCCGGCCCGGAGCTTTCGGCAAAGCTGGATGCTGGTCTGCATGTGCAGACGAGCGGGGCGTCACCAACATGCAAAAGCGCATTCTCGTCACGGGCGGGGCAGGCTTTCTGGGATGTCATCTCTGCGAGCGCCTGGTCGCACAGGGGCATCAGGTCCTGGCCGTCGACAACTACTATACGGGAAGCAGGGACAACCTGCGCGCCCTGCTCGGAAATCCGAATTTCGAGGCTTTGCGCCACGACGTGACCTTCCCGCTCTATCTGGAGGTCGACGAGATCTACAATCTCGCCTGCCCGGCCTCGCCGGTGCACTATCAACGCGATCCCGTGCAGACGACCAAGACCAGCGTGCTCGGCGCGATCAACATGCTCGGGCTGGCCAAGCGTCTGGGCATCCCGATCCTGCAGGCCTCCACGAGCGAGATCTATGGAGACCCGGATGTCCATCCGCAGGTGGAGGATTATCGCGGCCTCGTCAGCATCAGCGGGCCCCGCGCCTGCTACGACGAGGGCAAGCGCTGCGCGGAGACCCTGTTCTACGACTATCAGCGCCGCCACGACGTGCCGATCCGCATCGCCCGCATCTTCAACACCTACGGGCCGCGGATGAACCTGCACGACGGCCGTGTCGTCTCGAACTTCATCGTCCAGGCGCTGCGCAACGAGCCGATCACGCTCTATGGCGACGGCCGGCAGACACGGGCCTTCTGCTTCGTCGACGATCTCGTCGAGGGGCTGATGCGCCTGATGAACGCGACCGTGCCGCTCGAAGGCGCGGTCAATCTCGGCAATCCCGTCGAGATCACCATGCTGGAGATCGCCGAGCGGATCGTCGCCCTGACCGGCTCGCGCTCCGAGATGGTCTTCAAGCCCTTGCCGAAGGACGATCCGCGCCAGCGCTGCCCCGACATCACCAAGGCCGAGACACTGCTCCACTGGCGCCCGAAGGTCGGGCTCGAGGAGGGGCTCACGCGCACCATCGGCTATTTCGAGAGCGTCCTGGCCGCGCAGCACGACCCCGTGCGGGAGATCGAGATCGCGAGGGCCGTCTGATGCCCGCGAACGTGATCGCCGAACGGGTCCGGATCATGGGCGTCAATGTCAGCGCCATCACGATGACGGACGCCCTGCGCACGGTCGAGGGCTGGATCGGTCGCAAGGCGCGGCACTTCGTCTGCATCACGGGCGTGCACGGCGTCATCGAGAGCCAAGCCGATCCCGAGCTGCTCGCGATCCACGAGCGCGCGGGCCTCGTCACGCCCGACGGGATGCCTCTGGTCTGGATGGCGCGCAAGCTCGGGCATGGCCGCACCGAGCGGGTCTACGGACCCGATCTGATGCTGGCGCTGACCGCGCTCTCCGCCGAAAAGGGCTATCGCCAGTATTATTTCGGCGGTGCTCCTGGGCTGGCCGAGCGCCTGCGCGATCGCCTCGTCGCGCGCTTCCCCGGTCTCGAGGTCGCCGGCACCTTCTCGCCGCCCTTCAAGCCCGTCGATGCGGAAAGCGACGAGGAGATGGTGCGCATGATCAACGCCGCGAAACCGGACATCGTCTGGGTCGGGCTCAGTACGCCCAAGCAGGAGTATTGGATGGACCGGCATCTCGGCCGGATCGACGCGCCGGTCATGATCGGGGTCGGCGCGGCCTTCGACTTCCTGGCGGGCACGAAGCGCCAGGCGCCGGGCTGGATGCAGCGTCGTGGGCTGGAATGGCTGTTCCGGCTGCTGTCCGAGCCGCGCCGGCTGTGGCGGCGCTATGGCCGTATCGTCCCGCACTTCATGCTCGGAGCGAGTCTCCAGCTGCTCAGGGGGCAGGCGAGCCTGTCTACTCCGAAAAAGCGGGCTGCGTCATAGGGGTTATAATCCACTTTCACGTCTGGATGCCCCGTGAAACAAAAACGAAGATAATCCAAATACATAAATGAAGGTGACGAGATGTCCGCCGAATCTGTCCCGCTTGCCGATGCCGGTGGATTCATCAGGTTTCATGTCGTCGAATACGCTGATGTCCGGGCCGTCTGCGCGCGGGCGGGTGGCCCCACGTCATCCGACCATAGCGAGAGCGGCCGCGAAGCCGGCCGCGGCCGGGCTGCGGCCCGTACCCCGGTCCCGAGAACGGGCGGCACCCCGCGGGTCGCGGGCCGGTAGCCATCGCATCGGTTTTTGGACAGAGGGGGACTCGTTGATGCGCGACGCCAGCACGACCATCGCCCCGGCCATCGCCCTGGTGAGACCGGCGGATCGGGCCGGTCTTCCGGTCGCGCCCGCCACGCGACGCAGACTGGTCGGTGCCGCTCTGGCGGCCGGAGACCTCGCCACGATCACGATCGTCGTCGGGCTCGTCCAGCTGGTGGGGCCGCTGGTCGGTTTCCCGGCGGCCGAGGGGCCGCTCGCCTTGTGGATATGCTGGACGTTCGCCAGCGTCGCGGCGCATGCGATGTTCGGTCTCGACAGCTCGGCGCATGCCGATCCGGTCGAGCGCCTGCGTCGCCGCGGCTTCGCCAATCTCTGCGCGGCGACACTGATGATCGTCCTGATCGAGGGCGGGCCGCTGGCGCCGCATGCGGAAGCCGCCGACATCGTCCTCGGCACGCTGGTGGCGATCCCGCTCGGCCATTATCTCGACGGGCTGATCCGGGGGCTTCTGCTGCGGCGCGGCCTCTGGACCGCCGCCACCGTGCTCTATGGCTCGATGGCGTCCTGCGCGGCGCTCGCCCGGGATCTCGAGATGCGCCCGGAGCTCGGCTTCCGGCCGATCGCGGTCCTGGCGGATGGCGAAGCTCATCTCGCCGAGCCGGGTTATGTCGCGGGCCTGCCGGTCATCAGCTCCGCGCAGGCCGATATCGCCTCGCTGTGCATCGAGGTGGCCCTGTGCGCCTCCGGGGACCTCAATGCGGACAAGGCGGCCTGGCTCGAGAAGCTGCCGCTGCGCCAGATCTTCGTCGTCCACGACGCGGCGGTGCGCCAGACCCTGAACCTGCGGACATGCGCCATGGGCGGGCTGCTGGGGCTCGAACTGCGCTGCGCGATCCACCAGCCGCGCAATCTGCGCCTGAAGCGGATGATGGACCTCGCCCTCGCCATTCCCGCGTCGGTCCTTCTCCTGCCGATCATCGTCATGCTGGCGTTCGCCGTCATGCTCTCCGGCAGCGGGCCGGTCCTCTACGCCCAGCAGCGCATCGGCCTGAACGGCCGGGTCTTCCGGGTCTACAAGTTCCGCACGATGTATGCCGACGCCGAGGCGCGGCTCGCCCAGCATCTGGAGAGCGACCCGGCGGCGCGGCGCGAGTGGGAGCGCTTCTTCAAGCTCCAGGACGATCCGCGGATCCTGCCGGTGATCGGGCATTTCCTCCGCCGTTCGAGCCTGGACGAACTGCCGCAGCTCTGGAACATCCTGCGTGGCGACATGAGCATCGTCGGGCCGCGGCCCTTCCCGGCCTATCATAGCGAATGCTTCGACCCGGCGTTCCAGGCGCTGCGCGTCAGCGTGCCGCCGGGCCTCACCGGCCTCTGGCAGGTCTCCGATCGCAGCGACGGCGATCTGGTCGCGCAGCAGCGGCAGGACAGCTTCTACATCCACAACTGGTCCTTCTGGCTGGATTTGTACGTTCTGCTTCAGACCCTTCCCGCGGTGCTGTCCGCGCGAGGGGCGCGATGACGCTTCACGCGTGACGCCCCACGGGGTGTCGCGGCGATCTTCCGGCCGGCGGCAGCTCCGCGCGAGGTATCAGATCATGAATTTCTTCAGCGAGATGCGCGACAACCGCCCGCAGACCACGCTGGCCAGCCATTACGACGCCGTCGCCTTCGACTTCCTCGCCATGCTCTGGCGGCGGCGCCTGCTGATCTTTTCGGTGGCGGCGGCGATCACGCTCGCGGTCGCCGCCGTCCTGATGACGATGCCGACCCGCTACGCCGCCGACCTGATGCTGCAATTCGATTTCGCCCGCGAGGAGCAGGGCGGGGGAGGCAAGTCGAGCGGAAGCGTGGCGCTCGATGCGTCCTCGCTGGTCGAGAGCGAGGCCCGGATCATCCGCTCGCTCGCCACGGCGAGGTCCGTGGTGACCAGCCTCGGCCTCGATACCGAGCCGCCGAGACCGCGGTCCCATCTGTCGTCCCTGCTCGACAAGGCGGCGCAGGCGCTGTTTCCGGCCTCGACCCGCAACGCGGCGCGCAACATGCTCGGCCTCGGCAGCGGCGAGGCGGGCGCGACGGCACGGCGTGACCAGCTGGCGCAGGGCCTGCTCGGCTCCCTGTCGGTCAGCAACGACGCGAAGGCCTATCTGATCGTCCTGACCTATCGCGATACCAATCCGGAGCGTGCTGCGAAGATCGTCAACGCCTTCGGCGCCGAATATGTGCGCCGGAAGCTCGAGGCGAGCAGCGCGGCGTCGCAGCGCGCGAGCAAGTGGTACGGCCTGCAGTTGCAGGAGGCGCGCGCCGAACTGACCCGCGTCGAAAAGGAAATGCAGGATTTCCGCACGCGGACCGGCTTCGTCGAGATCGGGCAGGATGGCGCCGACCTGCAGCAGCAGCTGCTGCGCGAGGCGCTCTCGCAGCTCAACATCGCCACCGCCACGCGAATGGCCGAGGAAACGCGCCTGCGCCGCGCCAGGGAATCGCTGGCTTCCGGCAATGTCCCGCAGGCCACCGATCTCGGCGGCTCTCCGCTGGTGCAGACGATCCTGGACGAGGAGAGCAAGGCCCGGCGGGCACTGGACGAGCTGATCGGCACGGCGGGCGAGCGCCATCCGACGGTGACGCGGCTGCGGCAGACCCTCGCCTCGATCCAGGAGCGACTGAAGCAGCAGCTCGCGCAGTCCGTCGCCAATATGGAAAACGATCTTCAGGCGGCGCGGGGCGCCGAGGAGATGCTGACCGCCCGGGTGGCGGCGCTCCAGCAGAAGACGATCGAGGCGAAGCGACTCGAAGGGCAGTTGAAGACATTGCAGGCCGAGGCGGCCGGTGCGCGAGACCGGATGAAGCTGCTCTCGGAGGCCTCCACGCAGGGCGGGGCCAACAACGAGTTCAAGCCGATGATGGCCCATGTGCTGGCGCCGGCGGAAGTGCCGACGCTGCCGACCGGGCCGAGCGTTCCGCTGATGCTGGGCGTGGCGGCGGCCGGCAGCCTGGCGGCGGCCGCGTCGCTCGCGTTTCTCCTGGAAAAACGGGATCGCGGCTTCCGCGGCGAAGGGGAGTTCGCGCTGGAGACGCGAACGAACTGCCTGGGCCTGCTGCCCAATCTCGAGCGGTTCCCCAGCGGCCTCGAAAGCCTCGTCTTCGCGGAGGCCGTGCGCTCGACCGTGGCGGAGCTGTTTCCAGCCACGAATCCGCCGAAGGTCGTCCTGATCACCTCCTCGGCGCCCGGCGAGGGCAAGTCGCTGGTCGCCGCGGCGATGGCGCGCGTGCTGACGACGATGGGCCAGCGTGTCCTCGTCGTCGACGGCTCGCCGAGGCGTCTCCTGCTCGGTGAGCATCTGCCGCACGAGTCGCTGCTCGATCAATGCCTGCCCCCGGCTGCGACGGGCGATGGCAGCGGCGCCCGCGTCGCGACGGTGCGGCGGGCCTCCGGCCTGAAGGACGGGCAGAACGTCTATTCGAACCCGGCCTTCGAGGCGATGCTGCGCGAGGCGCGCAGCCGCTACGACGTCATCCTCTTCGAGGTCGCCCCCGTCCTGCTCTCGGCCGACAGCGCGCTCCTGCGCCAGCATGCCGACACCGTCCTCCATGTCGTGAAATGGAACGACACGCTGAAATCGACGGTGTCCGCGACGCTGGACCACCTGACGAGGCTCGGCCTGCATGTCGGCGGCGTCGTGCTCAACGGCGTCGATCTGGAGGAGCAGGGGCGCTACAACCTGTCGGATCGCGGGACCGTCTACCGCAGCTACAGGTCCTTCTATCAGGCTTCGGCGTGAGGGGGCGATGCTCCGGCGCGAAGGTCATCCCGTCGCGATGCAGGCCCCGGCTCCCGGCTGCGATCCGGCACTCGGCGCCGGGTTCGGCTGCGAAGGCTGCGGTTCACCGGCGGTGCTGCTGCCGTCCGACCTGCGTTCGCAATCCCTGGTGGTGTGCGATCGCTGTCAGCGCCCCCTCGCGACGCTGGCCGAGTTTCGCGCATATGTTGAGCGCTTGATTCGCGAAACGTCAGGTTGCGCATTGCTGTAACGCGGGGCGGATGCTGGAGATTTCCCCGATCCGTCCACATTTCGCTGTAGAATATGGTTAACGGCAAGTTTCTACGATGTAATGATAAATTGATATCGGTAGTACGGTCGTACTAGTCCGAATTTTCCAGCGTCTCGATTAGTGGGTAGATGGCCTTGGATGCTTGGGGGTACCCTCGCGGCGGATCGGTTCATAGCCGAAACCGCCTTAAGAGGAGCCCCTTATGGCCAATTTCTACGTCTCTCCGACCGGTAACGACACCGCGTCGGGACTTGATCCGTCGACCGCATTCGCGACCCTGGCCCGAGCCCAGGAAGCCATGCGGCAGAGCGGAACGACCGATACCACCTATGTCGCCGGCGGCACGTACCATCTGGATGCACCGATCACCTTGACGGCGGCCGATTCGGGCTCGTCGTTCGTGGCGCAACCTGGGCAGACTAGCGTGATCAGCGGTGGCGTGGCTGTCACCGGATGGACACAGGGGGCGAACGGAATCTGGACCGCCCGTGTCGATTCCCCCGAGGTGCTGCAACTCACCTTCGACGGCGTCCAGCAGACACAGAGCCGGTTTCCCGACGTTGACCCCAGCGACCCGGTTCGCGGCGGCTGGCTCTGGGGCCAGGACCTTCCGTCCGGGCGCGATGCGACGCAGTCGCTGGCGTTCGACCCGTCCGATTTTCCGGCCGGACATGCGCCGGAGGTCGGCCAGCAGGTCACCGTCTTCTCGGAGAACGGATACGCCAACGATCGCCTGACGATCGAGTCGATCGACGGCAACGTGATGACCTTCACGTCCCCCGCCAATTACGATCTCGGCGCCGCCAGCCGCTTCTACGTCTCGGAGGCGAAGCCCGACAATGTCGGGGAATGGTCCTTCGACCCTGCGACGCAGACGGTTTCCTATCGCGCGCCGGAGGGGTTCAAGGGGGAGGGAGTCGTCGCCTCGGGCGACCAGAGCCTGTTCGTCGTCGACGGCGCCAAGGACGTGACCATCAGCGGCCTGACCTTCACCAACACCGCGGCGTCCAACGGCGATCCGACGACGGCCGCGATCGAGGTGCATGACGCGACGGGGCTGACCGTCGAGGGCAACCACTTCGTCAATGTCGGCAACGGCGTGGTGATCGAGGGCGACAGCAGCGGAAACACCATCGCGAGCAACCGCTTCGAGCACATCTGGTCGAGCTCGGTCGCCCTGCTGCCGGGCACCAGCGGCAACCAGATCTCGAACAACGTGATCGATCATTCGAACGAGGTGTTCGTCCAGTACGGCGCGATCGCCATTCAGGAATCCGCCGGCAACCAGATCGACCACAACACGATCAGCAACGTCCCGCGCTTCGCGATCGGCGAGGTCAACTACGATCCGGATATTCGTTCGGGCGGCAACATCATCGAGTACAACGACATCAGCCATTCCGGCCAGTCGACGCCCGATGTCGGCGCCATCTATCTCTTCTCGCACGAGGACCCCGGCGCGACGGGGGACATCATCCGCTACAACAAGATCGTCGATACGGGTGGCGTCAGCACCACGGACGGCGCGTTCGTGCCGGGTTACGAATTGGGCTCGGGCATCTACCTCGACAACCTGGCGAGCAACGCCCAGATCTACGGCAATCTCGTCCAGGACACGACGTTCAGCGGCATCTACATCCATGGTGGATCGAACAACGAGATCCACGACAACACGCTGCTCGACAACGGAAAATACGGCATCTCGACCGTTGGGGTCGACGGCTATGCGATCACCGGAAACGAGACCTACGAGAACTTCATCGAGGTCTCGAAGGACGGCAGCAATTCGATCGACACGGACCAGACCGACCCGCGACTGATCCATGACAACGTCTACTACACCTCGAACGGCGAGGCGCCGTCGGTCGCGGATCTGAGCCTGAAGGGCTTCCAGCAGCGGGGCGGCGACCTCGGAAGCGTGGCGACGTCGCAGCCGGGCTTCATCGACGCCGCCGGGGGCAATTACGGCTTCGCATCCGGCTCCGCGGCGCAGGCTCACGGAATCGAATCGAGTCCGGCCGGCAAGATCGGGTCGTCGCTCACCGGCTCGGCGCCGGTCGTGGACCCTCCGGCGCCGGAGCCCACGCCCGCCCCCGAGCCCACGCCCGCCCCGGAGCCGAGCGTTCCCCCGGATGTGGTCACGAGTCCGGAGCCCCAGCCCGGCCCGGGCGGGAACCCCGAGCCGACGCCGGAACCCGCCCCCGAGCCCGCCCCCGAGCCGAGCGTTCCCCCGGACGTCGTCACGAGCCCGGAGCCCGGGCCGGACCCGGTCGTGCCCCCGGAGCCGACGCCGGAGCCCGCGCCGAATCCGAAGCCGCCGGAGGTCGTCGTCACTCCCGAGGAACCGGCCACCCCGACCACGCCGGTCGCGGACACGCCCGACCATCACAACTGGACCCCGTGGGGCAACTGGGGCCAGCATCAATGGCCGACCTGGGTCGAGAACAACTGGGGTCACTGGGGTCGAAACGATCACGACAGCGATCGCGATTCACACTCGCGTTGGCACTGGCACTGACAGGGCGCCCGTCCTCCCGGGGAATTCGGCTCGGCCTGGCCGGGCCGGGTTCCCTCATTCGCCCGGCGCCCGACGACCGGCCGCCGGGCGAGGCCTCTGCGTCGGCGCGCAGGGATCACCGCATTCCGCCGTGGGACAGCGCGCCGCGCCCGAAGGAACCCCAAGACGATGCTCTCGCAAACCGTCCGCAACCTGAAACCGGCGTTCATGTCGCTGTTCGGGCTGTCATTCGTGCTGAATCTGTTCGTCTTCGTCTCGCCGCTCTACACGATGCAGATCTATGACCGAGTGCTGACGAGCCGGAACGGCACGACGCTGGTCATGCTGTCGCTGATCGTGCTGGCCCTGTTCCTGGCCTATGCGGCCCTGGAGCATTTCCGCAGCCGGGCGCTCGTCCAGCTCGGGCTCTGCGTCGACCGGGAGCTGGCCCGGCCGGCCTTCGAGGCGGCATTCCGCGGTGCCCTGGAAGCGAAGGGCGCGCGCTCCATCGAGCCGATCCGCGACGTCGAGACGCTACGCGGAATCCTGTCCGGCAGCCTCGTGCCTTCCCTGATGGATGCCCCCTGGATCCCGATCTATCTCGGCATCTGCTTCGTGCTTCATCCCGCGATCGGGCTGGTGGCCACGCTCGGCGCGGTCGCCATTCTGGCCACGGCGCTGCTGAACGAGCGCATCACGAGGAACTCGCTCATGCGGGCTTCCGATCTCGCCCAGAGGGCGGGCGAAAGGCTGACCTCCTCGTTCCGCAACGCGGAGGTCATCCAGGCCCTCGGCATGAGCGGCGCGATCCGTCGCGAATGGCACGGCCGGCACGAGCAGGCGCTGGGACATCACACGGTCGCCGCCGACTGGGGCGGGACGCTCCTGGCGGCGACGAAGCTGCTGCGCCTCGTGCTGCAGGGCGCGGTGCTCGGCGTCGGCGCCTTTCTGGCGATCCGCCAGAGCATGGCGGCCGGCGCGATCTTCGCCGCCTCGCTCATCATGGGGCGCGCGCTGGCTCCGGTCGAAGGGGCCGTCAGCCAGTGGAAGAGCTTCGTCGCGGCCCGGAGCGCCTATCGACGCCTCGAATCCAGCCTGCAGGCACCGACGGAGGCGGGCGAGGAGACGACCTTGCCCCATCCCTGCGGGCCGCTCAGCGTCGAGGGGCTCAGCGTGCTGTCTCCGAACCGGCAGGCGCTGCTCCTGCGCGGCGTCTCGTTCGAGGTTCAGCCCGGCGAGATCGCCGCCGTCGTCGGGATGACCGGTTCGGGCAAGTCTTCGCTGGCGCGCGCGCTGGTCGGCGTCTGGCAGCCGGCGGGCGGGCTGGTGCGCCTGGACGGCAACGACATCCGGCACTTCGCCGAAGCGCAGCGCGGCAGCATCATCGGCTACCTGCCGCAGGACGTCGAGCTCTTCGCCGGCAGCGTTCGCGACAACATCGCCCGCTTCGATCCCGACGCCAGCGACGAGGCGGTGATCGCGGCGGCGCAGGCCGCATCCGCGCATGCGCTCATCCAGTCGCTGCCCGAGGGCTACGCCACCCAGATCGGCGAGAACGGTGCCGTTCTGTCGGGCGGGCAGCGGCAGCGGATCGGCCTGGCGCGCGCCATCTTCGGCGATCCGGCCCTGGTCGTGCTCGACGAACCGAACGCCAATCTCGATGGCGACGGCGAGGCCGCGCTCGCTCAGGCCCTCTCGCGGCTGCGGGCGCGCGGCGCCATCGTCGTGGTCATCACGCACCGGCCGCAACTGCTGCTGCAGGTCGACAGGATCGTGCTGATGCAGGGTGGCCAAGCGGTCAGGAGCGGGCTGCGGGAGGAGCTCCTGCCGCTGCTGCGCTCGCCGTCCGCATCCCGCAATCCGCAGGGCGCCTTCGGACCGGCGGGCCGCGTCGGGCCCGTCGCGGTGGAGCGGAGGGCGATGCAGTGAGGCTTCCGATCCGCATGCCGCAATGGCTCGCCGCCGCGCGCAGCAGAATGGTCCTGCGCGGGCGCCTCGCGACGCTGGTGCCCGTGTCGGCGCGCGCGGCGCCCTGGCTGCGTCAGAGGCTCGCGCCCGTCAACGCGGCCGTGGTTCGCTGGTATGGCCGGAAGCTGACGCCGACCGAAGGCGGCGCCGATTGGCGCGGGCCGGTCCGCAAGGGCTATCTGGTCGTGGCCGCGACGCTGGGCGTCGGCGGGCTGTGGTCGGCGACCGCGAGGCTGGACAGCGCGGTGATGGCCCAGGGCAGCGTCGTCGTCGAGAGCGACCGCAAGGCGGTGCAGCATCTCGAGGGCGGGCTGGTCGTGGCGATCGGCGCGCGGGACGGTTCGGAGGTGCAGGGCGGCGACGTCCTCCTGCGGCTCGACACGACCCAGGCCCATGCGCAGCGCAGCATCGCCCGGCTCGCCGTGCTGCAGGCGCTGGGCGAGGAGGCGCGCCTGCTGGCCGAGACGAACCGCAGCGACGCGATCACCTTTCCGGCCGAGCTGCGCGAGGCCGCCGAGATCCTCGAGGCGAAGCGGGTCATGCTCGACCAGGAACGCCAGTTCAGGGAGCGCGACTCCGCCCGGCGCGTCGAGGCCTCGATCCTCGGCGAACGGCTGACGCAGTCGCGCAAGCAGTACGAATCGAGCGTGGCCCAGCGCAACGCCGCCGTGTCGCAGGCCGCCAGCATCAAGGACGAACTGGCGAAGCTGCGCCCGCTGGCGGATCAGGGCTATGTCGCGGCGACGCGGATCAACCCGCTGCAGCGCTCGCTGACCGAGTTCGAGGGCAAGATCGGCTCGCTCGACGCCGATCTGCAACGGTTGGCCGGCGCCAATGACGAGATCCGGCTTCAGATCAACCAGATCGGCCTGCGCACGGTCGAGGAGGGCTCGACGAAGCTCGCCGAATGCCGGGTGAGGCTCGCCGAGGCGCGCGAGAAGCTGCGCATGGCGGAGGACGTGCTCGCCCGGGCCGAGATCCGCGCGCCCCGCTCCGGCCGCGTCGTCGGCTCCAAGGTGCACACCGTCGGCGCGGTCGTTCGCGCGGGCGAGACGCTGATGGAGATCGTGCCGCAGGACGACGATCTCGTGGTCACGGCCAAGATCTCGCCGATGGACGTCAACCACCTGCGTGCCGGGATGCCGGCCGAGGTCCGTTTGCCGGCCTTCAAGGGGCGCAGCACGCCCTTCACCGTCGGGGAGGTCCGGTCGGTCGCGGCGGACGCCCTGCGCGACGAGGTCACGCAGCTGCCTGCCTATGAGCTGCGGGTCAGCGTTCGCGCGGCCGAGCTGCCTTCGGTCATCCGCGGCCGGCTCAAGCCCGGCATGCCGGCGGAGGTGCTGGTCCCGACCGGCGAGCGCACGGTCATGGCCTATCTGATGCAGCCCCTGATGGACTCGCTGCGGTCCGGCTTCCGCGAGGAATAGGACGGTCCCGAGGCGAGGTTCCGGTTTGACGCCGGGCGCTCGCCTCGTATTCAATCCCCCGGACGGTCTCGCATCGCAGGGATCCGGATTCGGCGGGATCGGACTATGGCTTTTCGGATCGCGGTCGGGGGCTTCCAGCACGAGACCCATTCCTTCGCGCCCCATCCCACCCGCTTCGCCGATTTCCTGAAGCCGGGCGGCTGGCCTCCGCTCTCGCGGGGGGCGGCGATGCTGGAGACGATGGCGAATTCCTCCTCCACCACGGCCGGCGCGCTCCCGGTCCTGAGGGCGGCGGGAGCGGAACTCGTGCCGCTGCTCTGGTGCCTCGCCATGCCGGCCGGGCCCGTGCAGGACGAGGCCTTCGAGCGGATCGCCGCCATGCTTTGTGCCGACCTCTCGGTGGCGCTCGACGGCGGGCCGCTCGACGCGGTGTTCCTCGACCTGCACGGCGCGGCGCTGACCGACACGTTCCCCGATGCCGAGGGCGAGCTGCTGCGGCGGGTCAGGGCGATCGTCGGCGCGGAGATGCCCTTGATCGTCACGCTCGACCCCCACGCCAATCTGACGGCGAAGATGGTCGAGCTGGCGGATGCCATCGTTCCCTACCGCACCTATCCGCATGTCGATAAGCATGAGATCGGCGCCCATGCGGCCGGGCTGCTGCTGGCCCGCATTCGCCGCGGCAGGCCCTGGGCCAAGGCCTTCGGGCAGCTCGACTACTGGTTCACGCTGAGCGCGCAATGCACCATGACCGGCCCGATGAAGGCCGCCATGGAGCAACGCGCCGCGATCGCCGCCCGGCACGGTGTCGCCGAGCTCGCCTTCTGCTTCGGCTTTCCCTATGCCGATTTCGTCGATTGCGGCGCCGCGGTCTCCTGCGCGGCCGAGACGGTCGATCAGGCGCGGGCCGCCGTCGGCGAGATGCTCGCCTGGCTGGACGCGCATGAGAACGACTTTCGCCCGGATGCCATCCCGGCTGCCGAGGCCGTCGCGGAGGCGCTGAAGGCGGCGGAGGGCGCCAGCCGCCCGGTCATCGTCGCCGATACCCAGGACAATCCCGGCGGCGGCGGGCATTGCGACACGACGGGCCTGCTCTCGGAGCTCGTGGCGCAGGGCGCGCGGGGCGCGGTGATCTGCCTCATCAACGACGCGGACTCCGCCGCCGCCTGCCACGCGGCCGGCGAGGGCGCCCGTCTCACCCTGTCGCTCGGCGGCAAGTCGGACAACGTCCCTTTCGAGGGCGAGGCGACCGTCCTGAAGCTGGGCTTCGGCAGCTTTCCGCTGACCGGACCGATGGGGCAAGGCAACATGGCCAATCTCGGCCCGACGGCGCTGGTGGAATTCGAGCCCGGCGTGCGGGTGATCATCGCCAGCCGCAAGACCCAGGCCTATGATCAGGCGCTGTTGCGACATCTGGATGTCGAGCCGGCGCAATGCCGGATCATCGTCCTGAAATCCTCGGTGCATTTCCGGGCCGATTTCGAGCCGATCGCGGAGCGCGTCATCGTCGCCGCCGCGCCGGGGCCGGTGATCGCCGACTCCTCGGTCCTGCCCTTCCGCCATGTCCGCGGCTCGGTCCGCAAACGGGCGGGCGGCGCCTGAATGGGGCAGGCGGCTGCCGGCCGGCGTGGCCTCGTCACGCCGGGGCAGGGGCGGCGCAGCTCTCCATGACACGCGCGATCTCGGCCGCCGACAGAGTTCCGATCTCGGCGATGAAGACGATCCTCGACCGGGGCAGGCCCTCAGGCGGCGTTCCCGCCGGCGCCAGCGTCGCGCGGCCGCCGGCGAACTGAAGGAGGAACTGCCGCCCGGGCTGCTCCACCGTCTCGAACAGTCCCTTGGCGCGGGCGAGCTTCGGCGCGAGGCGGTTGATGGCCTGTTGCAGGCGCGGCAGCGAGACCGGCCGCTCCGACGTCCAGCTCAGGCTCTCGAACCTGTCGATGCCGGGGCGCCGGCTGCCGACGGTGCGCGGCATGGCCGCGCGATCCGGGCTGTCCGGGAAGACGAGATCCAGAGGCACCTGTCCGAACGGGGCGTCGATCACGAGCACGCCGGGGCGGATCGCTGCCACCGCCGCGCGCATCCGGTCCCGCGCCGGCTCGTCGACCAGATCGGTCTTGCTCAGCGCCACGATGTCGGCCGCGCGAAGCTGGGCGCGGACGAGCGGATCGTCCAGTGCGGCGGCGGCGCTCGCCGCATCGACCACGCAGAGCACGGTTTCCAGCGGGGCCTCGCGCCAGATCACCGGGTCCATCAGGTTGCGGACGATATCCGTGGGGTCGGCCACGCCGCTGGTCTCGATCAGGATCGCCTCCGGGCGCGGCTCGCGCCGCAGGATGGTGGAGAGCGTCCGCAACAGGTCGCCCTCCAGCGAGCAGCAGATGCAGCCATTGGCCAGGCTGACGACTCCGTCGCCGGCGCCGGCGACGAGTTCGGCATCGATGTTGATGGCGCCGAAATCGTTGACGATCGCCGCGATCCGCCGGCCCCCGGCATGGGCCAGGATGTGGTTGACCACCGTCGTCTTGCCGGCGCCGAGAAACCCGGCGACGAGCAGGATCGGGACGGGCATCTCGGTCAGGCGCCGGTGGCGAGCGGCCGGCGCACCGGCTGGCCGGGACGAGCTGCGACATCCATGATGCCGTCGCTGATGACGGGCTGTCCGCTGACGATCAGGTGCTTCACGCCCTCGGCGGGGCGGTTCATCGCCGTGAACTCGGCCCGGTCGGTCAGGGTCTCGAAATCGAATGCGACGATGTCGGCGTCGGCGCCCGGCCGCAGCCGCCCCTTGTCGCGCATGGCGGGTGTGCTCGCCGCCAGGATCTCGGCCGGGATCAGGGAGCACTTCGCGATGCCGTCGATCAGGGAGACGGCGCGGCGCTCGCGGACCCAGTGCCTGATGAAGCGGGTGAAGCAGCCGGCCGAGCGCGGATGCGAGCTCGCCTCCTCGGGCAGGGGCCAAGCGTCTCCGGTATAGGTCGAGGCGTCGGGCAGGGACCAGGGCATCGCGTCGGAGGCGATGGCGCCGCCGGGATAGAGCACGGAGAGATCGAGCATGTCGCGGTGATGCGCGTCGTTCTCGGTGTCGAGGACGTGCCAGAGCACCAGCGCGGACGGGTCCTCCGCCTGCGCGGCGAGCAGTTCCTCGCGGTCCCTGAAGCGGTGCCCGTCGGCGACCCGCTGCACCGATCCGTAGCCGAGGCCGTGCTTGGTTTCGAATTCCGGGTCGCTGAAGAAGGCGGCCGCCAGCACCGTCGAGCCCGTGCCGTAGGGATAGGCCTCGACCGTGATCGGAAGGCCCTGTTCCTGCGCCTTCCTGATCAGCACGGCGCAGCGCTCGACATCGGTCTTGCTCGAGCTGTTGAAGTGGCAGATGTGCATGTGGCAGCCGGTGGCGCCGGCATAGCCGATCAGGCGGATATAGGCCTCGACCGCGCTTTCGGGGTCGATGCGCGACATGAAGGCGACATGGGTGAAGGTCGGCACGCCATGTCCCGCGGCGAGCTGGCAGACGGCGGTCAGTTCCTGCACGCCGGCGCCGGGCGCGTAGGCGTTGAGGATGCCGACGCCGATGCCGCCCTCGTCGAGCCCCTGCCGGATGCGCTCGATGATGCTGGCCTGCTCGGAATCGGACGAGATGTTCTCCATCCAGCGCGGGTCCCGCATGGCGCGGCCGAAGGCTTCGAGGGACGATTCTTCGTTGATCCCGACCATGGCGCCGATGCGCGCGAAGGCCCAGTTGGTCGAGGCGCCGTAGTTCAGGATGCGCCCCTGCTCGGCCTGCCGCCGATACCATGAGGCGACGGGCATCACGCCCGCCTCGAGATCGAGTGTCGTCGTCACGCCGTCGAAGGCCTGCATGCGGTCTGCGGGAATCGACTGGCCATGGGCGTGCAGGTCGATGAAGCCCGGCGCCACGACCAGCCCGGTCGCGTCGATCACCCGCTCGGCCTCGCCCAGCCCGGTTCCGATGGCGGCGATCCTGCCGTCCAGCACGGCCACGTCGCCCAGGGCGTCCATCCCGCTGTCCGGGTCCACCACCCGGCCGCCCTTGATCACCAACCCGCCCATGTCGCCGCTCCGCATGCCATAACCTGCGCCTCGGCCCGTGCCGCGCCCGCTTGGGCGTTCGGCGGCCGCGGGCCGGCAGTCCCGGCACTAGAGGCGGATTCTCGCAGCGCCGCAATCGACGGACGCTCCGGCACGCCATGCGTCACCGGCTCCGGCGGAGGGCTTGCCTGCCGCCTCCGCTCGCGATACGAAACAGTTGTTTCCAGTGAGTCGAAAAGCGAAACACTTGTGACATCGGCATCCGCGACCCTGACACGTCTGACTGCGGCGCTGCGGCATCTGCCCCCGCAGCAGGCCGACGCGGCACGCTTCGTCATCGGCCGGACCTTCGATGCCGCGACGACGCCGATGCGGGGGCTGGCGCGTGACGCGGGCCTGCCGCCCGTCACCTTCACGCGGCTGGCGCGGTCTCTCGGCCTGAGCGGCTGGGAAGAGCTGCGCGCCCTGCTGCTCGAGGAGGCGCGCGAGGATCTTGGCGCGCCGCGGCCCTTCTCGGCGCGCGCCCTGCCCGAGGGCGGTGCCGCCGGGCTCGCGAGCGGGATGATCGCGGCCGATCGCCATGCCCTCGAGGCGCTCGATACCGCGCGCCTCGCGCCCGCCATCGCCGTGCTGGAGGCCGCCCCGCGCGTGCTGGTTGCGGGGTTCCGGAGCTGCCACGCGCCGGCGATGCTGTTCCACTATCAATACCGGCTGTTCCGGCCCGACGTCATGCTGATCGGGGGCATGGGCGGCGTTCTCGATGTCGAGCTGGGCGGCATGCGGCCCGACGACGCCCTGCTGCTCTTCGGCTTCGATCCCTATTCGCGCGACGGGCTGCTCTGCGCCCATGCGGCGGCCGATATCGGCGCCAGGGTCGTCGCCGTCGTCGACCGGCCGGATGCGGCGGTCGCGGAAGGGGCCGCCGCGGTGCTGACCTTCGGCACGGAGACTCCCGGCTTCTTTCCCTCGCTGACCGCCTGCTTCGCGCTGGTGCAGGCGCTGGCCGCGACGCTCTATTCGCGCGCCGGCGAGGCGGGTCGCGACCAGTTGCGCCGGACCGAGGCGCGCATCGCGGCCCATACGGCCTATCTCGATCCGGAGCCCCGCCGCCGATGACGCGCCTGCTGCATCGCTCGCCCGCCACGCCACCGCCGGTCGCCGCCGAGAGCAGCGGCATCATGATCCGCACCGTGGACGGCCGCGAGATCATCGACGCCGCCGGCGGCGCCGCCGTCTCCTGCCTCGGTCATGGCCATCCCGCGGTCGTGGCGGCCGTTCGCGAGCAGGTCGGCAAGCTGGCCTATGCGCATAGCGGGGCCTTCTCGTCGCAGCCCGCCGAAGAGCTGGCCGACTGCCTGCTCGGGCATCGCCCCGGCGGGCTGAGCCATGCCTATTTCGTTTCCAGCGGCTCGGAGGCCTGCGAGGGCGCGCTGAAGCTGGCGCGCCAATACTTCGTCGAGATCGGCCAGCCGCAGCGCAGCCGTTTCATCGCGCGCCGGCAGAGCTATCACGGCAACACGCTGGGGGCGCTCGCCGCCGGCGGCAATGCGGGGCGCCGGGCGCCCTATGCGCCGCTGCTGGCGCCGGCCTTCAGCCATGTCTCGGCGCCCATCGCCTATCGCAAGCCTGCCGGCCTGAGCGATGCGGCGTTCGTCGAGATGCTGCGGGACGAACTCGAACAGGAATTCGCGCGGCTCGGCCCCGACACCGTCGCGGGTTTCCTGGCGGAGACCGTCATCGGCGCGACGGCGGGAGCCGTGCCGCCGCCGCCCGGCTATCTCGCCATGGCCCGGGCGGTCTGCGACCGGCACGGCGCGCTGCTCATCCTCGACGAGGTGATGTGCGGGATGGGACGCACCGGCGTGATGCATGCCTGGGAGGGCGAGGGCGCCAGCCCCGACATCCAGACGGTCGCCAAGGGGCTCGGCGGCGGCTACCAGCCCATCGCCGGCGTCCTGATGCGCGAGCCGATCTTCGACGCGATTCGCCTCGGCAGCGGCACGCTGCTGCACGGGCACACCTATATGAACCACCCCGTCGCCTGCGCGGCGGCGCTCGCGGTGCAGCGGACGATCGCCGAGGAAGGGCTGCTCGCCCGGGTGCAGGCGATGGGCGCAAGGCTGTCCGAGCGCCTTCATGCGCGCTTCGGCAATCATCCCCATGTCGGCGACATCCGCGGGCGCGGTCTCTTCCAGGCGATCGAGCTCGTCGCGGACCGCGCCGGCAAGGAGCCTTTCGACCCGGCGCTCAAGCTCCACCAGCGCGTCAAGGCGGCGGCCTTTGAACTCGGCCTCGCCTGCTATCCCTCGGGCGGCACGGTCGACGGCGTGCGCGGCGACCATGTGCTGCTCGCGCCGCCCTACATCGTCACCCCCGAGGAGATCGACCGCATCGTCGCGATCCTGGGCGACGCCGTCGACGCGGCGCTGGCGAACTGAAGGACAAGGACGATCATGCCCCGCCTCGCGATCGCGCGCTTCTCGCATGAGGGAAACTCCTTCTCGCCGGTGAAGACCGGGCTGCAGGAGTTCAAGCGCGAATGGTATCAGGGGCAGGAGGCCGAGGCCGTCTATCGCGGCACGGCGACCGAGGGCGGGGGCGCCGTCGCCTTTCTCGACGCCCGTCCCGAGTGGCGCGGCACGTTCCTGCGCATGGCGGGCGCGACGCCGGCTGGCCCCGTCACCCGCGACGCCTATGAGGCGATCGTCGGCGAGATCGTCGCCGACCTGCGCGAGGGGGCGTGGGACGCGGTCTTCCTCTCGCTGCATGGCGCGATGCTGGTCGACGGCATGGACCTCGCCGATTACGAGATCATCCGGCGGGTGCGCGAGGCGATTGGCCCCGACATGCCCTTCGGCGTCAGCCTCGACCTGCATGCCAATCTCGACCCGCGCATCGCCGATCTCGTCACCTTCGCCGCAGGGTTCAAGGAACACCCGCATATCGACATGAAGGAGACCGCCGAGCGCGTGCTCGACGTGCTCGACCGCACGGTCCGGGGCGAGGTCCGGCCCGTCGGCCATATCGCCAAGCTCGACGCCATCCTGCCGAGCATCAACATGCGCACCGCCGAGGGGCCGATGGCGGAGCTCGAGGCGTTCGCGCGCGGGCTCGAATTCGACCCCCGCATCCTCGACGCCTCGCCCTTCGGCGGCTTCTCCTATGGCGACACGGTCGTGGCGGGCGCCGGGGCGCTGGTCTTCACGGACAACGATCCGGGCCTCGCCAAGGCGGCGGCCGAGCGCATCGTCGCGGAGACCCGCAAGCGGCTCGAGCGGTTCTACATCGCGCTGCCGAACGCCGCCGAGGGCATCGCGCAGGCGCTGGCGAGCCCGGTCACGCCGGTGGCGGTGATCGATTCCGGCGACAATCCCCTCTCCGGCGGCATCGCCGATACGCCGGAGATGCTGCGCGCGCTGCTGGCCGCCCGGCCGCAGGTGCCGACCGTCTTCGCCTTCTTCGCCGATCCGGAGCTGGTCGCGCGCTGCTGGGAGGCCGGAGAGGGCGCCGCGATCGAGGGCGTGCTCGGGGGGCGGATCAGCGGCGATTTCGGCGCGCCGGTGCCGTTCGCCGGCACGGTGCTGCGCCTGACCGACGGCGACTACGTCAATACCGGCCCGATGATGCGCGGATTGCCGATGTCGCTCGGCCGGACGGCGCTGATCGGCATCGGGCAGGTCCAGGTCGTCGTCACCACCGCCTGCGGCTCGGCCCACGACCCGGCCTTCCTCGCGTTGCACGGCATCGACATGGCCGAGGTCGCGCTGCTCTGCGTCAAGGCCAAGAACCATTTCCGCGCCGCCTTCACCGCGCTCTGCCCGGTGATGATCGACATCGACGCGCCGGGGCCGGCCGCGCTCGACATCGCCCGCTTTCCGTTCCGGCTGGCTCCGCCGACCCTCTATCCGCTTCGTTCCAAGGAGGCCTGACCATGAGACGCCGCGACTTCCTTGCCGCCGCAGCCGCCGCGACCATCGCACGGCCCGCCCTGTCGCAGAGCCGGGACCGGGTGCTGAAGTTCATCCCGCAGGCGGACCTCGCCAATCCCGATCCGATCTGGACGACGACGACCGTCGCCTACAATCACGGCTTCATGGTCTGGGACACGCCCTATGCGCTCGACCGGACCTATCAGCCCAAGCCGCAGATGGTCGCCGGCCACGAACTCTCGGACGACCGCCTGACCTGGCGTTTCACCTTGCGCGACGGGCTCCTGTTCCATGACGGCGAGCCGGTTCGCGCCATCGACCTGACCACCTCGATCGCGCGCTGGGCCAAGCGCCGGCCGCTCGGGCAGCTCATGGTGAGCTACGGCGCGGAGCTTTCCGCGCCGAGCGACAAGGTCTTCGAGATCCGCCTGAAGAAACCCTTCCCGCTGATGCTCAACGCGCTGGCGGACTATTGCTTCATCATGCCCGAGCGCATCGCGAGGACGGACGCCTTCAAGCAGATCTCGGAATATGTCGGCAGCGGGCCGTTCCGTTTCCTGCGCGACGAATGGCGCCCGGGCGCGGGAGCGGCCTATGCGCGGTTCGAGCGCTACGTGCCGCGGCAGGAGGAAACGAGCCTGCTCGCGGGCGGCCGCGTCGCGCATTTCGACCGGATCGAATGGATGGTGATGCCCGACCCGGCCTCGTCGGTGTCCGCGCTGCAGACGGGCGAGGCCGACTGGCTCGAAAGCCCGTTGCCGGACCTGCTGCCGATCATCCGCAAGAACCCCGCCACGCGGATCCAGCTCAACGACAAGATCGGTGCGATGGCGATGGCGGCGATCAACCACCTGCATCCGCCCTTCGACAATCCGAAGCTCCTGCGCGCGGTGCTGACCGCCATCGACCAGACCGAGTTCATGCAGGCGGCCTTCAACTCCGAGCCGGAGCTCTACCGCACCGGCGTCGGCGTCTTCACCGCCGGGCTGCCGATGGCGAACGACGAGGGCATGGGCGCCTTCAAGGCCGATATCCCGCTCGCCAAGCGCATGGTCGCCGAGAGCGGCTACAAGGGCGAGCGCGCCGTGCTGATGGCCCCGAGCGACCAGGCCGTGCTCGGCGCCTTCGCCCCGGTGATGGCGGCGACGCTGGAGCGGATCGGCATCAATGTCGACCATGTCACGACCGACTGGGGCACGCTGGTGCAGCGCCGCTCCAGCCAGGAGCCGGTGGAGAAGGGCGGCTGGTCGATGTTCTGCACCTCCTATACCGGCCTTTCGGTGATGGACCCCTCGGTGCATCTGCCGCTGCGCGGCACCGGCAAGCAGGCCTGGTTCGGCTGGCCGACCGATCCGGAGATGGAGACCCTGCGCAACAACTGGCTCGAGGAAACCGATCTCGCCGGGCAGAAGCGGGTCGCGCGCCAGATCCAGGCGCGGGCGCTGACAAACGTCCCGTTCATCCCGCTCGGCCAGTATTATCTGGCGACGGCGGTTCGCGCGAACCTCACCGGCTTCGTCGAATGGCCGACGCCGATCTTCTGGAACGTGCGCCGCCAGGGCTGAGCCGAGGCGCGGGCTCTCCTCGGCCGGCCCTTCGCGTCAACGGACGACGTGACCCCTGATGCGGGCCGAGCGCGCCGTGCGGCAGGAACAGGCCGTCCCCACGGTCAGCGAGCGTGGCAGGGCGCAGACATTCCGCTGTGTCCGGCAGCGGCGGCCGAGCCCGACCTCGCGTCTCGGCGCGAGACCGGGCTGTGCAAGCGGCTGCGGACGCCCATAGGACGGAACGCTGTTCCGGCCGCCATAGTCGATCGGCGGGCCGGCGCCCGGAATGCCGCCGCCCGGCGCGTGCAGCCTGATATCGGGCACGCTGTCGGTGAGCGAAGGTGGGCCGAGGCCCTGGCGGGGGCCGCCGGGATAGAGCGGCCCGGTGCCGGGCGTCCCGATCTGGGCAGCGGCCGGGAGTGCGAGAAGCAGTGCCGCGACCGTTGCGAGAGCTGCGATTGGCCAAGTCGTCATGTCGCCTCGCTGCCCTTGTCTATCCGCGCCGGCATGTCGCCGCATCGCCAGGATAACGCATGATCACCGAGGTTGATCCCATGCGGGCCTGGTGCAAACGGGGGAGGGGCAAGAGGCCCTGTCAGGCTCTTTCGAGTTCCAGACAATAGGCGTCGGTCAGCATCGCGATGCAAGCCTGCGCCTGTTCGCGCACGGCGGCCTGCGTCGCGGTCATCGCGATGTCGGCGAGGTCTCGGAGGGCGAAGTCCACGGCGGACAGAAGGTCGAGTTCCGGCCTGTCGGCGGGGTTGGGCGTGCGCGTTGGTACCGGGAACTGAAGAACCTGACCCATGTCGATCTCTCTGACGAATCACGCTGGCGAGCGTGACGGGTTCTTGACAGCGAACGGTTAACGCCACGGCGCCAGGTGTTCCGTCGGGCTTGCGGACCCGGGCGTCAGGCTCGGATCCCTGCGCGCTCCCCCTCGTCGACAGAGCCGACGCCGCTCGGCGCGCGAACCTCGAGCAGGACGACTTCGCAGGGGTCTTCGAGAGCGCTCGGGCACCGCTCCACGCCGCGCGGCACAATGATGAACTCTCCTGCCTCGATGATCTCGTCGCGGTCTCGAAACTTCATCAGCAGCCGGCCCTTGTGGACGAAGAAGACCTCGTCCTCGCTGCCGTTGAAATGCCAGCCGAGCTCGCCCGCGAACTTCGCCAGCTTGATCTGCAGGTTGTTGACGCCGGCTGCGACCTGCGGCGGCCAGCTCTCGGAGAACTGTCCGAACGCGCTGTTCAGGTTCTCCTTACGGAAGGGCGAGATGTGCCGGTTGAGCAGCGCGACGTCGCGGATGATGGTCGCGAGCTGGCTCGACACGTCGGTGCCGTCGGCCGGGTATTTTCCGTCGAGCGCGGCGGTGCCGATCGTGAATCCGGCCGCTCCCGCCTCCTTCAGGGCGGCGATGCGGCCGGGCGTGTCGATCGACCCGGCGACGTAGACCGGCTTCGCCACGGCCGAGCAGACGGCTTCGATCAGCGCCGGCACATTCTCGTGCGAGCGATAGGCCAGGAGATCGAGGCCGTGCACGCCGTCGCGCGCCGCCAGGGCCCGCGCGCTGGCCACGATGTCGGCGATGCTCCCTTCCAGCACGCTCGGATGCCCCGAGATCGTGCCCGGGAACGGGCAGTACCGGATCGGCGTTCCGGCGATGAGCGGCAGCACGTCGTCGACCCGCGTCCCGCCGAGCAGGACGTCGATGCCGATCTCGACCGCGGCCGTCGCCGATGCGATCTCGCTGTCGCGATCGAGCGAAACGACTTCCAGATAGGAGGTGGCGCCGCCGGCCTTGATGGTCGCGTTGAGCGCCTTCAGAGCGTCGAGCGGCAGGCCGACATCCTTGAAGCCGATATGCCGGACGCCGAGCGCGATGGCGGTCCCGAGTTGCTCCATCGCATCGGCGACCGTCCGGTCGTTGCGGGTGAGCATGAAGATGAAGCGAAGGCCCATCGTGACACCTGTTCCGTTCCGCGTGACCGGGGGCGCGCCGCGACCAGCCCCGGGCGCTCCTGCCCGCATGCTGGCCGAGTCTGCGCGTTTCGCAACCGCTGGGCGCTTGTCGGGG
Organism: Chelatococcus sp.; assembly: GCA_003248805.1. Lineage (GTDB taxonomy): Bacteria > Pseudomonadota > Alphaproteobacteria > Rhizobiales > Beijerinckiaceae > Allobosea. Next base: position 33,931 of record QFQY01000002.1, on the reverse strand, counting down.
CTGCAGCGGGCGCGCTTTGAGCGGACCGGACGCCCGCCCTATCAAGGGAAGCTGAATTCCTTCCTTCGCAGCGGTCGGTCCCAGATGAACACTCGCGTTTCTCCCGGCAGCCTGTCCGTGACCTCGGTCGGGATAGGCCAGCCCGTGCCGCGCCAGGAGGACGGGATCCTGGTGCAGGGGCAAGGACGCTACACCGACGATCTGAGCGTCGAGAAGCAGCTCTTCGCCGCCTTCGTCCGCAGTCCCTATGCGCATGGCCATCTGCGGGCCGTCGATGCGGAGGATGCGCGCGCGATGAAGGGCGTGGTCGCGGTCTATACTGCGGCGGAGCTCGACGGGCAGGGATACGGCGCCTTGCTGACGGCCATGGACCTGCCGGGCCGCGACGGCACTTCGATGCGAAAGCCGCATCGGGCGGCGCTGGCGGCCGGCAAGGTCCGCTTCGTCGGCGATCCCGTCGCGGTGGTCGTCGCGCGTACCGCGGATCAGGCCCGCGACGCCGCCGAGGCGGTCAGGCTCGATATCGAGGTCCTGCCGGCCGTGACCGATGCCGAGGACGCGCTGAGGGCCGACGCGCCGCAGCTCTATGACGACGTCGCAGGCAATCTGATCCTCGACTACCAGTCCGGAGACAGCGCCAAGGTCGCCGCGGCCTTCGCCGCGGCCGCCCATGTCGCGCGGCTGCGGATCGTCAACAACCGTGTCGTCGTCAATCCGATCGAGCCGCGCTCGGCCGTCGCGATCTTCGACGGCAAGTCCAAGCGCTACACCTTGCATGCGCCGAGCCAGGGCGCCTTCGGCATGCGCAACAACCTGGCCGCCGCGATGGGCGTGAAGCCCGCCGATCTGCGGCTGGTGACCGGCCATGTCGGCGGCTCCTTCGGCATGAAGTCGGTCGTGTTCCCCGAATACGTCGCTCTGCTCCACGCGGCCCGCAAGCTGAAGCGGCCGGTCAAATGGACCGATCAGCGCTCGGAGAGCTTCGTCTCCGACCATCATGGCCGCGACATGGTGTTCGAGGCGGAGCTCGCCCTGGACGCCCGCGGGCGTTTCCTCGCCACGCGCTTCACGGGCGTGGCCAATATGGGCGCCTATCTCACCCCCGTCGGGGCGATGATGCCGACGACGAATGTGGGGAAGAACTCGGTCGGCATGTACCGGACGCCGCTCGTCGAGGTCCGGACGCGCTGCGTGGTGACGAACACGCCGCCGATCGGCGCCTATCGCGGGGCGGGCCGGCCCGAGGGCAACTATTTCATGGAGCGGCTGATCGATACCGCGGCGCGCGAGATGGGGATCGACAGGGCGAGCCTGAGGCGGCGCAACCTCATCCTGCCGACGCAGCTCCCCTGGGCCACGCCGACGGGAACGGTCTATGACAGCGGCGATTTCCCCGCGCTCTTCGAGCGCGCCCTCGAGGCGTCCGACTGGAAGGGCTATGCGGCGCGGTTGCGGGCGAGCCGCAAGGCCGGCCTGCTGCGCGGGCGCGGCATCGGCTGCTATCTCGAGGTCACGGCCCCGCCATCGAACGAGATGGGCGGCATCCATTTCGCGCCGGACGGGAGCGTGAACATCGTCACTGGGACGCTCGACTACGGCCAGGGCCATTGGACGCCTTTCGCCCAGCTCCTGATCAGCCAGCTCGGCGTGCCCTTCGAGCGGATCAGGCTCGTGCAGGGCGACAGCGACCAACTGATTGCCGGCGGGGGCACGGGCGGCTCGAAATCGCTGATGGCGAGCGGCTCGGCGATCATCGAGGCGAGCGAGCTCGTCATCGAGAAGGGCAAGCTGCTTGCCGGCCATTTCCTCGAGGCGAATGTGGCGGATATCGAGTTCGCCGCCGGCCGTTTCGGCGTCGTCGGCACCGACCGGTCGATCGGGATCATGGACGTCGCGGCGCGGCTGCGCGGCGGCGGCGCGGTTCCCTCCGAGCTGCCGCAGTCGCTCGACGTGGATCACGTCTTCAAGGCCGCGCCGTCGGCCTATCCCAACGGCTGTCACATCGCCGAGGTCGAGATCGATCCGCAGACCGGACATGTCGAGATCGCGCGATACGTCATGGTCAACGACTTCGGAACCGTGGTGAACCCGATGATCGTCGAGGGGCAGCTCCATGGCGGCGTCGTTCAGGGCATCGGCCAGGCGCTGTTCGAGCGGACGGTCTATGACGATGCCGGCCAGCTGATGACGGGATCGTATATGGACTACGCCTTGCCCCGGGCGGCGGATGTCCCCTTCTTCTCGTTCGCGAGCCGGGGCGTGCCGACGCCGAACAACCGGGTGGGCGCCAAGGGGTGCGGGGAGGCGGGATGCGCCGGCTCCCTGCCTTCGGTCATGAACGCCGTCGTCGACGCCCTGGCGCCCTTCGGCATCACGCATCTCGACATGCCGGCGACGCCTCAGGCGATCTGGCGGGCGGTTCGATCCGGACCGGGCGAGCGCGACGGCGACGCGAACCGAGCGGCGACGGCTTAGGTGGCGATGCCCGTGACGTTGCGAATCTCGCCGCGGCGGGCCTTCGCATACGGCCCCTTCGGATCGCGACGCTCGCAGATTTCGAGAGGCGCATCGACCGTCAGCCTGGCGACCTTCGCGACGAAACGACTTGCGACGACCGACCCGGCTGTCGGCGTGCCGGCCTGGTCCGGCCTTCCGGAGACGGCGGGATGGCCCCACCGCCCGGCTCGCCTTCTCTCGGCGCGCCCCGTCGCTCGTCAGATCACGCGCGAGCGGATCGTCGCGGTGACGATCTCCGTCGCGACCACCACTGCGAAGATGACGAGCAGCACCAGTCCGACCTGGTCCCAGTAGAGATTGTCCATGGCGGCCTGCAGCGCCACGCCGAGCCCGCCCGCGCCGACGAGCCCCAGCACCGCGCTCTCGCGGACATTGATGTCCCAGCGGAAGAGGCTGACGGCGAGGAAGGCCGGCTTCACCTGCGGCCAGAATCCCTTCAGCAGGATGGCGCGGCGCGTGGCGCCGGCGGCCCGGAGCGCCTCGATCGGCCCGGCCTTCGCTTCCTCGATCGCTTCGGACAGGAACTTGCCGGTGAAGCCGATCGAGTGCACCGCGACGGCCAGCACGCCCGCCAGCGCACCCGGCCCGAAGACGGCGACGAAGAGCAGGGCCCAGACCAGCGTATGGACCGACCGGGTCGCGACCAGGATGAAACGGCCGAGCGCGTTGACGGCGGGCGAGTGCGCGACGTTGCGGGCGCACATCAGCGCGACCGGCGTGGCCAGCAGGATGGCGAGGATCGTCCCCAGCGTCGCGGTATGGAGCGTTTCGACGAGGGCCGTGCCGACCGTCGTGCCGAAATAGCTCCAGTCGACCGGCCACATCCGCCCGAACAGGTCCGCGGTCTGCTGCGGCGCGTCGTACAGGAATTCCGGGATGACCTCGATGGTCTGGACCGACCAGCCGAGCGCCAGCGCGGCCAGCCCCCAGAAGGCCAGCCTCAGGCCGCGCTCGAGCGGCGTGAACCGGCGCCAGAGGCGGCCGGCCGGGCTCTCGACGACGAGGCCCGACGGCGCCTCGTCCTGGTAGATCCGCCGCATGAAGGCCGACAGCACCTCGCCGGCCATCACGGTCACGATGATCGCGATGATGATCGTCAGGACGAAATCGTAGTCGAAGCGCTGGAAGGCGGTGAACAGCGTCGCCCCGATCCCGCCACCGCCGACCAGCCCGACCAGGGCCGAGTTCCTGAGGTTGGAATCGAGCTGGTAGGCGGCGAAGCCGATGAAGCGCGGCAGCACCTGCGGCACCACGCCCATCGTCACCACCGAGAGGAAAGGCGCGCCGGCGGCGCGCAGCGCCTCGATCGGCTTCATCGACATTTCCTCGATCGCCTCGGCGATCAGCTTGGCGATGAAACCCAGCGTCGCGACCACCAGGGCCATGACGCCGGCGAGAGCGCCGAAACCCACCGCCTTCACGAACAGGATCGCGACGATGACGGGATGGAAGGTGCGGCACAGGGCGATCACCCCGCGGGCGGCGACCGTGACCGGGAGCGGCATCAGGTTGCGCGCCGCAAACAGGCCGAGCGGCAGCGCCAGCAACACGCCCGCCGCCGTCGCGATAATGGCGATCTGCAGCGATTCCAGCATGCCCGACAGCAGCAGCTGCATCTTGTCGGCGGCCATGTTGGGCGGGATCATGCGGCCCAGGAACTTGGCGCCGTTGTCCAGCCCCTGAACGAAACGCTCCCAGCGGATGTCGAGAATCCGGGCGGCGTAGGCGACATAGATCAGGAACAGAGCCGTCGCGATGCGCAGCGGCCAGTTCGGCGGAAAGGCGCGGGCGCGCAGGCTGCCGGCCGGGAGCGGGGACGCGCTCATTCCATCCAGCCTTCGCCGCCGTAAATCTCGGCCAGATGGCTGTCCTGCAGGCCGCCGGGCGGCCCGTCATAGACCACGAGGCCCTTGGACATGCCGATGATGCGCAGGGCATAGCGCTTCGCCAGAGCGACGTTGTGGATGTTGACCAGCACCGGAATGTCGCGCTCGCGCCCGACCTCGGCGAGCAGTTCCATGATCTCGACGGAGGTCTTGGGGTCGAGCGAGGAGGTCGGCTCGTCGGCGAGCACGAGATCGGGATCCTGCATCACGGCCCGCGCGATGCCGACGCGCTGGCGCTGTCCGCCGGAAAGCTGGTCGGCGCGGCGTGTGGCGAGATCGCCCAGGCCGACCGAGTCGAGCAGCGAGAAGGCGCGCGCGATGTCCGCCTCCGGAAAGCGGCGCGTCCAGGCGCGCCAGACCGGAACGTAGCCGAGCCGGCCGCAGAGCACGTTTTCGATCACGGTCAGGCGCTCGACCAGGTTGTACTCCTGGAAGACCATGCCGAGCCGGCGGCGGGCCCGGCGCAGGGCCTCGCCCTGGAGGGTCGCCAGGTCCGTGCCGCCGAGGAGGATGGACCCCGACGTCGGGTCGACGAGCCGGTTGATGCAGCGGATCAGGGTCGACTTTCCCGTGCCGGACGGGCCGATGATGGCCACGATGCCCGGCTCGGAGACGGTCAGGGAGATGTCGCGCAGGACCGGCTGACCCTGCCTGTATTCCTTGACGAGATTGCGGATGACGAGCGCCCGGCCTTGGCCGGACGCCACGGGCAGGGCGCTCATGTTCGGGAAACCTCGTCTGGAGACTGTCGTGTGATCAGGGCGCCTTGGCCGGCGCCGCGTTCTTCTTGGCCAGCGCTTCGGCTTCACGCTTGGACTCGGCGTCGTAGGCCGATTTGTTGTAGGGCGTGCCGGACTTCTCCGCGACGTCCCGCACCACCGCCCAGTCCTTCTGGTAGGTGATCGGCAGGAAGCGGTCGTCGCCGTTGAACTCCTTGGTCATCTCCGGCGTGAACCGGAAGGAGAAGAAGCAGTCCGTCAGCTTCTTGGCGAGCTCCGGCTTGAGGTCGTGGGCATGCGCGAAGGACGAGGTCGGGAAGATCGCGCTGCGGTAGATCTCGCGCACGTCCTCCTTCTTGATCGTTCCGCGCACGATCATGCGCTCGTAGACGTCGCCGGCGACCGCGCCCATGTCGTAGTCGCCCGAGACGACTCCGAGGATCGACTTGTCGTGCCCGCCCGACATCAGGGGCTTGTAGTCGACGTCGGCCGTCAGGCCATGCTCCGGGAAGAGCACGCGCGGCGCGAGATTGCCGGAATTGGAGGAGGGCGAGGTGTGGGCGACCTTCTTGCCCTTGAGGTCGGACAGCTTCTGATAGGGGCTGGACGCCTTGACCACCGCGACGAGGTTGTAGCCGCGCACCTCGCTGCCGACACCCTTGGCGGCGAAGGGGACGGCGCCGGCGAGATTGACGGCGAAGCCGGTCGGCCCGGTCGAGAAGCCGGCGAAGTGCAGCCGGCCCGACCGCATGGCCTCGATCTCGGCGGAGTTGGACTGCACCGGGTAGTAGACGATGCGCTTGCCCGTGCAGGCCGCGAGATGGTCGGTGAAGGGCTTGAAGATGTTGGCGTAGACGGCGGGGTCCTCGACCGGCGTGTAGGCCCAGACCAGCGCCGAGGGATCCTTCCACTTCTTCGGATCGGTCGGGGCGTCGGCGACGAGGTCCTTGTCGGCGTCGCAATACATCGTGTCGAGCTGGCCCCGGTTCGGGCAGGCGTCCTGCGCGGCCGCCGGGCCCATCCAGCCGCCGAAGTTCGCGATCAGCAGCGATGCCGTCGCCGCGAAATGGGTCAGTTTCAGGCTCATCGAACGTCTCTCCCGCGCTGCCGGTTCGTCCCGGCTTGCTTCACCTATGTGACACAAAACCGTCATATTCAACCCGGCCGGCCGTCCCGACGACAGAGGGGGCGGCGCGGCGGCTGACAGGGGAGCGTCGGTTCGGATCGGGCGGGAGCGCCGATGCCGCGCCGTGCGGGGTGACAACGCGCGGTCGGATATGACAGTTTCGTGACGAGCAGCGGCGGCCATCCGTCCTGCCCCGCATGTCTGGTCTCGATGCCAGACGCGGTCAATGAATCTCGGGAGGTTGCCGTGGCGATGAAGAAACTGGTTCTGGCGCTGGCTTTCGCACTGACGTGCTCGACCGCCTATGCCCAGGCTCCGGGCGGGAAGGTCACCGTGGTGACGTCCTTTTCGAAGGATGTCACCGACCCGATCAAGAAGGCGTTCGAGAAGGCCTCGCCGGGCGTGACGCTCGAGGTCCAGAACCGCAATACCAATGCGGGCGTGAAATACATCGAGGAGACGAAGGCGAACAACCAGGTCGACCTGTTCTGGGCCTCGGCCCCGGACGCCTTCGAGGTGCTGAAGGGCAAGAACCTCCTCGCCGCCTACAAGCCGAAGGCCGCCGGCATTCCCGAAAAGATCGGGTCCTACCCGATCAACGATCCCGCCGGCTTCTATGCCGGCTTCGCCGCCTCCGGCTACGGCATCATGTGGAACGACCGCTATGCGCGCGCGAACAAGCTGCCCGAGCCCAAGGATTGGCAGGATCTCGCGAAGCCGGCCTTCTTCGACCATGTCGCGATCGCCGCCCCCTCGCGCTCCGGAACGACGCATCTGACGATCGAGACGATTCTGCAGGGCGAGGGCTGGGACAAGGGCTGGCGCACCATCAAGGAGATGGCCGGGAATTTCCGGGCGATCAACGAGCGCTCCTTCGGCGTGCCGGAGCAGGTCAATTCCGGCCAGGTCGGGGTGGGCATCGTCATCGACTTCTTCGCCTTCTCGGCGCAGGCCTCGGGCTTCCCGGTCAAGTTCGTCTATCCGAGCGTCACCACGGTCGTGCCCGCGAATGTCGGCATCGTCGCCAACGCGCCCAACAAGGCGGCGGCGGAGGCCTTCGTCGAGTTCCTGCTCTCGCCCGCGGGGCAGGAGGTGCTGCTCGAACCCGGCATCCGCCGCCTGCCGGTCAACCCCGCCGTCTACGCCAAGGCCGGCGCCGACTATCCCAACCCCTTCACCGATCCGCGTTTCCAGAAGATGATCGGGTTCGACGTCGACAAGTCGGAAGCGCGCACGGCGGTGGTCGACACGCTGTTCGACCAGTTGATCTCGTTCCAGCTCGACGCGCTCAAGGGTGCCACCAAGACGCTGCACGAGGTCGATGCCGCGCTCGCGAAGAAGCCGAACCCGCAGGCGAAGGCCCTCGCCGACGAGGCGCGCGCGCTCATCGCCGCCATGCCGGTGACCGAGGCCCAGGCGTCGAGCCCCGAGCTGCGCGCGGCCTTCACCGGCGGCAAGGAGAAGGGCGCGCGCCAGGCCGAGGTCGAGGCGCAGTGGGCGAGCTTCGCCCGCGACAACTACGCCAGGGCCAAGGCCAAGGCCGAAGAGGCGCTCAAGGCGGCGAAATAGGGCCGCCCTGTCATCCTCGGGTCGGCGCTTCCGTCGACCCGAGAACCTAGAATTCGGAGTGGAACCCACCCTCAGCCCTCATCCTGAGGAGCGATCGCAGATCGCGTCTCGAAGGATGCTCCAGGAGGCTCCCGAGACATCTGGAGTATCCTTCGAGACGCCGCGTTCCGCGGCTCCTCAGGATGAGGGCTGGAGTGGACGAGCAGCCAGAAGCCGCATGACCGCCATCCCCAGCGCCCCTCTTCCCCGCGCCCGCCGCCTTTCCGCCACGCCCGGGCAGATCGCGCTGGCGCTGGCGATCGCCGCCTTTCTGCTGCTGTTCCTGGGGCTGCCGGTCGGCACGGTGCTCTATGTCGCCTTCACCGAGAAGGGCAGCTCGACCTTCACGCTGGTGAATTTCTACGACTTCGTCCGCACCGAGCTGTTCATGCGCTCGCTGTGGAATTCGTTCTACGTCTCGGCGATGTCGGTGGTCTGGGCCTCGGTCTTCGCCCTGCCGCTGGCCTATCTGACCACCCGCTTCGTCTTTCGCGGGGCGATGCTGGTGCAGACGCTCGGCTTCCTGCCGCTGATCATGCCGCCCTTCGTCGGCGCCGTGGCGATGCAGCTCTTCTTCGGCCGGAACGGCTCGATCAACCTGCTGCTCGACGACTGGTTCGGCTTCAAGATCGGCTTCATGGAAGGGTTGAACGGCGTCATCTTCGTCCAGTCCGTCCACTACTTCCCCTTCATCCTGATCAATCTCTCGGCGGCGCTGCGCAACATCGACCGCGCCATGGAGGAGGCGGCGCAGAATCTCGGTTCATCGGGCTTCCGCCTGTTCCGCCGCATCGTCTTCCCGCTCGCCCTGCCGGGCTATCTCGCCGGCGCCTCGCTCGTCTTCGTCAAGGTGTTCGACGATCTCGCCACACCGCTGCTGCTCAACGTCAAGGACATGCTGGCGCCGCAGGCCTATCTGCGCGTCACCTCGATCGGCATCGCCGATCCGATGGGATACGTCATCTCGGTGGTCCTGATCGTCGCCTCCGTCACCGCCATGTGGCTCTCGGCCCTGACGCTCAAGGGACGCGACTACGCCACGACGCAGCGCGGTGGCGGCGGGCTGGCCCGCCGGGTGATGACGCCATGGGAGGCGGTGCTCGGCTACGGCGTCGTCATCCTGATCCTGGCGCTGGTGCTGGCGCCGCATCTGGGCCTGCTTCTGCTCTCCTTCGCGACGATCTGGTCGTTCTCGCCGCTGCCTGACGGGTTCACCACGGCCCATTACGCCCGCGTCTTCGGCGAGAGCTCGGTCTACATCAAGAACACGCTGCTCTACGCCACGCTCGCCGGCGGCATCGACATCGTGCTCGGCGTCGCCATCGCCTATCTCGTCCTGCGCACGAAGCTGGTCGGCCGCGAGTGGCTCGACTGGGCCGCCTCCGCCGCGCTGGCCATTCCCGGCGTCGTGCTGGGCATCGGCTATCTGCGCACCTTTTACGGCGTGACCCTGCCGGACGGCACGCCGCTGGCCTCGCTCTGGATCACCATCGTGCTCGCGCTCGCGATCCGCCGGCTGCCCTACGCGCTGCGGGCCTGCTACGCCGCACTCCAGCAGATCTCCGTCTCGCTGGAGGAGGCGGCCGAGAATCTCGGCGCCACCAAGGCCCGCACGGTTCGGCGTGTCGTCGTGCCGCTGATGGCGGGCGGCATCCTCGCCGGATTCGTGACGAGCTTCTCGACGGCGGCCGTCGAGCTCTCCGCCACGCTGATGCTGGTCCAGTCCAACTCCGACGCGCCGCTCGCCTTCGGGCTCTACGTCTTCATGCAGTCTGCCGCCGGCCGCGGACCCGGCGCCGCGCTCGGCGTCATCGCCGTGCTGCTTGTGGCGCTCTGCACCTTCGTCTCGCACCTGATCATCGAACGCAGCCAGAAGGCCAAAGGGATGGGCCACTGACATGAACGCGATTGCCCCGCTCACCACGCCGGCCGTCTCGGTCGACATCGAGGGCGTGAACCTGTCCTATGGCGACAACCACGTCCTGAAGACCGTCGACCTCTCGATCCGGCCCGGCGAGTTCTTCGCCTTCCTGGGCCCCTCGGGCTGCGGCAAGACCACGCTGCTGCGCCTGATCGCGGGGTTCAACCAGGCCGACACCGGCCGCGTGCTGATCGGCGGCAAGGACATTTCCGCCCTGCCGCCCTGGAAGCGCGATGTCGGCATGGTCTTCCAGTCCTATGCGCTGTGGCCGCATATGACGGTCGCGCGCAACGTCGCCTTCGGGCTGGAGGAGCGCGGCGTCCGCCGCGACGAGGTGGCGCGGCGCGTGTCGCTGGCGCTCGACCTCGTCGGCCTCGGTCATCTGGCGGAGCGCCGCCCGTCGCAGCTTTCGGGCGGCCAGCAGCAGCGGGTCGCGGTCGCCAGGACGGTCGCGGTGGAGCCGAAGGTGCTTCTGCTGGACGAGCCGCTCTCGAATCTCGACGCCAAGATGCGCGTCCAGGTCAGGCGCGAGTTGCGCGACCTGCAGCAGCGCCTCGGCCTGACGACGATCTTCGTCACCCATGACCAGGAGGAGGCGAACACGATCTGCGACCGCATCGCCGTGATGAACGACGGCGTGGTGCAGCAGGTCGGCACGCCGATGGAGCTCTACGAGCGCCCCGCCAATCTCTTCGTCGCGAGTTTCCTCGGCACCGCCAACATCCTCGCCGGCGTCGTCGCCGGCGCGGGCGCAGAGCGGCATTTCGTCATCGAGGGCGGGATCAGGCTCCCGCTCGCCCCCGACATGGTCGTTCCCGACGGCGCCAGGCTGGTGTTCCGGCCCCAGCACGCCAGCCTCGCCGGGCCCTCCGTCGCGACGGGCGACAGCCTCGTCCTGCCCTGCGTCGTGGCGCATCGCGAATTCCTCGGGGCGAGCGTGCGCTACGGGGTGCGGATCGGCGAGACGGAGGTCGCGGTCGACATGCCGTTCCAGTCCGGGCGGGATCTGCACGAGGTCGGCGCACGGACGACGCTGACGCTCTCGCCGCACGCGCTGATCTGGCTCTCGGCCTGAGACGGGTTCGGCTTCAGGGGGCCGCTGCGCGCCACAGGCCCGTATAACGGCGACGAGCCCGTTGCCCGACCCGACTTCTCGGGCGATCTCGCCCGGATGGCCTGGTCGGGCGCGGATGCGGCCTTCGTCTTCATGCCCGGGGGCTCGGCGTGACCTGCGTCAGGCTGTGGTGGCAGTCCGGGCTCGAGCTGCCGATGCTGTCGGCCCACACCGTCGACGAGACCGACCTTCCGGCCCTGCAGGAGGCCGCGCTCGGCCTCAGCGCCGCCTGCGAGCCGCTATCGAAATCTGCCTCGCCAGAGTCGTGGTGTCGCGTTCTCCATGCTCGAAAACACGCGCGTAAAGTGACTCTGATCCGAAAACCCGCAAGCCAGGGCGATCTCGGAGAGTTTGAGGTCGCTTTCCCGCAGCAGTGACTTGGCCTTCTCCACACGTCTTTTCAGAAGCCAGCGGTGGGGAACAAGCCCGGTCGAGCGGGCAAACTGGCGCGAGAAGTAGCTCGGCGTCAGCCCGCACTCTTGGGCGATGTCGGCGATCGTGAGGTCGCCGTCGAGCTTCGCCTCGATCAGTTCCTTGGCCCTGCGGAGCTGCCAGTCCGAGAGGCCGCCACCGCTCCGTGGCCGAGATCTCGCGGCGCCGGCGTAGCGGGACAGGATATGAGCGGTGAGCGCGCCGGTCACATAGTCGATGAAGAGGCGGCTGGCCTCTCCGGAGCGATCGATCGCCGGGAGCAGCGTCGCTCCGAGATGGGCGATGATGGGGTCGTCGATGCCGAAGCCCGTGGGAACCTCGAGGTCGAGGAAACGCGCCAGTCCCTCCCGGTCCGCGAAATCGGCTAGGAAACGGCGGGGGATGTGGAAGTGCAGGAAGTCGAAGGGATCGACCAGATGGGCCTCGGTTCGTGCTCGCAGATCGTAGAAGGCCGAATGGCCCTTCCAGAGCTGCTGTTGCCGGTGCTGCCTGCCATCGAGCCAGAGCTCTCCCTGTTCGTAATCGATCAACTCCAGCGAGAGGGCGTAGCTGTCCTCCGGCGGCACCGGGACGACCATCCCGTAATTGCCGGCGCTGGCGATGCGGGACACCGACACGCCCGCCGGCGAGGGGAGGGACGCGAACAGAAGCTGTCCCTCCTCGGCCCGCCAGTGGTGATGCACGCGCGCCCCATAGTGATCCAGATCAGCCAAGGAACGGCTCCATCCTAGCCGACGCAGGCGGCGCGCGACGCGCGATGGGCGTCGCATGGAACAGTCCGGTCATTCCGAGATCTCCGCCGGTCTCTCCGGACCGCAGGGTGATGAAATTTCCGGCTTCGATCTCGTGCGGTGTCCTGCATGAGAATGCGCCGCGATTTCCAGCGTAGCTTATCCGAGGCGGTCGGTTTCGTATTTGCTCTGCTCTGCGTATTTTGTGCCGGCCCTGACTCTATCGACCTGACAACCTGGGATTTCAAGGGGTCGTTTCGAAGACTCGGGGGACTGGCGTGATCGGAAACCACGAACTCGGAGGCCAGAATTTCCGCCTGCGGAGCTGTTGCCGAGTTCTGCGGCGCGTGGCTGGAACGGCGTGGCTGCGGAGCCGCGGAACCACCCGCCTGGCGAGATTCTCGCACTTGTGCCGGAACAGATGGAGATCACGCTCGCGACGGCCCGATGCGATGCCGCTCGCGTTCAGCGCCGGGGCGATGGCGATTGCCGGGACACGCTGGTCGCCGCCGGCACGTTGCGGCTGTGCCCTATCGGCGTCCCAGAGGATTCCGTCCGCATTCTCGGCTTTCTCGAGGGCATCCTGTACATCGTCATGTCGAAGGAGGTGTTCGCCAACATCTCGCGGTCGTCATCGAGCGCGGCAAGAGCGGAGAACGTCCCCTAAGAGGCGGATGTCCGTGACGAGTTTCTGCGCCTCATGGCTCAGCGGATCGGCGATGAGCTCGACGACGGGTGATCGGCCGGCGCCGCGCTGTCGAACCCGGCTTGCCTCGGCCGGCATCACTTCGCGCGCCTTCAGCCGTGCGATGAGGGCGCCGCCAAATCGCTTTATCGGCGAACTTCGCTTCAGGCGTGCTCAGGAGCTGCTGATCCGGACCGAACTCAGCCCCGCGGACATCGCGGATTGCTGCCGGTTCTCGTCCCAGTCCAGCTTTCCCAGGGCGTTCCGGCGTCAGGTCGGCGTGTCGCCGGGCGAGTTCAGGCGCAAGGCGACGTCCTGGGAGAAGGCTCGGGTCAAACCGAGCCTGCCTTCGCACACAGGGGAAGCAGCAGCTGGAACGTCGCGCCGGCTCCGGGGAGGCTCTCGACCGCGATACGCCCGCCATGCGCCTCGGCTGCCATCCGGCAGATGGCCAGCCCCATTCCCATCCCATCCCGCTTGGTCGTGAAGAAAGGGGCGAACACGCATTCCGCGCTCTCCGGCGCGATGCCCGGCCCGGTGTCGCTCACAGCGATGGCCAATGTGTCCGGATCGGGCTGGCAGGCACTCACGGTGAGCCGCCTGCAGGTCTTCTGGCCGCTCATTGCCTGAGTGGCGTTGAGGATGAGGTTGACCAGGAGCTGCTGGAGTTGCACCGCGTTGCCTCGAATGGTCGGAAGCGTCGGACCGAGGTCGAGGTGCAGATCGACTTCTGAAGACGTGATGGCCGGCCGGGAGATCGCGATGGCGCTCTCGACAAGCGCGGGAATTGTCAGCGTCTCGCGGCGGAGAGGGGCTCTCGCGAGCGAGGCGCGGATGAGTTTGAGGATCTCATTGGCCCTGCGCCCTTCGGAAAGGATCGCTTCGAGCGACTGCCGGACCTCCTCCAGAACGGGAGTTGGGCGGTTCAGCCAGCGCAGGCCGGCTTCCGCATGGAGCAGTAGCGCCGTCAGTGGCTGGCCGACCTCATGAGCGATCGCTGCGGTAGGCTCCTCGGTGGCAATCGCGCGATCCGAGCCTGCCTGGCCGGGCCGGGCGCGACGAGAGATTGCCAGCGTCTGGCGGCATCGGCCGGCGTCGATCTTGAGCCTCGGCACGCCGTCCTTGGCATCGACAGCCTGCGTGCCGACAGGCGCTTCGAAAGGGGCATGGGTCATGCCTGACACCTGTGCAGCGGATCATCGATGCGCTGCATCATAGTGTGCTGTCGCCGCCCCGGATTGCATGGGATGCAAGTTTCTGGAACGAACCGAAATGTCAGAACACCTTCGCCCGATCTCGACGAAGCCTTGCGACCGATCTCGCCGGCGAGCGCGCTCCGTCGCGTCCGGATCAGCGGCTGCGGCCCGTTCGCCAGCGCATTCAGATACCGATCGACGCCATGCGTCGCTCTCCGAAAGCGGGTCTTGGCGGTCTCGGGATCCTCGGTCCGCAGCGACAGGAACACCTTGTCGGTGACGGTCGCGGTGGCGTGGGATTCTGTGATGAGAAGAGTGGCGGTGCGGCCGCGCGCGCGGCATCACGCAGCGCGTTCCGTACCTTCGCGTTGAAGTAGAAGGATCCCCACTTGGTAGCGAGGGGATGAGACATCGTCCGAGCCTTGGACAGAAGCCGCCGGGAGAAAGCGGATCGCCACCAAGTCCTTGTCGATGTTTCACTCTTTGACGCGGACCGCGAAAAAGAGTGGTGCCCAGGAGAGGACTCGAACCTGCTGGTCGGTCCCCATTTCCTTGAAATACAAGGGGAATTCCGTTTCGATCTAACCCAGTGAGTGATGCTATTGAGTGAGACCGAACCACATCATTTTATGCTGTTCTGGCGATAGATCAAGCAAGGGAAACCACAACGGTTGCCTAGTCGTGGCCTGACCCCATGGGGTGGTCCGGTTTCAGTCTTAGTGCATGATGGGCTTTTGGGCCATCGCTTGGGCAGATGATGGTGCTGACCCGCGTGACGGCGCGGGCCAGATAATGGCCTCCGGGGCCGGCGGTTTATATCCAAGCGATGAGTGCGGCCGCTCGTTATTGTAGTAGCGTCGCCATGCCTCGATGATAACCTTTGCCTCAGCGAGGCTGTAGAAGATCTCCCCGTTGAGCAGTTCGTCGCGCAGCTTCGAGTTGAAGCTCTCGCAATAGCCGTTCTCCCAAGGGCTGCCCGGCTCGATGAACGCGGTCTTTGCGCCGACGGCCACGATCCACTCCCGCAAGGCCTTGGCGATGAACTCCGGGCCATTGTCGGAACGAACATGGCCCGGCACGCCGCGCAGAATGAACAGGTCCGACAGAACGTCGATGACGTCGGTCGAGTTGAGCTTGCGACCGATCCGGATCGCCAGGCACTCCCGAGTGAACTCGTCGATGATGTTGAGCATGCGGAACTTTCTGCCATCGTGGGTCCGGCCCTCGACGAAGTCATAGGACCAGACATGGTTTGGATGCTCGGGCCGAAGCCGGATGCACGATCCGTCATTCAGCCAGAGCCGGCCTTTCTTCGGTTGCTTCTGGGGAACCTTCAGCCCCTCCCGCCGCCAGATGCGCTCGACGCGTTTGGCGTTGACCGTCCATCCCTCCGACCGCAGCATCGCCGTGATCCGGCGATAGCCATAGCGGCCATACAGGGAAGCGAGCCGGATGATGTCGGCGGTCAACGCCTCTTCATCTGCACGGCCGCAAGGCTTCTTGCGCTAGGTCGAGCGATGCTGGCCGAGTGTGCTGACCAGGTGGAAGAGCAGTTGTCCTCCGGACTGTGCGAAGGGCAGATAGCCAAGTTCGTCCAGGACGATGAAGTCCATGCGGGCGAGATCGATCCTTCATTCGTGATCACGCATCGAGCCGGGCTCGAGGACGGGCCGGACCTCTACCAAAAATTCCGAGACAAGGAGGACGGCTGCATCAAGGTCGTCCTCACCCCGTGACGAAGGAGCATCACATGGGACAGGCAATCGGAAAGCTCGCGCTGGTCACCGGCGCATCGAGTGGGATTGGTCTTGAGCTGGCACGGCTCGCCGCGAAGGACGGCTACGATCTGATCATCGCGGCGGACGAGACGGATATCCACGATGCGGCCGAGACGCTGCGCTCCCAGGGTGCCAATGTCGTCTCCGTCGTCGCCGATCTGAGCGACGAGGAAGGGGTCGACGAACTCTTCGCTGAGGTCGCCAAGTCCGGGCGGCAGGTCGACCTGCTTTTCGCAAACGCGGGGCGCGGTCTCGGCCATGGCTTTCTCGACCAGGACGACGCCGAATGGCTGAGGGTCATCGACACCAATATCGTCGGTACGCTGTTGCTCCTGAAGAAGGTCGGCCAACAGATGCGCGATCGTGGAGAGGGCCGTATCCTCATCACCGGTTCGATTGCGGGCTTCATGCCGGGCACCTTCCAGGCGGTCTATAACGGCACCAAGGCCTTCATCGACTCCTTTTCCTTCGCGCTGCGCGAGGAGCTTAGGGATACCGGCGTGACAGTCACCTGCCTGATGCCGGGGGCGACCGAGACCCGCTTCTTCGAACGTGCTGGTTTGCTCGACACCAAGATCGGGCAAGACGAGAAGGACGACCCCCGGGACGTCGCCAAGGCAGGCTATGAAGCGCTGGTGGCAGGCGAGGGCGATGTGGTCAGTGGCTGGAAGAATAAGATCCAGTCCTCCCTCGCGAACGTCACGCCGGCCGAAACCCTCGCGAAGCAGCACCGCAAGATGGCGGAGCCGGGATCGGGGCAGCCCCAGTAGACAGAGGGAGTGTCATGCCCCTGGGCGGCGTGTCGTCCTCGGGGTCACTTCGCGTCGCGACCGTCTCTCCGCGCTTTTGGTCGGAGCAGGCTATTCAGCCGAGCGATGTTGGTCTTGACCCACTCGGTTTTTCTGGCCAGCAGCCGACCGCCGGACGCCCGCTCGACGATGTACCGGCGCTCGACGTTCAGCCTCGCCGGAGACATTGTTTCGTTTGCGTCGACGATGGCGGCTTCGAACGATCGATGCGCATCGTCGAGGCTGCGGAAACTGCCGATGAGCGTGGAGGTCGGCAACCGCTCGGATCGGTCACCGACGGTGAGGGTATCGGTCCATCCTCGCGCGACC
Organism: Chelatococcus sp.; assembly: GCA_003248805.1. GTDB lineage: Bacteria > Pseudomonadota > Alphaproteobacteria > Rhizobiales > Beijerinckiaceae > Allobosea. Next base: position 17,100 of record QFQY01000002.1, on the reverse strand, counting down.
GCCGCCTCGAGGAACCTGTTGTGGGGATCTCCGGGCGCCGCTTCGATGTCGTAGGTAGCGATGAAGTACTTCACCTCAGGGGAGCCTCGATATGCGGAGCCACCAGGTCGTGCTGCCCGCGCCGGGGGACGCTTGGCTGACCAGCGCGGGCATATGAGGGAGCGGTCGACGCCTCCGGAGAGGACATGCAGGTCTGCGCCGGTAGCTGGATCGGGTCTGCACTGAGCAACGCCCCGGATCTGGCGAGAGCGACCGATATGGCGTTCTTGTAGTCCTGCCAGGTGCCCAGATCGCTTCCGCAGGTAGCGCATCGGACGATCGCGGTGACGGCCAAGGTCTTCGGAAGCGCCACGGCCGGAGAGCCGCAGCACCAGCACTCGAACATCTGATCGACACGCATGATTGCCTCCTGCGCGGTGAATACGCCGACGGCTGCGGCGGGTTCGCGGCTGTGTCGCCTGCTCTCACTCGGCAAGAAGCGCGGCGGCAAGGCGAAGTGCCGTCTCGACTGGGTGGACGTCGTGGCCCATGGCGAGGGGCTGGTGGCCGTACTGATTCCCGATCTCGTCGGGGCGGAGTGCGCCTTACGGCTCAGGCGGCTGAACGCAGTCGCCATCGCCGAAACCGGTCGGCTCACCATCGCGGCGCGCGAGGCGGCGCGGACCGACAACCACCTCCCACGGGACGTCGCCGCAAGACGGCTCACCCGCCAGGTGAGCCTTGCGCAGCCGCTCGATCGCCGCATCCGCCGCGAGCACATGCCGCTCGCCCATCGCGATCGGACCATGCATCTGATCCGCCGCTAACTGGCCAGCCGACTGCTCCCGGACCAGCTCGGCGAAGACCCGCGACATCGCCTGGTACATCGAGCGCTGCAGGAGGTGGACCGCCAGGATCCGGGCATTCGCCTTCCGGCTCCGCTCGGCGTTGCGCGCCGCCACGTCCTCCCGACCCGGAGCCGCCACCTTGCGCAGCAGCCCATTCGGCAGATCGGCCTCGGCCTTCTCGGCCCGCTCCTCACGGACCTGCTTGAAGCGCGCCTCGAGATGCGCCGCCAACTCGTTGACCTTGCCGAGCTCCTCGAAATCCATGTACAGGCTCAGGTGGACCCGAGCCTCCAGGGCGTCGCAGATCCCGCCATGGTCGAGCAGCCCAATCGCCGCCAGCTTCTCCTCGGCCGCCGTCTCGCCGAACAGCACCCGGGCGAAGTCGATCTCACGCTCGGATATCTCGCCAGCGTCTATCCGCTGCACTGCCCGGGCCGCCGCGCGCCTGGCGACCCTCACCGCATCGACCGCCTTCGTCTCGACGACCAAGGCCAGACCTCCCTTGCAACGGACGGCCGAAAAGGCCATCCTGAAGACGCTCGACTCGGACGCCACACAGAGCCAGAGTCATAGCACGGGTCCGGCGAGCGCGAAACGGCGCGGCAAAAGATTCTCCGGCCAGACCCGGATTCTCAAGAATCTTGCGGATTCTCCAGAATCTTGCGGATTCTCGGGAATCGCCTTGACAGTCGAGAATCTTCTGAAACGGCAGATTCTCCGGATTTAGCCGGTTTCCCGAGAATCTTGGCTGCGAAAGGGCCAAAGATTATCGGGAAATAGACGCTTTTCCGATGATTTTTCCTGACGGTACTGTCTCCGCAAAAGATTCTCGGAGAGACGGCATTCTGCGGCGGTGCCATACGGGCCTACGACGGCCACAGGCAGCGCTACAACGCGCCGAGGGGAAGTCCCTCTCAAGTCGGGAAATCGGGCTCCGCAGACGCACGACAACGTGCGATTTCAATGACTTAAATGTTGGGCCTGACAAGGGGGTAGATGCTACAACGCATTAGGCCCAGACAGAGGGAGAAGGAAGGCACGATACCGCAAAGTTGGCGGGCGTCGCTCTCGCTCCTTCCGACCATCTTTCCTGAGCTCTCGCTGACGCTCGCCTCCGTGCTCTCCGAGGGGTCTCCCGACGGGCTCCGGCCACGCTCTCGGCGGCCTGCGTAAGGCTCTCGAAACCGGCCTCTCGGCCTCGTCCCGCGCGCTCCCCCAAATGGGTGATCGCGCCTCCCTCTCGGTCGGCTGCGGGTCGTTCGAAGAGCAGACTCATTGCGGTCCGACAGCCCTGCATTGAGTCCGTCTCCAGTGCGCTCGGCCATCTCTCTCGTTCTGGCGAAAGCCCTTGGAAACAGGCACGATCCTTCCGTGAAACGGCCTGATTCGGGCCCATAGGAGTTGCGTCGTGACCAAGGCCAAGACGACCGCTAAGAGCGATACGAAAGCACCGGCTCTCGTCTTCGAGGAAGAGACCTTCGAGCACATGGGCATGATCGCCACCATGATCGGAAGCGTCGTCCACTTCATTGATCGGTCGTATGCGCGATCGATCGGGATCGTCGAGCGCAACGTTCACAAGACCGTCAAGGACACCAGTCTTGAACTTGGGCTCTACGGAACAGTGCATGCGGCCCGCAATCTGTTCGCCCTTACTGGAAACGGAGCGAAGTACCCGATCAAGGGCTACTGGCTCAATGCCGACCAGATGATGATCATGGCCATGAAATCGTCGTCGGCAAAAGCCGTCGCGTTCCGCCGACGCATTGTCTCGTTGATCAACGACCTACGCGAAGGCCGACTCGTCTACCGCGACAATGCGCTGGTCGTCAGGGAATCCAATGGCCAAGCGAACCTGACTGCCTCCTCTGCCCATAGGATGGACCTGGCCATCGACCTATCGCCGGGCCTTGAGCCCGTACCCGAGGTTCTGGCTTGGGCGCAGTCTTTCAGTCCCGGACTCGATCTGCGCAACCTCAAGAGGCCTCCCCGGGAGGTCACCACGGACGCAGGCGTCACGCTCCACGTCGAGCACGGCTCTCTCACGCCCGCCATCTCCGATGTCGAAGCCGCCATGTTGGCGAGCCCAGAGCAGGCCCTCACCATCGGCGCGCTGGTCAAGGCCAACGCCTCGATCTTCGAGAGCCACGGCCCGCTCCGGAGGAGGACGATCAGGAATCGACTCAAGGGGCGGCGTCAGAGCATGGAGGCTCACTGGCCGGCGGTGACGAAATCGCCTTCGTCGACCAGGATTTCGCGGATCCGCCCCGCCGCCTTCGTCGCGATGTCGATCTCGACAGCCTCGATGCGGCCGTTGCCGCTCGCGAAGCCGGCCGGAAGATCGGAAGGGCGCAGCTGCTGCTAGGCGAAATATCCCGCGGCAGCGGCTGCCAGCACGATCGCGACGAGCCAGCCAGGCCGGAAATTCTTCATCCCTAAGACCTCTCTCTGCCCAACGGCACGGTTCCCGGCACTCGATAAGGATTGCGGCCCGAATGGCGTTCAGGTTTCCGCCGCCGGCAGAACCGTCTTGCGCGCGGCAAGAAGCGCTTTGTGGAATTGCTGGAACGAGTTCGCCCAGAACTCCTGGGCGAAGTTCATCTGGACGCCGAGCGCCTCGGGCAGGTCCTTGCAGCGCGAGAGCTGGCCCAGGAAGTCGGCCTGCCGACGCGTCTGCACTTCGGCCTCGGACAGGATTTCACTGCAGTAGGAGGCAACGGCAGCCGGTTGCGCCTTCCAGGCATCAAGGCCGGCGCTGATCGCGGCCGGGCTGAACAGGGAAGCGGGTTCGGTCTTGGGGGCAGCTGTGTGCTTCTCGGCTGGCATGACGCTCTCCTCTCGGCATCGCGGTGCAACGCGGCGAACCATGGACGCCTTACATTCGCGGCGCCTTGATTTAAGTCAACGACCGTTGATATTCATTCGGGCAGAAATTTTGTGCATGGGATTGGATTGTTCCGATGATGGTCGAGACGAGAAAGCGTTCCGCCCAGCGGACACGCGAGCGGATTTTGCAGGCGGCGATGCTGCATTTCTCGCAACGTTCCTATGAAGCGGCGCGCCTTCGAGACATCGCCGTCACCGTCGGGGTCGACGTCGCACTCGTTCACCGATCATTCGGCTCGAAAGAGGATCTCTTTGCGAGCACCCTCGAGGCAGCGTTCGATCAACGCTTCGAGGAGAGGATCGCCGCTCCCGATATGGCAGAAAGCCTGTCGGCGGGCTTCTTCGAGACGCGCCTGGATCCGCAACTCGGGATCGTGGACCCGTTCGACATCATCATCCGCTCGCTCGGCAGCGAGCAGGCGAGCCCGTTCCTGCGCGACTTCGTGCGGCGTCGCTATTCGCAGCCGCTGGTCGAGAGGCTGGGCTCTCAGCGACCGGAGTGCGCAGCGTTGATCCTCGGATGCCTCGGTGGCTTGATCATCTTCTACGACATTCTGGCGGTTGGGACTCTGAGCGACGCCAGCAAAAAAAACATGCAGAGGCTGCTCAAACAGGTCATCAGGCAATGCGCAGAAGATGGCAGCGGCAAGGTCGCCATGGCGACGGCAGGGAACAACTGCGATGATCTCTGATCCAACCTCCAAGCCGATGAGCGTCAACGATGCCCTGGGCCTCGAGGCGTTCCGCTCGATCGACAGCATGCGCGAGGCACTGAGCTCCCAGTTCAGCGGCGGGCTCTCGCCCCAGGCGCTGGCGCTTGCCTTCTTCGACTGGTCGATCCATCTCGCGGCGGCGCCCGGAAAGCGCATGGAGCTCGCCTACAAGGCCGGGAGGAAGGCGAGCCGGCTGGCCGCCTACATGGCGACGGCGCTGACGCAGCCGGGCGCGCCCGCCTGCATCGAGCCTCTGCCGGGCGACAACCGGTTCAACGACGGGAGCTGGCATCGGCAGCCCTATTGCTGCTGGGCCCAGGCCTTCCTGCTCGGCCAGCAATGGTGGCACAACGCGACGCATGAAGTGCCGGGGGTGAGCCCGCATCACGAGGACGTCGTGTCCTTCGCCGCCCGCCAGATGCTCGACATGTTCTCGCCGTCGAACCTCCCCTTCACCAATCCCCAGGTGATGGCGAGGACGATGGAGACCGGTGGCGCCAACTTCGCTCAAGGCTTCCGCAACTGGGTCGAGGATGTCGGCCGGCAGGTGAGCGGAAGGCCGCCCGTCGGCACGGAGGACTTCGTCGTCGGGCGCGACGTCGCGGTCACGCCCGGCAAGGTCGTCTTCCGCGACCATCTCATCGAGTTGATCCAGTACGCGCCGGCGACGGAGAACGTCGTCGCCGAGCCGATTCTGATCGTGCCGGCCTGGATCATGAAGTACTACATCCTCGATCTGTCGCCGGGGAATTCGCTGGTCCGCTTTCTGATCGAGAAGGGTCACACGGTCTTCTGCGTCTCCTGGCGCAATCCCACGGCCGAAGATCGCGACCTGGGTATGGAGGACTATCGCAAGAGCCTGATGGCCGCGCTCGACGCGGTCGGCGCCATCGTTCCCGAGCGCAAAATCCACGCGGCGGGCTACTGCCTCGGCGGGACCCTGCTCTCGATCGCCGCTGCCGCCATGGCGCGCGCCGGCGACGACAGGCTGGCGTCGCTGACGCTGCTCGCCGCCCAGACCGACTTCACGGAGCCGGGCGAGCTCGCGCTCTTCATCGATCCGAGCCAGCTGCACTTCCTCGAGAGCATGATGTGGAACCGCGGTTATCTCTCGGCCGATCAGATGGCGGGCGCGTTCCAGCTTCTGCGCTCCAACGATCTCATCTGGTCGCGAGCCGTCCACGACTACCTGATGGGCGAGCGCAGCTCGATGTTCGACATCATGGCCTGGAACGCGGATTCGACCCGCATGCCCTATCGCATGCACGCCGAATACCTGCACCGTCTGTACCTCGACAACGAGCTGGCCAGCGGCCGCTTTCTGGTCGATGGGCGGCCTGCCGCCTTGCAGAACATTCGTGTGCCGATCTTCTCTGTAGGCACGGAGCGCGACCATGTCGCGCCGTGGCGCTCGGTCCACAAGATCCATCTGCTGACGGATGTCGAGGTCACCTTCGTCCTGACGAGCGGGGGCCACAATGCCGGCATCGTCAGCGAACCGGGGCGGCCGAACCGCCGCTTTCGCATCGCGACGCGCCGTCACGGCGACGTCTGGAGCGGTCCCGACGAGTGGTTCGCCGCGGCCGACCTGAGGAGCGGGTCGTGGTGGACGGCCTGGGGGGATTGGCTCACGGAGCGTTCCTCGCCCGAACATGTGCCCGCTCCCGCCATGGGTGCCCCGGCCAGGGGTTACGCTCCTCTTGCCGACGCTCCCGGCACCTATGTGCTGCAACGCTGAGGCCGAGATGGACCAGGGTATCCTCACCAACAGGACTTTCGACGAGCTTCAGATCGGCGAGAGCGCTTCGGTCGTCCGCATCGTCGGACGCGACGACATCGATCTCTTCGCCGCCGTCTCGGGCGACACGAACCCGGCGCATCTGGACGCCGCCTTCGCCGCGACCGACCTGTTCGGCCACATCGTCGCCCACGGCATGTGGACGGCGGCGCTCGTCTCGGCCGTGCTTGGCACGAAATTGCCCGGTCCCGGCACGATCTATCTCGGTCAGGACCTGCGCTTCCGGAAGCCCGTCGCGCCCGGCGATACCATCACGGTCACGGTGACGGTGCAGGAGAAGCGGCCGGAGAAGCACCATGTCCTGCTCGACACCCGCGCGACAAACCAGCATGGCGAGGAGGTCCTGAGCGGCACCGCGACGGTGATCGCGCCGCAACGCCGGATAGCGTGGCCGCGCACGAAACTGCCGGAGGTCTCGCTGCGGCGCGACGACCGCTACCAGGACTTCGTGAGGCAGGCGCGCGCGCTGCCGGCGCTGCGGACAGCGATCGTGCATCCCTGCTCGCCGGAGGCGATCCTGGCCGCGATCGAGATTCGCGACGAGGGGCTGCTGGAGCCCCTGCTGATCGGCCCGGAAGCGAAGATCCGCGCCGCGGCCGAGGCGGCGCAGGTCTCGCTCGACGGCATCGCGATCGAGGCGGTCGCGCACAGCCATGCCGCCGCTGCGCGGGCCGTGGAGCTCGCCGTCGCCGGCCAGGTCGCGACGCTGATGAAGGGCAGCCTGCACAGCGACGAGCTGCTCGGCGCGGTGGTGGCGCCCGGCTCGGGCTTGAGGACGGAGCGACGCATCAGCCATGTCTACGCCATGATGGTGCCGGCCTATCCCAAGCCGCTGATCGTCACCGACGCCGCGATCAACATCCAGCCGACGCTGGAGCAGAAGCGCGACATCTGCCAGAACGCGATCGACCTGCTGCACAGGCTCGGCATGGCCGAGCCGCTGGTGGCGGTGCTGGCGGCTGTCGAGACCGTGAATGCCAGGATGCCCTCGACGCTCGACGCCGCGGCGCTGACCGTGATGGCGGCGCGCGGCCAGATCACCGGTGCGCGGGTCGACGGCCCGCTCGCCTTCGACAACGCGATCAGCCCCGATGCCGCACGCACCAAGGGTATCGTCTCGCCCGTCGCCGGGCAGGCCGACATCCTGCTGGCACCTGACCTGGAGGCCGGCAACATGCTGGCGAAGCAGCTCATCTATTTCGCCGGGGCGGATGCAGCCGGGCTCGTGCTCGGAGCGCGCGTGCCGATCATCCTGACCAGCCGTGCGGATTCGCTGAAGACCCGCATCGCCTCGGCGGCGCTCGCCAAGCTCGTCGCCTCCCGGCGCAGCCCTGGAGACCTGCCGGCATGACCGACAAGCTGCTACTCACTTTCAACGCCGGCTCCTCGACCGTGAAGATCGGCCTCTTCGTGCTGGAGCCGGCCGGCGCGCGCCGCATCGGCAAGGGCATGATCGACTTCCGAAGCACGCCGCTGCGCTTCACGCTGAGCGAGGGACCGGACACCTTCGACATCGCCCTGGAGGCGGCCGAGGACGACGAACTGCATGCGGTGCTGCGCGAGGCCTTCCACCGCCTTTCCTGGCATTTCGATATCGACAGTGTCGCCGCCATCGGCCATCGCGTCGTGCATGGCGGCGACGGCTTCTCCGGGCCGGTCCTGCTCGACGACAAGGCCATCGCGGCGATCGACGCGCTGACGCCGCTCGCGCCGCTTCACCAGCCGCAAGGGCTGCGGCTGATCCGGGCGCTGCGGCATCTGCGTCCGGAGCTGCCGCAGACCGCCTCCTTCGACACCGCCTTCCACCGCGGCCATGCCGATGTCGTCAGCCGCTTCGCCATCCCGCGCGCACTGCATGACCGGGGCGTCAAGCGCTACGGCTTCCACGGGCTGTCCTACAAGTTCATCGCGGCCGAGCTGGCGCGGCGCGAGCCCGGTCTCGGCACGGCCAAGGTCGTCGCCGCCCATCTCGGCAGCGGCGCCAGCCTGTGCGGGCTCGAAGGCGGCGCCAGCCGCGACACCAGTATGGGCTTCTCGGCGCTCGACGGCATCCCGATGGCGACGCGCTGCGGCGCGCTCGACCCGGGCGTGCTGCTGCACCTGATCGGCACGGAGGACCGCACGGCGAAGGATGTCGAGGATATACTCTACCGCCAGTCGGGACTGCTCGGCATCTCCGGCATCAGTGCCGACAGCCGGGAACTGCTGGAGAGCGACAAGCCGGAGGCGCGGCAGGCGCTCGATGTCTTCACCTTCCGCATCGCGGGCGAGGTCGCGCGGCTGGCGACCACGCTGGGCGGGCTCGACGCCATCGTGTTCACCGCCGGCATCGGCGAGCACCAGCCGCGCATCCGCGCCGATGTGAGCGCGCATCTCGGCTGGCTCGGCCTGGAGTTGGACGAAGCCGCCAACGCGGCCAATGTGGCGCGGATCAGCAGCCCCTCCAGCCGCATCGCCGCCTTCGTGATCGCGACCGACGAGGAGCGGGTGATCGCCGACGAAGCCCTGTCCATCCTCGAAGCCAGGACGTGACATCATGCCCCCCATCATCGACCTCGCCGGCAAGCGCGGCCTCGTCGTCGGCATCGCCAACGAGCACAGCATCGCGGCCGGCTGCGCCGCCGCATTCCGGCAAGCCGGCGCCGAGCTCGCCGTCACCTATCTCAACGAGAAGGCCCTGCCCTTCGTGCAGCCCGTGGCCGAGGCGGTCGCAGCGTCGATCATCGTGCCCTGCGACGTGCGCGTTCCCGGGCAGCTCGAAGCCGTGTTCGAACGCATCGGGCGCGACTGGGGCCGGCTCGACTTCCTGCTGCATTCCATCGCCTTCGCGCCGCGCGAGGATCTGCAGACCGGCCTCGTCAACTGCTCGGCCGAAGGCTTCGCGCTGGCAATGGACGTCTCCTGCCACTCCTTCATCCGCATGGCGAAGCTCGCTGCGCCGCTGATGAAGGAGGGCGGCGCCCTGCTGACGGTGAGCTTCTACGGCGCCGACCGCGTGGTCGAGAACTACAACCTGATGGGACCGGTGAAGGCGGCGCTTGAATCGAGCGTGCGCTACCTCGCCGCCGATCTCGCCGACCGGAACATCCGCGCCAACACCATCTCGGCCGGCGCCATCAAGACCCGCGCCGCCTCCGGCATCGGCCGCTTCGACACATTGCTGGACAAGGTGCGCGAGCGCACGCCGGCCGGGCGGCTGGCCGGAATCGATGATGTCGGCCGCGTCGCCGCCTTCCTCGCGAGCGAGGCCGGCAGCTCGCTCAACGGCTCGGTCGTCTATGCCGATGGCGGCTTCCACGCGATCGCATGACCAGCGGAAGCGCCATGACAGCCGTCGGACAACCCGCCCCGGCGCGACCGCCGAACGGCCTCGCGGCGTTCTGGACGCAGGCGCCGGGCGATCTCTACACCGCGCTCGGCTGCGGGACGGACGGCCTGAGCTCGGCCGACGCCGAAGCGAGGCTCGCTCGGTACGGCCCCAATAGCGATGCCCAAACCAAGGGTGTCGGCGCCCTCCAAGCGGTTCTGCGGCGGCTGATCGAACCCCTCTCCCTGATCCTGCTGGCGGCGGGTATCGTCTCGGTGGCGACGGGCGACGGGATCGGCGGCTCGATCGTCGTCGCCATCCTGGTGATCTCGATCGGGCTCGACACCGTCCAGGAGGGACACGCCGTCAAGGCGGCGGAGGTGCTGCGGCGCTCGGTGGCGCTGAAGGCCGAAGTCAAGCGCGACGGCGTCTTCCGCCAGGTCGAGATCGCAACAGTCGTCCCCGGCGACATCCTGCGGGTGCGAGCCGGCGACATCATTCCCGCCGATGCGATGATCCTCGACGCGACGGCCTGCACCGCCGGCGAAGCGGCCCTGACCGGCGAGCCTTACGCCGTCGAGAAGCGTCCGGGCGTGGTTGCCGCGCCAAGCCCCGGCGAAGCCTCCAACGCGCTGTTTCGCGGCGCCGTGGTGCAGACCGGAGAGGCGATCGCGCTCGCCGTCGGCACCGGCCGGGCGACCGTGTTCGGGGCCGCCGCATCGGCCCTTGCCGAGGCGCAGGCGCCATCCCCGTTCCAGCGCGACCTGCACCAGTTCGGGCTCGTCATCGCCAGGCTGACGCTGGCGTTGGTCGTCGTCGTGCTGGCCACGCGCGTCCTGCTCGGACGCGAGGTCCTCGATTCCGTGCTGTTTGCCGTGGCGCTCGCCGTCGGCCTGACGCCGGAACTCCTGCCGATGATCACCACCGTCACCCTGTCGCGCGGCGCAATGCGAATGGCGGGCAAGAAGGTCATCGTCAAGCGCCTGGCCTCGATCCACGACCTCGGCGCGATGACGGTGCTCTGCACCGACAAGACCGGCACCCTAACCTCAGCCGAGATCACGCTTGCTCGAAGCCTCGACGCAGCCGGCACGGACGATCCCCGCGCCGCCCGCCTCGGCGCCATCGCGGCCGGCCTCGGAGGCGATCGCGGTTCGCTCGACGCGGCACTGATCGCGGGCTCGGCCGGCGCATGCGAAGGCTGGACGCTCGTCGGTCGGCACAGCTTCGACTTCACCCGACGGCTTGGATCGGTGCTGGCGGTGGGGCCGGACGGCCCCTTGCTGATCGTCAAGGGCGCGCCGGAAGCCGTGCTGGCGCTGTGCACGGCACAGCGGACCGGGGAGACTTCAATCGCGATGGGAGAGAGCGAACGGGCCCGGGCGGTCGACCGGGTGCACGCCCTGGCGGGCGACGGGTTGCGCACCATCGCCGTGGCCTCTCGCCCCTGGTCGGGAACGACCCATGAGGTCGAGGCGGCCGATGAGACGAACCTGACCTTCGAGGGGTTCTGCGCTTTTGCCGATCCGCCCAAGGCGAGCGCCGCCGCGGCGATCGCCCGGCTGGCCGATGCCGGCGTCAGGCTGAAGATCCTGTCGGGCGACGATCCCGTCGTCGTCAGGCGTCTTGCCGGCCTTGTCGGCCTCAATGCGGACAAGGTGCTGTCGGGTGCCGAGATCGCGGCCCTGAGCGACGATGCGCTGGCGGTGCAGGTGCGGAGCGTCGATGCCTATGGCCGGCTGGCGCCGGACCAGAAGTCGCGGATCGTCAAGGCGCTGCAGGCCAAGGGCGCAGTCGTCGGCTTCCTCGGCGACGGCATCAATGACGCGCCGGGGCTGAAGGTCGCCGATATCGGGCTGTCGGTCGAGGGCGCATCCGGGGTGGCTCAGGCCGCCGCCGACATGATCTTGCTGGCCTCGGATCTGGGGGTCGTCGCCGACGGCGTCGAGGAAGGCCGGCGGACCTTCGCCAACATCCTCAAATATGTGCGCATGGGCGCGAGCTCCAATTTCGGCAACATGCTGTCGATGGCAGTGGCGTCCATGGCGCTGCCGTTCCTGCCGATGCTGCCGACGCAGATCCTGCTGAACAACCTGCTCTACGACCTGTCGGAGCTCGGCATCCCGTTCGACGGCGTGCGTCCCGAGGGGATCGCAAAGCCGCAGGTCTGGGACATGAGCGGGCTGGTGCGCTTCGCCGGCACCATGGGGCCGCTCTCGTCCCTGTTCGATTTCCTGACCTTCGGCATGCTGCTGGTGTTTCACGCTTCGCCTGCCGAGTTCCGGACCGCGTGGTTCCTCGAATCGATGGCGACGCAGATTCTCGTCATCTTCGTCATTCGCACCAATGGCAGGCCGTGGCAGGATTTTCCCCGCCCCGCGCTGGCGGCATCGTCGCTCCTGGCGCTCGCCGTCGCGACGGCCCTGCCCTTCACACCCGCTGCAGCCTGGTTCGGCTTCGAGGCACCGCCCGCCCTCATGCTCGCGGGCATCGGCCTCGTCGTGATCGGCTACCTCGTATCGGCGGAACTGCTGAAGCCCCTCGCCCTCAAGCCTGGCATCGCGCGAGCGAGACTGCGACCACGATCTCCGTCATCTGACGACTCGACACAGGGAGCACGGGAATGAATGCGAAGGACATCGAGACGGGAAGCCGGACAGCGCCGGTTCTGACGCCCGGCGCGCTCGACCTGATGCACGCCTGGTGGCGCGCCGCGAACTACCTTTCCGTGGCGCAGATCTATCTGCTCGACAACCCGCTGCTGCGCGAACCGCTCAGGATCGAGCACGTCAAGCCGCGCCTGCTCGGCCATTGGGGAACGACGCCGGGGCTGAACTTCATCTATCTCCACCTCAACCGCGTCATCAAGGCGCGGGATGTCGACGTGCTCTACATCGCCGGCCCCGGCCATGGCGCGCCCGGCGTGATCGCGAGCACCTATCTCGAAGGCACCTATAGCGAGCTCTATCCCGAGATCTCGCAGGACGAGGACGGCTTGCGGCGCTTCGTGCGGCAGTTCTCCTTTCCCGGCGGCATCCCCAGCCATGCCGCGCCCGAGACGCCGGGCTCGATCCATGAGGGCGGCGAGCTCGGCTACGCGCTGGTGCACGCCTTCGGCGCGGTGCTCGACAATCCCGACCTCGTCGCGGCCTGCGTCATCGGCGACGGCGAGGCCGAGACCGGGCCGCTCGCGGCCTCCTGGCACTCCAACAAGTTCCTGAACCCGGCGACCGACGGCGCCGTCCTGCCGGTCCTGCACCTGAACGGCTACAAGATCGCCAATCCGACCGTGCTGTCGCGCATCCCCGCGGCGGAGCTGGAGGCGCTGCTGTGCGGCTATGGCTACGCCCCGCTCTTCGTCGAAGGCGAGGAGCCCGAGGCGATGCACCAGGCCATGGCGGCGGCCCTCGACGAGGCCTTCGCGAGCATCGCCGCGATCCAGAAGGCGGCGCGCGAGGACGGCGTGACCGAACGGCCGCGCTGGCCGATGATCGTGCTGCGCAGCCCCAAGGGCTGGACCGGGCCGAAGACCGTCGACGGCCTGAAGAGCGAGGGCTTCTGGCGTTCCCACCAGGTTCCGTTCAGCGACATGGCCAAGCCCGAGCATCTGCAACTGCTCGAAGACTGGCTGCGCAGCTACCGGCCGGACGAGCTGTTCGACGAGGCCGGCCGGCTGCTCCCTGAGATCGCGGCACTGGCGCCGGCCGGCGACAGGCGCATGAGCGCCAACCGCCATGCCAATGGCGGGGCGCTGCGGCGGCCTCTCCGGATGCCGGACTTCACCGCCCATGCCGTGCCGGTCGCGCATCCGGGCGAGAGCAAGGCCGAGGCGACGCGGGTGATGGGCGCCTTCCTGCGCGCGGTGATGAAGGCCAACCGGGAAAGCCGCAACTTCCGGGTCTTCGGCCCCGACGAGACGGCCTCCAACCGGCTGCAGGCGCTGTTCGAGGTCACGGACCGGGCCTGGAACGCCGAAACCATTCCCGAGGACGAGCATCTGGCCCCGGGCGGCCGGGTCATGGAGATCCTGAGCGAGCATCTCTGCCAGGGCTGGCTGGAGGGCTATCTCCTCACCGGCCGCCACGGCCTGTTCTCCTGCTACGAGGCCTTCATCCACATCGTCGACTCGATGTTCAACCAGCATGCGAAATGGCTGAAGACGGCGAAGGAGGTGCCCTGGCGGCGGCCGATCGCCTCGCTGAACTACCTGCTCACCTCCCATGTCTGGCAGCAGGACCATAACGGCTTCAGCCATCAGGACCCCGGCTTCATCGACCATGTCGTCAACAAGAAGGCCGATATCGTCCGGGTCTATCTGCCGCCCGACGCCAATACGCTGCTCCACGTCACCGACCATTGCCTGCGGAGCTGGAACCGGATCAACGTCATCGTCGCCGGCAAGGCCCCGGCCCCGCAATGGCTAGACATGGACGCGGCGATCAGGCACTGCGCGCAGGGCATCGGCATCTGGGAATGGGCCAGCAACGACCGCGGGTCCGAGCCCGACGTCGTGCTGGCCTGCGCCGGCGACGTGCCGACCCTGGAGACGCTCGCCGCCGTAACCCTGCTGCGCGAGCATGTCCCGGATCTGAAGGTGCGCGTCGTCAATGTCGTCGACCTGATGACCCTGCAGCCCAAGTCGCAGCACCCCCACGGCCTGACCGACCCAGACTTCGACGCGCTGTTCACCACCGACAAGCCGGTGATCTTCGCCTATCACGGCTATCCCTGGCTCATCCACCGGCTCGCCTACAAGCGGACCAACCATGCCAACATGCATGTGCGCGGCTATGAGGAAGAGGGATCGACGACGACGACCTTCGACATGGTCGTGCGCAACCGGCTCGACCGTTTCCACCTCGTCGCCGACGTCATCGACCGCGTGCCGAAGCTCGGCGCGGCCGCCGTCTACGCCAAGCAGGCGATCCGCGACAAGCTGATCGAGCATCACCGCTACATCCGCGAGCACGGCGTCGACATGCCGGAGGTGCGCGACTGGCGCTGGCCGAAAAGCGCCTGAGGCAAGACGATGGCATTCATCGCTCCGTTTCGGCTGTCCAGCGGGCTTCGGAAAGCCATCGCAAGGCGGAAAGTCCAGGCATGAACAGATATTCGCCGCCCTTCATGACGTTGAACGTCTGCACGCCATCGACGCGCCTGCGGGCCGGCGCCTTGGGTACCGTGAAGCGCCCGTCCTCCTCGTGCAGGCCGACGATCGGATCACGTTCTTCGCCGAGATCGACGAAGTTGCCGCGATTGATCCATTCCTGCTGCATGAACTCGATCGTGTCATAGGCGCGCGCGCTGATGAAGATGAAAAAGATGCCGCGATCCCCCCTGGCATCGTCTTCGGGCGCCACATCCTCCGAATAGAGCGGTCCGAAGGTCGAGGAGCGTCGGATGATCCGGTGGATATTGACGTCTGTGAGCAGGGTGAGCTCGGAATCGCGCGGATTGAGCCGCCGCATATGGCAGCCGAGCGGGACGACCCGCCCCTTGGGATCACCCTTGAAACTGAAGTCGTTGTTCCGCTGCGGATCGGCGCCGAGTTCCGGATCGTCATGATCCGGCGATAAGGTCAGCGGCGCGCCGGAGCGCCACCGACCGAACATCTTGGCCGCCAGAAGCTCGCGCTCCTCGACCGTTTCACCATGGGCCTTGAGGAAGGCGTTGAAACAGCCGACCCGGCTCTGGAACTTGCGCAGAACGACGAACGTGCCGTTCTTCCCGAGCGCGGCGGGTTCGGGCATGCCGAGCGCCTGGCCGTTTTCGCTTTCATAGCCGAGGATGAACTCACCGGCCTTGATCGGACGCTCTTCGCCCGGCATGGGATCGACGCCACTGCCTTCGACCGCAGGCTGAGAGATCGAGTCCCGGAAGCCGAACGGATTCTTGGCATCGCCCGCGGCGCCGAACCGGTGTTCCCCCAGCAGCGTCACGCCGTTGCTTCCGTCGAGCTCCGCCCGCGCCGTCGCCAAAGCCTTGTCGAGCGCCGCATCGTCCACGGCATAGATGGTGAGCGCCAGGTGGCAGTTGCCCGGCTTGAACACGTCCTCCCAATGCTCCGGCGCGTTCGGGCCGAAATCGCGCAATTGCTCGCGCCGTGCCGCCATGCCCTGCTGGAAGGGGAGTGGAAAGGTCTCGAGCTGGGCATCAGGGACGCCGAGTGCCTTGAGGCCCTCGAAGCTCAGCGCCGCGCCGATCCAGAAGTCGAGGTCCTCGCTCCAATTGTCGGCGGACGCGATATGCGGTGCCAGGCGACCAAGCAGGTCGCGTGCGCCCTCGGCCTCGTCGAAGTGGAGCATCGCATGGACGCCGACATAGGGCTCCGGCCGGCTTCGCAGGATCAGCGCCTGGATATCATGGAGATCGAGCGAGACGCTGTCTCGCCGGAATCGCTCTTTCAGTTTCTGAAGGATCGCCATCGCCTTAGCCCACCTTGTCGAGGAATTCGTTGACGGCGTGCTCCATGCGCTGGAGCCGGCGCACGTCCACGACGGTCACCTGCGGGTTGGCGACGAACCACCCGGCCGCCGTGATCTGATGCTCGGCGATGAAGTCCTTGACCTTCGGGCTGGCGATGCCGGGCCAGCCCTCAACCGATGCGAAAAGCAGGTCCATCAGGTCGGGAATCTTGGTGGCGAAGTCGTTGATATAGGTGTCCCAGTCGCCGTCATAGGCGGTGGCGAACAGGATGCGCGTGTCATTGTCGAAGAAGACGAAGCGCATGTTGTGGAGGGTACCGACCTTCTGAGCGCCGTCGAAATTGCCGTTCACCAGCCCGAAGATGCGTTTCAGTCGGTCCGCGCCGCCGGGCTTGAGGTTGGCGATGGCGGTGAGTTCGGAGACGTTGCCCGACTGCGCGCCGACACGACCTGCGGACCCTGCCGTGCCTTTCAGGTCGGGATTGTGTTTCGTCACCATCTGCTCGAGGGCGAGCTTAGCGAGCTGCGGTGCGTCGCCCACCACTTCCTCAATCCGGCGCCGGATGGCCTGGAGGCGGGTCTCGTCGATCTGCGGAGTTTCGTCGGTCTCGGCCATGGCTGGCCTCCTTTCGTGATAACGGGTGATGATCGGATCGTCAGTCCGGGATGGCATCGATGCTCGCTGGCTCGACGCGGGGCTGGGCGTTCATCTCGTGGCGATAGCGGGCGGACCGCTCGTAGGCGGCTATCCGCACCCGCATGATCGAGCCGAGCGGCTGATGCTCGCGGATGCCATGCCAGGGGTTGAAGGACAGGACATCGTCGCCATAGACGCGCCGTGCCGGCGAATAGGCGTCCTGCGGGGGAATGCGCAGCGTCGCGATCGGCTGGTGCGGCGAAAGCTCTTCGGACCAGAGCACCGCCGCGTCCTCGACAGGCATCTTGTCGAGATCAGCGCAGAGCTGGGCGCGCAGTTGATACTCCGCGCCCTGCTCGCGGAAATGCTCGACCACCAGATCGCGCATGGTGGCGTCCTCCACCGCGCCGACATCCTTGCCGGTGAGTGCCCGGACATTGTCGGACAGCGGCGCCGCGCTGATCTTGGCGATGTAATCGCCGAAGCGGATCGCCGCCATCGAGTGAT
>QFQY01000119.1 GCA_003248805.1 Chelatococcus sp. | reverse complement strand
CGGCGACCGTGCCGATGCAGTAGAAGGTCGTGCCGACATTGGTCACCCAGTCGCGCAGCGCCTCGTTCATCGCGTCCTTGAGCGTCTTGGTGCCGGATTCGACCGGCACGACGGTGGCACCCAGCATCTGCATGCGGAAGACGTTGGGAGCCTGCCGGGCGACGTCGACGGCGCCCATATAGACGATGCATTCGAGCCCGTAGCGGGCGCAGAGCGTGGCGGTCGCGACGCCGTGCTGGCCGGCGCCCGTCTCGGCGATGATGCGCTTCTTGCCCATGCGCCGCGCCAGCAGGATCTGGCCCAGCACGTTGTTCACCTTGTGCGAGCCGGTGTGGTTCAGCTCCTCGCGCTTCAGATAGATCTTGGCGCCGCCGAGATGCTGCGTCAGGCGCTCGGCGAAATAGAGCGGCGAGGGGCGGCCGACATAGTGCTTCAGGCCGTCGGCCATTTCCGCGTGATAGGCGGGGTCGGCCTTCGCCTCGCCATAGGCCTGTTCCAGCTCGAGGATCAGCGGCATCAGCGTCTCGGCGACGAAGCGGCCGCCGAACAGGCCGAAGCGGCCGTTCTCGTCCGGACCGTTGCGGTAGCTGTTGGGGCTGGCGGGGGCGTTCATGCGCTCGAACCTTCCTGCACTGCCGCCGCGGCCTTGCGCGCCGCGACGATGAATTCCACGATCCGGGCCGGGTCCTTGACCCCCGGAGCGCTTTCGACGCCACTAGATACGTCGACGCCGGCCGGCCGGGTCACCCGGATCGCCTCCGCGACATTGGTCGGATCGAGGCCGCCCGATAGCATGAAGGAGCGCGCAGGGTCGAGGCCGGCGAGCAGCGTCCAGTCGAAGGCGCGGCCATGGCCGCCCGGGAACGCGGCGTCCTTGGGCGGCTTGGCGTCGAGCAGGATGCGGTCCGCGACGGCGGCGAAGGGCGCGATGGCCTCCAGATCCGCCCGTTCGCCGATGCCGAGAGCCTTCATCACGGGCCGACCGGCCGCAGTCGCGACGGCCGCGACCTGCTCGGGCGTCTCCCGGCCATGGAGCTGGAGCCAGTCGGGCTTCAGCATCCTCGCCAGCGCCGCGGCCTCCTCCGGTTCGGGATCGACCAGCAGCGCGACGATCTCCGCCCGGCCGCGCGCCGTCGCCGCCAGCGCGGACGCCCGCTCGGGCGTCACGAAGCGCGGGCTCCGGGGATGAAAGACGAGACCCACCATGTCGACGCCGGCAGCGAGCGCGGCTTCGAGGGTCTCGGGCGTCGAGAGCCCGCAGATCTTGATGGTGAGGTCGGACAGCATGGCGCTGTCTTAGATCATCGCAGGGCGAAGGCGAACCGCTTTGCGGGAGGTGCATTTTCGCGGGCGCGCATGCCCGCCGCAGTTATGACATGATAGCACGCGAGCCCATTCCCTGGGCACGGTGAGGTGGCGGGATCGGTTCGGCATGGGGCGGCGCGGTTTCACGGCTCTGGCGGGGCTCCTGGCGATCGCCGGCATCACGGCGTCGCTCTTTTATTTCCTCAGCCAGCCGCGGACCCTGCGTCTCGCCGTCGGGCCGCTCGGCTCCGAGGATGCGCGCATGGCGGCGGGGTTCGTCCAGGGCCTGAACCGCGAGAAGGCCCCGATCCGCATCAGGCTCGTCCTCACCGAGGGCTCGGCCGAGAGCGCCGCCAGGGTCGATGCCGACGAGGCGGACCTCGCCATCGTGCGGCCCGACATCGCGCTGCCGGCCAAGGCCGATACCGCGCTGATCACGCGCCGCTCCTACCCCTTCTTCATCACCTCGCGGGAGAGCGGGATCGGCCGCATCGCCGATCTGCGGGGGCGCCGCGTCGGCGTGGTCCGCAGCCTGTCGGGCAATGCCGACCTGCTCGCCCGCGTGCTCGCGCATTACGAGGTCCGGGCCGAGCAGGTCGAGATCGTCGGCCTGGCTCCGGACGAGATCGTGCCTGCCGCGCGGGAACACCGCATCGACGCCTTATTCGCCATCGACGCCGTCGGCTCGCGCGCGAGCTATGAGGGGCTGGCGCGGCTGCGCTCGGCCTGGGGCGAGGACCCGGTGCTGATCCCGATCCGCGAGGCGGATGCGATCAGCGCCCGCGACCGCACGCTGGAGACGGGCGAGATCGTCCGTGGCGCCCTCGGGGGCGACCCGCCCCGTCCGTCGGAGAATCTGCAGACCATCGCCGTGACCTCGCGCCTGATGGCCGCGCAGAGCCTGGACGACGATCTCGTCGGCGAACTCGTCAAGGAACTGCTGGGGTTGCGCCTGACGCTCGCGGCCGAGTTGCCCTCGATTCAGGGGCTCGAGGCGCCCGCTACCGACAAGGACGCGCCCCTGCCGGTCCATTCGGGCGCCGCTGCCTTCATCGACGGCGAGCAGGAGACCTTTTTCGAGCGCTATGGCGACTGGATCTATCTCGGCGTCATGGGGCTTTCCATGGTCGGAACGGGCGGGGCGGCGCTGCTCGGCCGCGAGAGCGCGGCGCGCCGTCGCCGTGCCATGGCCGGTCTCGACGATCTGCTCGCCCTGCTGCCCGGCATCCGCACCGCATCCGACGAGATCGAACTGACCCGCCTGGCGCGCGAGGCCGACATGATCCTGACGCGCGTGCTCAGCGATTTCGCCAAGGGCGATCTCGACGGCTCGGGGCTGGCCGCCTACCGGCTCGTGATGGACCAGGTCGGGCGGGCCGTGGCGGAACGCCAGCAGGGACTTGCGGAAGACGCCTGAGGCCCCTGCGACCTCGCCGGTTGCCGAAACGGCGCCGAAAGGTTATGTGCGGCGCAGCGAAATCCAGATTCCTCGAGAACGGGCTACGCCGGCAGGGCTTCGATCCTCGCCGGCTTGTGGCCATGACAAAGGCCGTAACCCGCATGTCCATGCGCAACATCGCCATTATCGCGCACGTCGACCATGGCAAGACCACGCTCGTCGACCAGCTCCTGCAGCAGTCGGGCACCTACCGCGACAACCAGCGCGTCATCGAGCGCGTCATGGATTCGAACGATCTGGAGAAGGAGCGCGGCATCACCATCCTGGCCAAGGCGACCTCGGTCGTCTGGAAGGACACGCGCATCAACATCGTCGACACCCCCGGCCACGCCGATTTCGGCGGCGAGGTCGAGCGCATCCTGAACATGGTCGACTCGGCCATCGTTCTGGTCGACGCCGCCGAAGGCCCGATGCCGCAGACCAAGTTCGTGGTTTCCAAGGCGCTGAAGCTCGGCCTGAAGCCGATCGTCGCGATCAACAAGGTCGACAAGCCCGACGCCCGCGTCACCGAGGTCATCAACGAGGTCTTCGATCTCTTCGCCGCGCTTGACGCCACCGACGAGCAGCTCGACTTCCCGATTCTCTACGGCTCGGGCAAGCAGGGCTGGATGGCGCATGATCCGGCCGGTCCGCAGGATCAGGGCCTCGCGCCGATGTACGACCTCATCCTCTCCCATGTGCCGGAGCCCAAGGTCGAGGACGGCCCCTTCCGCATGATCGGGACCCTGCTCGAGGCCAACCCCTATCTCGGCCGCATCATCACCGGCCGCGTCACCTCGGGCACGGCCAAGCCGAACCAGACCATCAAGGTGCTCTCGGGCGACGGCTCCACCGTCGAGACCGGCCGCATCACCAAGATCCTCGCCTTCCGCGGCCTCGAGCGCCAGCCGATCGAGG
>QFQY01000057.1 GCA_003248805.1 Chelatococcus sp. | reverse complement strand
TGACCCGGGATCCATCATGGAGCGCAGCGCCCTTCGATGGATTCCGGATCGGCGCCGCTATCGCGGCTTGTCCGGAATGGCAGCCCGCTTCCACAAAAACGAAGCACGCTCTACTCTTTGATCTTGCATCGGCTTTTCCCGAAAACCGCGCTCCACTTTTCGGGCCGATGCTCCAGGTCCGGTCGCCTCATGGCAGCCTTCCGACGCCAGGCCTCGTCCTGAGAAAGCCCAAAGGGGCTGTGTCGAAGGGCGGGCCGGCGATCTCGGGAGCCTCCTGAAACCTCCTTCGAGACGCCGCTGACCCGGCTCCTCAGGATGAAGGCCGAGGTGTTCGCGTTCAGTCTCCCAGGACGAGGGCTCGCCCGTCACCCGCCGGTCTTGAGCAGCCTCTGCTTGTCGCGGTTCCAGTCGCGCGTCTTCTCGGTCTCGCGCTTGTCGTGCAGCTTCTTGCCCTTGCCCAGGCCGAGCTCGACCTTGGCCCGGCCGCGATCGTTGAAATAGACCTTGAGCGGGATCAGCGCCATGCCTTCGCGCTGCACGGCTCCCATCAGCTTGTTGATCTCGCGGCGATGCAGCAACAGCTTCCGCGGCCGGCGGACCTCGTGGTTGAAGCGGTTCGCCTCGAGATATTCCGGGATATAGGCGTTGAAGAGGAAGAGCTCCTCGCCCATCGGCCCGGCATAGCTCTCGCCGATCGTGGCCTTGCCGCCGCGCAGCGACTTGATCTCGGTGCCCTGCAGCGCGATGCCGGCCTCGAGCGTTTCCTTGATCTCGTAGTTGAAGCGCGCCTTGCGATTGTCGGCTGCGAGCCGGTAGCGCGCGGGATCGGGCTTCTTCATGCGTCGCTCCCGAGCCGGCCGTGCTGCCTGACCAGCATCGCCATGGCCTGCGCCTCCATTTCCGGCTGTGCGCTCAGGCCTTCGTACACGCCGAGCTTGTCCGGCACCTGGCGGTTCTGGCTGAGCTTGAACTTGCCGAGGATCGAGGCGATTGCGATCTCGACGCCGACGATGCCGCGCGCCTGCGCCGCGATGAACGGCTCCGGCGCATCGGTGACGGACCAGGGCTCGGAGCGCGGCGCCTCCTGCTGGCGCGTCAGCGAGTCGAGCTGCGCGCGCAGCCAGGTGGGGTCCTCGACAGCACGGGCAGGGCCACGCACCTGGACGGTGACGTAGTTCCAGGTCGGCACGACCTTGCCGTGCTCCTGCTTGGAGGCATACCAGGCGGGCGTGACATAGCGCTCGACGCCGGTGAACACGACGAGCGTCTCGGCGCCGGCGGCGATGGCCTTCCATTGCGCGTTCGGCCGGGCCAGATGCGCGCGCAGCACGCCCTGCTCGCCCTCGTCCGCATGCAGCACGAAGGGCACCGGATTGGCGACGAGCCCGCCCTCGCCCACCGTGATCAGCGTCGCCAGCGGATGCGCGCGGATGACCGCGTGAAGCTGCTCGCGATCCTCGACCTTGAAATGGCTCGGCTCGTACATGGTCCCTCCCGGCGCTCGCCGGCGCTGCGGACGAGCTCAGCCCTTATCTAGGCGTTCAACAGCCCCGCGAACACCATCGCCTCGCGGATGATGACGCCGGTGACCGGCGTTGCCGGCAGGAGCGGCAGGCGCAACTCCTCCTCGATGCGGCCGAGCAGCTTCAGCCCGTGCTTGGCGCCGGCGACGCCCGGCTCGCGGAAGATCGCGTCGTGCAGCGGCACGAGCCGGTCCTGCAGCTTGAGCGCGGTGGCGAAATCGCCCTTCAACGCGGCGGACATCAGCTCGGCGCAGAGCTGCGGCGCGACATTGGCGACGACCGAGATGCAGCCATGGCCACCTGCCGCCATGTAGGGCAGCGCGGTCATGTCCTCGCCCGAGAGCTGGATGAAATCCGGCCCGAGCGCGTGGCGCTGCAGCGAGACGCGGGCGAGGTTCGCGGTCGCGTCCTTCACACCGGCGATGTTCTTCAGCTCGTAGAGCCGCGCCATCGTCTCCACCGACATGTCGACGACCGAGCGCGGCGGGATGTTGTAGATGATGATCGGGATGCCGACGGCGTCGTTCACCGCCTTGAAGTGCTGGTACATGCCCTCCTGGGTGGGCTTGTTGTAGTAGGGCGTGACCACGAGCAGCGCATTGGCGCCGGCCTTCTCGGCATGGACCGCGAGGTCGATCGCCTCGGTGGTGTTGTTCGAGCCGGCGCCGGCGATGACGGGCACGCGCCCCTTCGCCTCGGCGATCACGATCTCGACCACGCGCTTGTGCTCGTCATGGCTGAGCGTCGGGCTCTCGCCCGTGGTGCCGACCGGCACGAGCCCGCTGGAGCCGCTCTCGATCTGCCAGGCGACCAGCGCGCGCAGCGCGTCCTCGTCGATGCGTCCGTCTTTGAACGGCGTCACCAGTGCGGGCATCGAACCGGTGAAGGCAGGGTGCTTGGTCATGACGCCGGGGTTCCTGAGGCGAATTCCGGTTTAGGGGCCGTCACCTTTAGACTTTTCGGCCCCGCTGGCAAAGCCGGCCAAGCATGAAAATCCGTGGCGCCATAGTTAAGCCTTCTTAAACCCGCCTTACCGACCATTCGAGAGGGGCGCCGAGGGCGCCCCGAGCATCGCAGCGGCGAGGAAGGCCTCGGGACAAGCCTGCTGCGAGACACTGAACCACGGATCGCCCTCGCGGCCTGACGGATGCGCGGCGATCGACAAGCGGAGTCTGCCATGGCCCTGCCTGCCGCCCGCCGATGCGTGTTCACCTTTCTCCTGCCCGCGCTCGTCGCGGCGCTGCCGGCGTCCTCGGCCGAGGACGGCGCCAGGCGCGAGCAGCAACCGCGAGCGGCGCAGGTGGAAAGCCCTCCGGCGCAGACGGCGCTGCTGTCCTCGCCCGCGGCCGCGGAACCGGCGGAAACCCGTCCGGACCGCGAGAAACTGAAGGCCGCCATCGCCGCCTATCGGCGCGGAGCCCTCGCCGAGGGCGATGCGCTCGCGGGCTCGGTCGCGGTCCCCGCCGAACGCGCCCTGCTGGAATGGGTCGCGATCCGTTCCGGCGCCACCCTGCCCTTCGCGCGGCTGAGCGCTTTCCTGCGCGACAATCCGAACTATCCCGCCACGCCGCTCGTGCGCCGTCGCGCCGAGGAGGCGCTGATCGCCGAGAAGAAGGGGCCGGCGGCGATCCGCGCCTTCTTCCATGGCCGGGAACCCGTGAGCCCGGCCGGCCGCGTCGCGCTGGCGCTGGCTCTGAAGGACGAGGGGCGCAAGGGCGAGGCCGAGACACTGATCCGCGCGACCTGGCGGCGCGACCATCTCGCCTCGGCTCTCGAAAAGATCGTCCTCGCCGCCTTCGACGACGTTCTGACGCGCGACGACCATCGGCTCAGGACGGAGCGCTATCTCTTTCGCGAGAACGGCGAGGCGGCCCTGCGCAACGCCGCGCGGGTCTCGGCCGACTATGTCGCGCTCGCCCGCCTGCGTCTCGCCAGCGCGAAGGCGCGCCAGCCGCTGGCGGAGAAGACCGTCACCGCCCTTCCGGCGGCGGTCAAAGGCGACATCTCCTTCGCCTTCCTGCGCGCCCAGCAGGCGCGCCGGGCCGACAAGCCGGCCGAGGCCGCGAAGATCCTGGCCGGCATCACCAGGGATCCCGCCCAGCTCGGGGACGGCGACGGCTGGTGGCTGGAGCGGCGCGTGATCGTCCGCAAGCTGCTGGACGCAGGAGACACCGAGAAGGCCTATGAGGTCGCCGCCGGTCACGGCGCCGAGGACGATGCCGAGCGCGTCGACGCCGAATGGCATGCCGGCTTCGTCGCCCTGCGCTTCCGCAACGCCGCCGCCGTCGCGCTCGACCATTTCCGGGCGGCGGGTTTGATCGCGCAGGCGCCGATCTCCGTCTCCCGCGCCGCCTATTGGGAAGGCCGCGCGCTGGAGGCGCTCGACCGGCACGAGGAGGCGAGAACGGCCTATCGCCGCGCCGCCGAACACCCGATCGCCTATTACGGCCAGCTCGCCCGCGCGCGCCTCGGCTTCTCGGACCTGCCGCTGCGCAGCTCGTCCCCGGCCCCGCTCGACGAATTGCCGGCCCATCGCGGCGTGACCCTGCTCTACGAGATCGGCGAGCGCGAGCTGGCGACGCAGATGCTCACCGACCTCGCGCAGCGGCTCCATACGGCGAACGCGCTCGAGACGGTCGCGGAGCTCGCCCGGCGCGAGGCCGATCCCAAGGCGCTGCTCGCCATCGGCAAGATGGCCCTCCAGCGCGGCTTCCCGCTCGACACGGCCGCATTCCCGACCTCGGGCGTGCCCGAATTCGACGTGCTGGGCGACCCGATGGAGCGGGCCATCGTCCACGCCATCGCCCGGCAGGAGAGCGCCTTCGACCCCGCCGCCATGTCCCATGCCGGCGCGCGCGGACTGATGCAGATGATGCCGGCGACCGCCCGCGAGACGGCGCGTCGCGCCAATCTGCCCTTCGACTGGGCCCGCCTCGGCCAGGACGCGCATTACTCCGCCCGCATGGGCGCCGCCCATCTCAACGACCTGCTGACGGAGTGGCGCGGCTCCTACGTCCTCACCTTCGCCGCCTATAACGCCGGCTCGGGCAATGTGAAGAAATGGATCGCCGCCTATGGCGACCCGCGCCGGCCCGATGTCGACGCCGTCGACTGGGTCGAGCGCATCCCCTTCTACGAGACGCGCAACTACGTGCAGCGCGTGATGGAAAACCTGCAGGTCTACCGCCAGCGTCTCGACCAGCGCACCGCCTATCTCATCGACCATGACCTGAAACGGGGCGGACGCCGGGACTAGGCGCGTCGGAGCAGCCTCGCCGCACCACGGCCTGCGGGGCGGGAGTCTTCATCGGGCCGGAGCAGGCAGCAGCTCCCTCCGGGCGCGGATTTCGGATTCCGTCGACCGAATTCGGAGGATAGGCTGGGCCATGACCATCGCTCCCGATACCGGCTTCAGCTCGCTCTTCGTCACCGCCCGCGACGGTTTGCGCCTGCACACGCGCGACTACGGCCCCCTCGCATCGCCGGCGCTCCCTGTCGTCTGCCTGCCCGGCCTCGCCCGAACCTCTGCCGACTTCCACGAACTCGCGCTCGCCCTCTCACAGGACGAGGCGCATCCCCGCCGCGTCCTGGCGCTGGACTATCGCGGTCGCGGCCTCTCCGACTACGACACGGACTGGCGCAACTACGACATCCGCGTCGAGCTCGACGATGTCATGCAGGTCCTCGTCGCGGCCGGCATCGACGAAGCGGTCTTCGTCGGCACGTCGCGCGGCGGGCTGCTCACCATGGCGATGGCCGCCGCCCGCCCGGGCCCCATCCGCGGCGTGGTGTTCAACGACATCGGCCCGGTGATCGACGCGCGCGGGCTGCTGCGCATCCGCGGCTATGTCGGCAAGCTGCCGCTGCCACGCAGCTACGACGAAGGCGCGGAAATCCTGAAGCGGCTCTCCGACCAGCAGTTCCCGAGCCTCGGCGACGCCGAATGGCAGCAGATGGCCCGCCGGACCTGGACCGACCGCGACGGGACGTTCCGGTCCGACTACGATCCGCGGCTCATGAAGGCGCTGGAGGAGCTGGACCTCGAGGCGCCGCTGCCGGTGCTCTGGACCTATTTCGCGGCGCTCTCGCATGTGCCGGTGCTGGCGATCAGGGGCGAGAACTCCGACCTCTTCGACGAGAAGACGCTCGCCGAGATGGCCGAGCGTCATCCCGATTGCGAGACCTTCGTCGCGCCGGGACAGGGTCACGCGCCCCTGCTGGGATCGCGCGACATGATCCGCCGCATCGGCAGGCTCGTGGCCAGGGCCGAGAAGCAGGCCGCCTGACGGCCCGCCTCGCTCAGACGCCGATCTTGCCGCCGCCCTTCTTCGTGATCGCGACGACCGACGGGCGAACCGGCATGTCGGGCTTGAAGTCCGGCCAGCGGGTCGAGAGGTCCTCGTAATAGGAGCGGCGGCCGAACTCCGGCCAGTCCGGGCCGTCGTCGCCCGGGTGCTGCACGGCGACGAACACCGTGGTGTCGTCGGGCGTGAAGAACGGGCCGCACATTTCGGCGCCATGCGGAACGCGGTAGAAGAGCTTGGAGGTGCGGCGCGCCTCGCCTTCGGTGTCGACCGCCCAGAGCCCGTCGGTGCGCCCCGTCTCCTGCACGTTGTTGCCGTCGGTCGCCACCCAGAGCCGGCCCGACGAATCGACCACCGCGTTGTCGGGCATGCCGAACCAGCCGTTCTTCGTCGTATCGGTGGAGAAGCTCGCCCCGACCGACGCCACCGAAGGATCCCCGCATTTCAGCAGGATCTCCCAGCGCCCCCTGGTCGCGGTATGGTCGCCGCCGTCCTCGATGATCTCGATGATGTGGCCGAAGGCATTCTTGGCGCGCGGATTGGCGGCGTCGACCTGCTCGTCCTTGCGGCTCGTGTTGTTGGTCAGCATCACATAGACCTTGCCCGTCACCGGGTTCGGCGTGATGTCCTCCGGCCGGTCCATCTTGGTGGCGCCGAGCAGGTCGCCGGCGCGGCGCGCCTCGATCAGGACGTCGGCCTGGCTCTCGAAACCGTTGGCCGCCGTGAGCGGCCCCTGCCCGAAGACGAGCGGCAGCCAGTCGACCGTCCCGTCGGCGGCGAACTTCGCGACATGGAGCGTGCCGGCATCGAGCAGGTCGAGATTGGCGGCGCGGTTGTTCGGGTCGAACCGGCCCGCCGTCACGAATTTGTAGACGTAGTCGAAGCGCTCGTCGTCACCGAGATAGAAGACGACGCGGCCGTCCTTCGCGACGATGTTGTCCGCACCCTCATGCTTGAAGCGGCCGAGCGCGGTGCGCTTCTTCGGCACCGAATTCGGATCGAAGGGATCGACCTCGATCACCCAGCCGAAGCGATTGGCCTCGTTCGGCTCCTTCGCGAGGTCGAACCGCTCCTCGAAACGGCCCCAGGCGTAAGGCGAGGACGGCACGGCGAGGCGCTTGTAATTCGCCGTCTCGCGATGGCCCTCGGGCAGCTTGCCGGAGAAGTAGCCGTGGAAATTCTCCTCGCCCGAGACGAAAGTGCCCCAGGGCGTCAGCGCGCCGGAGCAGTTGTTGAGCGTTCCCAGCACCTTTCGCCCCGTGGCATCGGCGCCGGTCTTGACCCGCTCCGTTCCGGCGACCGGGCCGGAGAGCTGCATCTCCGTCGCCACCGTGATGCGCCGGTTGTATTTGGAGTCCCGCACGAGCGCCCATCGGCCGTCGGTCTTGCGGATCTCGGCCACGGTCGCGCCATGCGCCATCGCCTCGATCGCGAAACGCTCGGGCGTGGCGTTCTTCATCACCGCCTTGCCGTCCTTCATCTCGACGACGCCGGGGAACATCAGATGCGGGTTGGTGTATTCGTGATTCACGAAGAGCAGGCCGTGCGCGGAAGGATCGGCCGCGCCCTGCATCGGCACGTAGCCGACGAAATCGTTGTTGTAGCCGAACTGCTTCGCCTGGGCCTCCGGCGTCTGCTTCGTGGGATCGAACTCCGGCGCGTCGGCGGTCAGCGGGTCGCCCCAGCGCAGCAGAACCTGCGCCTCATAACCCTCGGCGACGTGATGGTCGGCGTCGACGCCGACAGCGACCTCAGGGAAGGAGAAGGCCGAGCCCTTCGCACCGGCCTGCGCCGCGGCCTCCTGCGCGGTCTCGAGCGCGAGCGTGCCGACGGTGGCCGAGATCGCGGAGACGGCGAGCGCGCCCTTCAGGAGTCCGCGCCGCGAGAAGCGGGCCGAGATCAGCTCGCCCATGGTCGGGTTGTCGGTCGGATTGCGCGGCTCGGCGTCCTCATGCTCCAGCAGGCTCGCGCCGAAGGTGGATTCGTGCTGGCTGTCGTCGCTCATATCCGGGCTCCAGGCCATCTGGCGTCAGTTTGGAATTGGATGAGCTCCAGCGCTAGCCCTCGGTCTTGACGGCCGCGTGACAGGCATCGTCGTCATGGCGGCCCGTCATCCATCCTCTTTCGAAGGAAAGCGCTTTCTGGTTGAAGGAGCGCCCGCCATCACCGCGCCGGCGCCCGCCCCGCAAGGTCCGCCATGTCCATCGTCTTTTCCGCCTTCGTCGCGGTCTTCGTCGGCTTCGCCGCTTCGGTCGCGGTCGTGCTCGCAGCGGCACAGGCGGTCGGCGCGACGCCGGCCCAGACCGTCTCCTGGATCGCGGGCCTCGCCATCGCCAAGGGGCTGGCGAGCCTCTGGCTGTCCTGGCGGCACCGCATGCCGATCATCTGCGCCTGGTCGACACCCGGCGCCGCGCTGATCGCCGCGACGAGCGGGCTCGACCTCGCCGCCGCCGTCGGCGCCTTCCTGGTCGCGGCCGCCCTGATGATGCTGACCGCCGCGTTCCGCCCGCTGGGCGCACTGATCGAGCGCATCCCGATGCCGATCGCCGCCGCCATGCTGGCCGGCGTGATCTTCCGTTTCGTCGTCGCGGTCTTCGACGAGATGCGCGTGAGCCCGCTGCTGGTGCTGCCGCTCCTGCTCGTCTTCCTGGTCGGGCGGCTGATCAATCCGTTCCTGGGCGTCATCGCCGCGCTTCTCGCGGGCATCGCCATCAGCCTGGCCGGCGGGCTCGCCGTCTGGCCGGCGGGCGGAATCGCGCTCACCGGCCTCGAAATCGTCACGCCCCGCTTCGATGCTGCCGCCGTGATCGGCGTCGGCATTCCCCTGTATCTCGTGACCATGGCGGCGCAGAACCTGCCGGGCTTCGCCGTGCTGCGCGCCGACGGCTATAGCCCGCCGACCTCGGCTGCGCTCTTCGTGACGGGCCTCACCTCCTTCCTGACCGCCCCTTTCGGCGCCCATATGGTCAACATGGCGGCGATCAGCGCCTCGATCTGCACCGGGCCCGACACCCATCCGGACCCGGCCCGACGCTGGAAGGCCGGCATCGTCTACGGCTTCGCCTGGCTCGGCGTCGCGGCGCTGGCCGGGCTGCTGCTCGCGCTCGTGCTCGCCATGCCGAAGGCCCTGATCGTGACGGTCGCCGGGCTCGGCCTGGTCGGCTCCCTCACCGGCGCGCTCGGCCAGGCGATGTCGTCCGGCGGCGACCGCTTCGCCGCCGTCGTCGCCTTCGCGGTCGCGGCCTCCAGCCTGACGCTTTTCGGGGTCGGCTCCGCCTTCTGGAGTCTCGCCGCGGGACTGGCGGTCTTGACATTGGACGCGCTCGCGGGCCGTTTGCGCGCCAGATCATGACGACACAAACGCCCCCCACCCGCCTGATGCTCGTGACCCCGCCCGTGGCCGATGCGGAGGCGATGGCTTTCCGCTTGATGCAGGCTCTGGCCGGCGGCGATGTCGCGGCCGTGCTCCTGCGTCTCGCCGAAGGCGACGAGCGCACGCAGATCGGCCGGATCAAGCGCCTGGCCGGCCCCGTCCAGGCCGGCAACGCCGCCCTCGTCGTCGAGACCGCGCCGGTGCTGGCCGTGCGCGGCGGCGCCGACGGCGTCCATGTCACCGCCGGCGTGGAATCGATCGGCGATGCCCGCGGCACCCTGAAGAGCGAGCGCATCGTCGGCGCGGGCAATCTGCGCGCCCGCCACGACGCCATGGATGTCGGCGAGGCCGGCGTCGACTACGTCATGTTCGGCGAGCCGCGCCCCGACGGCACCCTGCCGCCCCTGCCCGCCGTGATCGAGCGCGCGGGCTGGTGGGCCGAGATCTTCGAGACGCCCTGCGTCGCCTATGCGCCGGACATCGCGGCGGTGGCGGCGCTGGCCGAAACGGGCGCGGAATTCGTCGCGCTCGGCGACTGGGCCTTCGACGAGGCCAGCGACATCCGCGCCCTCGTCGCCGAGGCGAACGAAGCGCTCGCCGCCTGCGCGGCGCGCAAGGCGGCGCGATGAGGCTGCGCGGCGCTGCTGTCCTGGCCGCGCTGATGCTCGCCGGCCCGGCCGGGGCCGAAACGGCCCCCGACCTCGCCTATGGCGCGTTCCAGGCGGGCCATTATCGTCGCGCCCAGGACGAAGCGCTGAAGCGGATCGAGGCGGACCACAACGATGCGGCCGCGATGACGCTGGTCGGCGAGATCTACCGGCTCGGCCTCGGCGTTCCCGCCAATGCGAAGACGGCAAGCGAA
The DNA here is from genome assembly GCA_003248805.1 of Chelatococcus sp. Classification (GTDB taxonomy): domain Bacteria; phylum Pseudomonadota; class Alphaproteobacteria; order Rhizobiales; family Beijerinckiaceae; genus Allobosea. The sequence continues at coordinate 19,014 of QFQY01000057.1, read as the reverse complement.
TGGTACGAGCGCGCCGACGCGCGCGGCGACATCAATGCCAGCTACGCGCTCGCCCTCTCCCTGCTGGACGGCAGCGCCGGGCGCAGCGACCCCGCCCGGGCGGGACAGCTCCTCCAGAAGGCCGCCGGCGCCGGCCACCCGGCCGCCAACTACAACCTCGCATTGGCGCTCCTCGCCACGGGCGACGCCGCGAACGACAAGCGCGCCGTCGCCGCCCTCGAGATCGCGGCGAAATCCGGCGTCGGCGAGGCCATGCAGGCGCTGGGCATTCTCGCCCGGCAGGGGCGCGGCATGCCGCGGAGCGACGCCGTCTCGGCCGAGTGGATGCGCCAGGCCGCCGAAGCGGGCAATCTCGCGGGCGAGATCGAATACGCGATCATGCTGTTCAACGGCACCGGCGTGGCCAAGGACGAGCGGCACGCTGCGACGCTGTTCCTGCGCGCCGCCCATCGCGGCAACCCCGTCGCCCAGAACCGCCTCGCCCGTCTCTACCAGGCCGGTCGCGGCATCCCGCCCGACATGATCGAGGCCGCCGCCTGGCACCTCGCGGCACGCGCGCAGGGGCTCGACGATCCCGCGCTCGACCAGCTCTTCGAGCGCCTGACACCGGAGCAGCAGGGCCGCGCCGCGCGCATCGCCGCCGGCCGGATCGAAGGGGCGGCCTTGACGTCGCCGGAACAGACGAGCAAGTGACCCGCTGAATCCTATCGGGTCGTGGCATGATCGTCCGGCCTGCAGAACTCGCAGGGCTCAGCCCTCATCCTGAGGAGCGCTTCGCAAGAAGCGCTCCTCAGGATGAGGGCTTGGGTTTCAGACCATTCCAAGGTTGCGCCGCAGCCGGCGCAAGAGGTTACAGATGATTCGCTCCCCCCTGATGACCGTCATGGTCGACGCCGTGATGAAGGCGTCCCGCTCTCTCAAGCGCGACTTCGGCGAGGTCGAGAACCTGCAGGTCCTGACCAAGGGCCCGGGCGATTTCGTCTCCAAGGCCGATCACAAGGCGGAACAGATCCTGCGGGAATCGCTGGAGAAGGCGCGCCCGGGCTATGGCTTCGTCATGGAGGAGAGCGGCGTCGTCCACGGCACCGACGAGAGCAATCGCTGGCACATCGACCCGCTCGACGGCACCTTCAACTTCCTGCGCGGCATCCCGCACTGGAACATCTCCGTGGCGCTGGAGCGCGACAACCAGTTCGTCGCCGGCGTCGTCTACGATGGCGCCAAGGACGAGCTCTTCATCGCCGAGAAGGGCAAGGGCGCCTATCTGAACAACCGCCGCCTGCGCGTGTCGGGCCGCCGCGAGCCCAGCGAGATGCTGATCGGCATGGGCGTGCCGCTCAACGGCAAGGGCAGCCAGCCCCTCTTCCTGCGGGAGCTCGCCGCGGTGATGCCGCGCTTCGCCAATCTGAGGCGCATGGGCTGCGCCGCGCTCGACCTCGCCTATGTCGCCGCCGGGCGGCTCGACGCCTACTGGGAGCGCAACCTCAACACCTGGGATTTCGCGGCCGGCGCCGTTCTGGTGCGCGAGGCGGGCGGGACTTTCGGCACGCTGGACGGCAAGCCGGTGACGAGCGCGAAGGACATCATCTGCGGCAACGAAGCCGGCGAGCCGGCCCTGCGTGCCGCCCTCAAGAGCGTCTGACATATATCTGCGTTCATTCCGCGCTTGATCATGGGGCCACGGGAGGCGACATTCGCAGCCTGCGGCCCTAGGCGAACGGAAGTGCGGCATGGAGACTGAGGATTTGGCGGCGGAGCCGGAGGCGGCCGTGACGCCACGACCGGAGACGCGCTTCTCCCGCCCCCTCCGCTATGTCGTCCGAGCGCTTCTGTTCCTGGCTCTGATCGGCTTCCTCGGGTTCATCCTGCAGGCCGGCCTGATCACGGCCTTCATGACCAATCCAGGCCTGAACGGCCTGATTCTCGGCGCCCTGCTCGTCGGCGTGCTGATCGCGCTGCGGGAATTGGGACGGCTGCATGCGGAAGCCCGCGCGGCGACGCGCCTGGCCGCCGCCCCGCTCCACGCCGAACTCGATCGTGGGCGCGTCATCGCCCCGCTCGCCTCCGTGCTGCCCGAGCTGGACGGCCGGTCGCTCCCGCCCGCGCAGGCCGCCACGCTGCTCGAATCGATCGCGGTCAGGCTCGACGACGGGCGCGAGGTGCTGCGCTACCTGGCCGGCCTGCTCGTCTTCCTCGGCCTGCTCGGCACCTTCTGGGGCCTGCTCGACACCGTCTCCTCCGTCGGCAACGTCATCAAGTCGCTGCGCACGGGCGCCGAGGCGGGAGTGCTCTTCGACGAGCTCAAGGCCGGCCTCGCCGCCCCGCTCGCCGGCATGGGCCTGTCCTTCTCGTCCTCGCTCTTCGGCATCGCCGGCTCGCTGATCCTCGGCTTCCTCGACCTGCAGGTCGGGCAGGCGCAGCGCCGCTTCCGCAACGAGATCGAGAGCTGGCTCGGCAGCCGCAGCACGCCGGCGAACCCGCAGCCGCTCTCGCTCGGCGACCCGTCCTACGGCGAGCGCTTCGACAAGCTCAGCGCCGCCCTCACCGAGAGCGGCGCGAACAACCGCGCCGCGACACAGGCGCTCGCCAATCTGGCCGAGGGCATCCAGGGTCTGGTGCAGCACATGCGTTCCGAGCAGCAACTCATCCGCGACTGGGTCGAGGCGCAGGCCGCCCGCGAGAAGGAGCTCAAGCGCCTGATCGAGCGCCTCTCGGCCGACCACGTCATGGAACCGTGATCGTGCCGGCAGGCGATCTCTCCCTGTCGTCAGGAGGCTGACCGCGATGGCCCTGTCCCGCGCCCACCGCCGCGAGGAGCTGAATTTCTGGCCCGGCTTCGTCGACGCGCTGTCGACGATGCTGATCGGCATCGTCTTCCTGCTGTCGGTCTTCGTCCTCGGCCAGTTCTTCCTGTCGCAGGAGATTTCCGGCAAGGACACCGCGCTGGAGCGCCTCAACCGGCAGATCTCGGAACTCACGGACCTGCTCGCGCTGGAGCGCTCGCAGAACCGGCAGGCGCAGGAAAATCTCGCGCTGATGCAGTCGACCCTGACGCGCGAGCAGGGCGAACGCAGCCGCATCGAGGACATGCTGAAGTCGCAGCCCGGCGATTCGAACGCCCGCGCCGCCGCGGCCGAAAAAGCCCTCGAAAGCGAGAGGCAGCTCTCCGCGCGCGCCCAGGCGAGCGTCGACCTCGTCAACCAGCAGATCGCCGCGATGCGCCGCCAGCTCGCCGCGCTCGAAGAGGCCCTCTCCGCCTCCGAGGCCAAGGACAAGGAGGCGCAGGCCCGCATCTCGGAGCTCGGCTCGCGCCTCAACGTCGCGCTGGCCCAGCGCGTCCAGGAACTGGCGCGCTACCGCTCGGACTTCTTCGGACGCCTGCGGCAGGTCCTCGGCACGCGGCCCGACATCCGCGTCGTCGGCGACCGCTTCGTGTTCCAGTCCGAGGTCTTCTTCGACGCGGGCCAGGCCGTGCTGAAGCCGGAAGGCCGCACCGAGCTCGACAAGCTCGCCGCCATCCTGATCGATCTCGGCCGGGAGATGCCGCCGGACCTGCCCTGGATCCTGCGCGTCGACGGGCACACGGACAACCGCCCGATCCGCTCGCCGCAATTCCCCTCGAACTGGCACCTCTCGGCGGCCCGCGCCATCGCCGTCGTCGAGTACCTGATCAGCAAGGGCCTGCCGAACGACCGCATCGCCGCGACCGGCTTCGGCGAATTCCAGCCGCTCGACGTCGCCAACAACGACGAGGCCTGGCGCCGCAACCGCCGCATCGAATTCAAGATCACCGAGCGATGAAATCTCGCGGGACGATGCTGCGCGACGTGTTGAGGGCCGCCATTCTTCTCTCCGCCATCACCGCCGGAACGGCGCATGGCGAGCCCAGCCGCAGCACCGTCGAGGACTGCGCCGCCTGCCATGGCCTCGACGGCATCGCCCGCGACAGCGAGGTCCCGCATCTCGCCGGCCAGAACGAGCGCTACCTGTTCAACCAGATGATGGCCTTCCGCAGCGGCAAGCGCGCCCATAAGGAGATGCGCTTCATGGCGAGGACCATGACGGTCGAAGAGATCGCAGCGCTCGCCGCCTACTACGCCGCACTGCCGCCACGCTGAGCGGGCCCGCTTTCGTCAGGAACCGTCCACGCTCATGGCGACGAGCCAGTCGCGCAGCGCCAGCGCCTCGGGCGACAGGCCCTGCGCTTCGAGCAGCCAATAATGCTTGTCGGTATCGGAAGGCTGATCGAACAGGCAGATCAGCCCGCCGCTTTCGATCTCCGGGCCGATCAGCGCCGTCGGACACAAGCCGACGCCCTGCCCGGCCAGGACCGCGCCGACCAGCAAATTGAAGTCGGCGAAGATCGGACCGGCTTCCGGTCCGGCGCTGACTCCGGCACCCGAGAACCAGCGCGACCAGGCTGCCGTGGTCTCGTCATGCAGAAGCTCGGCGCCGAGAAGCGATTGCGGCGTCGCGAACGGCCCCCGGCGGTCCCGATAGCCGGGAGAACACATCGGGCGCGTGGCGGCGCTGAGGATCGGGACGGCTGGCCGATTGGGTCTGACGCCATGCTGGATGAGCAGATCCGCGCCGGCCTCCTCGGGCGTCTCGGCGGCGAGCGCATAGAGAATCGCCAGCCGGACCTCCGGATGGGTCGCACGGAACAGGGCGAGACGCGGGATCAGCCAGCGCGTCGTCACAGAAGCCAGGCAGGCAAGACCGACAGGCCTCCGGCGAGACCTCGCCACGATCTGCTCGGCGGCCAGCGCGATATGACCGAGCCCGTGCGAGACCGCCGCGCCGAACTCCCGCCCGGCGGCGGTCAGCGTGACGCCGCGCGCGTGGCGCAGAAAGAGCGCCGTGCCCAGCCAGGTCTCGAGCCCGCGCACATGCTGGCTCACCGCCGCGGCCGTGATCCTCATCTCGGCGGCGGCGGCGGAAAAGCTCTCATGGCGCGCGGCGGCCTCGAAAGCGCGCAAGCCGTTTGCAGGCGGGCATCTCATGGCGAAAGGCTAAGCCAAACTTGGCCTTAGGGCAAAAAATGCGCTGTTGCGGGCGGCAGAGCATCATGAAATTGAGGCCTCACCGCCGAGCTGGAGAAGGCTGCCATGTCATTCATCGACCTCAGTCACGATTTCGCCGACGGCATGCCGGGCTTCTCGCTGCGGCGGGAGGGCGAGGTCCGCCAGTTCACCGCCTCGATCCGGCCCTTCGTCACCCATCGGGATTCGGCGCCGTTCTATGACGGGCAGGCGAGCTTCGAGATCACCGAGATCAGCTTCCAGACCTCGATCGGCACCTATCTCGACTCGCCCCGGCATCGCTGGCCGGAACGACGCGACATCGCCGGGTTGACGCTTGACGAGGTGATCCTGCCGGGTCTCTGCGTCACCGTTGCCGATGCCCGGCCCGACGAGCGGATCGGCCTGTCGCGGCTCGATTTGCCGGAAGACCTTTCGGGCAAGGCCGTCCTGATCCGTTTCGGCTGGGACATCCACTGGGCCACGCCAGCCTATGACCGCTACCCGTTCATCGACGCCGACGTCATTGCGGCGCTGCGGGATCGAGGCGCGAAACTGCTCGGCGTGGACACCCCCAATGCCGACAGCCGCAGCGAATTGTCGCGGCCGGCGCATACGGTCCTGCTCGGGGAGGATATTCTGATCGTCGAGAATCTGCGTGATCTCGGCCGGCTGCCCGCGGCTGGGTTTCGCTTCTTCGCCGTGCCGATCAAGGCTGTCGGTGCGGCCGCCATGACGGTCCGCGCCTTCGCGGAAGCAGCCTGACAATCCTGCAGGAGGACACGCCGATGCCGAACGTCGAAGCGATCGCCGAACCCGCCGACGCAGCGCAGCGCCGCGCCAGGCCCCTGACCGTCTGCTACCCCGTAGAGAGCCTGCCGAAACCCGACATGGCGATGCTAGGGCGCGCCCGGCAGCATCTGACGAAGATCGACGAGGTCGTCGTGCCGCCGCGCGACGGCCGTGCCTTCCGCATTCCGAAAGGCCACTTCTTTCGCATGATCAGCATCGACGGCCCGCAGGTCGGCGATCTCAATCTGTGGAACGCCGACGACCTGTCCGAGCGCTTCTTCAGCGGCAAGACCCGTCAGCTCCACGCCACCCATGTCTCGACCGGCGACCGGCTCTGGAGCAACCTGCCGGCCTTGCGGCCGCTGGCGACGATCACCCACGACACGCTCGGCTGGTACGGCTTCGACGAGGATGGCGGCGGCGTCCACGATGTCATCGGCACGCGCTGCGACCCTTACACCAACCGCCTGCTCTCCGGCGGCGACTACCACCATTGCTGCCATTCGAACCTGACGCGCGCGCTCGCGACCGCCACCGGAATGCCCGTGCGCGAGGCCGAGATGCATGTCCACGACGTGCTCAACGTCTTCATGTGCACCGGCTTCACCCGCGACACGCATCAGTACTTCATGAAGGCGAGCCCGGTCCGACCGGGCGACTATCTCGAGCTCTTCGCCGAGATCGACCTTCTCGGCGCGCTGTCCGCCTGCCCCGGCGGCGACTGCAGCGCCACCCATTCCAGCGATGCGGCGGCCTGTCATCCCCTGAAGGTCGAGATCTTCAGGACCGAGCCGGAGCTGCTGACAGGCTGGGCACCGCCGCCGCGCAGCGGCTATTCCCGCACGCACGGGGTGTAGGGCTGAGCCGGGGCGCAGAATGTCCAGAGCTCGCGGGTTCAGATCGCCGCCTGAGCCGGGATCGCGGCAAGCGCCGCGTCGCGTTGCGCCACAAGCTCGGCAAGCCGCTTGCGCAGATTCACCTCGCCGCCCTCCGTCGGAATCTTGATCGGATCGATGCCTCGGGCGACGAGCTCGCCAATCGCCGTCTGCAGCTTCGAAATGGCGGCGTCGTACTGACTGGCCGCCTCGAAAGAGACCTTGTGGCTGTCCTGAGCCGAACTCGCCTGCGCGCCGCCGATCACGGCGGCGATCTCCGCCTTCATCGCGACGGCGATCCGCTCGCCCTCCGCTTTGAGGGCACGGCCTTCCTCTTCCGCCATCCGGATCTGGCCCTTGACGTTGCGGACCGTGATCTTCGGCACATCGAAAGACCAGTCGACGCGAACCATCGTGAATTCCGGCACGTCGATGTACCAGTCCTGTCGCTTCATCGTCACCGATGGCGTATCGAAGATGATCCTCTGCTCTTCCATAAAGATCTCGGGAACATCGACGAAGATACCTTTCCACTCGACGTCGAACCCATGGAATTCGGGGTACTCCCCGACCTTCTTGCGCACCATCCGGACAGATGGCGTGTGGAAGATGATCGTCTGGCTTTCGGAAAAGACTTCCGGAACATCGAGCGCGATGTGCTGCTGGCGCATGGTGACGGACGGAACGTCGAAGGAGATGTCGGTGCGCTCCATCTTCAGTTCGAAATCCACGCCGATCATCGCCTCGATGTCGTCCGGGCTGCCGCATTTGTCACGCAGGGCTTCACCGCGGCGCTTCAGGGCCTCGATCTGAGGCGCATAGCGGGACTTGATGGCTTCGATCTGCTCCTGAAACGTCGACATGCACCCCTCCATCGATTGCGAGCATCGATGATTTGATACAACTTTAACGAGTATTGCAAGAGACCGAAACAGGCGGCCTCGCTCGACGCGAGCACCCGGCTTTCCCAAGCGACAGAAAGAGACCTACGCCGCCTCCAGCCCGAACTGCAGCGCCGCGAGCCGGGCATAGAGGCCGCCGCGCGCCCGCAGCTCCGCATGCGTCCCCTCCTCGACGATCCGCCCTTCCTCCATCACCAGGATGCGGTCGGCGGAGAGGATGGTGGCGAGCCGGTGCGCCACGACCAGCGTCGTGCGCCCGTCCATCAGCCGGTCGAGTGCCTCCTGCACGATATGCTCGCTCTCGGCGTCGAGCGCGCTCGTCGCCTCGTCGAGCAGCAGGATCGGCGCGTCCTTGAGGATCGCGCGGGCGATCGCGATGCGCTGGCGCTGCCCGCCGGACAGCGTCACGCCGCGCTCGCCTGCGATCGTGTCGTAGCCCTGCGGCAAGTCTCGGATGAAACCATCGGCGGCGGCCAGCCGTGCCGCCTGCTCGATTTCGGCGCGGCTCGCTTCGGGCCGGCCATAGGCGATGTTCTCGGCGATCGAGGTACCGAACACCACCGGCTCCTGCGGCACCAGCGCGAAGCGGCGACGCCACGCCTCCGGATCGACCTCCGGCGCGGCGACGCCGTCGACGCGGACACAGCCCTCGGTCGCATCGAAGAACCGCAGCGCGAGTTGCAGCACGGTGCTCTTGCCCGCGCCGGAAGGCCCGACGAGCGCGACACGCTCGCCCGGCCGGATCCTGAAATCCAGGCCGTGCAGCGCCGCCACGTCCCGGCCCGGATAGCGGAACGAGACCCGCTCGAACGCGAACTCGCCGCGCGCCGGCTCCGGCATCGTCCTCGGGTGCGGCGGGACGGCGATCATGGGGTTGCGCGCGAGGATCTCTCCGAGGCGGCTCGCCGCTCCCGCCGCCGCGGAGATCTCGCCATAGACCTCGGAGAGCTGGCCGAGCGAGCTCGCCGCGAGCACCGCGTAGAGAATGAACTGCGAGAGGCGCCCGCCCGTCATCCGGCCTTCGAACACCTCGGTCGCCCCTGTCCACAGCACCCAGACGACCGAGGCGCTGGCCAGGAAGATCGCGACGCCGGACAAAAGCGAGCGCGAGACGATCGCGACCCGCGAGGCCTCGAAGGCGGCGTCCGATGCCGCCCGGAAGCGGTCGGCGGTCTGCCTCGCGGCTCCGAAGGACAGCATGACGCGGATCGCCCCCACCGCCTCCGCGGCGAAGGCGGTGGCGTCCGCCAGGCGGTCCTGCGCCGCCCGCGCCCGCCGCCTCACCGAACGGCCGGACAGGACGAGCGGAACGACGATCAGCGGAATCACGCCGACGACGACGGCGGAGAGCCGCGGGCTGGTCGCCACCATCAGGCCGAGCGCGCCGAGCGCCATGATGGCGTTGCGCAGCGCGATCGAGGCCGTCGCGCCGAGAACAGACTTGATTTGGGTCGTGTCGGCCGTCAGCCGCGAGACGATGTCGCCGGCCCGGCTCGAATCGAAGAAGGCCGGCTCCAGCCGCGTGAGGTGGCGGAAGAGATCGCTGCGCAGATCGGCGACGATGCGCTCGCCGAGCGTCATGACGAGGTAGAAGCGCGCCGAACTCGCCAGCGCCAGCACAGCCACCACGCCGATCAGCAGGATGAAATAGTGGCTCGCGAGGCGCTGCTCGCCGCCCGAGAAGCCGACATCGATGACGCGGCGCACCGCCAGCGGCAGGGCGAGCGTGGCCAGCGACGCCACGGCGAGCGCCAGCAGGGCCAGCGCGATGCGCCCCTTGTGCCTCGTCGCATAGGGCATGAGAGAGGCGAGCGAACGAAAATCGGGCCGCGGCTTCTCGTCGTCCTTTTCGGCTTTCGCCACGCTCACCGACTCCCCCGGGCCTCACGCCCTGCTTGCCTTGCCGGCGCGGCTGCGATATGTGCACGCGACTTCACGACAGGCTCATACGAATTGTTTCGACGGGCCGGGCAGGCCAGCCTGCTTGTCGACCACGCGTTTATCGAGCTTTGAGGACTTCGCCATGGCCAAGACCGGCATCCATCCCGACTACCACACGATCAAGGTCGTCATGACCGACGGCACCGAATACTTCACCCGCTCGACCTTCGGCAAGGAGGGGGACACCCTCAACCTCGACATCGACCCGAAGACCCACCCGGCCTGGACCGGCGGCTCGCAGCAGCTGCTCGACCGTGGCGGCCGCGTCTCGCGCTTCAACTCCCGCTTCGGCGCGCTGGGCACCCTCGGCAAGAAGTGAAGCGATGGCCGGTTCGCCGGCCGCGCCTCCCGCTGGACGAATCGAAAAGGCCCGGTCGTTTCGCGACCGGGCCTTTTCTCTGTCTGGACATCGGAGAGGAACTGCAGCGCGCCTCGTCTACCAAACGAGGCTGTGGACGCGCCGGACCGGCGCGCCGCCTCGGCTTTCCGTCAGCCGGCGAAGCCGAGCCTGGCCTGAAGGCTGGCGAGCTGGCTCTGGACCGGATTGGTCGCCTCGACCCGGCCCTCGCCCGACATCTGGTCTTCGAGATGCCGGATCCGCGCCTGCAGGCGCTGCGAATGAAGCATCAGCTCGCGCAGGGTCTCGGGAAGCTGGGCCACATCCTCCGGCGCGGACGACACCGCGGTGTCGGCGATCTTGACCTTGCGGTTCTCGGCCCGCGCCTGCTCGGCGGTCAGCTCCCCTTCGGAGACGGCGCGCTGCACGAGCAGCCAGGATGCGATCTGCATCAGCCGGGTGGTCAGCCGCATGCTCTCGGTGGCGTAGGTCAACGAGGCCATGCGCGGCAACGCCGCCGATTCCTTGCGCCCGTCGCCGTCGAGATAGGAGGCCGTATGCTCGACGAGCCCCATTCCTTCGCGGAACAGCAGCATGAAGGCTTCGGACCGCACGAAGCCGCGCGCGAAGGAAATCGCGCCTTCATCGGCCGGCATGTCCAGTGACAGGGCATCGTTCATCGCGGTGTCTCCATTCGGCACAGAACCGTGCGCTGGCGGGGCGCGTCGTGCCGTGTTCCCAGGACATCGCAAGGATAGCGCCGCTCGGCCGATCAGGCCCTGGTAAGATCGTGTTAACCTTAACCGAATTAAGACGGAGCGCGCGCGCTTCCCCGCCGCCTCCCCCGCCACCGGGGACCGGACCAAAAAAAGAGCCGCCTCGTGGGCGGCTCGAAGGTCAACAGGGAGGCGTCAAACGGAGTGGGCAGGAGCCACTCGACATCCAGCGAAACTGGACGATCCGATTCATACTTTGGAATCGTTAAGGGCCGGTTAAAGGCCGCCTCCGGCGCATGTGTCAGCCGCTTCTGCGGAAGAAGGCGTCTGCGGCCGCGCGCGAGGCATCCTTGCCTTTGCGCGCCTCCTTCAGCCTTTCGATCTCCGCCTGCAGCAGGGCGATGCGCTGGTCGATCTCCGCCAGCGACAGCGGCGCGAGATCCTGCCCGATCTCGTGGACGGGTTTCGGCCGGGGACGATCGTCCTCGGGAAAGATCGACATCGGCGACCTCCATGGTTTCCTGATCGTCCCGGCACAGTAGACGGCTGCCGGCGCGAACTCCAATCTGCCGCACGAACGGACGATTCCACGCCGCGCGAACGGACGGTTCGACGCGCAGCGCCGCCGAGGACGAGATGATGACCGATAGTCCCGAGACGATGACCGCGATCGGCTTCGACGCCCCCGGCGGCCCGGAGGTGCTGAAGCCCCGGACCCGTCCGGTCCCGAAACCGGGAGCCGGCGAGATTCTCGTCGCGGTCGCGGCAGCCGGCGTGAACCGTCCCGACGTGCTCCAGCGCCTGGGCGGCTATGCGCCGCCGCCCGGCGCCTCCGACATCCCCGGCCTGGAATTCTCCGGCCGCGTCGTGGCGCTGGGCGAGGGAGCGAGCCGCTTCGCCGTCGGCGACACGGTCTGCGGCCTCGTCGCCGGCGGCGGCTACGCCGACTATGCGGCGGTCCATGAGAGCAACGCATTGCCGGTTCCGGTCGGGTTGTCGCTGGTCGAGGCAGGCGCGATCCCCGAGACCTTCTTCACCGTCTGGGTCAACGTCTTCCGGCGCGGCGGACTGAAGGCCGGCGAGACGTTTCTCGTCCATGGCGGCACCTCGGGCATCGGCACCACGGCGATCCAGCTCGCCAAGGCCTTCGGCGCGACCGTGCTGGCGACGGCCGGCTCGGACGAGAAATGCGCCGCCTGCCGCGAACTCGGCGCCGACCACGCGATCAACTATCGCACGCAGGATTTCGTCGAGGCCACGAAGACCGCAACCGGCGGACGCGGCGCCGACCTCATCCTCGACATGGTCGGCGGCGACTATATCGACCGCAACTACGAGGCCGCCGCCGACCAGGGCCGCATCGCCCAGATCGCCTTCCTCGCGGGCCCCAAGGCGCAGGTGAATTTCAGCCGCCTGATGCTCAAGCGGCTGACCCATACCGGCTCGACGCTGCGGCCGCGCACCATCGGCGAGAAGGCCGAGATCGCGGCGGACTTCGAAGCGAAGGTCTGGCCCCTGCTGGCGGCCGGGCGCTGCAAGCCGGTGATCCATGCGACCTTCCCGCTCGCGCAGGCCGCCGAGGCGCACCGGCTGATGGAAAGCAGCACCCATGTCGGCAAGATCGTGCTGCTGACCGGAAAGGCTTGATCTGCGCCCCCGCTGCCGATAGGTGACGCCACAGGGTCCGCAGTTCACCCAGGCGTCACCGATCCCGCGAGGGAAGCTAAACCTGCGATCTCGATGATTGTCACCCGACAGCCTTGTCCTTGGCCGGGTCGCAAGACGGTGACCACGACACTTCCTCCGGGAAGCGGCCGCCATCGAGGATGAGAGATGTCGAGATCACCGATTCCCTTCGCCACCGACGATATGTCGGCCCTGGCCCGATCGCTGCGCACCCAACTCGCCGAGCGAGAGGGCCTGCCCGGCCATGTCGAGCTGTTGAACATGCTCTCCCGCGCCGCCGGGCGACGGAACTTCCAGCACCTGCGCGCCCAGCATGCGGCGCATGAGCGGCTGGCCGCGCCCTCTCCCTCGCCGGAGCCCGTCGATCATCTGCGCGTCGCCCGCACCGCCCGGCAGTTCGATGTCGAAGGTCGGCTGTCGCGCTGGCCGAGCCGCCCCTATCAGCGCCAGCTCTGCCTCTGGGTGCTCTGGTCGGCCATCCCGCGCGGGGAGACCTTCTCCGAAAAGGGCATCAGCGCACTGCTCGACGAGCGCCTGCGCTTCGGCGATCCCGCGCTGATGCGCCGCGAGCTCGTCGACAACGGGATGCTCTTCCGGACGGACGACTGCCGCGTCTACCGCCGCATCGAGCGCAAGCCGCCGGGCGAGGCCATTGCCCTGATCCAGCATCTGGGGAACCGCGTCGGCTGAACGCCGTTATGGGCGGGAGCGTGGCTCTTTCCGTGGACAGCCGCCGCGCCCTCGCCTATAACGCCGGCCATCCTGTTCATCGTCGATGATTTGGATGGCCGGCCGGGGAGGCCGGTCGGCGCATGAGAGCTTATGTCCGCGCCGTGGCCCGGCCGAAAGGCCGCCCGGAAAGCGAGGAGACTGACCCGTGTCACAAACGCCGCTGATGCCCAAGGCCACCGCGGTCTGGCTGGTCGAGAATACGTCGCTGACCTTCGAGCAGATCGCCGAGTTCTGCAAGCTGCACCCGCTCGAAGTGCGCGGCATCGCCGATGGCGAGGTCGCGGCCGGCATCAAGGGCCTCGACCCGATCACCTCCGGCCAGCTCACCCGCGAGGAGCTCGAGCGCGCCGCCAAGAACCCGAACCATCACCTCAAGCTCGCCGAGCGCAAGGTGAAGGTGCCGGAGATGAAGAAGGCCAAGGGCCCGCGCTACACGCCGGTCTCGAAGCGCCAGGACCGTCCGAACGCGATCCTCTGGCTGCTGCGCAGCCACCCCGAGCTCAAGGACGCGCAGATCATCCGGCTGATCGGCACGACCAAGGCGACCATCGCCCAGATTCGCGACCGCACGCACTGGAACGCCCAGACGCTGACGCCGATCGACCCCGTCAGCCTCGGCCTCTGCTCGCAGATCGATCTCGACTTCGAGGTCGGCCGCGCCGCCAAGGACCGCCCTGCGATGGTCGCGGAGATCGGCTCGACGCTGCTGCCGGCCGAGGAGACGACCGCTCCCGCCCCCGCCCATAGCGACCAGCCCTTCGCCGACATGAGCCGGCCGAAGCGCGAGGAAGAGGCGGAAATCGACGTCGCCTCGGTCTTCGCCAAGCTGAAGCAGCTCAAGCGCCCGGCCGGCGACGAGGACGACGAGTAAGCTCGAACGCGACCGCTACCGCGCACATCGCGCCGGGGCCTGCCCCGGGCGCGATGGCGCCCGGGCGGCCGCATGGCGGAGCGGGTGCGGCTCTCGCCGCTACCCGATCCCCCGGCCCTTCAGCACGCGGCCGATCTCTCCGAGGACGGAGGCGTCCTCGATCGTCGCGGGCATCGCATAGTCCTGGCCGTCGGCGATCTTCTTCATCGTGGCGCGCAGGATCTTGCCGGAGCGCGTCTTCGGCAGGCGCGCGACCGTCACGGCCAGCTTGAAGGCCGCCACGGGGCCGATCTTCTCGCGGACCAGCGCCACCAACTCCTTCTCCAGTTGAACCGGGTCGAGCTCGACACCGTGCTTGAGCACGACGAAGCCGCAGGGCTGCTCGCCTTTCAGATCGTCATGGATGCCGACCACCGCGCACTCGGCCACGGCCGGGTGCGAGGCGAGCACCTCCTCCATGCCGCCGGTCGAGAGCCTGTGGCCGGCGACGTTGATGATGTCGTCCGTGCGCCCCATCACGAAGACATAGCCGTCCTCGTCGATATAGCCGGCGTCGGAGGTGGTGTAGTAGCCGGGGAAAGTCGCGAGATAGGCCTCCCTGAAGCGCTCGTCGGCCTGCCAGAGCGTCGGCAGCGCGCAGGGCGGCAGCGGCAGCTTGATGACGATGGAGCCCATCACGCCGGCCGGCACCGGCTGTCCGCCCTCGTCGACGCAATGCAACTCGTAGCCCGGCATGGGCACGGTCGGCGAACCCGCCTTCACCGGCAGGAGCCCGAGCCCCAGCGGATTGCCGGCGATGCAGGACCCGGTCTCCGTCTGCCACCAATGGTCGATGACGGGGACCTTCAGCACCTTCTCCGCCCAATGTAGCGTCTCGGGATCGGCCCGCTCGCCCGCCAGGAAGAGCGCGCGGAAACGCGAGAGGTCGTAGCCCTTCAGCAGATCGGCGTCCGGGTCCTCCCGGCGGATCGCGCGGAAGGCCGTCGGCGCCGTGAAGAGCACGTTGACGCCATGCTCCGCCGCGACACGCCAGAACACGCCGGCATCGGGCGTGCCGACCGGCTTGCCCTCGTAGAGCACCGAGGTCGCCCCGACGAGCAGGGGCGCATAGACGATGTAGCTGTGGCCGACGACCCAGCCGATATCGGAGGCGGTGAACATCACCTCCCCAGGCTTCACGCCGTAGAGATTGGCCATCGTCCAGGCGAGCGCGACCATGTGCCCGCCATTGTCGCGCACCACGCCCTTGGGCCGCCCCGTCGTGCCGGATGTGTAGAGGACGTAGAGCGGATCGGTCGCCGCGACCTCGGCGCAGGCGGCCCTGCGCCCCGAGGCCTTCGCGGCGGCGGTCATCACGCGCCAGTTCCGGTCGCGGCCGGCCTGCATCGAGGCATCGGCCTGGGGGCGCTGCAGCACCAGGCAGGACGCCGGCCTGTGCGCGCTGAGCGAGATCGCCTCGTCGAGCAGCGGCTTGTACTCGACCACCCGCGTGGGCTCGATGCCGCAGCTCGCGGTCAGGATCGCCTTCGGCGTGGCGTCGTCGATGCGGGCGGCGAGCTCGCGCGCCGCGAAGCCGCCGAACACGACCGAATGCACCGCCCCGATGCGCGCGCAGGCGAGCATCGCGAAGACGGCCTCCGGAATCATCGGCATGTAGATGACGACACGATCGCCCTTGCCGACTCCGAGTTCCTCCAGCACGGCGGCGAGCGCGGCGACCTCGTCCAGCACCTGCGTATAGCTGAAGACGGCCTTCGAGCCCGTGATCGGGCTGTCGTAGATCAGCGCCGGCTGCTCGCCGCGCCCGTCGCGGACATGGCGGTCGAGCGCGTTGAAGCAGGTGTTGCAGGTCGCGTCCGGAAACCAGCGCCCATAGACGCCCTCGCCGGCGTCGAAGATCCGCTGCGGCGGCCTGATCCATTCGACCGCCTGCGCGGCCTGCGCCCAGAACACCTCCGGATCGGCCTGCCAGCGCGCATAGGTCTCGTGGTAGCCCGGGCGCCCGGCGGAAATCGCATGCGGGACGTTCATGGGACGCGTTTCCCCTCGGCCGGATTTGGTCTTACAGCGTCTGCTCGGCCGGCCGGTCCGGGCGACGAATTCGGCCGGGATCGTGAGCATTCCGCCTCTTCCACGCAAGCAAGCTGGCCTTAAGACTTTCGCCCACCCCGCCAGAACCTCCGGCAACGATGACCTTCGATCTTCCCTTCTTCGCCGCGATGGTTCCGGCCGTGATCCTGATGGGCCTGGCGAAGGGCGGCTTCGGTGGGCTGGGCCTGCTCTCGCTGCCGCTGATGGCGCTCGTCGTCTCGCCGGTGGCGGCGGCGACGATCATGCTGCCGCTGCTGATCGCTCAGGATACCGTCACGGTCTGGTCCTATCGGCACAACTTCGACCGCCGGACGCTGGCCACGCTGATCCCGGGCGCGTTGATCGGCGTGCTCGCGGGCTATCTGCTCGCGGTGCGGGTGTCGGAGGCGGCCGTCGGCCTCGTCATCGGCCTGATCGCGCTCGGCTTCGCGCTCAGGCGCCTGCTGGTCCCGGGGGCGGCACAGGCCCCCGCCAAGGGGCCGAGCTATCCCGCCGGCACGTTCTGGGGCGCGCTCAGCGGCTTCACCAGCATGGTCGCCCATGCCGGCGGTCCGCCTTTCCAGATCTATGTCATGCCGCAGCGCCTGCCGCCGGCCTCCTTCGTCGGCACCGGCGCGCTGTTCTTCGCGGGGATCAATCTGGTCAAGGTCGCGCCCTATCTCGCGCTCGGCCAGTTCACGACGGCGAACCTCACCGCCTCGGCCGCGCTCCTGCCGGTCGCCATCGCCTCGACGGTCGCAGGCGTCTGGCTGGTTCGCCGCGTGCCGGCGGAACGCTTCTACACGATCATCTACTGGCTGCTGCTCATGATCGGCCTCAAGCTCGTCTTCGACGGGGTCAGGGCCCTGATGGCGGCCTGATCGCGTCGCGCCGATCCGGCGCCCCTCTCTCCGCAAAAGGGATAGATTACGCGCGGCGGTTCCGGCGGCTAAGGCTTCGGCGAGAGGAAACGACGCCATGAAGACCTCGCCCTACGATCGCGATCTCGATCGCAATCCCGCGAATTTCCAGCCGCTGACGCCGATCGGCTTCCTCGAGCGCGCGGCGGCCGTCCATCCGGACCATGTCGCCGTCATCCACGGGCCGATCCGGCGCACCTATGCCGAATTCTACGCGCGCTCGCGCCGGCTGGCCTCGGCGCTGGCCCGGCACGGCATCGGCCGCGGAGACACCGTCGCGGTGATGCTGCCGAACACGCCGGCCATGCTCGAATGCCATTACGCCGTGCCGATGACGGGCGGCGTGCTCAACGCCATGAACACCCGGCTGGATGCCGCCATCATCGCCTTCTCGCTCGACCATGGCGAGGCGAAGGTGCTGATCACCGACCGCGAATTCTCGAAGACGATCAAGGAGGCGCTCTCCCTCTGCAAGGCGAGGCCGCTGGTCATCGACTGCGACGATCCGGTCTATGACGGGCCGGGCGAGCGGCTCGGCAGCCTCGACTACGAGGACGTCGTCGCGCAGGGAGACCCCGATTTCGCCTGGGCCATGCCCGACGACGAATGGGACGCGATCGCGCTCAACTACACCTCCGGCACGACCGGAGACCCCAAGGGCGTGGTCTACCATCATCGCGGCGCGAACCTGCTCGCCACCTCGAACATCGTCACCTGCGGCATGGGCAAGCACCCGGTCTATCTCTGGACGCTGCCGATGTTCCACTGCAACGGCTGGTGCTTCCCCTGGTCGATCTCGATCGTCGCCGGCACCCATGTCTGCCTGAGGCAGGTCCGGGCGAAGGCGATGTACGACGCGCTCGCCGACCATGGCGTCACCCATCTCTGCGGCGCGCCGATCGTGATGTCGGTCCTGCTCAACGCCGCCCCCGAGGAGAAGCGCGCCTTCTCGCAGCAGGTCTCCTTCTTCACCGCCGCCGCGCCCCCGCCCGAGGCCGTGCTCGGCGCGATGAAGGCCGCCGGCTTCGCGGTGACGCATCTCTACGGCCTCACCGAGGTTTACGGTCCCGCCGTCGTCAACGAATGGCACGACGCATGGGACGCGCTGCCGCCGGCCGAGCAGGCGAAGCTCAAGGCGCGCCAGGGCGTCCGCTATCCGGCGCTGGAAGCGCTCGCCGTGCTCGACCCCGACACGATGGAGCCGGTTCCGGCCGACGGCGTGACGCTGGGCGAGGTCATGTTCCGCGGCAATGTCGTGATGAAAGGCTATCTCAAGAACCCGGCCTCGACGCAGGCCGCCTTCGCCGGCGGCTGGTTCCATTCCGGCGACCTCGGCGTGCGCCATCCCGACGGCTATGTGCAGCTCAAGGACCGCTCCAAGGACATCATCATCTCCGGCGGCGAGAACATCTCCTCCATCGAGGTCGAGGAGGCGCTCTACAAGCACCCGGCCGTCCAGGCGGCAGCCGTGGTGGCCAGGCCCGACGAGAAATGGGGCGAGACGCCCTGCGCCTTCGTGGAGCTCAAGCCCGGCGCGAGCGCGACCGAGGCCGAGATCGTCGCCTGGTGCCGCGAGCATCTGGCCGCTTTCAAATGCCCGCGCACGGTCGTCTTCGCCGAAGTCCCCAAGACCTCGACCGGCAAGATCCAGAAGTTCCGGCTGCGGGAGATGGCAAGGGGGTTGTGAGGGAGAGGGGCGGACTTGGGTCGGGAGCGACGTAGCCACGGAGCCGAGCATTCCGCCAGGATGGCGAAGGACGCGCTCGGCCTGTTCCCCGTATCGCCGATGAAGCGCTGAACGAGGCCGTCCATTTATGCGTGGTGCGGGCGCATTGAGGTGGGCGGGATGGCCGGCGCTGCCCGACGCACCTCGGTTCTGGCGAACCAGCCGCGCCGCCATCCCGGACGAGCCGCGAAGCGGCGCCGATCCGGGATCCATCGTCGCGCTCCGGAGCCCTTCGATAGATGCCGGGGCAAGCCCGGGATGAAGGCTGTGTTTCCGAGGACGATCCGTGCGCGCGCGAAAACCCCCGTCCGGCCTGACGCCGCGGGGTTTCGCAACAACGCCCCAGAGGGGATGCGCGGAGCCGGGTGGCGCGCGGATCTTGGCCGCGTGCCGATGTCGAGTGTCGATGTCGAGGTGTCGATGCA
>QFQY01000118.1 GCA_003248805.1 Chelatococcus sp. | reverse complement strand
CCGAGAAGTCCTTCTCGCCGGCGTTGACGCCTTCATAGAGCACGTCCTTGATGCCGGCCTTGGTCAGGCCCTTGCGGGTTTCGTCCGCGAGGCCCTGTCCGTAGGTCGTCTTGTCGTGGACGATGGCGATCTTCTTGTCCTTGAAGTTCTTGGCGATGTAGGCCGCCGCGACCTCGCCCTGCTGGTCGTCGCGACCGCAGACGCGGAAGGTGTTCCAGAGCCCGCGCTCGGTGACCTTCGGGTTGGTGGCGGAGGGCGAGATCATCAGGATGCCGTTCTCGGCATAGACTTCCGACGCCGGCATGGTGACGCCGGAGTTGAAGTGCCCGACCACCCACTTGACGCCGTCGCCGACGAACTTGTTGGCGACCGAGACGCCCTGCTTGGGATCGGAGACGTCGTCGCCGACCGAGACCTGGAGCTTCTGGCCGAGCACGCCGCCGGCCGCGTTGATGTCCTCCACCGCCTGCTCGGTGCCGTTCTTCAGCTGCGCGCCGAAGGCCGCGTTCGGGCCGGTGATCGGGCCGCCAACGCCGATCTTGATCTGGGCGTTGGCGATGCCCGAGAACGCAAGGACGGCGCCCAGTGCGATGCCGCCCAACAGCAGTTTCTTCATGAGATGAGACTCCCCTGTCTTTACACTTGAACGGGCCGGACGGTCCGCCCGTCTCGGCGCGTGCAGTCGCCGTAAAACGCAGTCTTGCGCGTTTTAAACGGCCTGTCACGCGGCAAGCTCTTGGTCTTCAGGCCAGTTCCGGCCTGATCCGCACTCCCTCGCGAGCCTTCCAGGCGAAGGGGCCGGTGCGCTCGAAAAGCCAGTGATATTGCGTCGTCATCTGCCTGGCGCGGTTGTAGCGCCAGCCGGCGAAGGCGAAGGCCATCAGCACGATGGTGTCGACGATGTAGTAGTGCGGCGAGAGCAGCGTCGCCTCGAACAGGGCGAAATGGATGAAGCGCACGGCCAGCCCGAGCACCAGCACATAGATGACGAGCTGGTATTGCGGCTTCCAGGTCAGGGCGATGGCCCGGCCGGTCATCCAGGCGAGCCAGCCGCCCATCACCACCGTGACGAGCAGGAACAGCCAGATCGTGGGTTCTTCGTGGAGGATGCCCTGCATCTCAGTGCCTTCCACCTTCGAGATAGGCCGCGCGCACCTGCGGGTTCGCCAGCAGTTCCTTGCCGGTACCGCTCATGGTGACGAGGCCGTTGACCATGACGTAGCCGCGATGGGCGAGCTTGAGCGCGTGGAAGGCGTTCTGCTCGACCAGGAAGACGGTGAGGCCCTGGGTGCGGTTGAGCTCGCGGATCGCCTCGAAGATCTGCTTCACGATCAGCGGGGCGAGGCCGAGCGAGGGCTCGTCCAGCATCAGCAGCTTCGGGCGGGCCATCAGCGCGCGCGCGATCGCGACCATCTGCTGCTCGCCGCCGGAGAGCGTTCCGCCGCGCTGCTGCAGGCGCTCCTTGATGCGCGGGAAGAGCGTGCAGATCTTTTCGAGATCCTCCTCGAAATAGGCGAGCTGGTGGAGAGCCGCGCCCATCTGGAGGTTCTCGTAGACGGTCATGCGCGGGAAGATGCGCCGCCCCTCGGGGGACTGGGCGATGCCGAGATGGGCGATCTCGTGGCTGGGCATCCTGGTGATGTCCCGCCCGTCATAGGTGATCGTGCCTTCGCGCGCCTGCGGATTGCCGAAGATCGTCATCATCAGCGTCGATTTGCCGGCGCCGTTGGCGCCGATCATGGTGACGATCTCGCCGGGATGCACGTCGATATCGACGCCCTTCAGGGCGATGATGCGGCCGTAATAGGTCTTGACGCCGCGAACGGCGAGGAGGGGAGCCGTCTCGGTCACGCGATGCCGACCTCCGCTTCGACAGCCTCGACCTCTTCGTCGTCGACGCCGAGATAGGCCGCGATCACCTTCGGATCCGCCTGGACTTCCGCCGGCGTGCCGTCGGCGATCTTGGTGCCGTAGTCGAGCACCACGACATGGTCCGAGATTTCCATCACCACCGACATGTCGTGCTCGATCAGCAGCAGGGCGGTGCCGAGTTCGCCGCGGATCGAGAGCAGGAGCTCGTTCAGGTCGGAGCTCTCGCGCGGGTTGAGGCCGGCGGCCGGCTCGTCGAGGCAGAGCAGGACAGGGTCCGTGCACATGGCGCGCGCGATCTCGAGCCGGCGCTGGTCGCCATAGGGCAGATCGGCGGCGGGGTCGTCGGCGCGCTTGGTCAGGCCGGTCTTGTCGAGCCAGAACTTCGCCTTCTCGATCGCCTCCTTCTCCTTCGCCTTGTAGCCGCCGACGCCGAGCACGCCGAGGAAGGTGAAGCCCGAGGCGATCATCAGCGGGTTGTGCTGCGCGACGAGCAGGTTCTCCAGCACGGTCATGCCGCCGAAGAGGCGGATGTTCTGGAAGGTGCGGGCGACCTTGGCCTTCCAGGAGATGCGGAAGTCCGGCATGCGCTCGAGCAGATAGGCGGCGCCGGAGTCCTGCGTCAGCACGATCATGCCCTGCGTCGGCTTGTAGAAGCCGGTGATGCAGTTGAAGACCGTCGTCTTGCCGGCGCCGTTGGGGCCGATCAGCGCGGTGATCTCGCCCTTCCGGGCCTCGAAGGAGAGATCGTTGACGGCGGTCAGGCCGCCGAAGCGCATGGTGAGATGCTCGACCGCGAGCAGGGGGGCAGGGGTGGCGCTCATCAGCCGTGCCCTTCCTGCACCATGTCGGCCGCGATGGTCTTCTTCTCCTTCAGGAAGGCGGTGGGCTCGCGCGTCGAGATCAGGCCGCGAGGCTTCCAGATCATGATGACCACCATGGCGAGGCCGAAGATCAGCATGCGGTACTTCGTCGGGTCGAAATCGTTGCCGAAGATCTGCTTCATCCATTCGAGCTCGCGCAGGAGCTCGGTGCCGCCGATCATCACGGAGGCGGCGATGGCCACGCCCCAGAGCGAGCCCATGCCGCCGAGCACCACGATGGCGAGGATGACCGCCGATTCCATGAAGACGAAGGATTCAGGCGAGATGAAGCCCTGCCGTGCCGCGAAGAAGGAGCCCGCGAAGCCGCCGAACATGGCGCCGAGCGAGAAGGCGGTGAGCTTGGTGTTGGTGGTGTTGATGCCGAGCGAGCGGCAGGCGATCTCGTCCTCGCGCAGCGCCTCCCAGGCGCGCCCGACGGGCAGGCGCCGCAGCCGCAGCGTGACGAAGGCGGTGAGCAGGGCCAGGCAGAGGATGAGGTAGTAGAGGAAGATCGTTCGGTAGAGCGGCGAGAATTCGAGCCCGAAAACGGCGGCGAAGCCGGTGTCGCTCGCGTTGAAGGGAATGCCGAAGAAGGTCGGGCGCGGGATGCCCGAGATGCCGGCATAGCCGCCGGAGAAGTCGACCCAGTTCACCAGGACGAGCCGGATGATCTCGCCGAAGGCCAGGGTCACGATGGCGAGGTAGTCGCCGCGAAGCCTGAGGACGGGGAAGCCGAGCAGCATGCCCCAGAAGGCGGCGAGGATGCCGGCCATCGGCAGCAGGATCCAGAAGGACAGGCCGAAATTCTTGGCGAGCAGCGCGTAGGAATAGGCGCCGACCGCATAGAAGGCGACATAGCCGAGGTCGAGCAGGCCGGCGAGGCCGACGACGATGTTCAGCCCCCAGCCGAGCATGACGTAGATCAGGATCTGGACGCCGAAAT
>QFQY01000056.1 GCA_003248805.1 Chelatococcus sp. | reverse complement strand
CGGCGGCGCCGTCTCGATGGGCGGGTTATAGGCGCCACCCACTCAGCATGTCAACGACCTTTTTGAAACTTTTTCGACAAAAGACCACGCGACGCCGAAAATCTCGCCCGCCGGAGACGGCAGACCTTATACAACAGGCGCGCGCGTATGGCATGCGCGTGTATGGCGCCCGGAAAGAGCCGCATTCCCCCGGCACACCGCCGCGGGACGGCGCGAGGCGGGGTGATTGATTCCCGCCGCCGTCCGACGCATGGTCTCCGACCTCCGTGGGACTTTCCCGGCCTCCCCTCCAGGGCGGGGCCTGGCTTCAGGACTGCAAGACCGCCCGAGATGAATGCCCATCCCGAGTTCGCTCTGCCAGCCGAACCGCTCGCCCCCGAGGCGGCGGCGCTTCTGGTCGATCTCGGCATCGAGCCTCCCATCCAGCCGGCCGGATCGCGACAGCAGGTGCTCGATCGCCGCGGGGTATCCCTGCGCTGGCTTTTCGCCTGCGCCCTCGTGGGCTCCTGCGGAGCGGCCCTGCTCGGGGCCGCGATCCTCGTCGCGATGCGCGGCGACACCAGCTATCCCGAACAGCCCGAGACGGTGACCGCGCGGGCCTCCTCGGCCGCGGGCGCCGGGGGCGGCGCGCGCAAGGGCGACAAGCTCGTCTCCGACCAGCCGGTCATGGCGGCGCGGCATGTCGTGCGCGCACCGATGTCCCAGCGCGTCGGCGAGCGCGAGGTGATCCGCGTGCGCCCCGTGGTCCGGCTGGCCTCCAGCCTCTCGCTGACGACCGGCGTCTACGCCACGGACATCCCGCCCTTCAATCCGCTGCGGCTCTTCGCCGAAGGCGGCCAGCCGAACGAGCGCTATGCCGAGCCGGTCGTGGAAGTGCCCGACGCCGACGTGACGATCGTCAAGCGGGATCTCGGCGACATCGCCATTCCGGCGGGCAAGCTCCAGCTCGGCGATGCCGAGGTGGTGAGCCAGATCGAGGAGGAGCGCGCCAACATGGCCGCCTCCGGTCGCCAGCGTGCCCTGCCGATTCCGCCGCAGCTGATGCTGAGTCGCACGCTCGGCGGGCAGGCGCAGGCGTCCGGCGATCTGCTCGCCTATGCGCCGGCGACCGACGCCCGCTTCTCCGGCATCGAGGTTCGCGTCGTGCCGGAGAACGTCACCAACGCGCTCAAGACACCGATTCCCGCCTCGCGCGAGCCGCTGGTGGAGGAGAAGCTGCTCCTGGCGCGGCGCGGCGAGAACTTCGAACAGGTCCTGCGTGCCGCGGGCGCCCCGGCCGAGCAGATTCGCGGCATGATCCAGGCCTTCGGCGGCCGGGTGAAGACATCCCCGCTGCCGGAGGGGCAGGTCCTGCAGGCGCTCTACGCGCCCGGGCCCAGGACCGACGATCCGCGCCAGATCGTGCGCGTCTCGCTGCTGTCCAACGGCCAGCCGGACGGCACCGTCGCGATCAACGACAAGGGCCTGTTCGTGCCGGTGAACCTGCCGCCTCAGCCGATCGCGGCGCAGCGCCCGCAGGTCGAGGACGACGACGAGGAAGGCGGCAGCGGGGGCGCGCGGCTCTATGAGAGCCTCTACGAGACCGGATTGCGCCACGACCTGCCCCGGGCGCTGATCGACGAGCTCGTCCGGATCTTCTCCTACGACCTCGACTTCCAGCAGCGCGTGCGCGGCGGCGACAGCCTCGAGGTGCTGTTCACCGACGACGACGACGGCGAGCGCGCCGAGATCCTCTCGGCCACCCTCACGGTCAACGGCGATATGCGGCGCGTCTTCCGCTATCAGGCCCCCGAGGACGGGCTGATCGACTATTTCGACGACGACGGGAAATCGCTGAAGAAGTTCCTGCTGCGCAAGCCCATCGCCGATGGCGAGATGCGCTCGGGCTTCGGGATGCGCTACCATCCGATCATGCGCTATTCGAAGATGCATACCGGCGTCGACTGGGCCAACAAGATCGGCACGCCGATCCTGGCCGCCGGCAACGGCACGATCCTCGAGGCCGGGTGGTCGTCCGGCTATGGCAAGCACACCGTGATCCAGCATGCCAACGGCTACGTCACGACCTATTCCCACCAGTCGAACTTCGCCAAGGGCATCGTCCCGGGCGCCAAGGTCCGCCAGGGGCAGGTGATCGGCTATCTCGGCTCGACCGGCCTCTCGACCGGCCCGCATCTGCACTACGAGGTCAAGGTCAACGACAATTTCGTGAACCCGATGAAGATCCGGGTTCCGCGCGGCCGCGAGCTCGAAGGGCGCTCACTGGCGGAGTTCAAGCGCCAGCGCGAGGAGATTCGCGGGCTGGTCGAACGCGCCGGCGGCACGCTCGCGCAATTGCGCTGAGTGCATGGCGGCCGGCCAGCAGCCCCCTCGCCCGTCTCTGGACGCTTGACTTCGCCGGCGCGAACGACCACCGGACGGAAGCTGCCGTTCCGGCTTCACGGGTCCCCAGCACGCGATGCTCGCCTCCCTTCTCATCGTCCTGCCGGTCTTCGGCCTGATCGGGCTCGGCTACGGCGCGCGCTGGTCGAAGATCCTGCGCGAGACGACAGGCGAAGGCCTGTCCGACTACGTCTTCGTGCTGGCGGTGCCCTGCCTTCTCTTTCGCACGCTCGCCAAGGCCGAGATCCCGCCGACACAGCCCTGGGGCTACTGGATCGCCTATTTCGCCGGCCTGGGCGTCGTCTGGGCGCTGGCCATGCTGATCGCGAGCCGGGCCTTCGGCCGCAAGGGTCCGGAGCTCGTGGTCTCCGGCTTCTCGGCCGCCCAGTCCAACACCGTCTTCGTCGGCGTCCCGATGATCCTGAAGGCCTATGGCGACGCCGGCGCCGTACCGCTCGGCATGCTGCTGGCCGTGCATCTGCCCGTGACCATGACGATCGCGACGCTGCTCGCGGAGGGCCGCTCCGCCTCCATTCCCGCCTTGCTGAAGCGGCTCTTCACCCACCCCATCATCATCGGCATCATTCTCGGCGCCGTGCTGCGTCCCGTCGTCGGGCAGATTCCACAGCCGGTCTGGACGATCGTCGACCTGATCGCAGGCTCGGCCGTGCCCTGCGCGCTGATCAGCCTCGGGATCGCGATGCGTCGCTACGGGCTGGAGTCCGGGATCGGCCTGCCGATGGTGCTGAGCGCGCTCAAGCTCGGCCTGCATCCGCTGCTGGTCTATGTTCTCGCCGTGCATGTCTTCGACATGCCCGCTCACTGGTCGGGCGTCGCGGTGCTCTTCGCCGCCTGCCCCTGCGGAATCAATGCCTATCTCTTCGCCGAACGCTACCGCCAGGGCGTGGCCGACGCTTCGAGCGCGATCACGCTCTCGACTCTGCTCTCGCTTTTCACCACCGCGGCCTGGCTGACCTGGCTCGGCGTCGGCTGATTCGCCCCGACTCAGGCGAAACCGAGGCGCTGGCGGAGCTCGACGGGCCCCAGCCCCTCGGCGCGCAGATCGGCGAGGCTGCGCGAGCCCCGGCTCTTGGCCAGCTTCTGGCCATCGGCATCGAGGAGCAGCCGGTGGAAGTGATAGAGCGGCGTCGGCAGGCCGAGCAGACGCTGCAGCAGGACATGGATGTCGGTCGCGGCCTCCAGATCGCGCCCGCGCACGACATGCGTCACGCCCTGAAGCGCGTCGTCGACGACGACGGCGAGATGGTAGCTCGTCGGCACGTCCCTGCGGGCGAGGACGACATCCCCCCAGCGCGACGGATCGGCCGGGACGTCGGTTTCCAAGCCCTCCTCATCGAAATGTCGATAGCGCAGCGCGCCGGCGAGCCGCACGGCCTCGTCCATGCGAAGCCGCAGCGCATGCGGTTCCCCCGCCGCGACGCGCCGTCGCGCCTCATCGGGATTCAGCGACCGGCAGCAGCCGGGATAGAGCGGCGCGCCATCCGGATCGCGCGGCCAGCCGCCCCCTCCCGCCTCCCGCTCCGCGACAACCGCCTTGACCGCCTGGCGCGAACAGAAGCAGGGATAGAGCAGGTTCATGCCGGCGAGCCGGGCCAGCGCCGCCTCGTAGTCGGGAAGATGCTCGGACTGCCGGCGCGCCGCGCCGTCGAAACGCAGGCCGAGCCAGGCGAGGTCCTCATGGATCGCGGTCTCGAATTCGGGCCGGCAGCGGCCGGGATCGATATCCTCGATCCTGAGCAGCAGCCGCCCTCGCAGACGCGCGGCGAAGCGCTCGTTGACCAGCGCCGACAGGGCGTGGCCGAGATGCAGCCGCCCGTTCGGGCTCGGCGCGAAGCGCAGCACGGGCTGCTCGTGAGCGGCAGGAGACGTCGCCATCGCCCCTGTCTTATGGTCGCGCGGCCGGACGGCCAAGGGGCGAACGGGGCCAGGAGCCGCGAGAGGCCTGGCGAGGCGACTGCCGACACGCGCTGTCGCGCTCGCATGACCAGAGAGGACCCATGCAGCTCATCGCCAGCGAAGCCGATCTCGAGGAAGGCATGGCCGCGCTCGCCCTGCTCGATCCTCGCTGGTCGACGGTGATCGAGCGCACCGGCCTGCCGCCTCTGCGCCGGCGGGAGGGCGGCTTCCCGGGTCTCGTCTCCATCGTCGTCGCCCAGCAGCTCTCCGTGGCGAGCGCGCGCGCCGTCCAGGCACGGGTCGACGCCGTGCTGGCGCCGCTCACCCCGGAGCGCGTACTGGCCGCGAGCGACGAGGAGATGCGGCTGGCCGGTCTCTCGCGCCCCAAGCAGCGCACGCTGCGGGCGGTCGCGGCGGCCATCGCCGAAGGCAGCCTCGCCTTCGAAGCTCTCGAACAGGCTGCGCCGGAGGACGTCCATGCGCGCCTGTGCGCCGTCTCCGGCCTGGGCCCCTGGACCGCCGACATTTATCTGCTGTTCTGCCTCGGCCATCGCGACGGCTTCGCCGCGGGCGATCTCGCCATCCAGGAAGCGGCACGGGCCGCCTTCGGCCTGGAGCGTCGCCCGGGCGCGAAGGAGCTGCAGGGGCTCGCGGAGGCGTGGCGGCCGTGGCGCGGCGTCGCCGCGCGCCTGCTCTGGGCCTATTATGCCGTGCTGAAGCGACGCGAGGGCGTCTGAGCGCCCTCCGGCAGATCAGGCGTGGATGGTCTTCAAGGCCGCCTTCGCCGCCGTCCGCAGCATGGCGGTGTCGCTCATCAGCGTGACGAGCTTCGCGCCCATGTCGAGAAAGGCCTTCGCGCGCTCCGCGGACTGCGCATAGATGGCCACCGGCTTGCCGGCCGCGGATGCGCGCGCCACGATGTGCCGGATCGCGTCGTCGACCTCGGCCGACAGCGGATCGACCCGCGTCCCGCCCGAGAGCGCGATCGAGAGGTCGGACGGCCCGACGAACACGGCATCGATGCCGTCGAGCGCGAGGATGTCGTCGAGGATCGCCATCGCCTCGCGGGTCTCGATCATGGCGAAGCTCAGGGAGAAGCGGTTGGCCTCGGCGAGATAGGCGTTCTGGTCGAGCCCCGAGGCGCTCAAGCCCCCATAGCTGCCCCAGCTGCGCTCGCCCACCGGCGGGTACTTGGCGTAGTTCGCGAAGGCGCGCGCATCCGCCATGGTGTTGATCATCGGCGCGATCACGCCCGAGGCGCCGGCATCGAACAGGCGCGAGACATTCTGGAATTCGCCCACCGGGATGCGCGCCAGGGCGGGCTTGCCGGCGGCGTTGATCAGCGGAATGGCGCGGATGACCTCGCCCAGCGAGATCGGCCCGTGCTGCATGTCCAGCGTCACCGCATCGAAGGCTTCCTGCGCGAGGATGCCCGCGATTCCGGGCTCGGGCAGTCCGCACCAGGCCGAGACGAGCGAATCGCCGGCGGCGAGCCTGTCGGCGAGAGACGAGAGAATGCTGGGCTTGGCCATGGGCGTATCCATCCGGTTGCCCGCTCTTCGGTGGCCGCGGCGGGTGGCGCAAAGTGGACCCGTCAGGCCCGGAAAAGCAAACGGGCGCCCATGCGCCCGCTTCATTCGTCCCTTGCGTTCGCCGCTTGCGAGCGGGTCAGCGCCCGGCCTGGATGTCCTCGGCGGCCTTGACCAGCAGCTGGTTCATCACGCTGCGGATCTCGCTGTCGTCGATCGCCAGGCCGGCCGCCGCGAAATCCCCCTTGACCTTGCGCACCACGTCCTCGTCGCCGGCCTCCTCGAAATCCGCCACCACGACGGCCTTGGCATAGGCCTCGGCGTCGGCGCCGGTCTTGCCCAGCTTCTCCGCCGCCCAGAGGCCGAGCAGCTTGTTGCGCCGCGCCGTCGCCTTGAAGCGCAGCTCCTCGTCATGGGCGAACTTGTTCTCGAAGGCGTCCTTGCGCTGGTCAAAGGTCGTCATGCGATTCTTGTCCTCTTGCGGCACGGCCCTGAAGGGCTCGCCAGCCCCTCTTTGCCTGCCATATAGGATGACGCGCGCGGCGGAGCCAACACGGAATATGCGTCCCTGTCACGGCAGAGGTCTTTAACCGCACCGAGACTGCCACAAGACCGTCATGAGCGGATTTGTTGCGTTTGCGGGATAGAAGCGCCATATAGCGAGCGCGCAGGCGGCGATGGATGCCAGCCCGCGCAGCGAGCCGGCCGGTGGCGTAACGTAGATTGGTTCCAGGTGGTTGGAAACCGACACGAGCATGCGCAGACCGGCTGATCAGGGGCCCCGATCGTCGTGGGTGACCGCGACCAGAGAAAGGCCGACCTCTTGGATTTCCTCAAGCCACGGTACATCCCGATGAATCGCCGCCGTCGCATCTACGAAGGCAAGGCGAAGGTCCTTTACGAAGGACCCGAGCCCGGTACGCTGATCCAGCATTTCAAGGACGATGCGACCGCCTTCAACGCCAAGAAGCATGAAGTCATCGACGGCAAGGGCGTGCTCAACAACCGCATCTCCGAGCACATCTTCACCAACCTCAACGACATCGGCGTGCCGACGCATTTCATCCGCAGGCTGAACATGCGCGAGCAGCTCATCCGCGAGGTCGAGATCATCCCGCTCGAGATCGTCGTGCGCAACGTCGCTGCCGGCTCGCTCTCGACGCGCCTCGGGCTCGAGGAAGGCACGCAGCTGCCCCGCTCGATCATCGAGTTCTATTACAAGAACGACGCGCTGAACGACCCGATGGTCTCCGAGGAGCACATCACGGCCTTCGGCTGGGCGACCCCGCAGGAGATCGACGACATCATGGCGCTGGCCATCCGCGTCAACGACTTCCTCTCCGGCCTCTTCCTCGGCGCCGGCATCCGCCTCGTCGACTTCAAGATGGAGTGCGGCCGGCTCTGGGAAGGCGACATGATGCGCATCGTCGTCGCCGACGAGATCAGCCCCGATTCCTGCCGGCTCTGGGACATCAAGTCCAAGGACAAGCTCGACAAGGACCGTTTCCGCCGTGACATGGGCGGGCTCATCGAGGCCTATACCGAGGTCGCCCGGCGCCTCGGCATCATCGGCGAGAACGAGAAGCCCGGCGCCGCCGGACCGCGCCTGGTGCAGTGACCCCGGCGCCGGGACAGAGCGTGACGACCGGACGGGAGCGCCTGCGCTCCCGTTTTCGTGTCGGCGTCCTCCTGCTCGCGACCGCATCCCTGCTCGCCGGCTGCGGCGGTCGTTTCGGGAGCGGCCTGGCCGAATTGCCGGCCGAGCGCGGCTGGCAGCCCTTGCCGATCGGCGGCTGGGTGCTGAACGACGGGCTCGACGCGCGCGAGATGGTGTTCTGCCCGCGCGCGAGTTGCGCCCAGCCCGGCTTCGTGGCCCTGCTCGCATTCGAGGGCGAGAGGGGTCGCGACATGGAACGCGCGCTCGCGACCGACCCGAGCACCCTCGCCAGGCTCTTCGCCAAGCCCGCCGCGGAGGCGCCGAAGAAGCCCGCGAAAGCCCCCCGCAAGCCCGGCAGCACCACCGCGGTCTCGCGCTTCGAGGCCGACGACGCCCGGGGCCTGCTGGTCGAGATCCGGGCGAAGGACACCGGCAAGAGCGCGACGACCGCGATCCTCTACCGCCGCGAGGACGACAAACTGATACTCGCACTCGCCATTGCCGGCGAGGCAGCGAGCGCCCGGCGCGACGCCGAGGCGGCCTGGCGCAGCCGCTGACCGCCACGCAGCCCCCGGATATGCACCGGGAATGGGTTGAACGCCCCCCGATTCGCCGCTAAGGCCTCGCGACAGCAGCCCCGGAGAGTTCCATGAAAGCCCGCGTCACCGTCACCCTGAAGACCGGCGTGCTCGACCCGCAGGGCAAGGCGATCGAAGCCGCCTTGAAGTCGCTCGGCGTCGAGGGCGTCGATTCGGTCCGGCAGGGCAAGGTCTTCGACATCGAGCTCGCGGGCTCCGACAAGGGCGCAGCCGAAGCTTCGCTGAAGGCCGCCTGCGAGAAGCTGCTCGCGAACACCGTGATCGAAAACTACCGGATCGAGCTTCTGGCATGAGCGAGGCGGTGCCGGTGATCGCGCAGGCGACGCCGGCCGATATCGACGCCATCATGGCCTGCGAGCGCAGGCCCGGATACGAGGAGACGGTCGGACGCTGGAGCCACGAGGAACACCTCGCCGGCCTGATCGACCCGACACATCGTTATTTCGTCGGCAGGGCAGCAGGCGGCGACATCGTCGGCTTCGTCATGCTTCAGGACGTCGCCGAGCCCGCCGAAGCCGTGCTCATCCGCCGTATCGCGACGATGGCTCAGGGCCGCGGCTACGGGTCGGCCTTGCTGGCGCATGCGCTCGACACCATTTTCGGCGCGTTGGCGGCGAGCAGGGCCTGGCTGCGCGTCTGGCCGCACAATGCGAGAGGCGTCGCGCTTTACAGCAAGCTCGGCTTGAGAGAGGACGGTCTCAGCGAGGTGCAGCGCGAGGGCCGCACCGCCTTCATGACCGTCATGTCGATCGACGCCGACAGCTACCGGGCCCGGAACGCAGGAGTATGACCCCATGAAAGCCGCCGTCATCACCTTCCCCGGCTCGAACCGCGACGGCGACGTCTCCACGGCGCTGCGCAAGGCGGGCGCGGAGGTCGTTCCCGTCTGGCACGCCGACACCGAGCTGCCGGCCGGCACCGACCTCGTCGTCATGCCCGGCGGCTTCTCCTATGGCGACTATCTGCGCACCGGCGCCATCGCCGCGCGCGCCAACATCATGGACGCGGCCCGGGCGCATGCGGCCCGCGGCGGGCTCGTGCTCGGCATCTGCAACGGCTTCCAGATCATCTGCGAGGCCGGGCTGCTTCCGGGCGTCCTGCGCCGCAACGCCGACCTGAAATTCGTCTGCAAGCGCCAGAACCTCGTCGTCGAGCGCGCCGATTCGCCCTTCACCCGGGCTTACGCCAAGGGCCAGGTCATCGATGTCTGCATCGCCCATGGCGAGGGCAACTACATCGCCGATCCCGAGACCATCGCGCGGCTCGAAGGAGAGGGCCTCGTCGCCTTCCGCTATGCCGACGAGAACGGGAAGGTCACGGCCGAGGGCAACCCCAACGGCTCGCTGAACAACATCGCCGGCATCTATTCGCCGGGCCTCAACGTGCTCGGCCTGATGCCGCATCCGGAGAATCTGATCGATTCGCTCACCGGCGGCACCGACGGGCGCGGCATGTTCGACAGCCTCGTGGGCAAGGCGGCCTGACAGGCGGCCAGGCTCCGCCGCCGCGCCCGCACCGCTCAGCGTCCCGCGACCGCCCGGGCCAGCAGCTTCATCGCCGCGGCCTCGTCGAGCGGGCCGACATGCTTGTCGAGGATGCTCCCGTCCGGCGCCACCACGAAGGTCTCCGGCACCCCATAGACCCCCCACTCGATCGCGGCCCGGCCGTCGCGGTCGACACCCACGGCCGCGAAGGGATTGCCGAGCGCGCCGAGGAAGCGCCGGGCATTGGCCGCATCGTCCTTGTAGTTCATGCCGACGACCGCAACGCGGCCCTGCCGCGCCGGCTCGGAGGCCGCGAGCGCCATCAGCACCGGGTGCTCGACGCGGCACGGCGCGCACCAGCTCGCGAAGACGTTGACGATCGTCGCCCGGCCGGCACCCAGATCGGCCGTCGTGAAGCCCGGGACGGCCTTGCCGTCCCGCTGCAGCCCTTCGAGCGGCGCGAGCGTCACCGCCGGCGCCGGCCGCCCGATGAGCGCGGACGGGACCTTGCTGGCATCGCCCGAGAACAGCCCCTTGACGAAGATCAGCGCCAGCGCCGCGAACAGGATGAGCGGCAGCAGGAAAAGCAGCGGCGAGCGACGCCGCGCCGGTGTCTCGGCCGCGTTCATCCCGGGCGTCCCGCCGATTCGTCGGCCGCACGGCCCTCCAGTTCCGCGAGCAGGCGCCTCTGCGAGCCGTAGTCGCGCCAGATCGCGAGCGCGAGTCCGCCCAGAACCAGGATCGTGGCGGCATAGGCGGCCAGGATGAAGCCCGCATGCGGCCCGAGCGCCGCCTCGACCCCGCTCATGCCGGCAGCCCTTGCGCCGACAGCCGGTCGAGCCGCTCCGCCTCCAGGATCGTCAGCCGGCGCACCCGCCGCCGCAGGATTTCCGCGCGCATCGCGACGACGTGCAGCGTCAGCGCGAAACAGGCGAAGCCGAGCGCCATCACCACCAGCGGCCACAGCATCGAGGGGTGGATCGTCGGCCCACCCAGCCGGATCACCGAGGCCGGCTGGTGCAGCGTGTTCCACCAGTCGACCGAGAACTTGACGATCGGCACGTTGACGAAGCCGAGCAGGGTCAGGATCGCGACCGCACGCCCCGCACGGGAAGGCTCGTCCAGCACGCGCCAGAGCGCGATGATGCCGAGATAGACCAGGAAGAGCACGAGAACCGAGGTCAGCCTCGCGTCCCAGACCCAATAGGCCCCCCACATCGGTCGGCCCCAGAAGGCGCCCGTCAGCAGGCAGACCAGCGCGAAGCCGGCGCCGATCGGCGCGGCCGCCTTCTGCGCCACATCGGCGAGCGGATGGCGCCAGACCAGCGTGCCGAGCGCCGAGACGGCCATCAGCGTATAGAAGGCGAGCGCGAGCCAGGCGGCCGGCACATGCACGAACATGATGCGGATCGTCTCGCCCTGCTGGTAGTCGGCCGGCGCGACGAACCAGGCGAGATAGAGCCCGAGGCCGAGCAGCAGGGCCGTGACGCCGCCGAGCCACGGCAACGCCGCCGCGGAGACGCGCATGAACAGGTTGGGATTGGCGATGTCGGTGAACCGGGCCATGGGCCTGCTCGTCGAACCTCCGGATACGCGCTTGAACCGCGTCTGATCTAGGCTGCGGGCGGAGCCATGGCTAGAGGACTTGCGGTCACGGCGCCGGGAGCATGATCCGCCGTCGCTCCGTCGGTCCCTGCTTGCCGTGGACCCTTGCAGCCTCGCACAGACATGTCGCGCGGAGGAGACGTCCCTTCCACATGACGGGAGCGGCGCGATCTGGACGCTGTGATCTGCTTGCGCCCACCCTATCGTTGTCCTAGCCTCCCGGACGTCCCACCCGGAGAGTTCGCCATGCCGAAAAGGCTCTCGGACGAGATGCTCCGGACCGTCGAAGCGGTCGTCCGCGACCGCATGGGCGCCGATGTCACTCTCGACATCAACGCGGTCGCCGAGGAAGTCCGGGTGGTTTTCGCCGATCGCAACGTCCCTTGCGAGGACATTGCCGCGTCCGTCGCCCAGTTCGCCGCCCAATGCGGCTATCCGGTGGAGTTCGCGGCACTGGCGCCGCAGGCCGACTGACACCTCAGTCGCGCATGCGCAATGTCGCAGCCGCGGCGACGACACCGGTGACGGAGGCGGCCAGCGTCACCGCACACAGGAGCAGGAACGGGGTCAGGAACGGGACCGTCCCGCCCAGCGCGGCATTGGCGGCGGAAACGCCGAAGATCAGGACGGGGATCGAGAGCGGAGCCACGAGCACGGGCACGAGCAGCCCGCCCCGCCGCAGGCTCGCGCCCAGGGCCGCCCCCGCCGCCCCGATGAAGCTCAGCGCCGGCGTGCCGACGACGAGCGTCGCCATGAGCGGCGCCATCGCCTCGACCGGCAGGGCCACGAGCAGCCCGAGCAGCGGCGCGGCGAGCGCGAGCGGCAACCCCGTCGTCAGCCAATGCGCCAGCGCCTTCGCGAGCACGGCGAGCTCGAGCGGCAGGACGGAGGCGCGGATCAGGTCGAGGGAGCCGTCCTCCTCATCCGCCTGGAACAGACGGTCGAGTCCGATCAGGACGGAAAGCAGCGCCCCCAGCCAGAGAATGGCGGGGCCGATCCGGGCGAGCAGCGCGAGATCCGGCCCCAGTGCGAAGGGGACGAGCACCACGAGCGTCAGGAAGAAGACGAGCGCGAGCTCGCCGCCGCCGCCGGCCCGCGCCGCCAGGGCGAGATCGCGCTTGAGCAAGGCGAGGAAGGCGCCCGTCACGGCCCGATCCTGAGTTCACGAGCCGCCTCGATGCCGAGCGGCCCGTGCGTGGCGGCGAGAATGGCGCCGCCCTGCGCGAGATGGGTCTTCATGAGTCCGGCGAGCATGGCCTGTGAAGCCGCGTCGAGAGCCGCCATCGGCTCGTCGAGCAGCCAGAACGGGCGCCGCGAGACGAGGAGCCGCGCGAGCGCGACCCGCCTGCGCTGGCCCGCCGAAAGCAGCCCGACAGGCAGCGCCGCGACGTGCGGAAGGCCGACGCAGGCCAGCGCCTCGCCAGGGTCCGACGCCGGCTCGCCGAGCATGGCTTGCGCGAAGGCGAGGTTCTCGCGCGCCGTCAGCGCGGTCTTGAGGCCGTCGCGGTGACCGACATGGTGGCTGAGTTCGGCGAGGCTCCGATCCTCGTCATGCTCGCCGCCGCGGCCGCCACCGAGCCTGATCCTGCCTTCCGCCGCCCGCAGGCGCCCGCAGAGCATCGCGATGAGGCTGGACTTGCCGGCGCCGTTCCGGCCGGTCAGCGCGATCGCCTCGCCATTGGAAAGCCCGAAGCTCAATCCCGAAAAGATCAGGCGTCCTTCGCGACGGCAGGCCAGGTTCTCGGCCTCGAGCCGCATTTTCGGGTACGAAACTTGCTTCAAAGCCCCCTCGACGCCCCTCGGCCGCCTGCCTCTTCGTCCTCGTTTTCATTCATCTAGCGTGCTTCTTGGAATTGCTCTATAGAGCCCGTGGCTACGCCGCACGCCGATCCGGCGCGGGGCTCGGGCACTCCCGAGGCGGCGCGCGCGTCACGCGCATTAGGCCCTCGAGCGGTAGGTTCCGCAAGGACTTGCCGGTCGCGACCGCAACCCCTTGATCAGGATATGCCCGCATGGCCTCCCTCGATTCATTCAAGGCTCGCAAGACGCTCGACGTCGGCGGCAAGACCTACACCTATTATTCGCTTCCGGACGCCGAAAAGAACGGCCTGCCCGGCATCTCGAAGCTGCCCTTCTCGATGAAGGTGCTGCTCGAGAACCTGCTGCGGTTCGAGGACGGACGCTCGGTCACCAAGTCGGACATCGAGAACTTCGTCGGCTGGCTCGACGACAAGGGCAAGGCGGGCAAGGAGATCGGCTTCCGCCCCGCCCGCGTGCTGATGCAGGACTTCACCGGCGTTCCGGCGGTCGTCGACCTCGCGGCGATGCGCGACGGCGTCAAGGCGCTCGGCGGCGACGCGCAGAAGATCAACCCGCTCGTTCCCGTCGACCTCGTCATCGACCACTCGGTCATCGTCGACGAGTTCGGCTCGCCCAAGGCCTTCGCCAGGAACGTCGAGCTCGAATACGAGCGCAACCAGGAGCGCTACAAGTTCCTGAAGTGGGGCCAGGGCGCCTTCGACAACTTCCGCGTCGTGCCGCCCGGCACCGGCATCTGCCACCAGGTCAATCTCGAATACCTCGCCCAGACCGTCTGGACCCGCAAGGAGACGATCGACGGCGCCGAGGTCGAGGTCGCCTATCCCGACACGCTCGTCGGAACCGATTCGCACACCACCATGGTCAACGGCCTCGCCGTGCTCGGCTGGGGCGTCGGCGGCATCGAGGCCGAGGCCGCCATGCTCGGCCAGCCTCAGTCGATGCTGCTGCCCGAGGTGATCGGCTTCAAGCTCACCGGCTCGCTGAAGGAAGGCATCACCGCCACCGACCTCGTGCTGACCGTCACCCAGATGCTCCGCAAGAAGGGCGTGGTCGGCAAGTTCGTCGAGTTCTTCGGTCCCGGCCTCTACAACCTGACGCTGGCCGACCGCGCGACGATCGCCAACATGGGTCCGGAATACGGCGCGACCTGCGGCTTCTTCCCGGTCGACAGCGAGACGCTGGACTACCTCACCACCACGGGCCGCAAGTCGGACCGCATCGCTCTGGTCGAGGCCTACAGCAAGGCGCAGGGGCTCTTCGCCACCGTCGACACCCCCGATCCGGTCTTCACCGACACGCTCGAACTCGATCTGTCCACGGTGCAGCCCTCCATGGCCGGCCCGAAGCGTCCTGAGGGCCGCGTTGATCTCGGGGCCGTCGCCAAGGGCTTCGCCGCCGCGATGGAGACAGACTACAAGAAGGGCGGCGAGCTTTCCCGCCGCGTCCAGGTCGAGGGCGAGGACTTCGATCTCGGCCATGGCGACGTCGTCATCGCCGCCATCACCTCCTGCACCAACACCTCGAACCCGTCGGTGCTGATGGCGGCGGGCCTGCTCGCCCGCAACGCCGTCGCCAAGGGCCTCAAGGTCAAGCCGTGGGTGAAGACCTCGCTGGCGCCCGGCTCGCAGGTCGTCGCGGAGTATCTGGCCAAGGCCGGCCTGCAGGAGGATCTCGACAAGCTCGGCTTCAACCTGGTCGGCTTCGGCTGCACCACCTGCATCGGCAATTCCGGCCCGCTGCCGGCCCCGATCTCGAAGACCATCAACGAGAAGGGCCTGATCGCCGGCGCCGTCATCTCCGGCAACCGCAATTTCGAGGGCCGCGTCTCGCCGGACGTGCAGGCGAACTACCTCGCCTCGCCGCCGCTGGTCGTCGCCTACGCGCTCGCCGGTTCGGTCCAGAAGGACCTGACCACGCAGCCGATCGGCACCGGCTCGGACGGCAAGGATGTCTACCTGAAGGACATCTGGCCCTCCAACAAGGAGATCCAGGACTTCATCGCCAAGAACGTCACCCGCGCCATCTTCGAGACGAAGTATGCCGACGTCTTCAAGGGCGACGAGCACTGGCAGGCGGTCAAGACCGCCGAGAGCGAGACCTACGCCTGGGACGACGCATCGACCTATGTGCAGAACCCGCCCTATTTCCGGGGCATGGGCAAGCAGCCGGCGCCCATCGGCGACATCAAGGGTGCGCGCATCCTCGGCCTGTTCGGCGACAAGATCACCACCGACCACATCTCCCCGGCCGGTTCGATCAAGGCGGCTTCGCCCGCCGGCGCCTACCTCACCGAGCATGGCGTCGCGGTGGCCGACTTCAACCAGTACGGCACGCGGCGCGGCAACCATGAGGTGATGATGCGCGGCACCTTCGCCAACATCCGCATCCGCAACCACATGCTCGGCCCGAACGGCCGCGAGGGCGGCTACACCATCCACTATCCGTCCAAGGAAGAGCTGCCGATCTACGACGCCTCGATGCGCTATCAGGCGGAGAAGGTTCCGCTGGTGATCTTCGCGGGCGTCGAATACGGCAACGGCTCCTCGCGCGACTGGGCGGCCAAGGGCACCAACCTGCTCGGCGTCAAGGCGGTGATCGCCCAGAGCTTCGAGCGCATCCATCGCTCGAACCTGGTCGGCATGGGCGTCGTTCCCTTCACCCTGCAGGAAGGCACGAGCTGGGCCTCGCTCGACCTGAAGGGCGACGAGACGGTCACCATCCACGGGCTCGCCGATGTGAAGCCCCGCCAGATGATGGAAGCCGAGATCACCTATGCCGACGGCTCGGTGAAGAAGGTGCCGATCCTCTGCCGCATCGATACGCTGGACGAGATCGACTACTTCAAGAACGCCGGCATCCTTCACTACGTGCTGCGCGGTCTGGCGGCCTGAAAACGGGCCTCTCGCCGATACGACAAGGGCCGCGCATCCGCGCGGCCCTTTTTCGTTGGTCGTGGACGGACCGGCCGCGCTTCAGCCGACGAGCCTCATCCGCGTCGTCCCGGTCGCGGCGCGCCCGTCCTGTGCCGTGCGGAAGCTCGCCACGAAAGAGCCCAGCTGCTCGATCTTCTGCGCGAGAATCACGGCCGCGGCAGCGCTCTGCTCCGCCAGGGCCGCGTTCTGCTGTGTCATCCCGTCCATATGGGCTACGGTCTGGCTCATCTCGTCGATGCCGCTGGCCTGCTCCCCGGAAGCCGACGAAATGTCGGCCACGGTGGCGGCGACGCGTCGCGAACTCTCCATGATCTCGCCGAGCACGGCACCGGCCCGGCGGACCAGCGTGACGCCGTCGGCGACCTCCGTCGTCGATGCGTCGATCAGCCCCGAAATATCGCGCGCCGCATCGGCAGATTGCTGGGCGAGCGCCCTCACCTCGGACGCGACGACCGCAAACCCCTTGCCGGCCTCGCCGGCGCGCGCGGCTTCGACCGCCGCATTGAGCGCGAGCAGGTTGGTCTGGAAGGCGATGTTGTCGATCACCGAGATGATGTCGGTGATCTTGCGGCTCGCCTGCTCGATGCGCTCCATGGCCGCGATGGCGTCGGTGACCACCGCGCCGCCATTGCGAGCCGTCGACATCGCGTCCTCGGCGAGGGCGACGGCCTGGCGCGACGACTGCGCGGCAGCCTTGACCGAGGCCGCCAGCTCTTCCGTCGTCGCCGCCGTCTGCTCGAGCGAGGCGGCCTGATCCTCCGTGCGATGCGAAAGATTCTCGGCTCCGAGCTTGATCTCGCCTGCCGACAGGCTCACCTCGCCCGTCGTGTCCTTGATCAGGGCGACCGTCTCCGAGAGCCGCTCGACCATGGCGTTGATCGAGACGCTCAGCTCGCCGAGCCTTCCCGAATAGCCCGTATCCGCGCTGCGGGTGAGATCCCCGGCCGCGATCGCGCCGAGGACCTCGGCATATTTGGTTGTCGCCTCGTCGACGACAGCGTTGATCCGGTTGATGCCGGAGACCAGCGCCGCCAGATCCGCCGCCTGCGGCCGGGCCGTGACCCGCCGGCTGAAATCGCCGCGTGCCGCGGCCTCGACGACGGTTCCGATCTCGCGCGTCGTCTCGACGACGGCGTTGCGCTGGGCTTCCGAGGAGGCGAGATCGTTCAGGGCGCGCTGCCGTTCCGCCAACGCCCGCTCCTGCAGAGAGCCCTGGAACCGCGCGATGGCGCGGGCCATGTCGCCGATCTCGTCACGGCGCTCGCGATGCGGAATGGCGACCTCCTCGGCACCGCCGCTGAGCGCGTTCATGCTCCCGACGATGCCGGAGATCGGCCGCACCACGCTTCGCAGCACGATGAGGAAGAAACCCGCGGAGAGGGCGAGCGCCGTCAGCAGGCTGACGATCGCAGCGGTCGTCGCCAGCCGCCGCGCGGTGCCGGCGTTCTCCTGTGCCTCCAGCGCTTCGCTCTCCAGCGAATCCCCGGCCTGCTTCATCGAGACTTCGAGCGCCTTGAAGCGCGTGTCGAAGGTCGCCATTTCGGACTGCGCCGCGCGCCTGTCGCGGAAGGCCAGCGCGACGATCCGCTCGGCCTGGCCGATATACTCGTCCAGCGGCTGGTCGAGCGCGGCCAGACTGGAGCGGGCCTCGTCCGAAGCGACGATCGACTTGGTCGCCGCGATCCGCTCGCGGAACTCGCTCGCATGGCTCCCGACCTGCGCGAGGGTCTCGGCTCCGTCCTGGCCCGCCTCGGACCGCAGCAGCGCGGCATAGACATCGGCCCGCAATCCGTCATGCAGCATGTCGCCGATGGTGTGGTTCCGGATCGCCGAGGCGGAAGCGGTGAGAGCGTCGATCGTCGCCCCCATCGACGACGCGGTGCGAAAGCCGATGGCGGCCATGGTCGCCATGATGACGGCCATGACGGCGCAGATCAGGGCGATGCGGCTCTTGAGAGAAGACATGCGAACTCCGCAGGAGGAAATCGTCCAAATTCGGAGCATGGCGAAGAATGGTTAACCATCCGGCACCCCGCCTGGGATCGCCCGACACCGACCGGCAGTTGTCCTTCCCGCTCACGCGGTGTAATGGGGCGTTTCAGCCATCCTCGGCGGAGGCTTGGGGCAGGCGCCGGACATCTCCGGCGCCCGGATGTCGCCCGCCGGAATAACCCCAAGACGGGAGCACCCGCATGTCCGCCACGTTTGAGACGGTCGCCGGCATCATTTCGGAAACCTGCGACATTCCACGCGAGAAGATCACGCCCCAGAGCCACGCCATCGACGATCTGGGCATCGACTCGCTCGCCTTCCTCGACATCGCCTTCGCGATCGACAAGGCGTTCGGCATCAAGCTGCCGCTCGAGCAGTGGACCCAGGAAGTCAACGAGGGCAAGGCGCCGGCCGAGCAGTATTTCGTGCTGGAGAACCTCTGCAAGCGCATCGACGATCTCGTCGCCGCCAAGGCCGCCTGATCCATCGCATTCGCCTGGACGGCCGAAACCCGCCCGTCGGGTTTCAAGACCGTTGCGGCCGCCGCGCTTGAGCCCGGCGGCCGCAACCGTTAGAGCAGTGCCGGCTACCGGCCCCGCTCCTGCGGGCCGGCGCCGTCATCGAACAGCGGGAACCGCATGCGCCTCGAATATTTCGACATGATCGACGAGGTCGTGACGTTCGAGCGCGACGCCAGGCGCATCGTCACGCGCTCGACCGTGCCGGACGGCGATGCCAGCCCTGTCTTCGAGGGGCATTTCCCCGGCCATCCGCTCGTTCCCGGCGTTCTCCTGACCGAGACCATGGCCCAAGCCTCGGGCTATTTGCTCCTCGGCCTCAACCGGCTCACGCAGATGCCCTTCCTGATGACCATCGACAAAGCGCGTTTCCGGACCTTCGTCGAACCGCGGACCGTGCTCGACGTCAGCGCGGAGCTCGTCATCGAAGGGTCGGGCTACGCGGCGACCAAGGCGAAGGTGACGAGCGCAGGCAAGCCGATCTGCGATGCCGAGCTGCGCTTTCGCCTGATGCCCTTCCCCGCCGACATGCGGGCGCTGATGGAGACGCGGATCGCCACCATCGGCCTCCCGCTCGAACAGGTTTGACCATGCCGCGCGACGTCGTCATCACCGGAATCGGTCTCGCTTCCAGCCTCGGAGAGGGCATCGCCCTCCATGCCGAGGCCCTGTCCGCCGGCTCCGCCCCGGTCGTCGACACGCAGAGTTTCGCGCCCTACCCGCTCCACCCCCTGAAGCCGCTCGAGCTGGACCGGCAGATTCCCAAGAAGTCCGATCAGCGGCAGATGGAGCCCTGGCAGCGCCTCGGCGTCTACACGGCCGGGCTCGCCCTCGACTCCGCCGGCATCAAGGAAGACGTCGAGACCAAGGGCCAGCTGCAGGTCATCGTCGCGGCCGGCGGCGGCGAGCGCGATCACGCGGTCGACTCCGCCATCCTGACCGGCCTGCGCGAGGCACCCGCGCCCGGCACCTATCTGAACGAGCACCTGATGAGCGATCTCAGGCCGACGCTTTTCCTGGCGCAGCTCTCGAACCTTCTCGCCGGCAATATCGGCATCGTGCACGGCATCACCGGCGCCTCGCGCACCTTCATGGGCGAGGAGCAGGCCGGCGTCGACGCCATCCGCACCGCCCATGCGCGTATCGCCGCGGGCCAGGCCGACATCATCCTCGTCGGCGGCGCCTACAATGCCGAGCGCCGCGACATGCTGCTGCTGTTCGAGCTCGGCGGCTATCTGCGCCGGCACGATTTCGCTCCGGTCTTTGCCCGCGACGACGCGCCCGGCCTGATCACCGGCAGCGCCTCGGGCTTTCTCGTGCTGGAGGCGGCCGAGCGGGCCGCCGCGCGCGGCGCCCATGTCCATGCCCGCCTCGGCGCCGTCGGCTCCACCCGCAGTCGCCGCGTGGCCGGTTCGGTCGAACAGGCGCTGTCGGGTCTGCTCGGCGGCTTCGGGCCGCTCGCGGCGACGACGCTCGCGATCTCCGCCGCGACCGGCTGCGCCGGCATCACGGCCGAGGAAGCGGCGTCTTTGGCCGCCGCGGCTCCCGGCGCGAAGCGCATCGCGGCCGGTGATCTCGTCGGCCATTCCGTCGAGGCCGCCTTCCCCGTCGCGGTGGCTCTCGCCGCCGCGGCTCTCTCCGAGGGTCAGGCCGCGGATGCGATCGTGACCGGCGCCGGCCATTGGCGCGGCGAGGGCGCAGCCCACCTGCTGCAAGCGTGAGATCGGTTCCATGAGCACGCAGACTTTCGGCACGCAGAATCCTGCAGGACCGCATCGCGATTCCAAGGGCCGGCCGCTCGTCGCCGTCACCGGCCTCGGCATCGTCACCTCGCTCGGCCAGGGCAAGGACACCAACTGGAAGGCCCTCACCGAGGGCCGCTCCGGTATCCACCGGATCGAGCGCTTCCCGACCGAAGGCCTGCGCACGACGATCGGCGGCACGGTCGACTTCCTGTTCGACGGCCCCTTCACCGCCCCCGAGCTCTCGGAAAAGCTGGCCACGCTGGCCGCCGACGAAGCCATCGCTCAGAGCGGGCTCGGCCTGCCCGGCGACTTCCCCGGCGAACTCTTCATGGCCGTCCCGCCCGTCGAGATGGAATGGCCGCAGAAGCAGGAAATGGCCCGGACCTTCGCGGGCGATGTCGACTATGACGGCCTGCTGCGCGCAGCCAGCTCCCATAAGTTCGCGGCGA
The DNA here is from genome assembly GCA_003248805.1 of Chelatococcus sp. Classification (GTDB taxonomy): domain Bacteria; phylum Pseudomonadota; class Alphaproteobacteria; order Rhizobiales; family Beijerinckiaceae; genus Allobosea. The sequence goes on along the minus strand of QFQY01000056.1, from coordinate 10,100 downwards.
TGCACGAGCTCTTCGTCTTTGCCGGCGTCGCCGACCATATCGCCGACCGTTTCGGCACCAAGGGCTCGCCGATCTCGCTCTCGACGGCCTGCTCCTCGGGCGCGACCGCGATCCAGATGGGCGTCGAGGCGATCCGGCGCGGCGAGACCGATGCCGCGCTCTGCATCGGCACCGACGGCTCGATCCATGCCGAGGCGCTGATCCGCTTCTCGCTGCTCTCGGCCCTGTCGACCCAGAACGACCCGCCGGAGGGGTCCTCCAAGCCGTTCTCGAAGAACCGCGACGGCTTCGTCATGGGCGAGGGCGCCGGTGCCCTCGTGCTCGAGGATTACGACCACGCGCTGGCACGCGGCGCGACCATTCTCGGCATCGTCGCCGGCTGCGGCGAGCGCGGCGACGGCTTCCATCGCACGCGCTCCAGCCCGGACGGCAAGCCCGCCATCCTGGCCATGCAGGACGCGCTCGCCGATGCCGGGCTCACCCCGGCCGATGTCGACTACATCAACGCGCACGGCACCTCGACGCCCGAGAACGACAAGATGGAGGCGATGAGCTGCGCCGCCGTCTTCGGCGAGCGCATGTCGAACCTGCCGATCTCCTCGAACAAGTCGATGATCGGCCACACCCTGACGGCAGCCGGCGCGGTCGAGGCGGTGATCTCCTTCCTGACCATCGCCAGGGGCACGATTCCGCCAACGATCAACTACGCGATCCCCGATCCCGCGATCCCGCTCGACGTGGTTCCGAACGTCGCGCGCGCGGCGAAAGTGCGCACCGTGCTGTCGAACTCCTTCGGCTTCGGCGGCCAGAACACCTGCCTCGTCCTGACCGCGCCTCCGGAGGCCGCATGAGCAAGGTTCTCGTCACCGGCGGCGCCAAGGGCGTCGGCGCGGCGATCGTGCGCGCGCTCGCGGCCGCCGGCCACGATGTCGCCTTCACCTATCGCTCCTCCGGCGAGCAGGCCAAGGCGCTCGCCGCCGAGATCATGGCGGCCCATCCCGGCCGCACCATCGAGGCGCTGCCGCTCGACCTCTCGGACAAGGCAGCGCTCGACGCCTTCTGCGAGGCATGCGAGGGCGAGACCTATTTCGGCTTCGTCCACAATGCCGGCCAGCCCTATGACGCGCTGGCGGCGGTGATGACGCAGGACAAGGCCGAGGCCGCGATGCAGGTCAATTTCTGGGCCTTCACCCGCCTCGCCAAGAGCCTGATCCGCAATATGCTGCGCACGCGCGCCGGGCGCATCGTCGCCATCGGCTCGGTCGCGGCCCTGCGCGGCAACGCCGGCAACGCCGCCTACGCGGCCTCGAAAGGCGCGCTGATCTCCTATGCCAAGACGCTCGCCATCGAGACCGGCAAGCGCGGCATCGCGGTCAACGTGATCGCGCCCGGCTTCGTCGACACCGACATGATGGCGCCCTACGCCGCCTATCGCGAAAAGATGGAGGGCCAGATCCCGGCCGGCCGCTTCGCCAGGCCGGAGGAGGTCGCGGGCCTCGCCGCCTTCCTGATGAGCGAGCCGGCTGGCTACATATCGGGCACGGTCCTGCCGATCGACGGCGGCCTGACGGCCCAGCTCGGCGTCCATCGCTGAGAATCGACCGCGCCGGACGACCGTGCTAGGTTCGTTTCGCACCGCAGCGAACCTCATGGGAATTCGGCGATGACCGCAGCCTTCACCATCCGTCTCGACGACGACAAGCTCGCCAAGCTCGATGCCCTTGCCGCCGACATGGACCGCTCGCGCAGCTGGATCGCCGCCAAGGCGATCGAGAACTATGTCGAGCTCAACGCCTGGCAGATCGCACAGATCAAGGCGGGGATTGCGGAAGCCGATCGCGGAGAGTTTGCGACGGAAGAGGAACTCAACGCGATAGAGGCCGAGATTCAGGCCAAGATCGACGGTCGATGAAGATCGTCTGGACAGCGCGCGCCCGGCGCAACCTGCGCGACGCCGCGCGCTGCGTGATGCAGTTCAACCCCACGGCCGCCTTGGCGATAGTGCAGACCATACGCGCGGCGCCGGCCCAGCTCACGCAATTCCCCGCGAGCGGGCGGCCGGGTCAGATCGAGGGGACGCGTGAACTTCTCGTCGGCAGCACGGATTACATCCTGCCCTACCGCATGCAAGACGACGTCATCGAGATCCTCGCTGTCGTCCATACCTCCCGGCGATGGCCGGACCAGCTCTGAAAGACCCATCGATATCATGCTCTCCCTCCAGCTCCACGGCGACCGCGACCTGCGTCTCGAAGAGATCGATCCCCCGCCACCGCCGGCTCCCGGCGAGGTTCAGATCCGCATCAAGGCGGTGGCGCTCAACTATCTCGACGTCTGGGGCTTTCGCGGCATGGCCTTCGCCAAGCGCAAGATGCCGCAGGCGGCGGGCGTCGAGGCGGCCGGCGAGATCGTCTGCGTCGGCGAGGGCGTCGAGGGCTTCGCCCCCGGCGATGTCGTCACCGCCTATGGCGCCGACACCTGCGGCCAGTGCAAGGCCTGCCGCGAAGGCCGCGACAATCTCTGCGAGAACGTCGCCGGCATCATGGGTTTCCATATCGACGGTTTCGCCCGTGAGCTGCTGAACCGGCCGGCCCGCCTGACCGTCAAGGCGCCGAAGGGCGTCTCATTCGAGGACGCCGCCTGCGCGCCGATCGGCTTCGGCACGGTCCAGCACATGCTGTTCGACAATGCGAAGCTCGAGCCCGGTGAATCGGTTCTCGTCCATGCCGGCGGTTCCGGCATCGGCACCGCGGCGATCCTGATGGCGAAGGCCATCGGCTGCACGGTCTTCACCACCGTCGGCGACGACGAGAAGGGCGCCAAGGCCAAGGCGCTCGGCGCGGACTACGTCATCAACTACAAGACCGATCGCTTCGAGGGCGAGGTCAGGCGCCTGACCAAGCGCAAGGGCGTCGACGTCGTCTTCGAGCATGTCGGCGCCGATACCTGGAACGGCTCGCTGCTCTGCCTGAAGCGCGGCGGCCGTCTGGTGACCTGCGGCGCGACCTCCGGCCCCTCGGCCACGATCAACCTGATGCAGCTCTTCCAGCAGCAATACCGGATCACCGGCTCCTTCGGCTGCCGGATCGAGAACATCCGGCAGTCCCTCGACAAGATGGCGGGCGGTATCCGGCCGGTCATCGACTCGGTCTTCCCGCTCGCCGATTTCGAGAAGGGTCTGGCCCGTCTGGAGGGCCGGCAGGTCTTCGGGAAGGTCATCGTGACCTTCTGAGACGGACGGTCATTCGCCGAAACGCCTTGACGGGGCGGCATTCCTGCCCCAGATCGCCGCTTTCAGCCCGATCTTGCGCCATGCACGGGCAAGGACAAGCACGGGCAGGATCGGGTTTGCGACGACTCAAGCATTTCGCCGCGCGGGCCTTCGCCGCGCTGATGATCGGCGTGATCCGGGGGCTCTTCGGCTTCCTGCGCCTGCTCGGGCCGGACCGGGCGAGCGATCTCGGCGGCTGGCTCCTGCGGACGGCGAGCCCGCTGCTGCCGGTCAACCGGATCGCGCTGGGCAACATCCGCGCCGCCTTCCCGGACATGCCGGAGCCCGAGGTCCAGCGCATCGCGCGCGGCGCCTGGGAAAATCTCGGCCGGACAGCAGCCGAATACGCCCATCTGCGCAGCCTGTTCGACTACGATTACGACAACCCCGACAAGCCCTCGCGCGTCGAGGTGTCCGGCATCGAGCACTTCGTCGCCCTGCGGGAAGACGACAAGCCCGGGCTGATCTTCTCGGCCCATCTCGCCAATTGGGAGCTGCCGGCGATCTGCGCGGCCGCCTACGGCCTCGATACCACCGCCGTCTTCCGCGCCCCGAACGACCCGGCGATCGCGAGCGTCGTCCACGAGATCCGTTCCGGCGCGATGGGGGGGCTCGCCGCGGCGAAACAGGGTGCCGCCTTCGCCATGCAGGGCGTGCTGGAGAAGGGCGGCCATCTCGGCATGCTGATCGACCAGCACTTCACCCGGGGCGTGGTCGTCCCGTTCCTGGGCCGCCCCGCGCTGACGAACCCCATCCTCGGCAAATTCGCCCGCCGCTTCGAATGCCCGGTCCATGGCGTGCGCGTCATCCGCCTGCCGGGCCGTCGCTTCCGGCTCGAGCTGACGCCGCCGCTCGATCTGCCGCGCGACGCCGAGGGCGCGATCGACGTGCGCGGCGCCATGGCGATGATGACCGCCGTCGTCGACGGCTGGGTGCGCGAGCATCCCGAGCAGTGGCTCTGGATGCATCGGCGCTGGCGGCCCAACATGATCTCCGCGCAGGCGATGGCCGATTTCGATCACGAAACCCGGCGCGAGCCCGTCTTCAAGTCAACGTGATTTCCGGATTCGCGGCGATAGGCGCTTTGGTAACCGTCGAGCTATAGTCTTCCCGACGAGTTTCGAGTTCGAGGCATGACCCCGCGCGCCACCCTAGTACCCGCCCTTCTGACCGTGCTCATGCTCGGTACGGGCGCCCGTGCCGAAAATCCCGCGCCGACGCAGGCACGCGCCGTCATCGAGCTCTTCACCAGCCAGGGCTGCTCGTCCTGCCCCCCTGCCGACGCCTTGCTGGGCGAATTGGCCAAGGACCCCGGGATCGTCGCGCTCACGCTCCCGGTGACCTATTGGGACTATCTCGGCTGGAAGGACACGCTCGGCCGCGACAATTTCACCAAGCGCCAGAAATTCTATGCCAAGGCGCGCGGAGACGGGCAGGTCTACACGCCCCAGGCGGTGATCAACGGCGCCGCCCATCTCATCGGCTCCAACAAGGCGGAGATCGACGCCGCCATAAGCCAGCTCGGCCCCAAGGCGCTGACGGCCAGGGTCGCGCTCGGGGAGGAGGCCGGTAATCTGCGCATCGAGCTGAGCCCGGCCCAGGGCGCGACGGCGACCAGCGCCGGTGTTTGGGTTTTGCCCATCACCCGCCAGATCACCGTGCCCGTCATGCGCGGCGAGAACGAGGGCAAGACGCTGAGCTACGCCAATGTCGCTCGCACCATGGTCCGCGTCGGCGACTGGGACGGAACTCGGACGACCCTCACCGTCCCGATGAGCGCGACGCAGGCGCCGGAGGCCGACAGCTACGCGGTTCTCGTCCAGGCCGACCAGCCCGGAAAATACGGCATGATGCCCGGCGCGATCCTCGGTGCGGCGCTCGCGCCGAAGCGACCCGGTTTCTGAAAGACGCCCGCCGCCGTCCGGGGCGGCGCCCCTCGGCGTCAGAGCAGGATCACGTGGTTCGGCAGCTCGTCGATGTCGTCGCTGCCCCGTGGCGCGTGATTGGCGAGGACCTGCCCGATCGTCCCCACCGCAGCCACCAGCCCGTCGCGCAGGCGTTCGGCCCGGGCAGCGTCGAGCAGCGGTTCGATGATCTCGCGCCAGACCTGCGGATCGACACGCCCCTCGAAGGCAGCATCCGGGATGATTGCGGCATAGCGCTCCTGAAGCGCGACATAGAGCAGCACGCCGGTGCGCCCCCGGGTCAGGCTGAGGCCTCGCGCCGCGAATTCGCGCAGCGCCACGTCATGCGCTCGCCGGCGTTTCACGAAACCCGGCACGAAGCGCCCGCCCCGGCCGAACCAGAGCAGCGTCACCAGCAGCAGCGCCGCGCAGACGAGCTGAATCAGGAAAATACGGGGTGCGCTCGTCATCGTGAGCGCGAGCAGCGGCCATGGCACGAACAGGGCGAGCGTCAGCGCCAGCACGACCGGCACGGTCCGGTAGCTCGAGGCCGCGCGGTCGACGACGACGACGATCTCGCCCGAGGTGAGGCCCTCTGCCTGCCGCACGGCCTCGGCCACGGCATCCCTGTCGGCCTCGTCCATCACCAGTCTCCCGATGCACCGCCGCCGCCCGACGAGCCCCCGCCGCCGGAAAAGCCTCCCCCGCCGGAGCCCGAACTCCAGCTGCCGCCGCTCCAGCCCGAACCCGAGCCGGTGCTCCAGCCGCTGCTCTGGGGCAGCGTCACCCAGCGGCCGTCGCGCAGACGGTGGCGGCGAGGGCCGCCCTGCCGTCCTGCCTCCTGCATAAAGGCCGAGATGAGCACGAAGATGACCAGAATCACGAAGATGACGGCGATGACCTCGGCGACAGAGAGATCGTCGCTGCGCACCTCCGCCCGTCGCTGCCACTCCTCGGCATCGCCGGCGAGAATCGCGAGGATTCCGTCGGTGCCGGCCTCGATCCCGCCCGCGAAATCGCCCGTCTTGAACTTCGGAGTCACGGCGGTGGTGATGATGATCTTCGAGAGCGCGTCGGTCAGCGCGCCTTCGAGGCCGTAGCCGACCTCGATCCGGATCTTGCGCTCCTTGGGGGCGACGAGCAGGAGCACGCCGTTGTTCTTCGCCTTCTCGCCGAGCTTCCAGAACCGGAACAGGCCGTTCGCGAACTCCTCGATCGTCACGCCCTGCAGCGAGGGCACGGTCGCGATCACGAGCTGGTCGCTGGTTTTCTCCTCATGCGCCCTGAGCTTCTCCTCGATGCGCTGGCGCGCCTCGGGCGCGATCAGGTTGGCGCCGTCGACGATGCGCCCCGTTAAGGCGGGATAGGAGGGGTCGGCGGCGAAGGCCAGGCCGGCCCAGAGCAGAACGAGGACACCGAGAGCGACGCGCAGGGCCCGCGTTCCGAGGCGGAACGCGACGGCGCGCCGGGCATCACCCGCGGGAAGCGTCCGGGGCAAGCCGGAGCATGACGCCCGTACCCGCATCACATGGCGCTCCGCGCGGCGCAGATCAGAACTTGACGGCAGGCGGCCGCTCGGCGCCGGACGTCGCCGTGAAGGTCTCCATCGGCTTGGCGCCCCAGAACAGCTTGGCCCAGATCACGCCCGGAAAGGTCCGGATTTCGGTATTGAAGGCCTGCACGGCCTGGATGTAGTCGCGCCGCGCCACGGCGACCCGGTTCTCCGTGCCCTCGAGCTGCGACTGCAGCGCCAGGAAGTTCTGGTTCGATTTCAGCTCCGGATAGCGCTCGACGGTGACCAGCAGCCGGCCGAGCGCGCCGGTGAGCTGATTCTGGGCGTCCTGGAACTCCTTGAAGCGCACCGGGTCGTTGATCGTCGAGGCATCGACCTTGACCTGGCTCGCCTTGGCGCGCGCCTCGACGACGGCGGTCAGCACCTCGCGCTCCTGCGCGGCATAGCCCTTCACGGTCTCGACCAGATTGGGAATGAGGTCGGCGCGACGCTGGTACTGGTTCTGCACCTCCGACCAGGCCGCCTTCGCCTGCTCCTCCAGCGTCGGAACGTTGTTGTAGCCGCAGCCCGCGAGCGCCAGGCCGAGGAGGACGAGCGGGACCCACAGGAGTCGGCGCCACGCGGACGCGAAATAGGCGAACGACATGCCGAAACCCCTTTGGCAACGTCAGGAACGATTCGGACCTTAGCCGCGCGGCCGGCTTCGTCCAAGCCGGACCGGTCGTGACGCCGCCAACTCTTGCGGTCTATCCTGCGACGCCTTCGCCAACCGCGACAAGGAATGCGGATCGTGCACCCCGGCTTCAGGTCTCGCTTCCGCCCTCGCTGCGCGCGATTTGCGCTGCTTCTGGCCGCGGCTCTGGCGACGCAGCCAGCCGGAGCGCAGACGCTGGCGCCCGCGCCCGAGGGAGCGACCGGGCGCGTCATCAAGACGCCGGGCACGGCGCAACGCTTCATGGTCGCCGCCGCGAACCCTCTCGCCGCGACGGCGGGCCGCGACATCCTGCGGGCCGGTGGCAGCGCGGTCGATGCCGCCATCGCCGTGCAGTTCGTGCTCAATCTCGTCGAGCCGCAGAGCTCGGGGATCGGCGGCGGCGCCTTCCTGCTGCATTGGGACGAGGCCGGCCGCAGGGTCTCGACGCTCGACGGCCGCGAAACGGCGCCCGCCGCCGCGAAGCCCGGGCGTTTCCTGACGCCCGACGGCAAGCCGATGCGCTTCATCGACGCGGTGGTGGGCGGCCGTTCGGTCGGCGTGCCCGGCACGCTGAAGCTCATGGAGGAGGCGCATCGGCGCTGGGGCCGGCTGCCCTGGCCGCAACTCGTCGCCCCCGCGCTGCGGCTGGCGGAGGACGGATTCACCGTATCGCCGCGTCTGGCCGGACTGCTTTCACGTGAAACATGGTTAAGACGGGACCCTGTCGCCGCAGCCTATTTCTACGGTGCGGACGGCCAGGCTCTCCCGGTCGGGACGACGCTTAGGAACCAGGCCTTCGCGCAGACCCTGCGCCTCATCGGGGAGAAGGGCGCGAGCGCCCTCTACGAAGGACCGGTCGCCGCAGACATCGTCGGAAAGGTCGCTGGCCACGCGACCAATCCCGGCGACATGACGCTCGCCGATCTCGCCGCCTACCGGGTCGAGGAGCGTGCGCCGGCTTGCGGCGCCTACCGCGTCTGGCGCATCTGCGGCATGGGGCCGCCGAGCTCGGGCGCGGTCGCGATCCAGCAGATGCTCGGCATTCTGGAGACGAGGGACCTGGCCCGGACCGGACCCGGCCCGGACGCCGCGCACTGGTTCGCGGAAGCCGGCCGCCTCGCCTTCGCCGACCGCAATCTCTACCTTGCCGATCCCGATTTCGTGTCCGTGCCGCTGCGCGGGCTGATCGACCGCGACTATATCCGGACGCGCGCCGCGCTGGTCAGGCCGGATTTGTCGATGGGGCGGGCCGCGCCCGGCGAGCCGCCGCATCGGCGCGCCCAGCTGCTCGGCATCTCGGACGGCATCGAGAACGGCACCAGCCACATCTCCGTCGTCGACGCGGACGGCAACGCCGTCGCGATGACCACGACGATCGAGGACGGCTTCGGCTCGCGGCTGATGACCGCCGGCGGCTTCGAGCTGGACACCCGCAAGAACCCTCCGATTTCTGGCGCTCTGATGGGTTCGGTGCAATGTCTGCCTGATGATCGGCTTCGGGCTGCCTGAGGGCCGGCGCTTTGTGCCGATTTCGGCGATTTTCATCCGCCCTGGGCAGATTCATCCCATGGCTTTTGCCCGTTCGTGTAAGATCAGGCGGTCGAAGTTGTAGGCGATGTTGGCGAGCGTGAGTTTGGCCTCGGCGCGCGCCAGTCCGATGGTGCGGATGAAGAGGCCGAACCTGTTCTTCTGGTGGGCGAAGACGTGCTCGACGGCAGCCCGGATCGCCGACTTGCCGGCATTGGCGCGCGCGACATGCTTTGGCATCGGCCGTCCTGGCGGCTTGCGGCGATGGATGCGGCTGACCAGCATCTTCGCCGCCAGGCTTTTCTCATTCGTCTGTGACCGGTAGGCGCTGTCGGCCCAGACCTCGGAGGAGGTGTTCTGTGTCGTCACCAGGCGCGGCAGCATCCGCCCATCGGCCTGCGCCGCCGAGGTCACCGCGCTTTCCCGGATGAAGCCGAAGCGTCGGTCGATCGCGATATGGGTCTTGTAGCCGAACACCGGCAAGGCGATCTGCGGCAAGGGTGTGCCGTCGGGCCGATATCGGATCTTGCCGCCGATCTTCAGCGTCCAGCGCGCGTCGACGTCCTTCTGCGCCGCCTTGCTGGGTTCGTCGGGCCAGATCTCTTTTGCCGTCTTGCCCGCCTTGATCGCCTCCTTCTCCGCGTCCGTGTTGCGCTGCTTGGGCGCCGGCACGAGGGAGGCGTCGACGATCTGCCCCGACATTGGGATGTAGCCCTTCTTCTGAAGCTGCCAGTCGAAGGCCTTCATCACCCGCCGCAGCGTACCGGTCTCGGTCAGCCTGTTGCGGAAGTGGCGGACCGTGTTCTCGTCGGGCGTCGGGCCGCCGAGATCAAAGCGAAGGAAGCGCATCCAGGACAGGCGATCCCGGATCATGAACTCCATCTTCGCGTCGCTGAGATTGTGCTGCGCCTGAAGGATCAGCGCCTTGAACATCGAGACCGGATCAAAGGGCGGGCGCCCACCCTTGGCGCCATCGCCGTAGCCAAGGCCCTCGACGAGCCAGCCACGGAAATACTCAAAGTCGATCGTCGCTTCGAGCGTCTCCAGCGGATCGCCGATCTGGCTCAGCAACTCCAGATGCTCAGACAACCCGAAAAACGACCGCTGTTCCATCGCAATCCGCCCCGTGCGCCGAGGGGAGATGGAATCATAAAATCAGCAAGCGCGGTAGGTTCTTGCGGGTGTCCAGCT
>QFQY01000117.1 GCA_003248805.1 Chelatococcus sp. | reverse complement strand
ACAGGGGTGTAGCTCAGTTGGTAGAGTACCGGTCTCCAAAACCGGGTGTCGCAGGTTCGAGCCCTGCCGCCCCTGCCAGTTCCAGATAGCCGGGCTGTCGCGCCGGCAGGGTCCGTCTCCCGATGACCCAGAATATCTACGACAATCCGGATTTCTTCGCCGCGTATAGCCGCCTGCCGCGATCGGTGCACGGTCTCGAGGGCGCGCCCGAATGGCCGGTGCTGCGGGCGCTCCTGCCGAATCCCGCCGGCCTGAACGTGCTGGACCTCGGCTGCGGCTTCGGCTGGTTCTGCCGTTTCGCCGCAGGGCAGGGTGCCGCCTCCGTGCTCGGTGTCGATGTTTCGCGCAACATGCTGGAACGTGCCCGCGGCGAGACCGTCACCGATCTCGTCCGTTACGAGCGGGCCGATCTGGAGGATTACGCGCCGCCCGCGGCCGCCTTCGATCTCGTCCACAGCTCGCTCGCCTTCCATTATCTCGCCGGTCTCGATGGCCTGCTCGCGCGGGTCGCGTCGGCACTGGCGCCCGGAGGGCGGCTGGTCTGCTCGGTCGAGCATCCGCTGCTGACGGCGCATGCGCCGCCGGGCTGGATCGTGGACGGGGCAGGGCGCGAGGTCTGGCCGGTGACGGGGTATCTCGACGAGGGGCCGCGCGTCAGCGACTGGCTCGCTCCCGGCGTCGTCAAGCGTCATCGCACGGTCGAGGGCTATGTCGGCGCCGTGCTGAGGGCAGGGCTGCGGCTCACCGATCTCGTCGAATGGGCGCCGAGCCCGGATCAGATCGCCGAGCGGCCCGAATGGTCTCGCGAACGCGAGCGGCCGTTCTTCCTGCTGCTTGCGGCGGAGCGCCCGCAGGCCGTACAAAAGACGCTTGGCTAAGCCGGCCGGGCATTGTATTACCCTCGCCGAACGGCGCGCGGCTCCCTGAGCCCCGCGCCGCGAATGTTTCAGGACGGCCGAATCGTCGCTTTCGGCGCCGGCCGGTCACCGAGGTGAGTCATGGCGAAGTCCAACCCCTTCCAGTTCCTGCAGGAGGTGCGCTCCGAGGCGGCGAAGGTCACCTGGCCGTCGCGTCGCGAGACGCTGATCACGACCGGTCTCGTGCTCGCCATGGTGGTCGTCTCGAGCCTGTTCTTCCTCTTCACCGACACCGTCATCCGCTGGGTGCTCGGCATCATCCTCGGCGCCCGTTGAACGGAATCAAGAACGTGAGCACCCGCTGGTACATCGTCCACGCCTATTCCAACTTCGAGAACAAGGTCGCGCAGTCGATTCGCGACCAGGCCGCGCAGCGCCATCTCGAGGACAAGTTCGACGAGGTGCTCGTCCCGACCGAGAAGGTCGTCGAGGTGCGTCGCGGCCGCAAGGTGGACACCGAGCGCAAGTTCTTCCCCGGCTATGTGCTGGTGAAGTGCGAGATGACCGACGAGGTCTATCACCTCATCAAGAACACGCCGAAGGTCACGGGCTTCCTGGGCGCCGACAAGGCCAAGCCCATGCCGATCCCCGAGCATGAGGCGATGCGCATCAAGGGCCAGGTCGCCGAGGGCATCGAGCGGCCGAAGCCGACGGTGGTCTTCGAGGTCGGCGAGCAGGTCAAGGTGGCGGACGGCCCCTTCGCCTCGTTCAACGGCGTCGTGGAAGAGGTCGATCACGGCCGCGCCCGCCTCAAGGTCGCCGTCTCGATCTTCGGCCGCGCCACGCCGGTCGAGCTGGAATACGGCCAGGTCGAGAAGCTCTGAGCTTTCGATCCGATCGGGCGTTCCCCGGTTTGGTGATGCCTTTTGGGGCATTAAGCCCATTTTAACAGCAGCAGCGCAGATTCGCGTGAAAGTTGAATCTGCGCGGTCTGCATGTTTTCAAGGCTCTTCAAGGCGACTTTGGGCCAACGCATGGTGCTCTGGGGCACCGTGCTCGGCGTAGCACTCAGTCTTTATGCCGGCCACGAGATGGTCGTGTCCCACAAGCTGCAAGGCATTTCCTCGGATCTTGCCTCGAGCAGCCAAGACCTCGTGCGCGTGGAGGAGGCTTCGAGCGCCTTCGAGGCCCTGCATGAGACGTTCAACCATCATGGCGGCGGACCTCTCGACATGTCTCGTGTCGACACGATGGTTCGGACGATGGTCGAGATCGCCGCCGGGTCTCAGGGAGACGTTCGCCAACTCGCCGTGACAGGGGAAAAGCTGTTCGTCGAGGCGCGCCGCCTCGGCGAGAGCGATCACGCGGAAGCGCTGCGCCTGCTCAAGCAATGGCCGTCCCTCCACGAGGACATGCATCTGGCATTGAACGCGGCCCTGCTGGGCGTGAGCGACAGGCTTCGGAACACGCTGGCGGAGGCCGAACTCATCGAGATGCTGATCGGCGGGATCGGCATCATGCTCCTGCTTTCGATCGTGGCGCTCGAATATCGCTGGCTCGTCCGTCCGATCGTCGCCATGGCGCGCGGCCTGCGCGAAGACGGCGAGAGCCGGGACTGGCTCGCGGCTCCCGCGAAGCGGGGCGATGAAATCGGCACTCTCGCGCGCGCCCTGCTGGCGCATATGAGCGCGCAGAACGCTGGAAAGGAGGCGGCCGTCTCGCGAATGGCCGCGCTGGCGAACGAGGTCGAGAAGCGGGAGCAGGAGCAGGCGCAGGCGATCACGTTCCAAGACGAGATCGCGGGCATCGCGACGGCCCTGGAAGCGCATGCCCGCGACATGTCATGCGCAGCTCACCAGCTCGGGGAGATGTCGGGCGAAGTCGACCGGCGCGCGAGCGCGGCCGCGCAGTCCACGCAGCGGGTGGCGGCGCATGTCGGCGACGTCGCCGCGACTATCGGGGACATCACGGCGCTGTTGAGGACGACTGCGGGCGAGGCGCAGAGAAGCACGCAGATCAGCCTCGGCGCGAAGGTCCTGGTCGGAGAGGCGCGAAACGACACCCGTGTGCTGCAGGAGGCCGTCGGGACGATCTCCGGCATCATCGACGTGATCTCGACTGTCGCGAACCAGACCAATCTCCTGGCGCTCAACGCCACGATCGAGGCCGCCAGGGCCGGAGAGAGCGGCCGCGGCTTCGCGGTCGTCGCGTCGGAAGTCAAGCAATTGGCCCATCGCACCGCGCAGGCGACATCGAACGTCCAGCAGGGCCTGGATTCGATCCGGGTCGCGGCGGAGCGCATCACCGCGCGCGTGGCGGATCTGGTCGTCTCTATCGACCATGTCGAGGTGGCCGCCGACTCGATCGCTGAGCTGACACACCGTCAGGAGGCGAGTTCGTCCTCCATCGCCGACACCACCGCCGCGACGGCCCATGACGTTCGCCTCGTGGCCCAGGAGGTGGAGCAGGTGGCGGGCATGGTGGAGCAATCGCGCCGGACCGCGGAGGCGGCGACGCAGGCCTCGACCGATCTCGACCGGCAGGCGGCGCATCTGCGCGGCGTGGTCGACGACTTCATCTCCCATTCCAGGCAGATTCGCGGCTGCGCCGGCGCGTAGCGCCCGCGTCGCCCGCCCCGGCGGCGTCGCCGTGCAGCCATGCGGAAGGAAAGTGCTTTCCTGAGCCGGCGGGATGTGCAATAGCGGCGCCTCAACCTCGTGGGAGGCGTGCCGGTCGCCAGCCGGATCACAGGCGCCGCACCACGTACTGCAACCACCCCGGCCCCGGCGGAGAGCGTCGGCGGGCAGGGGCGTCGTCGTTCCGGCAGGCACCGGGCGAACGGCAGGAGCAGCCATCATGGCGAAGAAGATCACGGGTTACGTGAAGCTTCAGGTTCCGGCGGGCGCGGCCAATCCGTCGCCGCCGATCGGTCCCGCGCTCGGTCAGCGCGGCCTCA
>QFQY01000055.1 GCA_003248805.1 Chelatococcus sp. | reverse complement strand
TCGCAATCCGCCCCGTGCGCCGAGGGGAGATGGAATCATAAAATCAGCAAGCGCGGTAGGTTCTTGCGGGTGTCCAGCTGACCGATTTCAACTTCGCCCCGGAGGAGGGTGGAAAGCCGGTCGCCAACCGGGTCGAGCCCGGCAAGCGACCGCGCTCCTCGATGGCGCCGACGCTGGTCTTCGATGCGTTCGGACGGCTCTACGCGGTCGTCGGCTCGCCCGGCGGCAGCCAGATCATCGGCTACGTCGCCAAGACGCTGGTGGCGCTGCTGGACTGGAAGATGGACCCGCAGGCCGCGGCCGATTTCGGCAATTTCGGCAGCCGCAACGGCCCGACCGAGCTGGAGGCGGGCACCGAGGCGGAGGGCTGGAAGGCGGCGCTGGAGGCGAAGGGCCACGAGGTCCGCCTGCTGGAGATGACCTCGGGCACGCAGGTCATCGTCAAGACGCCGGAAGGCTATGTCGGCGGCGCGGACGGGCGGCGCGAAGGTGTCGCCATCGGGGATTGACGCGCAACCCTACCCCAGATACCGCAACTCCTTGAGTGAAGTATATATAGCTGGCTCTTCGTTATCTATATACGCGGCGCTCTTATCTTCTATTAACGGTTTCGGAGTAGATTCATACCATTTGAGCGCTGCTCCCCGATTGTCTTTACGTTTTTTCTTTTCAAAGATGTCTCGATATCGACGAGGCGATATTCCGATGAATGGCTCAAACAAAACCTTTCCGTTCTCTTCGGCATTAAACGTAATCGCATCGGAATGAAGTTTCTGAGCGTAGCTCTTCGGATAGGGTTCTAAAAATACAACACGATCAACTCCGCTTGCCACAATATGCTTAGCGCACATATGACAGGGAAACGTAGTACAAAAAAGCGTAGCTCCTTTAACAGAACGACCTGTCCTCGCAGCATCCATAAGGGCAGACATCTCTGCGTGGATAATCCGCCCAAACTCAATAATATCCATGATTTGAGCGTCTTTGATTCGTTTATTTTTTAAAAGCAAATCTACCACTTCTCGAATCGACGTTGTTGGATTTATAGCAAGCAATTTTTCTTTCGACATTCTCTCTACTAAATCAAATACTATTTCATTTTTTCTTTCTTGATTCGGATCTCCGCCAAGCTCTATGTCTCTCCAAATCGGCGAATCTTGGTCAATCCAATATGTTCCGCCGCCAGCCTTAGGCACTTCGTTGCAACCCAAAGAGATAACCTCACCATCCTTGGAGAAGGTTGCCGCACCTACTTGCCTCGAAAGGTCAACAGACCTAAGCGAAGCTGCTGCAGCGATATAGAGCCCATACTCGTCCTTTGTTGGAGACGAGAGATTCAATCCAAAGAACGCATCTAAGAATCGCGATATTGTTTTTTCGGCCTTTGGACGGCTGATACCATCCACAAATAAGTCACCAAGATGAAAGACTTCTGAAAGCCGCTGACCGTTTTCGTCATCGACTTGGCTATGATCCTTATCGATCAAATCAATCGCCTGGCGTTCGCACTCAGATTCAGACTTAGGTGAATGGTCGTAGCTCTGTATGTGGCTGATCAGTATACGTCTACGATCTATCGGGCTTCCATATACAGATATCTGAATGAATTTGCGACCGTATGTCTGTCGCATTAATTGGATTTCTTCGGCCCTTTTAAATTGCCTTATTATATAGGAATTACTTAGGGCAGGCATCTCTTCAGATCCGGATACTGTTTTTCGTATGGATCTTATTTGATGTATTGCAATTCCAGCCATGGCCGCTTTATGTTTGGCAATTTTCCTGAATTTGTTCGCGTGCTCGATCAAACTTAGGTATCTTTTATAGTAACTAATATTATCTACTTCATGGTTAATTTTTGAGTCACTGATATAGAAATCCATCACTTTCGTGAGGTGGATTACATGCGATTTATATTTTAGATCGTGAAGTTTGTTTTGAAGCAAGTCAACGATCTGGCCCACATCAACGCCGATAGGGCCCACAATTCCGAAAACTAACTCAGGGCTATCGATTGTCGGAAATAAGTCATTGATACTTTTGGTTATTTTGCTTTTCAACAGATCCTTAGCCATTTTCGGGGAACCATCTCTAGCCAAAACGATTCTCTTAGTGCTAATCTGTGATTCGGAGAGGGAGAAGCCGCGAATGTCAAGAGCCAGCAACCTAAAAAAGGCGCGGGTTCGGGAAGAAGTCGTGGATAGCACCTTCACGACATTGATAATGCAGTTGTCGATGATCGGCGAACGTTTGTTGGAAAGGCCGCCAACTCGAAGAGGACCGTTCCTGATTACCGACCAGGAGCTACGTTCGAATTCACAGCCGAAGCATTTGAAAGCTAGTTAGTGCGGTTTTGGGGCCTGCCCGCCCCCCGCCCCGCAATCAGCCAGTAGACGAAGCCGGTCGCGGCGCCGACCAGCACCAGCCCGCCGAGCACCTGCACCTCGGCACCGGTGGGCGTCCGCGCCAGGCCCAGCATACCCAGCGGCAGCAAGGCCGCCAGCAGCCCGCAGACACCGCTCTGGATGAGTCCCGAGCGCAGGCGGAAGACCTCGCTGGCGATGGCGACGAACAGCACGGGCGCCACGATGATCGAGAAGCCGAGCCGGCCGGCGAGCCCGAAGGCCGCTTGGGCGAAAGGCGCCGGGTCGACGCCGTTCTCGGCGAAACCGAAGATCGTCTCCAGCAGCCACTCGATCCCGCCGCCGATCAGGAGGCCGATGGCCGGCGAGGCCACGCTCGCCACCATCAGCGCGAACAGGCCCGTGCCCATCGCCACCAGGCAGGCGAAGGGAATCAGCAGCAGCCAGCGCAGCACGGAGCTCACTCCGCCGGCTGCGTCGCTGCCTCGTCCTGATCCAGCATCAGCCGGGCGCGGGCGGAGAGCTTCTCGGTCTCGCTCTTGAGCTGGCCGCAGGCGGCGAGGATGTCGCGGCCGCGCGGCGTGCGCACCGGCGAGGCGTAGCCCGCCCGGAACACGATTTCCGAAAAGCGCTCGATCCGGTCCCAGTCCGAGCACTCGTATTTCGTGCCGGGCCAAGGGTTGAACGGGATCAGGTTGATCTTGGCAGGAATCCCCTTGAGCAGCCGCACCAGCTCGCGCGCCTCGGCATCCGAATCGTTCACGCCCTTCAGCATGACGTACTCGAACGTGATCCGTTTCGCATTCGAGAGCCCCGGATAGGTCCGGCAGGCCTCGAGCAGGTCCTTGATGGGATACTTCTTGTTCAGCGGCACGAGCTCGTTGCGCAGATCGTCGCGGACCGCGTGGAGCGAGATCGCCAGCATGGTGCCCATCTCGTCGCCGAGCGGGCCGATCTGCGGCACGACGCCGGAGGTCGAGACGGTGATGCGCCTGCGCCCCAGCGACAGCCCCTGATCGTCCGAGATGACCGAGATCGCCTCGCGCACGCCGTCGAAATTGTAGAGCGGCTCGCCCATGCCCATGAACACGATGTTCGAGACGAAGCGGCCGCCGTCATGGGGAACGAAGGCGCCGTCCGGCGCCACGCGGTTCGGGAAATCGCCGAGCCGGTCGCGCGCGACCATGAGCTGGGCGACGATCTCCTCGGTCGTCAGGTTGCGCACGAGGCGCTGCGTGCCGGTATGGCAGAAGGTGCAGGTCAGCGTGCAGCCGACCTGGCTCGAGACGCAGAGCGTCCCGCGGTCGACCTCGGGGATGTAGACGCACTCGATCTCGGCTCCGCGGTCGCGCGGGCCGGTCGGTGCCATGCGGATCAGCCATTTGCGCGTGCCGTCCGTCGAGACCTGCTCGGCGGTGACCTCGGGCAGATCGAGCGAGAAGCGCTCGGCGAGCTGCGCGCGCAGGCCCTTGCCGATCGTCGTCATCGCCGAGAAGTCGCGCACGCCGTAGTGGTAGATCCAGTTCCAGAGCTGGCCGACGCGCATGCGCCGCTCCTTCTCCGGAACGCCGATCTCGGCCAGCGCGCTTTCGAGTCCCATGCGTGTGCGCCCGACCAACGAGGGCCGGCGCGAAACGGCTTCGGCCGCTGGCGCGGCGGGGGCGAGGACAATCGTCATCGGAACTCGGGCTCGGGGCCGGACCTCATGAGCGCCGGCAATCGCGGCGCTGTATCACATTCCGGCCGGAACGCGAAATGCCATGCGCAGAAGCGCCTATTTGCAGGCGTCCTCGGCGCGCTTCAGCGTCTGGCTCATGCCGGCGAGGGAGTATTTATCGCTGGTCGCGTTGCCGCGCTTCGAGGTGCCCTTGATCTCCAGCGCGCTGCCCTTGCGCAGCGCGTCCAGCATGCGCGGCTCCTCGGCCGGGTTCTTCAGCCACATGTTCTGGCCCTTGGCGACCAGCGCGAAGCGCTCGCTGCCGATCACCGCCTGGTGCTCGACATCCTCCTTGAGGTCGAAATTCAGCACAAAGCTGATCTCGTTACGCACGCCTTCGGCGGGGCGGTTCGAGACGAAGACCATCCCCTCGACGTCCTTGAGGTTGGCGGGCAGGCGGCTCTCGGCCTTGGAGAGCGCGTAGCACACCTTCGAGCGGCCCTGCTGCGAGGAGAAGGCCTGCCATTTGCCGGCGGTTTCGAGCAGCATGGCCTGGGCCTGGCCGGCGGCGGGCTTCTGGGCCTGCTGGGCCGAAGCGGCACGCTGAGCCTGGGCAGGGGCAGTGGGGCGCTGCGCCCGAACCTCCGTGGCAGCGGTGAAGCTGCCGACGATGATGCAGGACAGTGCGGCGAATCGGGCTGTGCGAGAGCCCGTGCTGAGCAAGGTCGGAATCATGGACCGCCATCAGTGAGTAAAAATCTTAACACCGCGTTTACCGCCCGTTTACCGAGGGCAACGACGCCGGCGGCACTCGAAAGGCCTCGCATAGAGTGTCACGATCCTGGCGGAAATGCGAATGGTGCCGCGCACGAGATCGCGTGGCCGCGCAGGGCGGGAGGAAGGCGATGAAAGCGCTCGTCTGCGAGCATCTGGGCCCGCCTGAGGAACTCGTTCTGCGCGAGCTTCCGGAACCCGGCCCCGGACCGGGGGAAGTGCTGGTCGCGGTCGCGGCCGCCGCGCTCAATTTCTTCGACACGCTGGTCATCCAGGGCCGCTACCAGGTGAAGCCGGCCCTGCCCTTCTCGCCCTCCGCCGAATGCTGCGGCACCATCGTGGCGCTCGGCCCAGGCGTGACGGAATGGCGGGTCGGCGAGCGGGTCGCCGCCTGGCTCGGGCATGGCGCGGCGCGCGAGCGGGTGGTCGTGCCGGTCGAGTCCCTGCTGCGCGTGCCGGATTCGCTCGACGAGGCTCAGGCCGCCGGCCTGTTCGTAACCTATGGCACGGCGATGCACGGACTGGTCCAGCGCGCCGGGCTCAAGGGTGGCGAGACGCTCGCCATTCTCGGCGCGGCCGGAGGAGCCGGGCTGGCCGCCGTCGAGGTCGGGGCGCTGCTCGGCGCCCATGTCATCGCCTGCGCGTCCTCGGCGGAGAAGCTCGCCATGGCGCGCGACCATGGTGCGCAGAAGGAACTCGACTACGCGACGCGCGATATCCGCGCCGGCCTGCGCGAGCTGACCGAGGGACGCGGGGTCGACGTCCTTTATGACACGGTCGGCGGCGAACTGGCCGAGCCGGCCCTGCGGTCCATGGCCTGGGAGGGGCGCTATCTGGTCGTCGGCTTCGCGGGCGGGACCATCCCGAAGATCCCGCTCAACCTGCTGCTGCTCAAGGGCTGCGATCTGCGCGGCGTGTTCTGGACGGAGTTCGTCCGGCGCGAGCCCGCCGCGCACCGCCGCAACATGGAGCGGCTGATGGACTGGGCGGCGGGGGGCCATATCCGCGCCCATGTCCATGCCCGCATCCCGGTGGAACGCTGGACCGAGGCCTATGCGCTGATCGCTGAGCGCAAGGCGCAGGGCAAGGTCGTGCTGACCTTCTGACTCTCTCCAGCCGACGCCGCCGGTTCAGAGCTCGGCGAGCGTCCGCCGAGCCCTTTCGCGGTGCTCGACCGTGATCGAGCCGGCGACGGCGGCGATGGCCGCCGCGATCACCGCCGCGTCGTCGGTGAAGCCGAGCAGCGGCATGACGTCCGGCAGCGCGTCGATAGGCAGCACGAAGTAGCCGAGCGCCGCCAGCAGCGTCATGCGGACGCGGCGCGGCGTCGCCGGATCGCGCGCGCAGAACCAGGCCGCCAGCAGATCCTCGGCGAAGGGGATGCGCTTTGCCACGCGGCGGAGCCGCGCCATGAACTCCGACCCGAAGCGCGCCTCGTCGCGCAGGCTCGCGCGGATCGCCGCCATTTCCTCGGCCGTGAAGCGCGAGCTGAAGCTCTCGCCCATTCCCTGCAATCTCCTTCCGCTCGCCGCATCGGTGCGGCGAGCGGAAATGTGGCCCCGGGCGAAAGCGCGCACAAGGGTCCCTCCAGAAATGCCGCTTGGAGCCCGTCGCGCCCGCCTCTAAACCCGAAAGGCCCCACGCAGAAACCGGATCGGCGTCATGAAACTCGATTCCTCCCTCTCCGCGATCGTCACCGGCGGCGCCTCCGGCCTCGGCGAGGCGACGGCTCGCATGCTCGCCGCCGAGGGCGTGAAGGTCGCGCTCCTCGATCTCAACGCCGAGCGCGGAGAGGCCGTGGCGGCCGAGATCGGCGGCCTCTTCCTGTCCTGCGACGTCACCAGCGACGCCTCGGTCGAGGAGGCGCTGGGCAGGGCCCGCGCCGCCCATGGCGTCGCCCGCGTCGTGGTGAACTGCGCCGGCATCGCGCCCGGACGCCGCATCGTCTCGAAGAAGCGCGATACCGGCGAATTGATCGCCCACGACCTCGCCACCTTCGAGAAGGCGGTCGCGATCAACCTCACCGGCACCTTCCGCGTGCTGGCGAAATCGGCGCCGGCGCTCGTGGCGCTCGATCCGGTCACGGCCGATGGCGGGCGCGGCGTCTTCGTCTGCACCGCTTCGATCGCGGCGGAGGACGGGCAGATCGGCCAGGCCGCCTATGCCGCCTCCAAAGCCGGCGTCGCGGGCATGACCCTGCCGATCGCCCGCGAACTCGCGCAATACGGCATCCGGGTGATGACGATCATGCCGGGCCTGTTCGAGACCCCGATGTTCGCAGGGCTGCCCGACGAGGCGCGCGCCTCCCTCGCCGTCTCGGTACCTCACCCCTCGCGGCTCGGCCGCCCCGCCGAATATGCCGCGCTGGTGAAGACCATCGTCGAGAACGACATGCTCAACGGCAGCGCGATCCGGCTGGACGGCGCGTTGCGGATGGCGGCGAAATAGCGCCGGAGGCTACTGCGCCTTCTTGATCTCGTGCTTCAGGATCAGCGGCGTCTGCGCCAGCGCGAAGAGCATGGTCAGGGGCATCACCCCCCAGACCTTGAACGCGACCCAGAAATCCTGCGTCTGCGTGCGCCAGACCACCTCGTTCAGCGCCGCCAGCACGAAAAAGAACAGGCCCCAGCGCAGGGTCAGCTTGCGCCAGCCCTCCTCGTCGAGCTGCAGCACCGTCTCCAGCACCAGCGCCAGCAGCGAGCGCCCGAAAGCGAGCCCGCCGAGTAGGACGCAGCCGAACATGGCGTTCACGATCGTCGGCTTGATCTTGATGAAGAAGGCGTCGTCGAGCGCGATGGTGAGCCCGCCGAAGACGGTGACGACCACCGCGTTGACGATCGCCATGCGCGGCA
Source organism: Chelatococcus sp. (assembly GCA_003248805.1). Taxonomy (GTDB): domain Bacteria; phylum Pseudomonadota; class Alphaproteobacteria; order Rhizobiales; family Beijerinckiaceae; genus Allobosea. Next base: position 22,734 of record QFQY01000055.1, on the reverse strand, counting down.
GATAGCCCATCAGCGCCCGCGACAGCGCGAGCGCGACCAGCGAGGCGGCGATGAAGATGCCCGTGGCGACGAAGATGCGCCGGTCCGGCGCGACGCCGAACAGCCGGTCGCCATAGGAATTCGCGAAGAAGAAGATCGCCAGCGGCCCGAATTCGAGCGCGAGCTTGAGCAGGGGACTGATCGTGCGGCCCTTCGCCACCTCGACCGCGGCCTGCTGTGTGATTTCGCTGGCCTCTTCGCTCACGCGACCTCTCCCATGCCGGCCACGGCCCGCGCGAAATCGCGCGCCTGGAACGGCTCCAGATCCTCGACGCTCTCGCCGACCCCGATGAAATGCACGGGCAGGCCGAACTGCGCGGCCAGCGCCACCAGAATGCCGCCGCGCGCCGTGCCGTCGAGCTTGGTCATGACGAGCCCGGTCACGCCCGCCGTCTCGCGGAAGGCCTCGACCTGGCTGATCGCGTTCTGGCCCACCGTCGCGTCGAGCACGAGCAGCGCGGCATGCGGCGCCTCCGGATCGAGCTTGCGGATGACGCGGACGACCTTGGCGAGCTCGTCCATCAGCCCGGCCTTGTTCTGGAGACGCCCCGCGGTGTCGACGAGCAGGATGTCGGTGCCGGCGGCCTTGGCCTTCTGCAGCGCCTCGAAGGCGAGCCCCGCCGCATCCGCGCCCTGCTGGCCGGACACGACCTCGGCCCCGGTCCGCTCGCCCCAGACCTTGAGCTGCTCGATCGCGGCCGCGCGGAAGGTGTCGCCCGCGGCGAGCATCACGGAGCGCCCTTCCGCCCGGAACTTGGCGGCGAGCTTGCCGATCGTCGTGGTCTTGCCGGAGCCATTGACGCCGACCATCAGGATCACGAACGGCTTTTTCGTGGCGTCGATCGCCAGCGGCAGCGCCACCGGCGTCAGGATCGCCTCGACCTCGCGGGCCAGAATTCCACGCACCTCGTCGGGCGCGATCTGCTTGTCGTAGCGCCCCTCGCCGACCGCCTTCGCGATGCGCGCCGAGGTGGCGAGACCCAGATCCGCCTGGATCAGGATGTCCTCGAGGTCCTCCAGCGTCCCGGCGTCGAGCTTGCGCTTGGTAAAGAGCTCGGTGATGCCGGTCGTCAGCGCCGAGGAGGTGCGCGACAGGCCCTCCGTCAGGCGCCGCCACCAGCTCTTCTTCGGCTGTGGCGCGGGATCGGGTGCGGCCGCGATGGGCTCGGCGGGAGCGAGCGGCAACGGCGCCGCCTCCCCCATCAGCACCTCGGGGGCGAGGGGAGCTTCGGGCTCCGGCTCCGGAGGAGCCTCGCCCGGACCGTGCGCGGGCACCGGCCCTTCACTGCCAGGCGCCGGCGCCTTGGCCTCCTCCAGCCCGAAAAGCCGGGAAAAGAAGCCGCGCTTCTTGGGTTCCTGCTCGCTCATCCCACGTCCCGTCATCCGGCGAAGCCACCTGCGCGGTTGCGCCGTCCCGTCGTCTTGGCTAGCGCAATGCCATGGCAACGCCCGACCGACCAGAGATTTCGCAGCCGCCGGAGCCGGAGACCCCGCTGCCCGTGCTCTACCGCGACGCCATGATGCTGGTGATCGACAAGCCCGCCGGTCTGCCGGTTCATCGCGGGCCGCAGGCCAAGCGCAGGGTCATCCCGGTCCTCACCGACCATCTCGACGCCTTCCGCTTCGGCCTGCCGCGCCGGCCCGAGGCCGCGCACCGGCTCGACAAGGACACCTCCGGCTGCCTCATCCTCGGCCGCCATCCGCGGGCCATGGCCGAGCTGAACCGTATGTTCCGCGACGGGCTGATCGACAAGAGCTACTGGGCCGTCGTCGAGGGCAGCCCGCCGGACGATGGCGGCCTGATCGACCTGCCGCTCGCCCGGCGCGCGCCCGATCGCGGTTGGTGGATGAAGGTCGCCCCCGACGGCCTGCCCTCGCAGACGCGCTACCGCGTGCTGGGGCGCGGCACAGGCCCGGGCGGGCCGCTGGCCTGGCTCGAGCTCGAGCCGCTGACGGGCCGCACCCACCAGCTTCGCGTGCATTGCGCCGCTTCCGGCTGGCCGATGCTCGGCGACGAGATCTACGGCACGGCACCACGCGAGGGCGGCCCCGGGCTGCAGCTCCATGCGCGTCGTCTCGCGATACCGCTTTACCGCAAGAAGCCAGCCATCGCGGTCGAGGCGCCGGCCCCGGCGCATATGCACGAGGCGCTCGCCGCCTGCGGCTGGAAGACCGGCGACCATCCGCAGAGCCCGCCGCCGCGCTGAACCGGCGCGCGGGCCGTCAGGCGCCGAGGGCGTCGATGGCGCGGGCCAGCTTCACGTCGAGCTCACTCAAGCCTTGCGCGTCATGCGTGGTCAGCGTGACCTCGACGGTCCGGTAGACATTGCGCCACTCCGGATGATGGTTCATCGCCTCGGCGAGCAGCGCGACGCGCGTCATCCAGCCGAAGGCTTCGCTGAAATCCCGAAACACGAAGCGCTTGGCGATGGCTTCCCGCCCCTGCACGAGCGCCCAGCCGCTCAGCGTCGCCAGCGCCTCGTCCCGCGCCTCGCTGCCCAGGCGTTTCGGCCACGTCATCGCCGCAGATCCCGGGCCTGTCCGATCCGGTTGGGGTAGGCGGGCCCGAGCGGATAGGCGGCCTCGAGCACATAGGGGCCGCCACCGATCGAATCGCGCGAGGACATCAGGACGACCCGCCGCGCGGTGAAGCCGATCGGCCTGACGATCGGATGCAGGCCGAGATAATGCGCCACATCGACCGGGGAGGTGTCGCGCAACCGCGCCAGCGTGACGTGCGGCACGAATTTACGGCCCTCCGCCGGCAGGCCGAGGCGCCGCATCTGGCGCTCGATGTCGCCCTGGAGCTCGGTGAGCTGCCGGCTCGGCTGCACGCGGGCGAAGACCGCGCGCGGCTTGTCGCCGCCGAAGCTGTCGAGAGCGTCGAGGGTCACGGGGAATGGGTAGTTGGTGAGGTCGCTCAGCAGGTCGTCGACGGCATTGGCCGTGCGCCGGTCGACATCGCCGAGGAAGCGCAGGGTGATGTGGTAGTCCGCCGGTTCGATCCAGCGGGCTCCGACGATGCCGCCTCGCTGCAGCGCGAGCTGCGAGGCGACGTCTGCGGGAATTTCCAGCGCTACGAACAACCTCGGCATGGGGAATCACTGCCAGTCGATTGTGACCCTGAGGAGACGGTAGAGCACACGCGGCCGACTGCAACCGACATTCGCCATGCCGGCTGCCTTATCGACAGGCAGCGGTGGCGCCCTGCCGGGCGCCACGCCGATCAGGGGCAGGGATTGCCGACGAGCTGGTGGATCGCGTCGATCTTCTCCTCCAGCTCCGGCGTGAGCGTCACCCCGATCGAGGCGATGTCCGTCGCGAGCTGCTCCATCGACGTCGCGCCGATGATGTTGGCGGTCACGAACGGCCTCGAATTGACGAAGGCGAGCGCCATCTGCGCCGGATCGAGACCGGCCTCCCGGGCGACGGCGATATAGCGCCTGATCGCATCCTCGGTTCCGGGCGTCTGGTAGCGCTGGCCGCGATCGAACAGGGTCGTGCGGGTCCCCGCCGGGCGGGCGCCGTCGAGATATTTGCCGGTGAGGAAGCCCTGTCCCAGCGGCGAATAGGCGAGCAGGCCGACATCCTCGCGCAACGCGACCTCGGCCAGCGCCGTCTCGAAGGTGCGGTTGAGCAGGTTGTAGGCGTTCTGGATCGACTGGACGCGCGGCGTGCCGCGCAGCTCGGCATCCTGGACGAAGCGCATCGTGCCCCAGGCGCTCTCGTTGGAAAGGCCGAGATGCCGGATCTTCCCGGCCTTCACCAGTTCGGCGAAGGCGTCGAGCTGCTCGGGGATCGAGGTCTCGTCCGCGGGACGCTCGAAAGCCGCGCTCTTGAAGCGCGTCGGGTTCGAGCCCCAAGGCATCGGCCGCTCGGGGAAATGGATCTGGTAGAGGTCGATATAGTCCGTCTGCAGCCGCTTCAGGCTTTTCTCGACCGCCTCGAAGACCTGGGCGCGCGTCACGCGGGTGGGGCCGCCGTCGTCACGGAACCAGGTATTGCCGCCGCGGCCGCAGACCTTCGACGCGAGGACGACCTTGTCGCGGTTGCCGCGCGCCTTGAACCAGGTGCCGATGATCCGCTCGGTCGACCCTTGCGTCTCGGGCCTCGGCGGAATCGAATAGAGTTCGGCGGTGTCGAAGAAGTTCACGCCCTGGTCGAGGGCATAATCCATCTGCGCGTGGCCCTCGGCTTCCGTGTTCTGCTCGCCCCAGGTCATCGTTCCGAGGCAGATGACCGAGACCTGAAGATCGGTCCGGCCGAGACGGCGGTATTCCATGGCGAAGCAACTCCGGAAGACGCGGGCGGGCAGGCGCGCGGATGGGAAATGTCGAAACGCGGCCGGGCGTCTCGCGACTCAGCCCTTGGGGGGCAGGGTCGCCAGGAAACGCTCGACCGTGGGCAGGATCTTGCCGACGATGACGCGGACGCCCTCGGCCGTCGGATGCAGCAGATCGGGCTGGTTCAACGAGCGATCGCCCGCGATGCCGTCGAGGAAGAACGGGTAGAGCACCAGACCGTGTTTCTCCGCAAGCTTCGGATAGAGCCCGTCGAACCGCCTTGCATAATCTTCGCCAAGGTTGCGCGGCGCATACATGCCCGCGAGCAGGACGGCGATGTTGCGCGCCTTGAGCCGGGAGATGATCGCGTCGAGGTTCTTCTCGGCGATGGCGGGGTCGACCCCTCGCAGGGCGTCGTTGGCGCCGAGCTCGAGGATGACGCCGTCCGTCCCGTCCGGCACGGACCAGTCGAGCCGTGCCAGCCCGCCCTGCGTCGTGTCGCCGGAGACGCCGGCGTTCACGATCTCGACAGCGACACCCCTCTGGCGCAGCGCTTGCTCCAGCACCGGGGGAAAGGCGGCGCTGGCCGGCAGGTTGTAGCCGGCCGAGAGCGAATCACCGAGCGCGACGAGCTTCACGGGCTTTCCCACCGCCTGCGCCGGTGGCGAGGTCTGCGCGGATGCGAGCGACGTCATGAGCACGGCCAGGAGGGAGGCGGCGATAAAAAGGACCGCCACGCATTGGACAAGCGAAAACACGCGCCCATATCGCCCAGCGGGGCGCGACGGAACGGCTCCGGGCCGTGGCGGGAGCGGCCCGCCGGCCGTGATGGATAGGGAAGTCAGGATCATCGGATGACGAGCGAAGGTTCCGCCCCGGCTATCGGGTTGAAGGATGTGCATCTCAGTCTGGGGCGTGGCGCGGCCCGCGTCCATATCCTCAAGGGCGTTTCCCTGTCTCTGCCGGCCGGCGAGGCCACCGGGCTCGTCGGCCCTTCCGGCTCGGGCAAGTCGACGCTGCTGATGACCATGGCCGGCCTCGAGCGCCCCGATTCCGGCGTCGTCACCGTGGCGGGCCAGGATCTCGGCGCGCTCGGCGAGGATGGGCTCGCGGTCTTTCGCGGCCGCCATATCGGCATCGTCTTCCAGTCCTTCCATCTCGTGCCGACCATGACGGCGCGTGAGAACGTCGCCCTGCCGCTCGAACTCGCCGGCGCGCCGGACGCATTCCCTCGTGCCGAGGCCGAGCTGCGCAATGTCGGGCTGGGGCATCGCATGGACCACTATCCGGCCCAGCTCTCGGGCGGCGAGCAGCAGCGCGTCGCGATCGCGCGCGCGGTCGCCACCGACCCCGCCATCCTCGTCGCCGACGAGCCCACCGGCAATCTCGACGAGAGCACCGGCCGCTCGATCGTGGACCTGATCTTCGCCCTCCGGCGCGAGCGCGGCGCCACCCTCGTCCTCGTCACGCATGATCTCGCCCTGGCCGCCCTCTGCGACCGCACGGTCCGCCTCCGGGCGGGACGCATCGAGGCCGATGCCGCGATGGCGGTAGCCTGACCATGCACGCTCCCGTCCGTCCGGCTCACGCGCCGCCATCCCGATTCGCCACCTCCGCCCTCGCCTTCAGGCTCGCCTGGCGCGACCTGCGCGGGGGCTTGCGCGGCTTCGGCGTCTTCATCGCCTGTCTCGCGCTCGGCGTCATGACCATCGCGGCCGTCGCTTCAGCCTCGCGCGGCCTGACCGAGGGCCTCGCCCGCGAGGGCCGTCGCATCCTCGGCGGCGACGCCGCCTTCAGCCTGGTCCACCGCGAGGCGACCCCGCAGGAACTCGCCTTCCTGACCGGGCGCGGGCGCGTCTCCACCATCGCCACCCTGCGCGGCATGGCCAATGCGGGCGACAACGGCGCGGCCCTCGTCGAGATCAAGGCCGTCGACGGCTCCTATCCCGGCATCGGCGAGGTCGAGACCGCGCCGCCGGGCCCCTTGCCGGACATGCTCGCGACGCGCGACGGCGTCTTCGGCGCGGTCGCCGATCCCGTCCTGTTCGGCCGCCTCGGCCTTGAGCCGGGCGATGTCGTCAGCGTCGGTGCGGCGAAGCTGCAATTGCGCGCCGAACTCGTCTCGGAGCCCGACAAGATCGCCGCCGGCATCGGCTTCGGCCCGCGCCTCCTGATGTCGCAGGACGCCCTGCGCGCGACCGGCCTGCTCCAGCCCGGCAGTCTCGTGCGCTGGACCTACCGCGTCATCCTTCCGGAGGGCGCAACCGGCGACGACGCGCTCGAAGCGCTGATCGCCGATGCCGGCACGCAGCAGCGCGACGCCGGCTGGGAGATCCGCTCCCGCGCCAACGCCGCGCCGAGCTTCCAGCGCAATCTCGAGCGCTTCACCCAGTTCCTCACGCTGGTCGGCCTCACCGCCCTGCTCGTCGGCGGGGTCGGCGTCGCCAATGCCGTGCGCCGCTTCGTCGACACCAAGAAGCTCGACTTCGCGACGCTGAAGTCGCTCGGCGCGACCGGCGGCCGGGTCGTGGCGATCCATCTGACCGAGGTGATGCTCGTCGCCGCCCTCGGCACCGCGATCGGCCTCGTGCTCGGGGCCGCCGCGCCCTTCGCGCTCGGGGCCGCGCTCCAGGCGATCCTGCCGGTGCCCTTCGAGCCGACGCTCGCCCCAGGCGAACTCGCGGTCGCGGCGCTCTACGGCCTGCTGACGGCGCTGGTCTTCGCCATCCTGCCGCTCGGCCGGGCCCATGACGTGCCGGTCTCGGCCCTCTTCCGCGACCAGATCGAGCCCGATCCGCGCCGCCCGCGCGCCGTCTACCTGCTGGTCTGCCTCGCCGCGCTGGCCGGGCTCGTCGGCGTGGCCCTGGTCTTCGCCTACGACCGGCGCATCGCGCTGATCTATATCGGCGTGATGGCGGGCGTCTTCCTGCTGCTGCGCGGCGTTTCGACCGGCCTCATGGCGCTCGCCCGCCGCAGCCCGCGCCCGCGCTCGCCCGCATTGCGAATGGCGCTGGCGAACAGCCATCGCCCCGGGGCGCTGACGCCCTCGCTCGTGCTCTCGCTGGGTCTCGGCGTCGCGCTGCTCTCCGCGCTCGCCTTCATCGACGTCAGCCTCACCCGCCAGCTGACCCAGGCGCTGCCGGAGAAGGCCCCGAGCTTCTTCTTCCTCGACATTCCCAATTCGGATTCGGCCCGGTTCGACGAGTTCCTGGCGCGCGAGCGTCCCGGCGCGAAGGTCGAGCGCGTGCCGATGATGCGCGGGCGCATCGTCGCCGTGAACGACACCCGCGCCGAGGATATCAAGGCCAGCGAGCAGTCGGCCTGGGTGCTCGACGGCGACCGCGGCATCACCTATTCGGCGACCGTGCCCGAGGGCTCGCGTGTCTCCGCCGGCGAATGGTGGCCGGCCGACTATCGCGGCGAGCCGCTCGTCTCCTTCGACGCGCAGAACGCCGCCGGCATCGGGCTCAAGATCGGCGACCGGCTGACGGTCAACGTGCTCGGCCGCACCATCACGGCCCGCGTCGCCAGCCTGCGCCAGGTGGAATGGCGCTCGATGGGCATCAATTTCGTCATGGTCTTCTCGCCGAACAGCTTCGCCGGCGCACCGCACACCAACCTCGCCACCGTCACGGCCTCGACCGAGGCCGGAAGCGTCGGCGACGCCGCGCTGATGCGCGACCTGGCGCGCGACTTCCCCGCCGTGACCGCTGTGCGCGTGCGCGACGCGCTGGAGGCGGTCAACACCATCGTCGGGCAGCTGGCCACCGCCATCCGCGGCGCCTCCGGCCTCGCCATCGCCGCCAGCCTGCTCGTGCTGGGCGGCGCGCTCGCCGCCGGCCAGCATGCGCGGCTCTATGACGCGATGATTCTGAAGACCCTCGGCGCCACCCGTCGCTTCATACTTTCGTCGTACGCCTTCGAATACGCCGCCATCGGGCTGGTGGCGGCGCTGTTCGGCGTTGTCGCGGGCACCGCCGCGGGCTGGGGGGTCGTCACGCAAGTGATGCGGATCGATTTCGTCAGTGATCCGACCGGCGCGATACTGGCCGCGACTGCCGCCATAGCCGTCACTGTCCTGTTCGGGCTCGTAGGAACGATAAAAATACTATCGAAAGCGCCGGCTTCTCATCTGCGGAATTTATAACGACTGACTCTATAGACCGAGAGTTAGACATTAAAATTTCGTAAGTTTGCATGGTGAGGCGCGTTGGTTGCTATGGCGCCGCCGCGAATAACCATGCGCCCCCCTTGTAAGCCGCGCGGAACCCCCTCATATTTCGAGCATCGCGGCGCTTGTCCGCGACGACGGGAGGCCCGAGCCTGGTCCGTCTTCGGATTCAACAGGGGAAATTCGCTCGATGAGCAACTTCGACCGCAATGCTCCAGTCTGGGGTGCGGGCCGCGCACAGCAGACCAGCGCCGTCGAGATGGATCAGGGCCTGCGCTCGTTCATGCTCGGCGTCTACAACAACATGTCGATCGGCCTGGCCATCACCGGCCTGTTCGCGATCGGCATCTCGATGTTCGCCATCGCCGGCTACACGCCGAGCGGCAAGGTCGCCGGCCTGACGCCTCTCGGCGTCGCGCTGTTCGCCAGCCCGCTCAAGTGGGTGGTGATGCTGGCTCCGCTCGCCTTCATCATGTTCTTCTCGTTCAAGGCGGAGAGCATGAGCGCCTCTTCGGCGCGCGGGATGTTCTTCGCCTTCGCGGCGGTGATGGGCGTGTCGATGGCGTCGATCTTCCTCGTCTTCACGAGCGAGTCGATCGCGCGCGTCTTCTTCATCACGGCGGCGTCCTTCGCCGGGCTCAGCCTCTTCGGCTACACGACGAAGAAGTCGCTGTCGGGCATCGGGTCCTTCCTGATCATGGGCCTGATCGGCCTGGTCATCGCCTCGCTGGTCAACATCTTCCTGGCCTCGAGCGCGCTCGGCTTCGCCATCTCGGTGATCGGCGTTCTGGTCTTCGCCGGCCTGACCGCCTGGGATACCCAGCGCCTGAAGGAAATGTATCTCTACTCCGACCTCGACCCCGAGTCGGCCGCGAAGCTTTCGGTGAACGGCGCCCTGTCGCTCTACCTGAACTTCGTCAACATGTTCCAGATGCTGCTCTCGCTCTTCGGCAACCGCCAGGAGTGAGCACCGGCGGCAGCGCTTCGCCCACCCTGCGGGCAGCGCGTCGGAAGCCCATCAGCCCCGGCCTCCCGGCCGGGGCTTTTCTTTTGGCCCGGTCCTGGCATATCGCCGGCCATGACCACGCTCTCGATCCGCCCTGCAAGCCCAGCCGACATCCCGGCGATCGCCGAAATCTACGCCCATGCGGTCGTCCACGGCACCGCATCCTGGGAGCTGGAACCGCCGGGCGAAGCCGAGATGCTTCGGCGCATGGAAGCGATCCTCTCCGGCGGCTACCCCTACCTCGCCGCCGAGCGCGACGGCGCCCTGCTCGGCTATGCCTATGCCGGTGCCTATCGCCCCCGCGCCGCCTATCGCGCCACCGTCGAGGATTCGATCTATCTCGCACCGCAGGCCCAGGGCGCGGGCGTCGGGCGGGCCCTGCTCGATGCCCTGATGCTTGAATGCGCCGCGCGCGGCTTTCGCCAGATGATCGCCGTGATTGGCGACGGCACCGGCGCCTCCGTCGGCTCGCGCCGCCTGCACGAGCGCGCCGGCTTCAGGATCATCGGCGTGGCGGAGAAGGTCGGCTGGAAGCACGGCCGCTGGCTCGACCAGCTCCTGATGCAGAAGGAGCTCGGCGAGGGCGACCGCGCGCCCTCGACGCTCTGAAGTTCAGCTCACCACGCTCAGCTTCTTGTCCAGCACGCGCAGCACCCGCGAGAGCTCCGCTCCGCGCTTCAGCACGTGGCCGGTCGCGGCCACGACCGAATAGGCGCCCTGCCGGCGGGCCAGCGCCGGATCCTTGACGATGCGATAGAGCGGCATCTCGGACGAGCGGCGGAACACCGAGAACTGCGCCTTGTCCTTCAGGAAATCGATGGCGTAGTCGCGCCACTCGCCCGCGGCGACCATGCGCCCGTAGAGATTGAGCAGTTCCGAGAGTTCACGCCTGTCGAAGGTGACGGTCGCGGCTTTCGCCGGCGCGGGAAAATCGAGCACCCGGCCGGCCGGCGGCGATTGCGGCGTTTCGCTTTCGCTCATTGCGCCTCCCGTTCGGCGGCCGGGACCGGCGCGCCTTCTGCGACACGGGGCCGATGATGCGCCCGCGACCTTGCGCTGGCAAGGGATCGCGGGGCGCTCACGCCATCGTCAGACCCGCCGCATTTTCGCCCCGAACGCGCCCAGCCGCCGCCAAGTTGCGGATGCCAACTGACACCGTTGCCTCGACGGCCCGGCTTCGGCGAACTTCGGTTTGTCAGCCCCCCAGCCCCCCGGAGTTTCGGCGGAGCCGGGCTACTCGGTCGAGGCCAACTCAGCGGCTGGCGTTCGGCGTCGGCCGTTTTTCTTTGTCCGGCGCGTCGTCGCCTCAGCGCGCCTGGGCGTGATACTCGGCATTGGGCCGCATATCGACGGCGGAAGCCAGCCTGTTCGACATGTTGAAGAAAGCCGCGACCGCCGCGATGTCCCAGATGTCGCGCTCGCCGAAGCCACTCGCGCGCAACGCGGCGCGATCCTCCTCGGCGACGAGATGCGGCGCCTCCGTCAGCTTCACGGCGAAATCGAGCATGGACCGGTGCCGCGTCGACAGTTCCGCGGCACGGAAATTCATCGCCATCAGCTCGCCCAGCACCGGGTCCCCCGACAACTGCCTGACGGCGGCTCCATGGGCGGTCAGGCAGTAGTAGCAGCGGTTCACGCTCGAGACCGCGACCGCGATCATCTCCCGCTCCAGCTTCGACAATCCCGACGGCGCCAGCATCAGGTCGTTGTAGAAGGCCGCGAAGGCCGAGAGCTTGGCGTCGTCATGGGCATAGGCGAGCAGGACGTTCGGGACGAAGCCGAGTTTCTCCCGGCATTTCTCGAAATAGGCCCTGTTCTGCTCCGAAAGCGCGGCCTGCGGCAGGGTGAGCGCCGTGACCGCGGGCGGATCGTCCTGGCGCGATGGTCGTTCGCCTGCCTTCAGACGGTCATCTGCCTTTGTCATGGTTCCCTCCCGAAGCGGCGCCCGGTCCCCGGCGGGCCGGCGCCCGTGGTTGAAAGCCTGCGCAGCCTATGCCATCGCTGCCGTCAGAAGACAGAGGTGAAGCAATGGGCAAGCGGGTGACGAACGCGACCGCTGCGGCCATCGCCGCGATCGAGGCGACGGCTTCGAGCCTTCACAGCACCATGCCGCCCGGATTCCCGAAGCTGCTCTACGGCCGTTGCGTCGCCGAGGATCTCGAGGCGGTGCCCCCGGCCGCGCTCGCGCGCATGGCCGTCTCGGCCTATGAGCTCCTGATCGCCACTCGGTCGCCGGGGGGCATCAATCTGCGCTTCCGCGACGACAGCTTCGGCAGCGGAGGGCGCGAGCACGAGATCACGATCCTCGAGGTCGTCAACGACAACAAGCCTTTCCTGCTCGACTCGACGCTGGCCGAACTCGCCGAGCAGGGCTACGAGCCGCGCCTCGTCGCGCATCCGATCCTCGCTGTCGCCCGCGACGATCAGGGCGAGTTCCTCTCGCTCGCCGGCGAGGCCGCCGGCCGCGCGCCGGAAGGCACCCGGCGGGAAAGCCTGCTCCATATCCATCTCAACCGGATCGATTCGGCGGAGGCACGCGAGCGGCTGCGCAGCGGGCTGGAACGCGTCTATGCCGATGTCGGGCTCGCGGTCACGGATTGGGCCGAGATGCGCGGGCGCATCACGGCGGTGATCCAGGACTATCGCGCCAATCCGCCCCCGCTGCCGGAAGACGAGGTCGACGAGGCGCTGCGCTTCCTGGAATGGATCGCGGCCGACAATTTCACGCTGCTCGGCCTGCGCGCCTATCGTTTCCCGGGTGGTGACGTCGCGGCCGACCCGGTCGAGGGCTCGGGACTGGGCATCCTGCGCGACCCGGCCGTGAAGGTGCTGCGCAAGAACCGCGAACTGGTGACGATCACGCCGGAGATTCGCGCCTTCCTCGCCAAACCCCAGGCGCTCATCATCGCCAAGGCCAACGTCAAGAGCCGCGTCCACCGGCGCGTCCATCTCGACTATGTCGGGGTCAAGCTGTTCACGGCGGATGGCCGGCTCGACGGCGAGCTGCGCATCGTCGGCCTGCTGACCTCGAACGCCTATACCGGCAGCGCCCGCGCCATCCCCTATCTGCGGCTGAAGATCGCGCGGGTCGTTCGCAACATCGGCTTCGACCCCGCGAGCTATTCCGGCCGTTCCCTGCTCAACGTGCTCGACGCCTATCCGCGCGACGAACTTTTCCAGATCGATCCGGCCACGCTGGAGCAGTTCGCCCTGGACGTGCTCCAGCTCACCGAGCGGCCCCGTATTCGCGCGCTGGCGCGCGCCGACGAGTTCGACCGCTTCGTCTCCGTCCTCGTCTTCATCCCGAAGGACCGCTACGACACGCTTGTGCGCCGGCGCGTCGGCGAGTTCCTGGCCGGCGTCTACAAGGGCCGCGTCTCCGCAGCTTATCCGGCCTATCCGGAAGGGCCGCTCGCCCGCACGCACTACATCATCGGCCGCGACGAGGGCAGAACGCCGAAGATCGAGCGCGCGACGCTCGAAGCCGGCATCGCGGGAATCGTGCGGACATGGAGCGACGCGCTGAAAGAGGCGCTCGACAGCGAGAAGGCGGGCCCTGCCGCGCGCGCTTTGGCCGATCGCTATGCCGAGGCCTTCGGCGCGGCTTATCGCGAGCGCTTCTCGGCGAACGAGGCGCTGATCGACATCGAGGTCCTGCAGCGGCTCTCGGGCGAGCACGGGCGGGCGGTCAATCTCTACCGCCGCGAGGGCGACCCGGCGACACGCGCCAATCTCAAGGTCTTCTCGCGCGGCGAATCCATTCCCCTCTCCGCGCGCGTGCCCGTGCTCGAGAATATGGGCTTCCGGGTCGTCAACGAGCGAACCTACAGCATCCTTCCGCATCCGCCCGCCGGTCAGGAGGGTGGCCGGGAAGGGCGCGTCTGGCTCCACGACATGGCGTTGGAGCGGGCCGACGACGGCGATATCGACGTCGCGCAGCTCGATCCGACCATCGAGGCGGCGCTGATGGCGCAGTTCCGCGGTCTGACCGAGTCCGACCGCTTCGACCAGCTCGTGCTCGTCGCGGGCCTCGCCTGGCGCGAGGCGACGCTGCTGCGCGCCTTCGGGCGCTACCTGCGCCAGGTCGGCGCGCCCTACGCCCAGGGCTACATCGCCGACGCGCTGACCAAGCACCCCGACATCGCCGCCGGCATCACCGCCTATTTCATGGCGAGGTTCGACCCGCGCCTGAGCGCCGGCGAGCGCGAGGAGAAGAGCGCCGGCGAGCGCGCCGGCATCGAGGCGGCGCTCGACGCCGTCACCAGCCTGGACGAGGACCGCATCCTGCGCCGCCTCCTCAACCTCGTCGATTCGGCGCTGCGCACCAACTTCTTCCAGACCGGGCCGGACGGGCACCCCCGCCAGACCATCTCGTTCAAGTTCGACTGCGCCCGTCTCGATTCCCTGCCCCTGCCCCGCCCGCTCTACGAGATCTTCGTTTATTCCCCGCGCGTCGAGGGCATCCATCTGCGCTTCGGCAAGGTCGCGCGCGGCGGCCTGCGCTGGTCCGACCGGCCGCAGGACTTCCGCACCGAGGTTCTCGGCCTGGTCAAGGCGCAGCAGGTCAAGAACGCGGTGATCGTCCCCGTCGGCGCCAAGGGCGGCTTCGTGCCCAAGCGCCTGCCGCCTCCCTCGGATAGGCAGGCCTGGCTCGCCGAGGGCACGGAGAGCTATCGCATCTTCGTGCGCACGCTGCTGGAGCTCACCGACAATCTCGACGGCGAGACGGTCGTGCCGCCTCCCGAGACCATCCGCTACGACGGCGACGACCCCTATCTCGTCGTCGCCGCCGACAAGGGCACCGCGACCTTCTCGGACACCGCGAACGCACTCTCCGCCGAGAAGCACCACTGGCTCGGCGACGCCTTCGCCTCCGGTGGCTCGCAGGGCTACGACCACAAGAAGATGGGCATCACGGCGCGGGGCGCCTGGGAGGCGGTCAAGCGCCATTTCCGCGAGGTCGATCTCGACATCCAGACGACGCCCTTCACGGTCGCCGGCGTCGGCGACATGTCGGGCGACGTCTTCGGCAACGGCATGCTGCTCTCGCCGGCGATCAAGCTCGTCGCCGCCTTCGACCATCGCGACATCTTCCTCGACCCGGATCCCGATCCGGCCGCGTCCCTCGCCGAGCGCCGGCGCCTGTTCGACCTGCCCCGCTCCTCCTGGCAGGATTACGACAAGAGCCTGATCTCGCCGGGCGGCGGCATCTTCTCGCGGCAGGCCAAGAGCATCCCGCTCTCGCCGGCCGTCCGGGCGATGCTCGACCTCGACAAGGCCGAAGTCTCGCCGCCGGAGCTGATGACGGCGATCCTGAAGGCGCGCGTCGACCTGCTCTGGTTCGGCGGCATCGGCACCTATATCCGCGCCTCGGACGAGACCGACGCCCAGGTCGGTGACCGCGCCAACGACGCGATCCGCATCGCCGGCGCCGACATCCGGGCCCGCGTCGTCGGCGAGGGCGCCAATCTCGGCGTGACCCAACGCGGGCGCATCGAGGCGGCGCGCAGCGGCGTACGGCTCAACAGCGACGCGATCGACAATTCCGCCGGCGTCAACACCTCGGACGTCGAGGTCAACATCAAGATCGCCCTCGCAGGCCCGGTGAAGGACGGCCGCCTGCCGGAAGAGCGGCGCAACGCCCTTCTCGCCGGGATGACCGACGAGGTCGGCCTGCTCGTCCTGCGCAACAACTATCTCCAGACGTTGGCGATCTCGCTGACCGAGGCGCGCGGCGTCGCCGCGCTGCCCGGCCTGCGCCATCTCATGCAGCGGCTGGAGGCGGAAGGGCAGCTCGATCGCTCCGTCGAGTTCCTGCCGAGCGACGCCGTCCTCGCCGAGCGCGAGAAGCGCAGCGAGGGCCTGACGCGGCCGGAAATCGCCGTTCTCCTCGCCTATGCCAAGCTCTCCCTGCACGACGCGCTGCTGGAATCGGCGATTCCCGACGATCCCTATCTGCACAGCGAGCTGCTGCGCTATTTCCCGAAGGCGCTGCGGGAGGCGTATCCCGACGAGATCGCCAGTCACAAGCTGCGCCGCGAGATCGTCGCGACACAGCTCGCCAACGCCATCGTCAACCGCGGCGGGCCCGCGATCGTCACCAACCTCGCCGCCAAGACCCATGCCGACGCGCCGGCCATCGCCGCCGCCTACGCCATCGCCCGGGACGCCTTCGATCTCGTGACCCTCAATGGGGCGATCGATGCGCTTGACGCCAGGATCCCCGGCCGTACCCAGCTCGGCCTCTACGCTGCCGCCCAGGCCCTCGTCACAGACCGCATGGGCTGGCTTCTGCGCAAGGGGCAGGCCAGGCCAGGCGCGATCGAGGAGACCGCGAGCGTCTACGCCAAGGGCGTCGCGACGCTGGGCGGAGAGCTCGCGTCTTTCCTGCCCGAAGCGGCGGCCCAGGCCCGGCTCGCGCGCATCGCGGTGCTGACGGCGGACGGCGTGCCCGAGGAGCTGGCGACGCGGATCGCGAGCCTGTCGGCGCTGGCGGAAGCGACGGATGTCGTCGATATCGCCGAACGCACCGGCCGCTCGATCGGCGAGGTCGCCCGCATCCATTTCGGTATCGACGCCGTCTTCGGCTTCGCCAACCTCACCGCTGCGGCCGCGGCCGTGCCGGCCGTCGACGATTACGAACGGCTGGCGCGCGAGCGGGCGATCGAAACGCTCGACGACGCCCATTCGGGCCTCACCCAGACGATCGCGGCGGAAGGCGGGGCCGAACTCGACGAGTGGCTGACCAAAGCCGGACCGGAGCTGGAACGCACGCGCGGCACCGTCTCCGCCATCACCGCCTCCGGCCTCTCCCTGCCCAAGCTCATGGTGGCCGCCGGCATGCTCGCCGATCTGCCGCGCAAGCATGCGTGAGCGCGCCTTCCCGAAACGGACGATGACGATGACCGATACCACTTACGGAGAGCCGGCCCGGATCGACCCCAAGCTGCTGGAGATCCTCGTCTGCCCGCTGACCAAGGCGACACTCGAATACGACGCGGCGAGGCAGGAGCTGATCAGCCGCCCGGCGAAACTCGCCTACCCGATCCGGGACGGCATCCCGATCATGCTGCCCGAAGAGGCGAGGCCGCTGGAGGATTAGGCCGCGGCGATCCGTCATGCTCGGGCTCGACCCGGGCGTCGCTTTCAACAGCTTCCCGGGCCTGCGTCGCTACGCCCGTAAATGACGGAGAGCCGGAGCGCTCACAGCGCCTCGCCGCGCATCAGCCGCGGCGGCTGTCCCGCGATGCCGGCCGCCTCGCGGACGAAGAAGCGCTTCAGTCCCGGCAGCCGGTCGACCAGACCGAGCCCGAGATCGCGCGCGAGTCTCAACGGCGTCACGTCGTTCGAGAACAGCCGGTTCAGCCCGTCCGTCACCACGCCCATCGCGACAGTGTCGAAGCGCCGCGCCCGCTCATAACCCTCCAGCACCTCCGCGCTGCCGGGATCCAGCCCGAGCCGGGCGGCATCGACGATCGCCTCCGCCAGCGCCGCGACATCCCGCAAGCCCAGATTGAGCCCCTGGCCGGCGATGGGGTGAATCAGATGCGCGGCGTCGCCGAGTAGCGCGAGCCGCTCGCCGACGAAGCTGCGTGCCATGCCGAACCCCAGCGGATAGGCACGCACCGAAGTCTCCAGCGCGATCTCGCCGAGTTCCAGCCCGAAGCGCCGCTCGATCTCGGCGAGCAGATCCTGCTCGTCGAGCGCCAGCAGCGCCGGCACGTTCGCCGTCGTTTCCGTCCAGACGATGGAGGAGCGGTGCCCGAGCCTGCCGCCATCGCTCAGCGGCAGGATCGCGAAGGGCCCGGATGGCAGGAAATGCTCCACCGCCCGCCCGCCATGCGGCCGCTCATGGCCGATCGTCGCGACCAGCCCCGACTGGCGATAGCTCCAGCCGACCCAGCCGATGCCGGCCATCTCCCTGAGCTTCGAGCGGGCTCCGTCGGCCGCGACGAGCAGATGGCCATCCAGCGTCTCGCCATTGGACAGCGAGAGGGCGATTCGCGAAGCGCCGGCCTCGAAGCGGCGCACGCTCTGCGGCAGCAGCACGACTCCCGCCGCCTCGGCCGCCTTGCGCAGCGCCGCCAGCAGATCGTCGTTCTGCACCATATGAGCGAACGGCCGGCCGGGCTCCGCCTCGCCGTCGAAGGTCAGGAAGACGGGTTTCACCGCGTCGCCGGTCCGGCTGTCCGAGATCACCATCTCCAGCATCGGTTCGGCACCGGCCGCCACCGCGTCCCAGACGCCGAGCGAACGGAACATGGCCTCGGCCGCCGCGGCGACGGCATAGGCGCGGTCGTCGCGTTTCGGCGTGGTCGCGAACGCCGGATCGGCCACGACGATCTCGAAGCCGGCGCCGAGCCCCTGCTTCAACGCCAGGGCGAGCGTCATCCCGGCGAGACCGCCCCCCGCGATGACGACGGTCCGGCCCGCCTGCCGCTGCGCTGTCGCCATGGCTGTCTCTCCTCGGCTTTCGCCCGCATGCCGTCGTCTTGACGACGCCGGGCCTGTCGGTGCTGATGCGACGCCCGGGGCGTCGCCCCGTCGGCGCAGTCATAGGGCAACCACGACAGGCCGGCCATGACCCAGATCAGCGACTCCCTGAAGTCGATCCTCGACCTCGAGCCGCTGGAGCGCAACCTGTTCCGCGGTCGCAGTCCCAAGGTCGGCTGGCCGCGCGTGTTCGGCGGGCAGGTCATCGGTCAGGCGCTCTACGCCGCCTGCCGGACCGTCGAGAACCGGCAGGTCCACTCGCTGCACGCCTATTTCATGCTGCCGGGCGATCCCGAGATCCCGATCGTCTACGAGGTCGATCGCCTGCGCGACGGGCGCTCCTTCACGACCCGCAGCGTCCACGCAATCCAGCGCGGAGAGGCCATCTTCGCCATGTCGGCCTCCTTTCAGGTCGACGAGCCGGGCTACGAGCACCAGATGGCGATGCCCGACGTGCCGATGCCCGAGGACTTGCCGGACCGCGAGGAGATGCGACGCAGCATCCTGCCGACCATGCCGAAGGCGGTGCGCGCCTATTACCAGCGCGAGCGGCCGATCGAGGTCCGGCCGGTCGAATTGGCGCGCTATGCCTCCGGCGGCGCGATGGAACCGAAGTTCAACGTCTGGATCCGGGCGATGGAGCCCCTGTCCGACGATCCGGCCATTCACCGCAGCGTCCTCGCCTATGCGTCCGATCTCATGCTGCTCGATTCGAGCCTGATCGCGCACGGCACGAGCGTCTTCGATCAGGGCATCCAGGCGGCGAGCCTCGACCATGCGCTGTGGTTCCACCGTCCCTTTCGTGCCGACGAATGGCTGCTCTACGCACAGGACAGCCCGTCCACCTCGGGCGCGCGCGGATTTTCGCGCGGCATGGTCTTCGATCGCGCCGGAAGGCTCGTCGCCTCCGTGGCGCAGGAGGGCCTGATCCGCCCCCGTCCGACAGCCGGTTGACCAATCGATAAGCATTTGCGCATCCCGTGAGCAAATGCTCACGTTTTCAGCATGCTCGGCGGCGCCTCAGGCGCGAAGCTTCACGATTCCGTATTACTGCCGCCTCAGGGCTGCGCGGCCAGTTGGCACGCGCCTTGAATTGCGGGTGCGCGACGCGCTGGGAGGACACAGCGCGCACGAGGCGCAACGAGTTCGCCGGGGCTGGTTTCCGGGCGGCGTAAACGGGGAAACCCTGCAATGAAGATCGTGATGGCTATCATCAAGCCGTTCAAGCTGGAGGAGGTGCGCGACGGGCTCACCGCCATCGGCGTGCACGGCCTGACAGTGACCGAGGTCAAGGGCTATGGCCGGCAGAAAGGTCACACCGAAATCTACCGCGGCGCCGAATATGCCGTCAGCTTCCTGCCGAAAATCAAGATCGAGGTCGCCGTGGCCGACGAGCTCGTCGGCAAGGTGATCGAGGCGATCACCGCCGCGGCCCGCACCGGCCAGATCGGCGACGGCAAGATCTTCGTCTCCTCGATCGAGAAGGCGGTTCGCATCCGCACCGGCGAGACCGACGGCGACGCCCTCTGATCACGATTCTTCAGGAGTTTTCCATCATGAATTTCAAGACTTTCATGCGGTCCGCATGCGCCGGGCTAGCGCTGACGGCGACTTCGGCCGGCGTGGCCCTGGCCCAGGCGGCGGCTGCCGCCGCCGAGACGCCGGTTCCCAACAAGGGTGATACGGCCTGGATGCTCGTATCCTCCCTGCTCGTGCTTCTGATGACCCTGCCGGGCCTCGCGCTGTTCTATGGCGGCCTGACCCGCAGCAAGAACATGCTCTCGGTCATGAGCCAGATCACCGCCACCGCGGTCATCATGATCATCGTCTGGGTCGTCTGGGGCTACAGCCTCGCCTTCACCGGCGGCGGTTCGCTGACGAGCTTCATCGGCGGCTTCTCCAAGGCCTTCCTCGCCGGCGTGACCAACGAGACCACGACCGACACCTTCACCAAGGGCGTCGTGATCCCCGAATACGTCTTCGTCGTGTTCCAGATGACCTTCGCGATCATCACGCCCGCGCTGATCGTCGGCGGTCTCGTCGAGCGCATGAAGTTCTCCGCGCTGATCCTCTTCGTCGTGCTGTGGAGCACCTTCGTCTATTTCCCGATGGCCCATATGGTCTGGTTCAGCGAGGGTTACCTGTTCAGCCTCGGCGCGCTCGACTTCGCCGGCGGCACGGTCGTCCACATCAACGCCGGTATCGCGGCGCTGGTCGGCGCCATCGTGGTCGGCAAGCGCATCGGCTATGGCAAGGAGCTGATGTCGCCGCACTCGCTGACGATGACCTTCATCGGCACCGCGCTGCTGTGGGTCGGCTGGTTCGGCTTCAACGCGGGCTCGAACCTCGAGGCGACGGCCGGCGCCGCGCTCGCCATGATCAACACGCTGACCGCCACCGCCGGCGCCTCGCTCGGCTGGCTCTTCATCGAGTGGATCGTCAAGGGCAAGCCCTCGCTGCTCGGCATGCTCTCGGGCATCATCGCCGGCCTCGTCGCCGTCACCCCCGCCGCGGGCCTGATCGGGCCGATCGGCGCGATCGTCCTCGGCGCGATCTGCGGCGTGGTCTGCTTCTTCTTCTGCACCTCGATCAAGAACGCTCTCGGCTATGACGACTCGCTCGATGTCTTCGGCATCCACGGCGTCGCCGGCATCATCGGCTCGATCGGCACCGGCATCTTCGTCTCGCCCGCGCTGGGCGGCGTCGGCGTCGCCGACTACGTGATGGGCGCGCAGGTCTGGAAGCAGTTCGTGGCGGTCGCCGTCGCCGTCGTCTGGTGCGGCATCGGCTCGCTGATCCTGTTCAAGATCGTCGACGTGATCGTCGGCCTGCGCGTCACCCCTGACGAGGAGCGCGAGGGCCTCGACATCGCCGAGCATGGCGAGCGCGCCTACAACATGTGACCCTTCGGCCCCGGCCGATCGTCACGACCCCGGCGGGCGACCGCCGGGGTTTTTCTTTGCGCCGGCGGATGGCGCGAGGCCACCCCCGCGCCTCAAGGTTAAGCGTGTCTTAACCAGCCCTTCCTAACGTGGAGCATACGGCCCGGGAGACGTGGCCCGACCTCCAGGATGACGGCCCGCCCAGCATGCGCACGATCCGACGTTCCTCCTCGCTGATGGACCGGCTCCCCGATTCCGTTCGGGATTTCCTGTCGCGTCGCGCTGCCGAGATCGTCGGTCTCGGGCTGCTCGCACTCATCGCGGCGGTGGCCCTGTCGCTCGCGAGCTGGTCGGCCGACGATCCCAGTCTCAACAACGCGACCAGCGGCGCCGTGCGCAACTGGCTCGGCCGACCGGGCGCGATGATCGCCGACCTGCTCATGCAGCTCATCGGGCTCGGCGTCGTCGCTTTCCTGTTTCCGCCGCTGATCTGGGCGCTGAGGCTGCTGCGCTTCCACATCTTCGACCGGGGTGCGCTCAAGCTCGGTCTCTGGGTCGTCGCGATCAGCGCCACGGCCGCCGTCGCGAGCGCCCTCCCGGCGACGCCCCGCTGGCCGATGCCGACCGGCATGGGCGGCGTGATCGGGGACGGCCTGTTGTTCGGCACGCGCAACCTCGCGGGCATCGCCGGCAGCGCGTTCGGCAGCCTCGTCGGCTTCCTCTATGCCGGCATCGCCATCCTGTCGGTCACCGCCGCGGCCGGCTTCGGCTTCGTCGTCGACGAGGATCCGCTGCCCGATGCGCCGGAAGCGGACGAGACGTGGTCGGACTCCGACGAGCGGCGCGAGGACGAGCCCGGCATTGCGGTCATCCTGATCGGCTGGCTGGCTCATGGCGCAATGGCGCTGCGCGCCGCGATCCTGCGGCGGCTCCCGCAGCCGCCCCAGCCGGCCACCAGCGGTGGCTCCCTCGTCCCGGGCGATGCCGCGGGGCGTGTGCGCCGCGAGCCGCAATTCGGCGAGGCGACGGCGGGCCGCAGGCCGGCACCGGCCTTCGAGCCCGAGCCTCTGCCCAGTCCGCGCTCGGGCGCCGCGACGGCCGCCCCCTTCGACGATGCGTTCGAGGACGACGACGAACCGCAGGACCTGCGCGACCTCAACGCACCGCGTGTCACCGCTCCGGCGGCGGCACCGAAGCCGGGCAAGCGCATCCAGCGCGAGGCTCAGCCTTCCCTGCTCGACCGCGAGCAGTTCGAGCTGCCGCCGCTGACCTACCTGGCCGAACCCAAGAAGGTGCCGGCCAATACGATCTCCACCGACGCGCTCGAGCAGAACGCGACGCTGCTCGAAGGCGTGCTGGAGGATTTCGGCGTGCGCGGCGAGATCACGCAGGTCCGTCCCGGCCCTGTTGTGACGCTCTACGAGCTGGAGCCTGCGCCCGGGACGAAGTCGTCTCGGGTGATTTCGCTGGCGGACGACATCGCGCGGTCGATGAGCGCGATCTCGGCGCGGGTGGCGGTGGTGCAGGGCAAGAACGCGATCGGGATCGAGCTTCCGAACGTGAAGCGCGAGACGGTGTTCCTGCGCGAACTGCTGGCGAGCCAGGATTTCGAGGCGACGAAGCACAAGCTGGCGCTGTGCTTAGGGAAAACCATCGGCGGCGAGCCTGTGATCGCGGATCTGGCGCGGATGCCGCATCTCCTGGTGGCGGGCACGACGGGCTCGGGCAAGTCGGTGGCGATCAACACGATGATCCTGTCGATCCTGTACCGGCTGAAGCCCGAGCAGTGCCGGCTGATCATGGTCGACCCGAAGATGCTGGAGCTCTCGGTCTATGACGGCATCCCGCATCTGCTGACGC
>QFQY01000054.1 GCA_003248805.1 Chelatococcus sp. | reverse complement strand
CGGCGGGCGAGCCGGAGCGGCTGCGCCGCCTGGCGGAGGCCGCCTTCGCCGAGAAGGCGGCGCCGGCCCCGGCCCAGCCTCGCCCCCAGCCCGCCCGCAAGGTCGCCAACGCCCGCGCCCATGACGCCGGATGGGAGGAGTTCTGAAGGCGGGAGCGCCAGTCCCCGGGGCTTCCTTCCACCCGACCGTTCAGGCCGTGGCGGCCATCCGGGATGGGCGGAGCAAGCCGAGACGTCGCCGGGCGCGCCAGCGCCATAGCATCGGTATCGCCACGACGGTGAGCCCGACGACGAGGCCGATCCAGATCCCGGCGCCGGCCAGGGGCGTGGCGAAGCCGAGCGCGGCCGACAGCGGAAACCCGATTCCCCAATAGCCGGCGGCGGCGAAGATCATCGGGATGCGGGTGTCGCCGAGGCCGCGCAGGATGCAGGAGCCGACCACCTGCGCACCGTCGGCCAGCTGGAACAACGCCGCATAGAGCAGGAAGGAGGCGGCGAGCGCGGCGACCTCCGCCGCTCCGGGAGCCGAGAGATCGAGAAAAGGCGCGATCAGGCGGTCCGGCACGAGGAACATGGTCAGTGCCGTGAACGACATGAAGCCGAGGGCGAGCCCGATCGCGACCGACCCGGCGCGCGCGACGCCCGCGTCGTCGCCCGCTCCGAAGGCGCGCCCGACGCGCACCGTGCCGGCCTGGCCGATGCCGAGCGGCACCATGAAAGTGACCGACGCGATCTGGATCGCGATGGCGTGCGCGGCCAGTGCCGTGGGGCCGATCAGCCCCATCAGCATGGCCGCGCCGTTGAAGATCACGACCTCGAAGGCGAATGTCGCTCCGATCGGCAGTCCGAGGCGCCAGAAGGCGACGAGCCTCGGCCAGTCGGCCACCCAGAAGCGCCCGAACAGCCGATAGCGCCGGAAGCGGCGGTCGCGGGACACGACCAGCGCCAGCCCCGCGAACATCAGCGCGGACGACAGGGCCGTCGCCAGCCCGGAGCCTGGCAGGCCCAGCGCCGGCATGCCGAGGTTGCCGAACATCAGGCACCAGTTGGCGAAGGCGTTGAAGGCGACCGCGAACACGACGATGGCCAGCGCCCAGCGGGGCCGCTGCAGCGCCGCGACGAAGCCGCGCAGCACGAGATAGAGGAAGAAGGGCAGCAGGCCCCATTGCAGCGTATGGACATAGGCGCCCGCCTGCCGGGAGAGCTCGGCGTCCTGGCCCATCGCGCGCAGGAGCGGCTCGGCCTGCCAGAGCAGCAACCACATCGGCCCCACCAGCATCGCCGCCGCCCAGAAACCCTGCCGCACCGTGCGCCGCAGGTCGCGCACGGCATGCCGGTTGCGCCCGAGCTCGATCGCGATCATCGGCGGAACCGCGCCCATCACGCCGATGCCGAAGATCAGGACGGCCGTATAGAGATTGGATCCGAGCGCCCCGGCGGCCAGGGCGCGCGGCCCGAGCTGGCCCATCATCATGACGTCCGTCGCCGTCATGGCGATCTGGGCGAGGTTGGTGAGCGCCATCGGCCAGCCGAGCGCCAGCATGGCGCGGATCTCGGACAGCCATAATCCGGCGGCGGAGCGTTTCGGGGACTGCGGAATGGTGGCTGGCGCGGACATGGGGGGCCGCTTCTAGCGGAAGCCGGCGGTTTCCGGAAATGCTCTCACGGGTCGACAAGCGCCGGCACGGCCTGCATCCTGCGTCGCCGCCCGGCCTCGCCCGGCGGCTGCGTCGGGGGATGAACGGGAATGAGCGGCAATCTGCGGATCGACGGGACGCGACTGGTGTCGCGTCTGGCGGAGCTTTCCCGAATCGGGGCGACGCCGGAGGGCGGCTGCCGGCGTCTCGCCCTGAGCGACGAGGATCGCGCGGGCCGGGACTGGCTGGTCGGGCAGATGCGCGCGCTCGGGCTCGACGTCAGGGTCGACGCGATCGGCAACATCGTCGGCATCCTGAAGGGCCGCGAGGACGGCCCGGCCCTCGTCATGGGCTCGCATATCGACACGGTCGGCACGGGCGGGCGTTTCGACGGGGCGCTCGGCGTCGTCGCCGGCGTCGAGGTGCTGGCGACATTGCGCGATGCCGGTCTCGAGCCGAAGCGCGACATGGCCGTGATCGCCTTCACCAACGAGGAGGGCGCGCGCTTCCACCCCGACATGCTCGGCTCCTATGTCTGGGCCGGCGGCATGAGCGTCGAGGCGGCCCGCGCGGAGGTCGATTCCGCGGGCGTCGGACTCGGCGGCGAACTCGACCGGATCGGCTATGCCGGGCCGGAAACGCCTGGCTTCCTGAAGGCGCATGCCTATCTGGAGATGCATATCGAGCAGGGCCCGGTGCTGGAGAGCGAGGGCGGCGGCCTCGGGGCCGTGACCGGCGTCCAGGCGATCTGCTGGCTGGAGCTGACGCTCAAGGGGCGGCCCAGCCATGCCGGCACCACGCCGATGCCCTATCGCCGCGACCCCGGCCTCGCCGCCGCGCGCATCAACATCTTCGCCAACGAGCTCACCAGGACGATCCCCGGCCAACTCGCCAACAGCGGCGTGATCCGGGTCGAGCCGGGCAACGTCAATGTCGTGCCCGAGACGGTCGTGATGACGCTCGACCTGCGCAACCCGCATGACGAGCCGCTGGCGCGGGCCGAGACGGCCGTGCGCGAGTTCTGCGCCGAGCTTGCCGCCCGTGACGGCATCGAGATCGGCTTCCGAGACCTGGCCCGCTTCCCCGCGACGCCCTTCTCCGAACAGCTGATCGCCGAGGTCGAGCGCAGCGCCGCCGAGCACGGCCTGCCGATCCGGCGCATGATCTCCGGCGCCGGCCACGACGCGCAGATGATGGCGCGCGTCTGCCCCACGGCCATGATCTTCATTCCCTCCATCGGCGGGCTCTCGCACAATCCGGCGGAGCTCAGCACCGACGACGACATGGTCGCGGGCGCCAATGTCCTGCTGAGCGCCGCCTGGCGCGTCGCCAACGCCTGAAGGAAGCCACGCCTGTGACCAGCATCGCCTCCCTGTCCGCCGCCGAACTCGCTCTGCTCTATGCCCGGCGCGAGCTGTCTCCCGTGGAAGTCGCCCGCGACGCGCTGGAGCGCATCGAGCGCTTCGAGCCGAGCATCAACGCCTTCGTCGTGCGCGACGAGCGCGTCACGCTCGCCATGGCCGAGGCGTCGCAGGCGCGCTGGGCCGCGCGCGCGCCGCTCGGGCCGCTCGACGGCGTGCCCGTCACCATCAAGGACAATATCGGTGTCGCCGGCTGGCCGATGCGCCGCGGCTCGGCGGTGGCCTCCGATGCGCCCTGGCCGGAGGATGCGCCCGCGGCCGCCCGGCTGCGCGAGGCAGGTGCCGTTTTCCTGGGCAAGACGGCGATGCCCGAATATGGCTGGAAGGGCGTCGGCGATTCGCCGCTCTCCGGCATCACCCGCAATCCCTGGAACATCGGGACCGGCCCCGGCGGCTCCTCCTCCGGGGCGGCTGCCTGCGCCGCGCTCAATCTCGGCTGCATCCATGTCGGCACCGACGGCGCCGGCTCCGTGCGCATTCCCGCCGCCTTTTCCGGCGTGGTCGGCCTCAAGCCGACCTATGGCCGCGTGCCGGCCTATCCCGTCTCGACCATGGGCTTCCTGGCCCATCTCGGCCCGCTGACCCGCACCGTCGAGGATACGGCGCTGGCGATGAACGCGATCGGCCGGCCCGACGCGCACGACATGACCGCGATGATCGACGCGCCGCCGGACTATGTCGCCGGGCTCGCCGGCGGTGTCGAGGGGCTTCGGATCGCCTTCTCGCCGCGCCTGGGCTTCGACGTCCCCGTCGATCCGGAGATCGCGAGCCTGACCCGGGCGGCGGCCATGGCCTTCCGTGAACTCGGCGCGATCGTCGAGGAGGAGGATCCGGGCTTCGACGATCCGATCGAGACGCTGATGACGATCTGGTCCGCGGGCGCGGCGCTCGCCCTGCGCAGCGCGGGTCCTGCCGAGCGGGCGCGGATGGACCCCGGGCTCGTCGCCGTCGCCGAGCAGGGAGAGCGCATCCCGGCCTCGGCCTATGTCGAGGCGCTGCTGAACCAGCGCAATGCGCTCGCGATCCGCATGTCCCGCTTCCACGAGCGCTTCGACCTGCTGCTGACGCCGACGCTGCCGCTGCCTGCCTTCGAGGTCGGTCGCAACACACCGGCCCACGGGGCCTATGGCGACGACTGGACGCGCTGGACGCCCTTCACCTACCCCTTCAACATCACCCAGGCGCCCGCGATCTCGCTGCCCTGCGGCCTCACGACGGCCGGATTGCCGGCGGGCCTGCAGATCGTCGGCCCCTTCGGCCGCGACGATCTGGTGCTGAGGGCGGCCGCCGCCTTCGAGCAGGCGCGGCCGTTCCCGCGCGTCGATGCGCCCGTGGGGTAGAGGACGAGGCTGCGCCCCTCCGGCCCCCGCCAGACGGTTCCCGGGCGGGGAGGGCGACCTGCTGCGACGCCTTTCGCGCGCCTCTGCGTGAGCGAAAGGACATTCGACGGCGAGGGGGCTGCAGAAAACACCCTGTCCGCCGCACGTCTTTTCGTGGGGCCGTTGCGACGGAAAATCGGGTTTTCGTGCAGCTTCCTGCCGTTCCTCGGGGTGAATATGCAAGACCCTGCCGATTGTGGCGCTCGGGAGGGCCTACGGTTCCGTTTGGCACAAACTCTGCAACTCGGCGCGCGGCGCCAATGAGGTGACCGGCCGTGTTGTCATGGGCGATGTTTTCTGCCCAAATTTCTGTCAACGCCGCCCGGCTAGAGGCTGGCGCCAAGGGGAGAACAATCACATGGATCGCAGGACCTTTCTGAAAAACGCGGCCGGTACGGGCGTGCTGGCCGCCGCGGGCGGGCTCGCCATGCCCGCGCTCTCGCAGGGGGCGGCGGCCAAGACCCTGCGCTTCGTGCCGCAGGCGAATCTCGCCAATTTCGATCCGATCTGGGGGACGCAATACGTCGTCCGCAACGCGGCCCTGCTGGTCTGGGACACGCTGTACGGCGTCGACTCCAAGTTCCAGCCGCAGCGCCAGATGGTCGAGAGCGAGACCGTCTCCGCCGACGGCCTGACCTGGACCTTCAAGCTGCGGCCCGGCCTCAAGTTCCATGACGGCGCGCCCGTCACCTCCAAGGACGTCGTGCAGAGCCTGAAGCGCTGGCAGGCCCGCGACCCGATGGGCCTGATGATCAAGGCCATCGAGGTCGAGCTCGCGCCGGTCGACGACACGAGCTGGAAATGGGTGCTCAAGGAGCCCTATCCCAAGATGCTGCTGGCGCTCGGCAAGAACAACGCGCCCTGCACCTTCATCATGCCCGAGCGCATCGCCCAGACCGATCCGTTCAAGCAGATCACGGAATATATCGGCTCCGGCCCGATGAAATTCGTGCGCGAGGAGTGGGTCCCCGGCGCCAAGGCGGTCTTCGAGAAGTTCGCGGACTACAAGCCGCGCGAGGAAAAGGCCGACTGGATGGCCGGCGGCAAGAAGATGCTGGTCGACCGGGTCGAATGGGTGATCATGCCCGATCCCGCGACCGCCGCCGCCGCGCTCCAGAGCGGCGAGATCGACTGGTGGGAGACCCCGCTCGCCGATCTCGTGCCGGTGCTCAAGAAGAACGCCAACATCAGCGTCGACATCGGCGACCCGCTCGGCAATATCGGCGCCTTCCGCATGAACCACCTGCACCCGCCCTTCAACAATGTGAAGGTCCGGCAGGCCGTCGCGACGGCCTTGAACCAGGAAGACTACATGCGCTCGATCGTCGGCGACGACGACAAGCTCTGGAAGGCCGTGCCCGGCTTCTTCACGCCCGGCGCTCCCCTCTACACCGAGGTCGGCGGCGACATGTTCAAGAAGAAGAGCGTCGCCGAGGCCAAGAAGCTGCTCGCCGAGTCGGGTTACAAGGGCGAGCCGGTGATCTGCGTCGTCGCGCAGGACATGGCGGCGACCAAGTCCATGGGCGACGTGACCGCCGAACTGCTCAAGAGCATCGGCATGAAGGTCGATTTCGTCGCCACCGACTGGGGCACGGTCGGCGCCCGCCGCGCCCAGAAGACCGCGCCCGACCAGGGTGGCTGGAGCATGTTCCACACCTGGCATGCCGGCGCGGACTGCGTGAACCCCGCCTCCTACACGGCGATCCGCGCCAACGGCGAAAAGGCCTGGTTCGGCTGGCCGGACGTGCCGGCCGTCGAGACCGAGGTCACGAACTGGTTCAAGGCCAAGGACTTCGCCGAGGAGAAGGCGGCGATCGACCGGCTGAACACGGCCGCCGTGGCGAATGTGGTCTATGTGCCGACGGGCTTCTATCTCGGCTATCAGGCCTGGCGGAAGAACGTCTCGGGCGTGACCAGCGGCCCGTTCCCGGTGGTCTGGGGTGTCTCCAAGGCCTGAGAAGGCGGCGAGCCACGCTGGATACCCGCCCGCTTGCGGGTTCGCGAAGCCGACGTGCCGGGTTTGGCACGCCGGTTCCGCCGGCCCGGTCGAAGATGTTGTTCGGCCGGGTTATACAAGGCGTCGATTCTGCATCGGATGTGTCCGGGCGCCGGATTTCGCGGCGGCGGTCGATGCTCTAAGCCTGATTTTCGTGTGATCCGAGGACCGATGCCGAGATGTTAGCTTTTGTCGTCAGGCGCGTCGTCACGACCATCCCGGTGATGGCCTTCGTCGCGCTGTTCGTGTTTTCCCTGCTCTACATCGCGCCGGGCGATCCCGCGGCCGTGATCGCGGGCGACCAGGCCTCTCCGGCCGATGTGGAGCGCATCCGGGCGAGCCTCGGCCTCGACCGGCCCTATCTCGTGCGCTTCGGTGAATGGACCTTCCGCGTCCTGCAGGGCGATCTCGGCACCTCGATCTTCACCTCGCTGCCGGTGACGCAGCTCATCGCCCAGCGCATCGAACCGACCTTGTCGCTGATGGTGCTGACGCTCATCTTCGCCATCGTCGTCGCCGTGCCGATGGGCGTGATCGCCGCCTGGAAGGCGGGCACCTGGGTCGACCGCGCCGCCATGGCCTTCGCGGTCTTCGGCTTCTCGGTGCCGGTCTTCGTCGTCGGCTATCTGCTGGCCTATGTCTTCGCGCTGAAGCTCGACTGGCTGCCGGTGCAGGGCTACACGCCGCTGTCGGAGGGGCTCTGGCCCTGGTTCCGCAACCTGATCCTGCCTGCGGTCACGCTCGGCATGGTCTATATCGCGCTGATCGCGCGCATCACCCGGGCGACGATGCTCGAGGTGCTGCAGCAGGACTATGTCCGTACCGCCCAGGCCAAGGGCGTGGCCCAGAAGGACGTGCTCTTCCTGCATTCGCTGAAGAACGCGGCCGTGCCGGTCATCACCGTCATCGGCATCGGCATCGCGCTGCTGATCGGCGGCGCGGTCGTCACCGAGAGCGTCTTCGCGATCCCCGGCCTCGGCCGGCTGACCGTCGATGCGATCCTGCGCCGCGACTATCCCGTCATCCAGGGCGTGGTCCTGATGTTCAGCATGGTCTACGTGCTCGTGAACCTCCTGATCGACCTGACCTATACCCTCGTCGACCCGAGGATTCGGTACTGACCATGCAGAACTCAGCTTCCGTGTCTCCTGCCGCGACCCCGCCCGAAACCGTGGCGGTGCCCCCCGTGCCGAGCTCCTTCGCCCGTTTCCTGCGCTATCTGCGCCGCCACCCCTCGGTGGCCATCGGCGGCGGCATCCTGGTGCTGATGGCGCTCATCGCGATCTTCGCTCCGCTGCTGTGGACGGTGGATCCGACCGCGATCTCACCCGCCCGCCGCACTCGCGTGCCCTCCGAGCAGTACTGGTTCGGCACCGACATGCTGGGGCGCGACATCTATTCGCGCGTGATCTACGGCGCGCGCGTGTCCCTGATCGTCGGCTTCTCGGTCGCGATCCTGTCCTCGGTGATCGGGCTGACCATCGGCCTCTTCGCCGGCTTCGTGCGCTGGGCGGACGGCATCGTCATGCGCATCATCGACGGCATGATGTCGATCCCGTCCATCCTCCTCGCCATCGCCCTGATGGCGCTGACGCGCGGCTCGGTCGGCAACGTCATCATCGCCATCACCATCGCCGAGATCCCGCGCGTGGCGCGGCTCGTGCGCGGCGTCGTGCTCTCCCTGCGCGAGCAGCCCTATGTCGAGGCGGCGGTGGCCAATGGTGCGCTCGCGCCGCGCATCATCGCCAGGCACATCCTGCCCAACACCTTCGCGCCGATGAGCGTTCAGGCGACCTATGTCTGCGCCAGCGCCATGATCGTCGAGGCGGTGCTCTCCTTCATCGGCGCCGGCATCCCGCCGGCGACGCCGTCCTGGGGCAACATCATGGCCGAGGGCAGGGCGCTCTGGCAGGTCCGCCCGCACATCATCCTGTTCCCGGCGCTGTTCCTCTCGACCACCGTGCTCGCCGTGAACCTCCTCGGCGACGGCCTGCGCGATTCCCTCGACCCGAGGATCGCCAAGAGGCTCTGACGTCTCACGCCGGGAACCGGCCCTTCGGCTCGGCTCCCGGCCCGCATAAACCGCCCTCTCCGGCGCCTTGCGCGCCGGAGAGGGCGAGCCGAGCTTTCGTTCCATGCCAGACATGTCGACAGGCCCCGCAAGGGCGACAATACAGGCCGTCCTCAACCCCCGGCTCGACCGGGCGGGGGATTACGGCGAGGCGAGGCGCTCGATCCTCTCGCTCGCCGCAGCCGACACGGCCGCCGCCGCGATCCGCTCCTGGGAAGGCTATGCGCCGACGCCGCTGCGCGATCTGCCGGGGCTCGCCGCCACGCTCGGCATCGGGCAGCTTCTCTACAAGGACGAGGGACATCGCTTCGGCCTGAAGAGCTTCAAGGCGCTCGGCGGGGCCTATGCGGTCGACCGGCTCGTGGCGGCGCGCGGCGCCGCCGGGCTCACGGTCGCCTGCGCCACGGACGGCAATCACGGCCGCTCGGTCGCCTGGGGCGCGCGCCGCGCCGGCGTCAAGGCGGTCATCTATGTGCACGAGACGGTCAGCGAGGGCCGGGCGGAGGCCATCCGCGCCTATGGCGCGACGGTGGTGCGCGAGGGCCGCACCTATGACGACAGCGTCCGGGCCTGCTCGGAGGCCGCCGCGAGGAACGGCTGGCAGATCGTCTCCGACACCTCCTGGCCGGGCTATGAGGAGGTGCCGAAGGACGTGATGCAGGGCTATGCCCTGCTCGCCATCGAGGCCGAGGCGCAAGGGGCGCGGCCGACCCATGTCTTCGTTCAGGGTGGGGTCGGAGGCCTCGCCGCCGGCGTGCTGTCCGTCGCCTGGGAGCGGCAGGGCGGCGAGCGGCCGATTGTCGTCGTGGTCGAGCCGGTCACGGCCGCCTGCCTGTTCGAATCCGCCAGGGCCGGCGCGGTCACCGCCGTCGGCGGAGATCTCGACACCATCATGGCCGGCCTCGCCTGCGGCGAGCCCTCGATCCTCGCCTGGCGCATCCTCGAAGGCGGCGCCGACGCCTTCATGACGATCCCGGATACGGCGGCCGCCGACGCCATGCGCCGCCTTGCGGAACTGGGCGTGGTGGGCGGCGAGTCCGGTGTCGCCGGCCTCGCCGGGCTCGTCCAGGCGGCGGCCGATCCCGCCCTTCGGCGCATGCTGAAGCTCGAAGCCGGCTCGCGGGTGCTCTGCTACGGCACCGAGGGGGCCACGGATCCCGACGTCTACCGGTCGATCGTCGGCCGCGACGCGGAGGAGGTCGAATCGCGATGACCCGCATCCTCACCATTGCCGCCGCCCAGCTCGGCCCGATCCGGCGCGACGAGAGCCGCGCCTCCGCCGTCGCCCGCATGGTCGCGCTGATGCGGCAGGCCAAGGACCATGGCGTCGACCTCGTCGTCTATCCGGAGGCGGCGCTGACCGCCTTCTTCCCGCACTGGTGGATCGACGACGAAGCGGAGATCGACAGCTATTTCGAGACCGCGATGCCGTCCAACGAGACGGCGCCCCTGTTCGAGGAGGCGAGGCGGCTCGGCATCGGCTTCCATCTCGGCTATTGCGAACTCGCCTTCGAGGAAGGGCGCAAGCGCCGCTTCAACACCGCGATCCTCGTCGACAGGACCGGGACGATCGTCGGCAAGTACCGCAAGATCCATCTGCCGGGCCACCCCGAGCACCGGCCGGAAGCGCCGTTCCAGAACCTGGAGAAGCGCTATTTCGAGACCGGCAATCTCGGCTGGCCGGTCTGGCGGACGATGGGCGCCAATATCGGCATGATGATCTGCAACGACCGGCGCTGGCCCGAGAGCTACCGCGCCATGGGGCTGCAGGACGTCGAGCTGATCGTGCTCGGCTACAACACGCCCAAGCACAATCCGCCGGCGCCAGACCACGACCGGCTCGGGAACTTCCACAACCAGCTCGTCATGCAGGCCGGCGCCTACCAGAACGCCACCTGGGTCGTCGGCGTCGCCAAGGCCGGGCCGGAGGAGGGCGTGGACCAGATCGGCGGCTCCTGCATCGTCGCGCCGACGGGCGAGGTCGTGGCGCAGGCCGTGACCGAGGGCGACGAGCTCGTCATCGCCCGCTGCGACATGGATCTGGGCAAGAGCTACAAGGCCTCGACCTTCAACTTCGCCAAGCACCGCGAGCCGCAGGCCTATGGCCTGATCGGCGAGCGCAAGGGCGCCGTTTCGCCGGTCTGACCGGAACAACCAGGGCAACATCATGACCCACGATCTGATCCTCAAGGGCGGGCGCGTCATCGACCCGTCGCAGAAGCACGATGGCGTGCTCGACGTCGCCTTCACCGACGGCAAGGTGTCCGGCTTCGGCAAGGACCTGAAGGGCGCCAGGGAGATCCGCGACGTCTCCGGCTACATCGTCACGCCGGGCCTGATCGACCTGCACACCCATGTCTATTGGGGCGGGACCTCGCTCGGCATCGACGCCGACGAGTTCTGCCGGCTCTCGGGCGTCACCACCTCGGTCGACACCGGCTCGGCCGGCCCCGGCAACTGGCCGGGCTTCCGCAAGCACGTCATCGAGAAGAGCCAGGCGCGCATCCTCGCCTATCTCCATGTCTCGCATGCGGGCATCTACGGCTTCGACCACCGCGTCATGGTCGGCGAGAGCGGCGACCTGCGCATGATGAACCCGATCGACGCCGTGACGGTCGCCGACGCCAACCGCGACCTGATCGTCGGCATCAAGGTCCGCGTCGGCCTGCATGCCTCGGGCACCTCGGGCACGGTGCCGCTCAACATCGCGCTGCAGGTCGCCAACGAGGTCGGCATGCCGCTGATGTGCCATATCGACAATCCGCCGCCGTCCTATGAGGAGGTCCTCGCGATGCTGCGGCCGGGCGACGTGCTGACCCATGCCTTCCGCCCCTTCCCGAACGCGCCCGCGACGGCGCAGGGCACGGTGAAGCCCGAGGTGATCGCCGCCCGCAAGCGCGGCGTCATCTTCGACATCGGCCACGGCAAGGGCTCGTTCTCCTTCAAGACGACGCGCGCCATGCTGGCCAACGGCTTCGAGCCGGACGTGATCTCGTCGGACGTTCACAAGCTCTGCATCGACGGCCCGGCCTATGACCAGGTCACCACCATGTCGAAGTTCCTGGTGATGGGCATGAGCCTGAACAATGTCGTCGCCGCCTCGACCGTGAACGCCGCCATGGCGCTGAAGCGCCCGGAATACGGCTCGCTCAAGGTCGGCTCGCTCGGCGACGCGACGATCCTGACGGTCAAGGAAGGCAAGTTCGACTATGTCGACGTCGTCGGCGAGCATCTGGTCGGCGACCGCAAGATCGTCTCCGAGGGCGTCGTCCTGAAGGGCAAGTGGTGGCATCCCAAGCGCACCAACAAGTTCAGGAAGGTCGCGGCCTGACCTCGACCTGCTCCCTCTCCCTCTGCGGGAGAGGGTTGGGGTGAGGGGGCTCGCGATGCTGCCGGTCTCAACGTTTTGAACGCGAACCCAACAGGGCGATGCGGCCCCTCATCCCTCCGCTTCGCGGCCACCTTTTCCCGCAGGGGGAGAAGGGTGGAACGGCCGTCCTGAGAGGCTGTTCGATGGCGTATGATCATTGGCGCCGGATGGCGCCGGCCGATTTGCCGGCCGTGATGGCGATCGCGGCCGAGGTCCACCCGGACTATCCCGAGGACCGGGCCGTCTTCGCCGAGCGCCTCGCGCTCGCGCCGGAAGGCTGCCGCGTGCTGG
Organism: Chelatococcus sp.; assembly: GCA_003248805.1. Lineage (GTDB taxonomy): Bacteria > Pseudomonadota > Alphaproteobacteria > Rhizobiales > Beijerinckiaceae > Allobosea. Next base: position 18,507 of record QFQY01000054.1, on the reverse strand, counting down.
CCGATGCGGGCGGCGGCCTTTTCGGCTATATGCTCAGCCACCCCTGGCCCTCGGGCGAGGCGCCGGCGCTGAACACGCTGCTGGGCGAGGTGCCGGTCGGGGCCGGCAACTGGTATATCCACGATCTCGCCTTGCTGCGGGCGGCGCGGGGAACCGGGGCGGCGGGCGCCGTGGTCGGTGAGATCGTTGCGCTGGCCGAAGAGAAGGGCTGCGCGACGCTCTCGCTCGTCGCGGTCGCCGGGTCCTCCGGCTTCTGGCAGCGGCAGGGCTTCCGCCCCGTCGACGATCCCGCCCTTGCCCGCAGGCTGGCGAGCTATGACGATGCTGCGCGCTATATGCAGCGCCCACTCGATTCCCGGCGTCCTTAAGGCGCCGGCTGCTGACAGGAGACCGCGATGAGCGCCGAACGGAAACTCAAGGAGCTGGGGCTGGAACTGCCCAAGCTCGCCTCGCCGATGGCGAACTATGTGCGCTTCAAGAAGGCCGGCGATCTCGTCTTCCTGTCGGGGCAGGGCCCGCGCAATCCCGATGGCAGCGTCCCTGCCGGCAAGGTCGGCAAGGACTTCACCACCGAGCAGGCCTATGAGTTCGCGAGGAACACCGGTCTCGGCCTGCTCGCGGCGATGCAGGAGGCGGCGGGCTCGCTCGACAAGGTCGAGGTGCTGAAGCTCCTCGGCATGGTCAATGCGGTTCCGGAGTTCGGCGAGCAGCCCAAGGTCATCAATGGCTGCTCGGATCTGCTCGTCGCGGTGCTGGGCGAGAATGGGCGCCACGCCCGCTCGGCGGTCGGCATGGGCTCTCTGCCGGGCAACATGCCGGTCGAGATCGAGGCGATCATCCGGGTGCTGCCGTGAGCGCCGCCGACCTCAAGGCCGAGATCGCCCGCGTCTACGGCACGCCGGCGGTCGTCATCGACCTCGACAAGGTCGAGGCCAACATCGCCCGCCTCCAGGCGGCCTGCGATGCCGCCGGCGTCGCCAACCGGCCGCATATCAAGACGCACAAGTCGCCGGAACTGGCGCGCCTTCAGGTGCAGGCAGGCGCGCGCGGCATCACCTGCCAGAAGCTCGGCGAGGCCGAGGTGATGGCCGATGGCGGGCTCGACGACATCCTGATCAGCTACAACATCCTCGGAGAGGAGAAGCTGGGGCGCCTCGGCGCGCTTCAGCGGCGCGTCCGGATGATCGTCGCGGCCGACAACCCGGTCACCATCTCGGGCCTGCCGAAGGCCGCCGCCATCGCCGGGCGCGACCTCGAGGTGGTGGTGGAATGCGACACGGGCCGCCAGCGCGCCGGAGTCGAGACGCCGGGCGAGGCGGTCGAGCTCGCCAAGATGATCGCGGCCTCGCCGGGGCTGACCTTCGCGGGCTTCCTGATGTACCCGCCCGAGGATGGCTGGGACCGCACCCAGATCTTCCTCGACACCGCCAATCAGGGGCTGCACGAGGCGGGCCTCGAAGCCGGCATCGTCTCGACCGGCGGCTCGCCCAACATCCCGAATATCGGCCGCCTCAGGGGCGCGACCGAGCATCGCGCCGGCACCTCGATCTTCAACGACCGCATGCAGATGGCGGCCGGGGTGGCGACGCTCGACGATTGCGCGCTGAGCGTCTACGCGACGGTGGTCAGCCGGGCCGGCCCCGAGCGCGGCATTCTCGACTCCGGCTCGAAGACCCTGACGAGCGATGGCGGTGGCCTCGAAGGCCATGGGCTCATCCTCGAATACCCCTCCGCGAAGATCGCGAAATTCGCCGAGGAACACGGCTTCCTCGACCTCTCCGGCAGCAACGAGCGGCCGGTCGTGGGCGAGGTGGTGCGGGTGGTGCCGAACCATGTCTGCGTCGTCGTCAACATGGTCGACCGGCTGGTCACCGTGCGCGGCGACAAGCTCGTGGGTGATTTGCCGGTCGCAGCGCGCGGCAAGCTGAGCTGAGGGGCGCCGTCTCCCCGGAGACGGCGTATCGCCATGCTCGGGCTGGCCCCGGGCATCTCATGCACGCGATTCTCGGGGCCGAACTCCGCTTCGCCCGGGAATGGCGTCGCGGTCCCGTCGCCGCTCAGTTCTGCAGGATCTTCGATCCCCTGATCACGACGTCGGACGATGCCTTCGCATTGATCTTGCCGCTGGCCTGGATGGTGACGTCCTTGCCTTTCACCACAGCCGATCCGTCCTTCTTCAGGCCGAACGAGGCGTCCCGGCAGTCGATCGAGACGGTCTGACCGCTTTCCACCGTCGCCTCGACCGAGGCGGCGAGCCAGATGTCGCGGCTTTCCAGCCCGATCTCGCGGCCGCTCGTCAGGTTCATCCGGTTGCCGGCGGTCATGCCGAGATGGCTGCCGGCGCTCAGCGTCAGCGCGCCGCCGGCGGAGATGCTGATGCCGCCGGGCGCGTTGATCGTCAGCGCGCCCGAAGAACTCGCGGAAATCAGCGCCGTCAGGGCCGCGATCCGGCTTTCGAGCATCGCGATCCTGCGTTCGAGCGCGTCGCTGTCGGCTGCCATGGCGCTTCCTCCCGATTGTCCCGAAATGACTGCCGCTGGGGTAGTTCTAGGGCATCGGCCCGAAAAGTGGAGCGCGGTTTTCGGAAAAGCCGATGCCGGAACAAGACGCTAGCGCCTCTCGCGCCGGATCAGGAGTCCCCTTCGGGACAGCGCCGCTTAAGGCCTATTCCGGATGCCGCGCATTCCACGCCGCGGCGTAGTCCGTGCACAGCCGGTCGAGCTCGTCGCGGTCGGTCACGCCCGCGGGGCGGGCCCGCGAGGGCGAGGCCGCCTGGAAGGGCACATAGCGCTGATGCGCCAGCCGCCAGAGCCGGCGCAGCTCCCCAAGCGGGTTCGCGTGGTCGTCGACGCGGATGTCGAAGCTCGGCGTCGGCTCGCCCGCCCAGATCCGGATCGCGCAGGACTGCCGGCCGCGCTTGTCGCCGCCGGCCTTCTCCCCGGCCTCCAGCGCCACGAGCAGGCGCTCGTCGAAGTCGAGCGCCGAGGCGGCGATATACGCCTTCAAGGTCTCCTTCACGACCTCGGGGCCGGCGAGCATGTTGCCCGCGACCGAGACCTGCGGCCCGTCGACCGCCCCGCACCAGTCGATGCAGGCCGATCCCGTATGGGCCGCGATCCTGCCCTCGCGGTCGATCACATGGAGCTGGCGATGGGCGCGGCCCTCGTCGGTCGCGGTCAGCGTCGCGACGATCTCCAGCGCGGAGCGCCCCTCCTGGAGCAGGCGCAGCCCGTCCACCCCATAGAGGGGGTTGACGAAGGCCTGGGTCGCGATAGCGCCGATCCGCCCGCCGCCATAGGGCACGCGCGCCCCCACGGCGAAGGCGCAGGTCGAGACGGCGACCCCGAAGGAGCCGGTGGCGGCGTCGCGCGCGACGATGGACCATGTCATGCGTGCAACCCTCTCAGCGTCCGGCGGCGTAGGCCTGCATCAGACGCGGGGTTGCCGCCGCGCGCAAGAGGCCGTCGGCGCTCTTCTCGGCGGCGGTCAGGCGCCCGATCGTCCAGGCCGGCGCGCGCTCCAGCTCATGCCCGCGCCGCGCGAGCTCGGACAAAACCGCCTCGCCGATGCTGTCCTCCACCGCCAGATGGCCCGGCCGCGAGCCGCGCGGATAGAAGGAGGAGGGGAAATGCTGGGTGTGGAACAGCGGCAGGTCGATCGCCTCCTGCAGGTTGAGGCCGTGATGGACACGGCGCAGGAACAGGCCGAGCTGCCACTGCTCCTGCTGGTCCCCGCCCGGCGTGCCGAAGGCAAGCCGGGGCTCGCCGTTCTCGAAGGCGAGCGTGGGCGTCAGCGTCGTGCGCGGCCGCTTGCCGGGAGCTAGCGAGGCGGGCAGCCCTTCCTCCAGCCAGAACATCTGGGCGCGCGTGTTGAGCCCGAAGCCGAGTTCCGGGATGACGGGGGAGGATTGCAACCAGCCGCCCGACGGCGTGGCCGAGATCATGTTGCCCCACTGGTCGATGACGTCGATGTGGACCGTGTCGCCGCGTCGGCCGGCCGCGACCATCGAGGCCATGGTGGGTTCGCCGACGGTGGCGCCGCCGCCCGCCGTTCCGCCGACGGCCCCGAGCGCCGCCAGCGCCAGGGCGACCTGCTTCTCGAAACCGGGGATGCTGCCGGGCCGCAGCTCGCGCGAGGCGCTCTCGCCGATCAGGCTGCGCCGCCCGGCCGCGTAGTCCTCGGAGAGCAGGGTCGCCAGCGGCACCTTCACGAAATCGGGGTCGCCGTAATAGGCCTCGCGGTCGGCGAAGGCGAGCTTCATCGCCTCCGCGACGGTGTGGACGAACGCCGCGCTGGCCGGCCCCATGGCGGCGAGGTCGATGCCCTCCAGAATCTTCAGCGTCTGCAGGAAGACCGGGCCCTGGCCCCAGGGGCCGATCTTGAACACGTCCCAGCCGTGATAATTCACCGAGGCGGGCGCTTCGTAATGCGGCTGCCAGCGGGCCATGTCGTCGGCGCTGAGGAAGCCCTTGTGGCGCCTGCCCGAGGAATCCATCACCTCGGTCTCGCGGCAGAAGCGGTCCATCGCCTCGGCGACGAAGCCCTTGTACCAGGCGTCATAGGCGGCCTGGATCTGCTTCTCGCGGCTGCCGCCGCCGGCTTCCGACTCCGAGAGGATGCGCCTGTAGGTCGCGGCGGCGGCCGGGTTGCGAAAGAGCTTGCGCGCCTCCGGCGCCTTGCCGCCCGGCAGATAGACCGCGCCCGATGTCGGCCATTCGCCGGTGAACAGCTCGGTGAGTTCGGCGATGGAATTCGAGACGCGCGGCAGCATCGGATGCCCGTTCTCGAAATAGCCGATCGCCGGCTCCAGCACCTCGCGCAGCGGCAGGCGGCCATGGTCGCGCAGCAGCGTCATCCAGGCGCCGAAGGCGCCGGGCACCACCGTCGCCAACAGGCCGGAGCCCGGCACGAGATCGAGTCCGAGCGCCTTGAAGGCGGGAATCGTCGCGGCGGCCGGGGCGGTGCCCTGGCCGCAGAGCACCTCGACCTTCTTCGAGTCGGCCGAATAGAAGATCGCCGGCACCTCGCCGGCCGGCCCGACCAGATGCGGCTCGACGACCTGCAGCACGAAGGCGGCGGCCGCGCAGGCATCGAAGGCGTTGCCGCCCTTTTCCAGCATGGCCATGCCCGAGGCGGTGGCGAGCCAGTGCGTCGAGGTCACGACACCGAAGGTGCCGAGGATTTCCGGGCGGGTGGTGAACATGGGTCCTGTCGCTCTGCTGAATGAGAGTGTCGATTGGGTGAGCCCTCATCCTGAGGAGCCGCGAAGCGGCGTCTCGAAGGATGATCCGGAAGGCTCTGAGCCGTTGCCGCCTAGCCTAGCCGGAACGTCTGCCGCGCCGGGAGAGTTCGGACAGTTGGTGCCAATTGCCGTTAATCATGGCCATCTTCTTCCTTCGCGACCAGCCTTTGACGCGTCGCTCCATGGCGATCGCATCGGTGATGTTCGGATAGTGCTCGGCAAACAGCAGGGTGACCGGGCGGCGCTTGAACGTGTAGCTGCCTTGGCGCAGACCGGCATTGTGCTCGCCGATGCGTGTCGCAACGTCACCTCTGGTCGTGCCGACATAGAAGCTGCCGTCGCTGCATTCGGCAATATAAAGCCAGCAGCCGTCATGGAGGCGCATCGTTACGGTCGCCCATGTCGGCGTCTTCTGGAGCATCCTTCGAGACGGCCCTGCGGGCCTCCTCAGGATGAGGGCTGGAGTAAACTGACACGTCAGTTTTCTTTGGGGTCGAGCGCGTCGCGCAGGCCGTCGCCGAGCAGGTTGAAGCCCAGAACGGCCAGGAAGATGGCGAGGCCGGGCGCGACCGACATCCAGGGCGCCTGCTCCATGAAGTTCTTCGCGACGTTCAGCATCTGGCCCCAGGACGGGTGTGGCGGCTGCTGCCCCAGCCCGAGGAAGGAGAGCGACGCCTCGAGGATGATGGCCTGCGCCATGAACAGTGTCGACTGGACGATGATCGGCGACAGCGTGTTGGGCAGGACGTGGACCAGCATCAGCCGCAGATGGCCGGCACCGACCGCGCGCGCGCCCTCGACGAAATCCTCCGCCTTCACGGTCATGACCTGCGCGCGCACCAGCCGGATGAAGATCGGCACCGCCGAAAGCCCGATGGCGATCATCGCATTGACGAGCGAAGGGCCGAGCGCGGCGGCCAGCGCGATGGCGAGGATCAGGAAGGGGCAGGCGAGCAGCGCCTCCGTCACCCGCGAAACGACGATGTCGAGCCACCCGCCGAACCAGCCGGCCAGCAGGCCGAAGGGGATGCCGATGGCGAGCGCGATGCAGACCGAGACGATGCCCGCCAGCAGCGAGGCCTGCGCGCCGAAGAACAGCCGCGAGACCTGGTCGCGCCCGAGCTCGTCGGTGCCGAACCAGTAGAGTTCCGAGGGCGGCTTGCGGATGGCGAGGAAGTTCGACTTGATCGGGTCCGCCAGCGGCAGGAGCGGCGCGAGCAGCGCCATGGCCACGAAGGCGAGCACGATCGTGCCGCCGATCAGGGCCGAGCGGTTGCGCAGCAGGCGCCTCAGCGTGCCGGGGCGGGTCCGAGGCGCGGGCGCGCTCGACGTCTCGATGGCGGCAGCCGTCACGAGCCCGTCCTCAGGCGTGGATTGGCGAGGATGTAGAGCACGTCAGCCAGCAGGTTCATCAGGATGAAGCCGATCGCGGTGCACAGCACGACGCCCTGCACCACGCCATAGTCGCGGTTGAAGACCGCATCGACGATCAGCTTGCCGAAGCCCGGAATGGTGAAGACCTGTTCGGTCAGCACGGCGCCCGCCAGCAGTTCGCCGAACAGCAGGGTGGTCAGGGTGATGATCGGCACCAGCGCGTTGCGCAGGGCATGGCGGTGGACGACCGTATCCTCGTCCAGCCCCTTGGCGCGGGCGGTGCGCACATAATCGGAGCGCAGCACCTCCAGCATGGCCGAGCGGGTATGGCGCATGAGGAAGGCGGCGAGCCCCGAGCCGAGCACGAAGGCCGGCATGATCAGCCGTTCGATCGCCGCTTTCGGATCGGTCAGGATCGGCTCGTAGCCAGAGGCCGGCAGCCATTTCAGCTCGACCGAGACGACCAGGATCAGCATGATGCCGAGCCAGAAATTCGGGATCGACAGGCCCGACAGCGCGAGCGCGCTCGTCGAATAGTCGACGGCCGTCCCCTTGCGCCGCGCCGCCAGCACGCCGGCCGGGATGCCGATGGCGACCGCGACGAGGATCGCCGCCGTCGCGAGCTGGAGCGTGACCGGGAGCTTCTGCAGGATCAGCCCCAGAACGGGCTCGCCGGTGCGCAGCGAGCGGCCGAAATCGCCCTGCATGACCTGCCAGAGCCAGGCGAAGAACTGCACGATGACGGGATCGTCCATGCGGTAGATCTCGCGCAGCCGCGCGATCACCTCCGGATCGCGCTCCTCGCCCGCGATGACGAGGAACGGATCGCCCGGCAGGGCCCGCTGCAGCGCGAAGACGAAGAGCGAGACGAGGAAGAGCGTCGGGATCGCGATCAGGACGCGGCGGCCGATCAGCGTCAGCATGGCGCGCCGCGCTGTTCCCCTCCCCCTTGTGGGGAGGAGGTAGGGGTGAGGGGCGGAAAGCCGAGGCGATCGATGTCGGGATCGTGCTGGCCGGCGAATGCCATCGGCTTCTTGGAGCCAACGCTCACCCGGTCGCTCGCCCCCCATCCCTCTCCCTTCCCCACGAGGGGGAAGGGAAGCTCCTTCCTGCGAACGGACACGGAAGCCATCAAGACCGCTTGATCCCCGCCAGCCGGATCATGCCGTCCGGGCTGATCCTGAAGCCGCTGATGTTGGAGCGCAGCGCGAAGAACACCGTCTCGTTGTAGAGATAGATCAGCGGAAGCTCGTCCTGCAGGATCGCCTGCGCGGCGTCGTAAAGCTTCTTGCGTTCTGCCGGATCGTAGATCGTGCGGGCCTGGTCGAGCAGCCGGTCGACCTCGGCATTGCTGTAGCGACCGTCGTTCTGGGCACCCTTGGTGGTGACGAACTGGTGCAGGTTGCCGTCCGGGTCGGCGCGTCCGGACCAGCCGACGCGGCTCGTCTGGAACTTGCCCTGCTGCTGGTCCCGGAGCTGGCTCGCCAGTTCGGTCGAGCGGAGCTGGAGGTCGATGCCGGCCTCCTGGGCCATCGCCTGGATGACCTGGCCGATCTGGGCATGGACGGGGTTGTTGGTGATGAAGACCTCGACCGAGACCTTCTCGTGGCCGGCCGCCTTCAGAAGGGCCTTGGCCTTGGCAACGTCGCGCTCGGGAACCGGGAAGGCCGCGCTGACATAGGGGCTGGTCGGCGGGAAGGGCTGGACCACCGGCGCATAGAGGCCGTCGAACACCACCTGGGTCAGCACCTTGCGGTCGATCGAGAGCGACAGCGCCTGCCGGATCCGCTTGTCCTTGGCGATGGGCTGGCTGGCGCCCTCGCCATTGGCGACGTTCACGGTGATGCCCTGATAGCCGAGATTGGGCATGGGCTCGACCTTCAGGCTCTTGTCGGACTGCGCCGACTTGACGTCGGTCGCGGCCAGACGCTCCAGCATGTCGAGCTCGCCGGAGCGCAGATTGGCGAGGCGCACGGTCGTGTCCGGGATGGAGCGGTAGAGCACGCGGTCGAAATGGTAGTTCGCCGCGTCCCAGTGCTCCTTGAATTTCTCCAGCACGATCCGGTCGTTCTGGACGCGCTCGACGAATTTGTAGGGGCCCGAGCAGACGGGCTTGGCGCCGACATCACCCGCCAGGCTCTTGGGCGCCAGCATCATGCCGGCCCGGTCGGTAAGCTGCGCGAGCAGCGTCGCGTCGGGGCGCTTGAGCTTAAGGACCAGGGTGGAGGCGTCGGGAGCCTCGATGCTGTCGATCGAGGCGAGCTCCGACTTGCGCAGCGAGTCGGGAAGGGTGCGCGCGCGTTCCAGATTGGCCTTGGCCCCGGCTGAATCGAACGTGTCGCCGTCATGGAACCTGGCATCGGTGCGAAGTTTCATCGTCAGCGTCAGCCCGTCGGGCGAGAAGGACCATTCCGTCGCGAGCTGCGGGACGATCTTGAGATCGGGCGTCAGGTCCAGCAGCTTGTCGCACAGGCCCGTGAACACGATACGCCCGACGAAGGTGCGCGCCTTGTGCGGGTCGAGGACGTCGGGGTCCTCCTGCAGGCCGATCCGGAGGGTCGACGGGGCCTGGGCCGCCGCCGGCAGGGCGCCCAGCGTCAGGATGGCGGCACAGGCCAGGGTCGTCGTCAGCTTCCTCATCGTGCTTCCCCTCTCGGCGGTGCACGCGACGCTCGCGGTCGCGCGCTGGGCTATCCCGTCATCTCGTCCCGAACGGGACCAATCTGCCCGGTATCGCTGCCGGCGTCGACCGGCTCGGGGAGCCCCCACTCGCCGGAACCTGTACGCCTTGCAGCGGCTGCCCTGCATGCAATTCGCCTGCCGCGCCGGCCGGGGTCGCGCTTCGGGCCGGCTCGGTCTACGAAAGGCGTCAGCGACGAGACCGGTGGCGATCGACCGCCGGCCTGCAGGGAGAAACGAAATGCTTCTGGGCGTGATCGCCGACGACATGACGGGCGCGACCGATGTCGCGCTGATGCTGAGCCGCGCCGGCATGCGGACGCTGCAGGTGATCGGCGCGCCGGCGCCGGGAGCGGCCTTGCCCGAGGCCGATGCCATCGTCGTCGCGCTCAAATCGCGCACCAACCCGGCCGCCGAGGCGGTGGCGGAGTCGCTCGCCGCCTGCGAGGCCCTGCTCGCCGGCGGCGCGCGCCAGATCCTGTTCAAATACTGCTCGACCTTCGATTCGACGCCGAAGGGCAATATCGGCCCGGTCGCGGACGCGCTGGCCGAACGTCTGGGCGCGAAGATCGCCATCGTCTGCCCCGCCTTTCCCGCGAATGGCCGCTCGATCTACCAGGGCTATCTCTTCGTCGGCGCCGTGCCGCTGCACGAGAGCCCGATGAAGGACCATCCGCTGACGCCGATGCGCGATTCGAGCCTGGTCCGGCTGATGGCGGCGCAGACCCGGGCGCCGGTCGGCCTCGTCGACTACGCCACCATCCGCAAGGGGGCGGAAGCTGTGCGCGCGCGCCTCGACGCGCTGGCGGGGGAGGGCGTGCGCTATGCCGTCACCGACGCGCTGACGAACGAGGATCTGCTCACGCTCGGAGAGGCGATCGCGGGGGTGCCGCTGCTGACCGGCGGCTCCGGGATCGCCATGGGCCTGCCCGAGAATTTCCGCCGCGCGGGCCTGCTGGCGCCGCGGGCCGCCGACACCGCTTTCGCCGCGCCCGCCGGCCGTGCCGGCATCCTGTCGGGAAGCTGCTCGGCCGCCACGCGCGGGCAGATCGCCAAGGCGCGCGAGGCCGGCTATCCGGCGCTCAAGGTCGACCCGCTCGCCCTCTCGGGCGGCACGCAGGATGCAGCCGCGCTGGCGGATTGGGCACTGGCGCAGGCCCCCGGCACGCCCTTCCTGCTCTATTCGAGCGACGATCCCGCTGAGGTCGCCGCCGTGCAGGACAAGCTCGGGCGCGAGGAGGCCGGCGCCATCGTCGAGCACGCCTTCGCCGAGATCGCGCGGCGCCTGGTCGCGGGCGGCGTCTCGCGGCTGCTCGTCGCGGGCGGCGAGACCTCGGGCGCGGTGGTGCAGGGCTTGAAGGTCGAGACGCTGGAGATCGGCCCCGAGATCGACCCCGGCGTGCCCTGGACGCGTGCGCTCGGCGGCCGCGACCTCGTTCTCGCCTTGAAGTCGGGCAATTTCGGCGCGCCCGATTTCTTCCTCAAGGCGTGGTCGTTGCTGGCCTGAGCCTGTTTGCCTGAAGGCGAAGCCGTATAGGATGGGCGGAGCGAAAGGAGGAATGCGCATGGATATGGCCTTCCTGGGCGATCTTCTGACCAGCGTCGCCGACCGTGGCCGCGCGCTGATCGGCCTCGAGCGCTTCGTCGGCGGCCGCAGCCGGCCCATCGGGCGGCTCTGCGAGGACCTGCTGTCCGGGCGTGGCGAGGCCTCCGGCATGGCGCTCGCCCGCGCGGTGCTCGACGACTGGGAGAGGCTCGACAAGGCCGGGCGACGCGCCTTCTTCGCGCTGTTGCAGGAGCGCTTCGGCCCCGATCACGACCGGCTGGAGAAGGCGATCGACGCCTATCGGGCCGAGCCGAACGCCGCGACGACCGCCGCGCTGCACCTGGCGTCCGAGCCGCGCCGGCAGGAGCTGCTGCGCCGCCTCAACCTCGCGCCGGACGGCACCCATGTGCTGGTGCGCATGCGCGAAGCTCTGTTCGAGGCGATGGAGGAGGACAAGGCGCTGGCCTCGGTCGACGCCGATTTCCGCCACCTGTTCAGCTCCTGGTTCAACCGCGGCTTCCTCGTCCTGCGCCGCATCGACTGGCGCACCCCCGCCAACGTCCTGGAGAAGATCATCCGCTACGAGGCGGTGCACGAGATCCAGGGCTGGGACGATCTGCGCCGCAGGCTCGAGCCGGCCGACCGCCGCTGCTTCGCCTTCTTCCACCCGCAGCTCGTCGACGAGCCGTTGATCTTCGTCGAGGTCGCGCTGACCGGCGACATTCCGCGCAGCATCGGCGAGGTTCTCAGCACCGAGCGCGCCGTGCTGCCGGCCAAGGATGCGACCACCGCCGTGTTCTACTCGATCTCGAACTGCCAGGAGGGGCTGCGCGGCATCTCCTTCGGCAATTTCCTGATCAAGCAGGTGGCCGAGGATCTGAAGCGCGAGCTGCCGGGTCTCGACACCTTCGTCACGCTCTCGCCGATGCCCGGCTTCGCGCGCTGGCTCTCGACCGTGGCCGCCGAGCCCGGCGACGTGCCGCTCACCAACGAGGAGCGCGCGGAGCTCGCGCGACCGGCGGGGGAGACGATCTCGCTCGACGATGCGACCAGGGCCAGGCGCGACAAGCTGCTCGGCCAGATGGCGGCCGAATACATGCTGCGGGCGCGCTCGCCGGCCGGCCGCGTCGTCGATCCGGTCGCCCGGTTCCATCTTGGCAACGGCGCGATGCTGGAGCGCATCAACGTCGCCGGCAACATGTCGGCGCGCGGCCTGCGCGAGTCCCATGGCGTGATGGTCAACTACCGCTACGACCTCGACGATATCGAAACCAATCATGAGGCCTTCGCCACCCGCAACACGGTGGTGGCCTCGTCGGCCGTGCGCAAGCTGCTGCGCCCTGCCGCGAACTGACGCCAGCGCAAGACCTGGGAAACGCCTGAAAGGACCCGAAATCATGGGCAATTATCTGTTCGACCTCGTCCGCGCCCGCATGCCGGCGCCGGACGCGCCCTTCGCCCTTCTCGATGACGGGCGGCGCTACGGCTATGGCGACGTCGTCGATGTCTCGGGCCGCTATGCCAACGCGCTCGTCGCGCTCGGCGTGAAGCCGGGCGACCGTGTCGCCGTTCAGGTCGAGAAGAGCATCGACGCGCTGATGCTCTATCTCGGCACGGTCCGGGCCGGCGCGATCTTCCTGCCGCTCAACACCGCCTATACCCCGGCCGAGATCGAGTATTTCCTGGGGGATGCGGAGCCCGCCGTCTTCGTTTGCGATCCGGCGAAGGCGCAGGCGCTGAAGCCCTATGCGGACAAGGCCGGCGCGACGATCGAGACGCTCGGCGTCGGTGCGGGGAGCCTGTTCGACAAGGCGCTCGCCGCCCCGGCCGATTTCGCAGACGTCGCGCGCGGAGCCGACGATCTCGCGGCCATCCTCTACACCTCCGGCACGACGGGGCGCTCGAAGGGCGCCATGCTCAGCCACGACAACCTCGCCTCGAACGCGCTGGCGCTGGTCGACTATTGGCGCTTCGGCAAGGACGACGTGCTGCTCCACGCGCTGCCGATCTTCCACACTCACGGTCTCTTCGTTGCGACCAATGTGGTGCTGTTCTCCGGCGCCTCGATGATCCTGCTGCCGAAGTTCGATCCGGACCAGGTCTTCAAATACCTGCCGCAGGCCACCGCCATGATGGGCGTGCCGACCTTTTATGTCCGGCTGCTTCAGGACGAGCGGCTTTCCCCCGCCAGCACGAAGCATATGCGCCTGTTCGTCTCTGGCTCGGCGCCGCTGCTGGCCGACACCCATCGCGACTGGCGCGCGCGCACCGGCCACGCCATCCTCGAGCGCTACGGCATGACCGAGACCAACATGAACACCTCGAACCCCTATGACGGGGATCGGGTCGCCGGCACGGTCGGCTATCCGCTGCCGGGGGTGAGCCTGCGCGTCACCGATCCGGAAACGGGCAAGCCACTCGCGGCCGACGAGATCGGCATGATCGAGGTCAAGGGGCCGAACGTCTTCAAGGGTTATTGGCGCAATCCGGAGAAGACGGCGGCCGAGTTCAGGGCGGACGGCTTCTTCATCACCGGCGATCTCGGCAAGGTCGACCCGGCCGGCTATGTCCACATCGTCGGTCGCGGCAAGGACCTCATCATCACCGGCGGCTACAACGTCTATCCCAAGGAGGTCGAGACCGAGATCGACGAGATGGAGGGCGTGGTCGAGAGCGCCGTCATCGGCGTGGCGCATCCCGATTTCGGCGAGGGCGTGACCGCCGTGGTCGTGGCGAAGCCGGGCGCCAGCATCACGGCCGCCGGCATCGCGAAGGCGCTGGAGCAGCGCCTCGCCAAGTTCAAGCAGCCCAAGCAGGTCTTCGTCGTGCCGGAACTGCCGCGCAACACCATGGGCAAGGTCCAGAAGAACCTGCTGCGCGAGCAGTACAAGGACATCTACGCCAAGCAGCTGAAGGCCGGCGAATAGCGCCTGACTGCGCGGGGGGCTCCTGCCCGCCATGGGGAGCGGCAAGTCCAGCGTCTCGGTGCGATCCGGAGACGCTCCGAACCCGGACACGCCGCCGATATTGAAAGATCGGCGGCTTTGCTATGTGATCGGCACCGTGAATCGTTCCCTCGGTCATGCGCGAAGGAATTGAGGCGACATGGATGATCTGTCTGCGAACGTTGCGGATCGGGCGCCCCTTCTGATCTCGCCGCATGTCGCGCAGAACATCGACCGGATCCTGCATGCGATCCGCTGCCATCTGCGGATGGACGTCGCCTTCGTCTCGGAGTTCCTCGGCGCAGACCGCATCTTCAGGAGCGTCGACGCCGCCGATCCGAGCGCGCCCTTCGAGGCCGGCGATCTCATCCCGATGGCGGCCGGCTATTGCCGGCACGTCGTCGCCGGAGACCTGCCCGAACTGATTCCCGACACGCGCGCTGTCGCGCTCGCGAGGTCCATTCCCGAGACCAGCGCGATTCCGATCGGTGCGCATCTTTCGGTTCCGATCCGCCTCGAAGGCGGACAGGTCTTCGGCACCTTCTGCTGCTTCAGCCATGCGCCCAACCACGATCTCAAATCGAGCGATCTCGAGATGGTGAGGACCTTCGGCCGGGTGGTCGCCAGCGACATCGCCACCGACCTGCGGGCCGACGAGGAGCGCCGCGCGACGATCGCCCGGATCAACGCCGCGATCGGCCAGGGCGACCCCGGCATCGTCTGTCAGCCGATCGTTCGCCTCGACGATCTTTCGGTCGCGGGTGTCGAATGCCTGTCGCGCTTCTCCCGCAGAGAGGATGGCGGCCGGGAGCGCTTCCCGGACGAGTGGTTCGCGGATGCCCATCGGGTCGGCATGGGCCAGGCCCTCGAGATGCTGGCGGTGTTCAAGGCTCTCGACGTGGCGCGTGTTCTGCCCGAGAGCTGGACCGTCAGCGTCAATATCTCGCCCGAGACGGTCGCGAGTTTCGAGGTCGCCGCCATCTTGGCCCGGTTCGATCCCGCTAGGATCGTGATCGAGATCACCGAACACGCGCCCATCCAGGATTACGAGCCGATCATCCGCGCGCTGGCGCCGCTGCGGGCCGCTGGCGTGCGCGTCGCCATCGACGATGCCGGAGCGGGCTATTCCAGCCTGAAGCATATCCTGATCATGCGGCCGGACATCATCAAGTTCGACGTCAGCCTGACCCGCAACGTCGACAGCGATCCCATGCGCAAGGCGCTGGCGGCGGCGCTCGGCGAATTTGCCAGGCGCACCGGCACCAGTGTGGTCGCCGAGGGCATCGAGACGCAGGCCGAGCTCGATACGCTGCGGGAACTGCGGTTCAACAAGGGGCAGGGCTATTTCTTCGGCCGGCCTCAGCCGCCGGCGGAGCTCCTAGCCGGCCTCGTGCAGCCGCGATAGCGGAAGCCGCGCCACGTCCGCCAGTAATTCGACGAAGCCTTTCGCCTGATGAGCCGCCGTCGCCTCGCCCTTGCCGGCCGTGGCGAGGCTCGCATCGCCGGCCGCGCCTGAAGGATGGACGTCCTGCGCCATCCAGGCCAGCGCATGCAGGCCGGTGGGGCGCAGATGGGCATAGCCTTCCTCGGCCATCGTGACCGTCAGCGGCGTGAAGGTCGCGGCCTTGGCCATGTCGACGAGATCGGGCCGGAAATGCAGCATCAGCGACGTCTCGATATCGCCGGCATGGATGCCGTGCAGCGCGTCGAGATCGGCGAAGAGGCCGGGCGGCAGCCCGAAGGCGCGCCAGGCCGTCGTCACCGCGAGCATGCCGTGGTCGACGCGCAGCTCGCGCGCCACGATCTTCATCGGGTCGATATTGCCGCCATGGGAGGTCAGGAGCACGAGCTTGCGCAGGCCGGCGCGCTTCACGCTCTCGCCGATCTCGATCCAGGCGCGGATCGCGGTCTTCCATCCCAGCGTCAGCGTGCCGGGCGAATGCAGATGCTCGTTCGACTTGCCGATGGCCATCGTCGGCAGCACCAGCAAGTCGAGGTCGGCGGGCACGAGCGGCATCGCCTCGGCCAGCATCGCGTTCATGATCGTGGTGTCGACCGAGACCGGCAGATGCGGGCCATGCTGCTCGATCGCCGCCAGCGGCAGTACCGCGACCGTAGTCTCCGCAGAGAGAGCCGCGAAATCGCTGCTCTTGAGATCGGCCCAGAAGCGCGCGCCCATTCCCGCCTCACTTTCATTCCTGCTTCACGGTCAGGGTGTGCCCAAATTTTAGGCGACCCAGCCTCGGCGGCAGCGCCGCCGCGCCCGTGGGGCGGCGTTCCCGCCCGTGCCGCTCCATGGCATATATGTTGCTGCCGACAGCGCCAATGGCGGGCCGCCATCACGGATGGCCCTTGCGGGAGGTGGACAGCATGATGACGAAGTATCGTCTGACCCGGCGCCGTGCGCTCGGACTGATCGGGGGCTCCGCGCTGGTCGCCGTGCCCGGCGCCCGCGTCAGCGCGCAGACGCTCGACAAGGTCAGCTACCAGACCAACTGGCGCGCCCAGGCCGAGCATGGCGGCTTCTATCTGGCGGCGACCAACGGCATCTACAAGAAATACGGCATCGACGCCGAGATCCGACCCGGCGGCCCGCAGCAGAACCCCTCGCAGCTCCTGCTCGGGGGCCGCGTCGACATGATCATGTCGAACGCCTTCGAGGCGATCCGCTACGCGCAGGAGAACATCCCCTTCCTCTGCATCGCCTCGATCTTCCAGAAGGACCCGCAGGTCCTGATCTCGCATCCCGGCGTCGGCAACGATTCGCTCGCCGCGCTGAAGGGCAAGCCGATCCTCGTCGGCGCGGCGGGGCGCACCAGCTACTGGCCGTTCCTGAAGGCGAAATTCGGTTACACCGACGACCAGATCAGGCCCTACACCTTCAACATGGCGCCGTTCCTGGCCGACAAGACGCTGTCCCAGCAGGGCTTCCTGTCCTCGGAACCCTTCGCCATCCAGAAGCAGGGCGGCGTCACTCCGGTGGTGCATCTCATCGCCGATGCCGGCTTCGAGAACTACAACACCACGATCAACATCTCGAGGAAGATGGCCGAGGAGAAGAAGGACCTCGTGCAGCGCTTCGTCACGGCCTCGCTCGAGGGCTGGTCGGCCTATATGAAGGGCCAGGACGTGGCCGCCGCCAACGCCCAGATCCTGAAGGACAATCCCGACATGGATCAGGAGAAGATCGACTACGCCGTCAAGGTGATGAACGAGAAGGGCATCGTGCTCTCCGGCGACGCGCTGACATTGGGCATCGGGGCCATGACCGATGCGCGCTGGGCCAGCTTCTACAAGACGATGACCGATGCGGGCGTCTTCCCGGCCGGCGTCGACGTGAAGAAGGCCTATTCGCTCGACTTCGTGAACAAGGGCGTGGGCAAGGCGTGAGCCTTGTCATTCCGGGGCAGCGCGCAGAGCTGAACCCGGAACCCACGACCGGGTGAGACTTCCTACCGGGTCGCCAGCGCTCGCCCCGTCATGGGTTCCGGGTTCAAGCCTTTGGCTTGCCCCGGAATGACGACGGAGGGCGACAGTCAACGGATCATCAGGCTTTGGACACGGCCTATCTGACCTCCCCCCATGCCGTTCGCCCAGAGGGCCAGAAGCCGCTCGTCTGCGTCCGGCATGTCTCCAAGCAGTTCGGCAACGGCACGCTGGCGGTTCGTGACGTCAATCTCAGCCTGGGCGCCGGCGAGTTCGTCAGCCTGCTCGGCCCTTCCGGCTGCGGGAAGTCGACGCTGCTGCGCATGATCGCCGGCCTCGGCGAGCCCTCGTCCGGGACGATCGAGTGGCCGACGACGGCCCATGACGCGGCCGGCCGGCCCGAGCGCGATCTCGGCTTCGTCTTCCAGGACCCGACGCTGATGCCCTGGGCCAACGCGCTGACCAACGTCATGCTGCCGCTGACCCTGAAGCATGTCCCGAAGCGCGAGGCCGAGGAGCGGGCCGCCGAGATGCTGGCGCTCGTCGGCCTCAAGGGCTTCGAGACATCCTATCCGCGCGAACTCTCCGGCGGCATGAAGATGCGGGTCTCGATCGCGCGCGGCCTCGTCATCCGCCCGCGCATCCTTCTCATGGACGAGCCCTTCGCCGCGCTGGACGAGATCACCCGCCACAAGCTCAACGACGACCTGCTGGAGCTGTGGTGGAAGGAGCGCTTCACGGCGGTCTTCGTCACCCATTCGGTGTTCGAGTCGGTCTATCTCTCGAAGCGCATCGTGGTGATGGCGGCGCGACCCGGCCGTGTCATGGCCGACCTCGACGTCGACGCGCCCTATCCGCGCGACGAGCTGTTCCGCACCTCGCCGGAATACGCCCATCTCTGCCGCGTCGTCTCCGGCACGCTCAAGGAGGCGATCGGAGCATGAGTTCCGGAATGGTCCGTCCGGCCCATGACGGCACCGACGCCGAGGCGCGGCCCGTCCTCGCCGCCGAGCGGCGCGTGCTCGGGCTGCCCGCGAGCGCATGGCCGCGCATCCTGGCGCCGGTCGTCATCGGCGTGCTGGCGCTCTCGCTCTGGGAGATCGTCGTCCGCGCGAACGGCATCCCGCCCTACATCCTGCCCGGCCCGCTCCTGATCGGACAGACGCTCGTAGCCGACTGGGGAACGTTGTCCGGCTCGCTCCTGATCACGCTGCAGATCACCTTCATGGCGCTGGCGGCGGCGGTGATCGTCGGCGTCGCGCTCGCCGTGCTCTTCACCCAGTCGAAATGGCTGG
>QFQY01000053.1 GCA_003248805.1 Chelatococcus sp. | reverse complement strand
TGCGCACCGAGGACGAGGCCGGCGAGAAGGTCACCATCACCGGCGCCTGGGACAGCCAGGAGGAGGCCCGCCTGATCTCCGACGAGATCGAGGCGATGCAGTCGAAGGGCCATGACCTCGGCCAGATCGCGGTTCTGGTGCGCATCTCGGCGCAGATGCGCGAGCTGGAAGAGCGCTTCGTCCATGTCGGCCTGCCCTATCGCGTCATCGGCGGCCCGCGCTTCTACGAGCGCGCCGAAATCCGCGACGCCATGGCCTATCTGCGCTGCGTCGTCAGCCAGACCGACGATCTCGCCTTCGAGCGCATCGTCAACGTGCCCAAGCGCGGGCTGGGCGACGCCACGATCCAGATCCTGCACAACCATGCCCGCGCCACGGGCTTCTCGCTGCTGCAGTCGGCCCGGGCCATCGTCGAGAGCGACGAGCTCAAGCCCAAGGCGCGGTCCGCCCTGCGCGAGCTCACCGATGCCTTCGGCCGCTGGAGCGCCCGCGCCGAGCACATGAAGCAGGGCGAGCTCGCCGAGCTCGTGCTGGAAGAGAGCGGCTACACCGAGATGTGGCAGAAGGATCGCTCGGCCGACGCAGCCGGGCGCCTCGAGAACCTGAAGGAGCTCGTCCGCTCGCTCGACGAATTCCCCGACCTGCCGGCCTTCCTCGAGCACGTCTCGCTGGTGATGGACGCCGATGGCGGCGACTCCGGCGCGCGCGTCTCGATCATGACCCTGCATGCCGCCAAGGGGCTGGAGTTCGACACCGTCTTCCTGCCGGGCTGGGAGGAAGGGCTCTTCCCGAGCCAGCGCGCGCTCGACGAGAACGGTCGCGCCGGGCTGGAGGAGGAGCGCCGCCTCGCCCATGTCGGCCTGACGCGGGCGCGCAAGACACTGAAGCTCTACTTCGCCTCGAACCGCCGCATCCATGGCCTCTGGCAGTCGAGCCTGCCCTCGCGCTTCATCAACGAACTGCCCGAGGAGCATGTCGAGGTCGAGCAGGCCGCCACCGCGTATTCGCAGGGCGGCTACGGCGCCTCGCGCTTCGACCGGATGGAGAGCTTCGGCTCCTCCTACAACACGCCGGGCTGGCAGCGCGCGCAGGAGAACAAGGCGCGCGGCGGCAGCGGCTTCTCCGACAGCGGCGGCCGCGGCGGTTTCGGCCCGTCGGGTGGCTCGCGCCAGCGCGGCCCGCTGCTCATCGAGGGCGAGCTGACGGCGAAATCCTCCGGCGAATCCGCCTATGGCGAAGGCGCCCGCGTCTTCCACATCAAGTTCGGCCCGGGCTCCGTCGCCAGCGTCGACGGCAACAAGCTCACGGTCGATTTCGACAAGGCGGGACGGAAGATGGTGTTGGACAGCTTCGTGCAGAAGGCGGGATAGCACTGGCTGGCACAGCGCTATTTTTCGCGCTATGGTTGCAAGGTGCATCATAAGCGCAAACGGCCAAAGAGCGCCCGCGCCGGCTGCCTTCTGTGCAAGCCGCACAAAGCCAATGGCTGCTGCACGGACGACAAGAACATGCGCCACGGCAACCGCAGGCGCTACGAAGGCGGCCGCGACCAGTTGCGTTGCGAAGGATTGAGCGCACGATAAAGGCCGTCATGCTCGCCTTGAACACGACGCTTGATCAGCAAAGACGTGGATGGCCGGGACAAGCCCGACCATGACGTGCATGGCGGCCTTGGAATGGCGACGCGATCCGCCCTCACTCCCGCTCCCGAAACGCCTTCCGCGCCGCGCTGACCTGCTCGTAATAGGTCTCCGCCCAGGTCCAGACGCCGCAGAAGGCGGCGCTGAGCTCGCGGCCGAGCTCCGTCAGCGTGTAGTCGACATGCGGCGGGATGACGGGGTGGACGGTGCGGATGACGAGCCCGTCGCGCTCCATCTCGCGCAGCGTCTTGGTCAGCATCTTCTGGCTGATGCCGCCGACGATCCGGCCGACCTCGCCGAAACGCAGCGTGCCGTGCTCTTCGAGCGCCTCCAGCACCAGCATCGTCCATTTGTCCGCGACCTGCGCGATCATCTGGCGCACCAGCGACTCGACCGCCGGGCTCACCGCCGGCAGCGCCGCGCTGCGCTCGTGCATCGAACCCATCGCCTCGCGGATCGCATGCATCCGACACTCTCCTTTTGGTGCGTATAGAACTTTTCGGCGCCTTCTTACTTCCGGAGAGCACCGAGATAAATAGGAGGTCGCGCAACCACGAAGGAGTCCGCGATGAACATCTCCGGCAACACCATTCTCGTCACCGGCGGCAGTTCCGGCATCGGCCGGGCGCTGGCCGAGGCGCTCCACGCCAAGGGCAACACGGTCATCGTCTCCGGCCGGCGCGAGCGCCTGCTCGACGAGGTCACCGCCGCCAATCCGGGCATGGAGTCGATGCTGCTCGACATCCAGGACAGGGCGGACATCGAGGCTTTCGGGAAGCAGGCCATCGCCCGCTTCCCGGCGCTGAACGTCGTCGTCAACAACGCCGGCATCATGAAGCCGGAAAAGCAGATCGACCTCGCCATCGCCGAGGACACGATCGCGACCAACCTGCTCGGCCCGATCCGGCTGAGCGCGGCGCTGCTGCCGCATCTGCTGGCGCAGCCGAAAGCCTCGCTGGTCACGGTCTCATCGGGGCTGGCCTTCGTGCCGCTGGCCGCGACGCCGACCTACAGCGCCACCAAGGCCGCGATCCATTCCTGGTCGATGGCGATGCGCCATCAGCTCAAGGACACCTCCGTCGAGGTGATCGAGATCGCTCCGCCCTATGTGCAGACCGAGCTTCTCGGCCCGCACCAGGCCACCGATCCCGACGCCATGCCTCTGGCCGAGTTCATCGCCGAGGTGATCGCGATCCTGGAAGAGGCTCCCGCCTCCGGCGAGGTCATCGTCGAGCGCTGCAAGCCCCTGCGCTTCGCCGCCGAAAACGGCAATCTCGCGCAGATCTTCGCGGCCTTGAGCGCGCGGGATCATTGAAGGGTCCACCAGCCGTCATTCTCGGGCCGCGCACCGCGCGGACCCGGGAATCTCATCACAAGAAGGCGCTGGTGTTCGAGATGGTCGGGTCAAGCCCGACCATGACGGCAGACTTCGCGCCTCCCACCCATGACAACGCCGCCCCACCCTGCTAATCCCGCCGCATGCGCGAAGGTCTTCTGCCCGCGACGGTCGCGACCGTCCTCGAACTCTCCACCACGGGCGAAAAGGCCCGGGCTCTGACGGAACTGCTCGGCGAGGTCTTCGACCCGACCGAGACCGCGATCTCGGCCTTCGAGATCGAGAGCGGCGTCACCACCCTGTCCCTCGCCGCGCCCTGGAAGGTCGAGATCTATTTCGCCACCCATCCGGACGAGGCGGCCGTGCGCGACCTGCTGCGGCCGATCGTCGGCGCGGTCGTCGACGAGACGCCCTTCGCCACCGTCAATCAGCAGGATTGGGTCGCGGCCAGCCTCGACGGCTTGCAGCCCGTCCGCGCCGGCCGCGTCCTCGTCTATGGCGAGCATGATCGCGATGCGGTGCGGGTCAACGATGTCGGCATCGAGATTCCGGCCGCGCTGGCCTTCGGCACCGGGCATCACGGCACCACCGCCGGCTGCCTTCTCGCCCTGGATGCCGAGCTCAAGCGCCGTCGCCCCCGCCATGGTCTCGATGTCGGCACCGGCACGGGCATTCTCGCATTGGCGCTGGCCAAGCAGACGAAGCACAAGGTCGTGGCCGGCGATATCGACGCCGTCGCCGTCGAGGTCGCAGCGCACAACGCCCGCGTCAACCACGCCCCGGCCGCGCTCGATCTCTATGTCGCGCCGGGCCTGCGCCATGCCAAGGCGAACCGGCCGCACCATTTCGACCTGATCTTCGCGAACATCCTGGCGGGCCCGCTGCGGCGCCTGGCCCCGTCGATCGCGCGGGCGCTGGCGCCGGGCGGCTCGCTCATCCTCTCGGGCCTGCTGGAAATGGACGTGGCCGGCATCGTCTCGGCCTACCGCCACCAGGGGCTGGCGCTCGCCGCCCGCTCGTCGCGCGAGGGCTGGGCGACGCTGGTCATGAAAAGAGGCGGCGCAGCCCCCAGGCCACGCCGCCTCTCTTGAAATATCCGCTCGGTGCCTCGGCGGCGGCATCGGATCGATCAGATGCCGCAAGCAAAGGCATGGACCTCCAGCCCCCGCGCCCGAAAGCGCGCGGTGCTCCCGGCCTCAGAAGCCGAGATGTCCGTACTTCTGCTCGGCGTCGTGCTGCATCGAGCGCGCATCGTGCCACACGGCGAGAGCGAACTTGGCAGCGTCGGCGATCTGCTCGACGATATGCTTGATGACGGCGATCATGGTCATTGTCCGTGTCCGGCCCCCTCGTCACGCCGAGGGAGGCCTCGGTTGAATTCAGCGATTGAAGGGAAGCGCGACGTCGTTCGAAACCGTCGCGGCCGGGTAGCCGCCCAGGACGAGCTCCGCCTCGTTGACCAGGAAGGTCCGGGCGCGCAGCTCGCGCAGCGCCGAGCGGCGGCGGCTTTCGATCATGGCGTCGTAGAGGCGCTGCCAGAGGCTGCGGCCCTTGGAGGCTTCGGCCCGTTCGCCCGCCAGCACGTCGGCGGAGTAGGCATCGGCATTGTTCAGCACATAGGTCATGGGTCTATCTCCCGAAAAACGAAGGACAGTCCCGGTCGCTTCCTCGTTCTCTTATGCGACTAAAGTGGTACCTTTTCGCAGATGCGAAAAGAGGGTTTCGCAGATGCGATATATGCAACGGACGCATGGCGCAGCGGGCAAATCGCTAACGACTGCTTAAGAAGCATAGCAAGCGGGCAGAACGCCTCTTTTCGCAGCGTCCGGTGCCTGCATTGAAAGCGGGCATGACGAGCGCTTTTCGGCTGGCCTTCGCCGGCTTCAGGCGCGACCATGGTCGCATCGCCATCGCCGGGCCTGCCATGACCGAATCGCCGTCCTCCTCCCCGTCCTGCCGTTTCCAGTCTTTCTCGGAGCCCGGCGATCCCACGCAGGTCGCGGGCCGCGTCGCGGCGCTGCGGCAGGCACTGGCGGCGCTGAAGCTCGACGGCTTCGTGATCCCGCGCGCCGACGAGCATCAGGGTGAATATGTTCCCGCGCATATGGCGCGTCTGCCCTGGCTCACCGGCTTCACCGGCTCGGCCGGCAACGCCGTGGTGCTGGCGGACAAGGCGGCCCTCATCGTCGACGGGCGCTACACCCTGCAAGCCGCCGAGCAGACCGACACCGCCGTCGTCACGCCCGTGAGGATGGAGGAGACGCCGCTCGACCGCTGGATCGAGCGGAACCTGCCGCCGGGAGGCCGGCTCGGCTACGACCCCTGGGTCCACACCGTCGATGGTGTCGCGCGGCTGGAGAAGGCGGTCGCGGCAGCCGGCGGCAGCCTCGTCGCGGTGACGCCCAACCCGGTCGACACCGTCTGGCCCGACAGGCCGGCCCCGCCGGCAGCCCCGGTCCGCGTCCATCCGGCTGCGCTCGCCGGCGAGGACGCCGCCAGCAAGCTCGACCGCATCCGGAAGGCGCTCGCCGAGGCGAAGATCGACGCGCTCGTGCTGTCCGATCCCCATGCGCTGGCCTGGACGTTCAACATCCGGGGCGGCGATGTCGAGCACACGCCGCTGCCGCTGGGCTACGCCATCGTCCCGCGCGAGGGCAGCCCGAAGGTCTTCCTCGCACCGGAGAAGATCACCAACGAAGCCGGCGACGCCATCGGCGCGGTCGGCGAGATCGCCGCCCCGGCGGCGCTGGAAAGCGAGATCGCGGCCCTCGGCGCGGCCGGCGCGACAGTCAGGCTCGACGCCACCACCGCCGCCTCGGCGCTCGCCACCCTGATCCGGAACGCCGGCGGCACGCCCGACAACGGCCCCGATCCCACCGCCCTGATGAAGGCGCGCAAGAACGCGACCGAGCTCGCCGGCGCCCGCGCCGCCCATCTGCGCGACGGCGCGGCGATGGTGCGCTTCCTGTCATGGCTCGCGCGCGAGGCGCCCAAGGGCGGGCTCACCGAGATCGACGCCGTCGCCGCGCTCGAGGCGGAGCGGATCAGGACCGGCAAGCTGCGCGACGTCTCCTTCACCACCATCGCCGGCGCAGGTCCCAACGCCGCCCTGCCCCATTACCGCGTCTCGGAGGCCAGCAACCGCCGGATCGAGCCCGGCATCGTCCTGGTCGATTCCGGCGGGCAGTACGAGGACGGCACCACCGACATCACCCGCACCATGGCGGTCGGCGAGCCGACGCCCGAAATGCGCGACCGCTACACCCGCGTGCTCAAGGGCCATGTCGCGATTTCGCGCCTCGTCTTCGTCAAGGGCACCAGCGGCGCGCAGCTCGACGCCTTCGCAAGGCTGCCGCTCTGGCAGGCGGGGCTCGACTTCGACCACGGCACCGGCCACGGTGTCGGCAGCTATCTCTCGGTGCATGAAGGGCCGCAGCGCCTGTCGAAGCTCGGCACCACGCCGCTGGAGCCGGGCATGATCCTCTCCAACGAGCCCGGCTACTACAAGGAAGGTGCCTACGGCATCCGCATCGAGAATCTCGTCGTCGTCGAGGAGCGCAAGATCCCCGGCGCGGAGCGGACGATCTACGGCTTCGAGACCATCAGCTGGAGCCCTTACGAGCGCGCGCTGATCGAGAAGAGCCTGCTCGATGCGGGCGAGATCGCCTGGATCGACGCCTATCACGCGCAGGTCCTGGAGAAGATCGGGCCGTTGGTCGAGGGTGAGGCCGGGGCTTGGCTGGAAGCGGCCTGCCGGCCGTTGTGACAAGCGCGGGTTCCCCGCACCTTTAGATCATCCTGATTTTGCACGGAAACACGTGGTCATCCCGGGCTTGACCCGGGATCCATCATAGAGCGCAGCGCCCTTCGATGGATTCCGGATCGGCGCCGCTATCGCGGCTTGTCCGGAATGACGGCGTGGTTCCGCAATAAGGAAGCACGCTCCAGCTGTCTTGGCCCGGTGCGCAACTCACCCCACCGCCCTGAACGCCACCACCGCAACGACGCCAGCAGCGACCACGCCCAGCAGCGGCAACCGCGTCGCCGCCAGCGCGGCAATGGCAGCGGCGGCCGTCTCGGCCCAGCCGGTGGCCAGCGCGCTCGGCGCGATCACCGCGACGAGCACGGCCGGCGGGATCGCGTCGAAGGCGGCCTGAGCCCGCGGCGACAGGTTCAGCCGCCCCGCCAGCGCAAGACCGGCGACGCGCGTCGCATAGGTCACGATGGCCATGCCGAGGAAGGCGAGGAGGTTGATCGGGTCGATGGTCATGGTCCGGCCTCGTCGATCACGATCGGCTGCGCCTGGGGCGCCTCGTCGGCCGCCATCCACGCCGCGGCAAGCCCACAGACGGCACCGGCGGCGACATGCCAGGGCGGCCCCGCCAGCCGGTAGATCACGGCCGAGGCGATCCCGGCTGCTGCGACCGTCCAGAACGTCACCCGCCCCTTCCAGAAGGCGGCGACGAGCGCAATGAACAGCGCGGTGAAGGCGAAATCCGCCCCCAGCCGCTTCGGATCGCCCAGGACCGCGCCGATCATGGCGCCCAGGATCGATGTGGTCAGCCAGCCCAGCACGAAGGGCACCACCATCGCGAACCAGTAGGCCGGCGTCAGCCGGTGCGTGCGCGCCCGCTTCTCGGCGAGCGCCCAGTTCTCGTCGGCCATGTAGTAGAGGCCGAGCCATTTCTGCCAGCCGCCGAAGCCTCGGAGCTTGGGCGCCAGCGAAGCCCCCATCAGAACATGGCGGGCGTTGATCAGCAGCGTCGAGAAGATCAGCGCAGCGATCGGCGCCGGACTCGCCCAGAGTTCGACGGCCGCGAACTGCGCGCCGCCCGCGAAGACCATGGCGCTCATCAGGAAGACCTCGAGCGGCGAAAGCCCCTTGCCGGCCGCGACCGCGCCGAACAGCAGGCCGATCGGCGCGGCCGCCACGGCAGCCGGCCAGATATCGCTCAGGCCGCGCCTGATGTCGTCTCGCATCGTGGACATGGAAAGGCTCGCTGGACGACGGCGTCAGCCGGAATGGGCGGCACGAAAGGCGCCGGGCGTGACGCCGAGCCGCGCCTTGAAGGTGCGCGTCAGATGCGCCTGGTCGCAGAAGCCGGTCGCGGCGGCGACCTCGCCCGGCATCTCGCCGCGCCGCAGCCGCTCGCGCGCCCGCCGGACGCGGACATCGACCAGCCAGGCATGCGGCGTCAGCCCCGTTTCCCGCCGGAAGGCGCGGATCAGATGATGGCGCGGCATGCCGGCCGCCTGCGCCAGCTCGGCCAATGACAGATCCTCGTCATGGCGCGCCTCGATCAGCTGCTTGACCCGCGCGACCGGCCCATCCTCGCGGCCGATGCCGCGCAGCGTCAGATCGGCATGGCGCGCCAGCATGGCCGCAAAGGCGCGCAGCAGCGCCTCCTCGCCGGCAAGCGCGTCGGCGCCCTCCTCCAGCAGGCGGTGCGCCTCGGCGAAAAGCGCCGCCCCGTCCGGATCCTGCACCACCGGCGCAGGGAAGAACGGCGTCCCGATCTGCTCCCGCCCGGTCAGCGAGCCAGCGATCTCGGACATCAATTCGACGGTGGGGTAGCTCATCCGGTAGCGATAGCCGCCCTCGCTCGGCGCCCCGTCATGGACGTCGAGCGGATGGTTCAACACGATGTCGCCGGGGCCGGCATGGAGCGTCTGCCCGCGCGCATGCCAGATCTCGCAGCCCTGCTCGATCGTGCCGATCGCATAGGTGTCGTGGGCGTGGGGCGCATAGGCATGGGTGCGGAAGGTCGCCGCCAGAAATTCCAACCCGTCGAAGCGGCGCGCCGCGAAGAGATGCGCCCGCTCCCCCGCCTTCAGCGGCGCCTCGGACAAGGCCTGTTCCTGCGAAATCGACTGCATGAGGGGAGGTTAGACCGGAACCGGGCCGCACTGTCTTGAAGAAAAGTGATGGGCGCGATCAGGCCGGCCGGCGCCCGTCCCGCGCCAAAGCGAGGACGAGCATGGCGGCGAGGAGGGCGGCGGCGGCGCAATAGCCCGTCGCGCCGAGCGCTCCGAAGCGGTCGACCAGGACGCCGCCGAGCACGGCCCCGCCCGCGATCGCCACCTGGAACGCCGCCACGAGCAGCCCGCCGGCCGCTTCCGCCTGATCGGAGGAAATGCGCACCATCCAGGTCTGGATCGCGACCGGCAGCATGCCGAAGGCGAGCCCCCAGAACCCCACCGCGACCGCGGACGCCCAGGGCGACGCCCCGAAGACGAGCAGCGTCGCCGCTGTCGCCGCGACCAGCAGGGCGCCGAGGATCACCGCGGCGGGAGCGCTGCGCCCGGCGAGCGTGCCGCCGAGATAGTTGCCGGCGAAGCCGCCGAGCCCATAGGCCAGCAGAACCAGCGAGACCGCCTCGACGCCCAGCTTCGGCACCTGCTCCAGAAACGGGCGCACATAGGTGAAACCGGCGAAATGCCCGGAGATCACGACCAGCACCGTCAGCAGCACGAGCCGCACATTCCCCCGCGCGAGCAGGGAGAACAGCGTGCCGATATCGGCGACGGCGAGCGGCGGCAGGCGCGGGATGGTCATGATCTGCGCGAGCAGCGCGGCCGCTCCGACCACCGCTCCGAGCCCGAACACCGCGCGCCAGCCGATGAGATCGCCGAGATAGGCGCCGATCGGCGCCGCGCTGACGGTCGCCGCCGAAACGCCCATGAAGATCAGGGACAGCGCGCGTGGCAGGTCCGACGCCGGCACGAGACGCATCGCGGTCGCGGCGACCATCGACCAGAAGCCGCCGAGCCCGATGCCGAGCAGCACGCGCCCCGCGAGCAGCAGGCCCAGCGTGTCCGCCAACGCGACGAGGAGATTGGAGACCACGAGCAGGCTCGTGAGCCCCAGCACGACGAGGCGCCTGTCGAGCCCGCGCGTCAGGACCGATGTGAAGAGCGAGGCGAAGATCGCGACGACCGCCGTCGCGGTCACGCTCTGGCCGGCGGCACCGTCCGATATGCCCAGTTCGGCCGCGATCGGCGTCAGCAGGCTGGCGGGAAGGAATTCGGCGGTCACGAGGCCGAAGACCCCGAGCACGAGCGAGGCGACCGCCGCCCAGGCGGGAGCGTCCCGCTCCGTCGCGTCGGGCAGCACGGCGGTGGAGGCGGTGGAAAGGGAATCGGTCATGGCGATCTCCGAAGCGGACAGGTGCTGGAAGATGACGAGGACGGACTGGAGCTTCCATGCTAGTTTCGCCAAAAGCCATATCAGATCGTCCAGAACGCCGATGCCCGAAGACCCCCTGACCGAGATGCTGCGCGGCCTGCGCCTGGACGGCGTCGACTACGGCCGCTGCCGCATGACCGCTCCCTGGGCCGTCGGCGTGCCAGAACAGGCCGCCGCGCGCTTCTATTTCGTCTCCGGCCGCGCCTGCTGGCTCGCTCTCGCGGGGCAGGACTGGCTCGCGCTCGGCCATGGCGATGCGGTGCTGCTGCCGCGCGGCACCGCCCATGTCGTCGCCAGCGCGCCCGACGTGCCGCCGGCCCCGCTCGGCCGCTGCCAGGTCCGCCAGCTCTGCGACAACATCGTCGACGTCGCGGCCGGCGGCGAGGGCGAAGGCACGTTGCTGTTCAGCGGCAACATGACCTTCAACGTCGATTCCTCGCATCCGCTGCTCAGGATGATGCCTAACCTGATGATGGCGCAGGAGCTGGCCAGCCGCGAGCCCGGCATCCCGCAACTGCTCCAGACCATGGGTTGCGAGGTCGCGATGGACCGCGTCGGCGCGGGCGGCATCCTCGCGCGCCTCGCCGATGTGCTCGCCGCCAGCATCATCCGCCACTGGGTCGAGCATGGCTGCGGCGATTCGAGCGGTTGGATCGCCGCCGCGCGCTGCGAGAACATCGGCAAGGTGCTGGCCGCGATCCATCTCGACCCGGCCCGCGACTGGACGGTCGAGGCCCTCGCGAGGCTGATGGGCGCCTCGCGCTCCGGTTTCGCCGAACGCTTCGCCGAGGTCGTGGGCGAGACGCCGGCCCGCTATGTCGCCCAGGTGCGCATGCATCAGGCTCGGCAATGGCTGGAGCGCGACCAGCTGAAGATCGCCGTGGTGGCCCGCCGGCTCGGCTATGAATCGGAGGCGTCCTTCAGCCGCGCCTTCAAGCGTGTCACGGGGCTCGCGCCCAGCGCGGCACGGCGCGGCGCACCCGCGCTGCCGCCGGCGAGCGCATTCATGGCGCTGGCGGAAAGGGGCTGACCCCCCTCGCCTCCAGCGCCGGGCCTTTCGGGGGCCGCGCTTCGCGAAAGCCCGCATCCGCCCCGGAGCTACCCGCCGATCAGGTCGAACCAGCCGGCCTCGTCGATCACCTTGACGCCGTGCTTCTGAGCGTCCTTGAGCTTGGAGCCCGCCCCCGGCCCCGCGACGACGAGATCGGTCTTCGCCGAGACCGACCCGGCGACCTTCGCGCCCAGCCGCTCGGCCATCGCCTTGGCCTCGTCGCGCGTCATGCGCTCCAGCGCCCCGGTGAAGACGACGGTCTGGCCGGCCACGGGGCTGGTCGAGACCACCGCCTCCATCGGCTGCGGCCTCACCTCTGCGAGCAGCCGGTCGAGCAGGTCCTGGTTGTGGGGCTCCCCGAAGAACTGGATCAGCGCCTCGACCACGGTCGGCCCGACGCCATCAATCGCATCGAGCGCCAGCCGCTGCGGCGAAAGCGGGTCGGCCGCCGCAGCGACCGCCTCGCGCAGGGCCTCGAAACTGCCGTAATGGCGGGCGAGCAGCCGGGCATTGGTCTCGCCGACATGGCGAATGCCGAGCCCGAAGACGAAACGGTTGAGCGCGGGCGTGCGGGCGGCCTCGATCGCGTCGAAGAGCTTGCGCACGCTGACGGAGCCGAAGCCCTCCTTGTCCTTCAGCTTCTTGAAGTTCGCCTCGTCGCGGCGCGCGAGCGAGAAGATCTCGGCCGGCTCCCTGACCGGCAGCTCGGGGTCGGTGAAGAAGAACTCGATCTGCTTCTCGCCCAGCCCGTCGATATCGAGCGCGTCGCGCGAGACGAAATGCTTCAGCCGCTCGACCGACTGCGCGGGGCAGATCAAGCCGCCGGTGCAGCGGCGCACCGCATCTTCCTTGCCCGTGCGCGGATTGTGCTCGCGCACGGCATGGCTGCCGCAGGCCGGGCAGACGCTGGGAAACGCATAAGGCTTCGAATCCGGCGGGCGCTTCGACAGATCGACCGACTCGACGCGCGGGATCACGTCGCCGGCCCGCTTCACCGTCACCGTATCGCCGATGCGGATGTCGGAGCCGTCACGGATCGGCAGCCCCTTGGAATCGAAGCCCCGGATATAGTCCTCGTTGTGCAGCGTCGCATTGGTGACGACGACGCCGCCGACCGTGACGGGCTTCAGACGCGCCACCGGGGACAGCGCCCCCGTGCGCCCGACCTGGATCTCGATGTTCTCGAGGATCGTCGTGGCGAGCTCGGCCGGGAACTTATGGGCGAGCGCCCAGCGCGGCGCCCGCGAGACGAAGCCGAGCCGCTCCTGCAGCGCGAGATCGTCCACCTTGTAGACCACGCCGTCGATGTCGTAGCCGAGCGTCGCGCGCTGGCTCTCGATCAGCCGGTAGCGCGCCAGCAGCTCCTCGACGCTCTCGCAGCGGACCATCAGCGGATTGGTGCGGAAGCCCCAGCGCCCGAAGGCCTGCACAACCTCGAACTGGGTCGCCGCCGGCTTCACCGGCATCTCGCCCCAGGCATAGGCGAAGAAGCGCAGGGGCCGCGCGGCGGTGATCGCGACGTCGAGCTGGCGCAGCGAGCCGGCCGCCGCATTGCGCGGATTGGCGAATTCGGGCAGGCCCTTCTCGCGCTGCCGCTCGTTGATCGCCGCGAAATCGGCATGGCCGAGATAGACCTCGCCCCGCACCTCGGCGACCGCCGGCACATCGGCGCCGGCCAGCTCCTGCGGGATTTCGGCGATGGTGCGGGCATTGGCGGTGACGTCCTCGCCCTCCTCGCCGTCGCCGCGCGTCGCGGCGGAGACGAGCTTGCCGTCCTCGTAGCGCAGCGAGAGCGACAGCCCGTCGATCTTCGGCTCGGCCGTGAAGGCGGGGCCCTCGTCGCCCTTCCACCCGAGGAAGCTGCGCACCCTCTGCACGAACTCGCCGATCTCCTCGTCGGAGAAGGCGTTGTTGAGCGAGAGCATCGGCACGCGATGGCGGATCTTGGCGAAGCGGCCGGACGGCCTCGCGCCCACCTTCTCGCTGACGGAGCCCGCCTCCTTCAGCTCCGGAAAGACCTCCTCGATCTCGACCAGCCGCCGCCGCATGGCGTCATAGGCGGCGTCGTCCATGATCGGCGCGTCGTTCTGGTGATAGGCGATATCGGCCGCCTCCACCTGCGCGGCGAGGCGCTTGTGCTCGAGCTTGGCCCGGCGGGGCGTGAGGTCTGCGACGGGGGTGGAGTCGGTCTCGCTCATGGCCCCTCATTAAGCGAGATGGCGGTGCCGAGGAAGGTCAGGAGCGAGCTGGCGACAAGAGCCCGCAGGAGGACTATATTGAACCGATGAACTGGAAGCTCGACGCCTGAACGGCCGTCGATCCAGGGAGCGGATCGACGTGAGCGCCGCCAGGCGAACCGGGCCCCGAACCGGGAGCAACGCCATGGCCAATCTCGACGGCACCCTGCACCATATCGGCGCGCCGGATGTTCCGGCTGTCCGCACCATCACGACGAAAGATCTCAGGGACGCGCTCAGGCTCGGCTGG
The DNA here is from genome assembly GCA_003248805.1 of Chelatococcus sp. Classification (GTDB taxonomy): domain Bacteria; phylum Pseudomonadota; class Alphaproteobacteria; order Rhizobiales; family Beijerinckiaceae; genus Allobosea. The sequence goes on along the minus strand of QFQY01000053.1, from coordinate 17,090 downwards.
GAAGACTTCATGGCCAAGCCCAGCCATCTCGTCTTCATCGCGCTGATCTACCCCGTCGCCGGCGTCCTGATCGCCAATCTCACGCTGACCTACAACATCTTTCCGCTGCTGTTTCCGCTTCTGGGCGGCTTCGCCCTGCTCGGTCCTTTCGCGGCCGTGGGTCTCTACGAGATCAGTCGGCGGCGCGAGCGCGGCCTGGATTCGTCATGGCGCCATGCCTTCGACCTGCTGCGCTCGCCGGCCATCGGCCAGATCGCGCTGCTCGGCGCCATGCTGACGGGGCTCTTCATCGCCTGGCTCTTCGCCGCCTGGTTCATCTACCGCGGCCTTCTCGGCACCGATCTGAACGCGACGGCGGCGGAATTCCTGCGGGCTGTCTTCACCACCTTCGACGGCTGGGTGATGATCGTCGTCGGCAATTCGGTCGGTCTGCTCTTCGCCATCGCCGCCTTCTCGATCTCGGTCGTGTCCTTCCCGCTCATGATCGACCGGCATGTCGATGCGCCGACGGCGATCCGCACCTCGATCGCGGCGGTCGAGGCCAATCCGCGCGTGATGATGTATTGGGGCCTGACGATCACCGGCCTGCTCGTGCTGGGCTGCCTGCCCGTCCTGGTCGGGCTCGTGGTCGTGATGCCCGTGCTAGGCCATGCGAGCTGGCATCTCTACAGGAAGGTCGTGGCCGGCTGAGACACAGCCCGCCGGCGCCGGGAACGCCAGCCTCGGGAGGATGCGGGAGGGAACCTTTGCCTGAAAACCCGGTTCCCTTCCCGTCATGCGGGCACCTGGCGCCCGCGGCCGAAGCCCGGGGGCGTTTCCATGAACAACATCATCTACATCGTCGGCCTGATCGTCGTCGTGCTCGCCATCCTGTCCTTCCTCGGCCTTCGCTGAGGAAGACGGACGGGAGCGGGCGACCGCCGCTCAGCCCCGATCGTCGCGACGCGGCTTCTTGCCCTTGAACGGCTTCCCGGCCGGTCGGCTGTCGCCGTCGCGACCGGCCGGTCCGGGCCTGTCCCCGAACTTGCCGCCGGCCGACTTGCCGCCGAACGGTTTCGCACCGAACGGCTTGGCGGCGAAGCCGGGCTTGCCGTCCTGAGGCTTCTTGCCCGCGAACGGCTTGGCACCCGGCCTGAACGACACGTTCGGGTCGGACAGATTCTCGCGGTCGCTCCGGACCGGATCATAGGCCCTGGCGGTGTCATTGGACCGGGCCGCGCCGAAGGGCTTCGACTTCCCCTCATAGGCCTTCTTCTTGCCCTCATAGGGCCTGCGCTCGCCGTCGTAGGGCTTCTTTTCGTAGGCTCGCGCGGGCGCACGCGCCTCGCGCCGCTCCGCGCCCTCGGGCTCCGGCCTGCGCGAAGCCGGCGCATGGCTCGCCTTCTCCGCGAAGGGCTTCGCCGGACGGCGCTCCTCCTCGCCGGTCACGGGCTCGATCGTGATCCTGTCGCGATCCACGCCCTTCGCCAGCTCGTAGAAGCGCTCGGCGACATCGGCGTCGATCTCGACCTTGGTCTCCCGGTCGAAGATGCGGATGGCGCCGACCTCGTCGCGCGTGATCTTGCCACGGCGGCACAGCATCGGCAGGAGCTGGCGCGGATCGGCGCCGTCCTTGCGGCCGACGCTCAGGCGGAACCACACGGTGTCGCCGCGCGGCCCGGCCTTGCGCGGGCCGTCGGCGCGCGGCGAATCCTCGCGCCCGGCCCCGAAGCGCTCGCGCGGCGTCGCATAATCGTCCCGCATGCGCGCCGGACGGACCGGCTCGTTGCCGTAGTTCGGATCGCCGACCTCCTCGGCCGCCGGCAGCCGCGAGCGATAGACGCGGACGAGCGCGGCGGCGAGCTCGCGCGCCTCGCGGCCCGCCAGCAGCGCCTCGATCATCGCGGCGTCGTCCTCGCCCTCGTCGCCGGAGAGCAGCGGGTCCTGGAGCAGGCGCTCCTGTTCGAGCGCCCTGATCTCTTCCAGGGTTGGCGGCCCGACCCACTCCGCCTCGACCCTGGCCTCGGCGAGCAGGCGCTCGGCCTTGCGACGGCGCGACGGCGGCACGAGCAGCACGCTGATGCCCTTCTTGCCCGCGCGGCCGGTGCGGCCCGAGCGATGCTGCATCACCTCGGGATCGTTCGGCAGCTCGGCATGAACGACGAGATCGAGACCCGGCAGGTCGATGCCGCGCGCGGCGACGTCGGTCGCGACGCAGACCCGCGCCCGGCCGTCGCGCAGCGCCTGGAGCGCCGCGTTGCGCTCGTTCTGGCTGAGCTCGCCCGAGAGCGCCACGGCGGAGAAGCCGCGCTCCAGCAGGATCGCCTCGAGATGGCGCACCGCGTTGCGGGTGTTGCAGAAGATCAGCGTGCAGGCGGCGTCGTGGAAGCGCAGCAGGTTGACGACGGCGAGCTCCGCCTCGCGCGGATAGACGCGGACGGCGCGGTAGGCGATGTCGGCATGGCCGCGCGCACCGCCCTTGACCTCGATGCGCAGCGCGTCGCGCTGGTAACTGGCGGCGAGCTGGATGATCGCGGGCGGGAAGGTCGCGGAGAAAAGCAGGCTGCGCCGCTCCTCGGGCGCCGTCTTCAGGATGAATTCGAGATCGTCGCGGAAGCCGAGATCGAGCATCTCGTCGGCCTCGTCCAGCACGACCGCCTTCAGGCCCGACACGTCGAGCCGGCGGCGCTCGATATGGTCGCGCAGGCGCCCGGGCGTGCCGACGACGATATGGGCTCCCTCGTCGAGCAACGCGGCCTCGCGGCGCGGGTCCATGCCGCCGACGCAGGAGATCACCCGCGCATTCGCCTGCTTGTAGAGCCAGGCGAGTTCGCGCTGCACCTGCAGGGCGAGTTCCCGCGTCGGCGCGATGACGAGCGCGAGCGGCTGGCCGGCGCGGCCGAGCGTCTCGGCATCCCCGAGCAGCGTGCCGGCGATGGCGAGCCCATAGGCCACGGTCTTGCCCGAGCCGGTCTGCGACGAGACGAGAAGGTCGCGCCCTTCGGCCGCGGCCTCCAGCACGGCGGCCTGGACGGGAGTGGGCTCGGAATAGTTGCGCTCGGCGAGCGCACGCGCGAGCGGCGCGCTCGAGGACAGGAAGGACATGCGACAAAGAGCCTGAAGTTGAGGCGTGGTCGGCGGAACGACGCGAAAGCGGGAACGACGGGCTGGAGCTGCGCTGGCGTGCGGGCTGCACCATCGAATGAAACTGGCTCATAGAGCAAACTGTGGAAAAAGGGAATGCATGGCGTCCGGCGCGCCATGCAGGGCTGCGCCAAGCGATTTGCGCCTTGCCGGCAAGCCCCCGCTCCCCCTAGCGTCCGGCACGATCGCCGAGGCGGATGGTCGGAACGGAGGACGAGGCCATGGACCGGACGACGCGCCGCATCGGCCCCTATGAGGTCTCGATCCTCCGGGACGGCGTTTTCGAAGCGCCGCTCGACGTGCTGATCCATGCAGACGGCGCGCAGGCGCGCGACGCGGCGCTCGCGCGCTGGGGCAAGCCGAAGGTCAGCATCGTCGTCAACTGCTTCGCCCTGCGCGGCGCCGACGGGATCACGCTCGTGGATGCCGGCACCGGCCCCTCCTGGGGCGAGGCGATGGGCCACGCCCCCGCCGCCATGGCGGCGGCCGGCATCGCGCCCGAAGAGGTCGCGCGCGTGCTGATCACCCATCTGCACGGCGACCATGCGCTCGGCCTGTTCGACCGCGACCGCGACCGTTTCCCCCATGCCGAGATCGTCGTTCCTGAGGCCGATTTCGGCTTCTTCGGCGACGAGGCCAACCGCGCGCGGACGCCGGAACGGAAGCAGGGCGGCTTCGCCATCGCGGCGACGCTCAAGCAGCACTATGCCGGCCGCATCCGCACCGTCACGGGCAAGGCTCATCCCGGCATCACCCTCATCCCCCTGCCAGGACACACCGTCGGCCATGCCGGCTACCTGATCGAGGGCGGAGAGGAGAGCCTGCTGCTCTGGGGCGACGCGCTGCACCTCTCGGACCTGCAGGCCTCGGACCCCGGCATCGGCTTCGTCTACGATTTCGACCCTGCCGCCGCCGTCGCCTCCCGCCGCGCCATTCTCGAAAGGGCCGCGCGCGCGGGCTGGCTCGTCTCGGGCGGCCACATCGAGGGCTTCCGGCGGGTGGTCGCGAAGGGGCCGGCCTACGAGCTGGTTCCGGCCTGAGAGCCCGGCCGGCTGGCGTCGCATGTGAAGAAGGAGCGCGAGCATCCGCCCCAGGAGCCCCCCCCGACGGGCCCTGCGGCAACATGATTCTGGCCGAAACCCTCGTCGCCGGGGCGGAGGCCGACCTGCGCCGTGATGGCTGGCCGCGCCCTGGGTGTGACCGAAATACAAGCCGCAACCGGCGAGTTCTACGACGACGGCGCGAAGTACGCGACCGGGGGCTCCATCCACATTTGCCCGGCTCAAATTTTACCGAAAATTTACCAGCAGATCGAAGAGTGTGCGTTAACGGCGCATCAAGCAATCGGCTGCCGGGGCGTCAGCAGGTCTGACTTCCGCGACCACGACGAGACCGACACGCTCGTCTGGCTGGAGGTCGACACGCAGCCCGGCATGACCGAGACCAGTTTGGTGCCCGAGTTGGCTGCCCATGCGGGCCTGAACTTCGGTGAGCTCGTCAGATGGATGGTGGAGGACGCCTCCCTCGATCGGTGAAGACGGTGTCGGCGACGATGGCTGTTTCACGCCTGCCTGTGCCTGCGGCCGGTCCGCAGATGCTGGTCGGCGAGCGCCAGAGCCGCTGGTTCCGGCGTTCGCGCCGATCCACGGCCGTGCCGCTGGCACAGCGCCTGCCGCGCCGGATCGGCACGGTGCTGGCGCTCGGCTTCCTTTCGCTCAGCATCGGCGCCGGCACCGTGCTCGGCGGCCATCTCGACACGCTCAGGGAGGCCTATGGCGAGCCGCGCCACATGCTGGCGAAGCTCACGGGCTTCGGCATCGAGCGCATCACCATTTCGGGAATCGCCGAGCTTTCGGAGATCGAGGTGCTGGTCGCCGCCGGCATCGACCCCAAGACCTCTCTCGTCTTCTTCGACGCGGACGAGGCGCGCCGCCGGCTCGAGGCCAATCCGCTGATTCGCGAGGCCACCGTCCGCAAGCTCTATCCCGGCGAGGTCTCGATCACGCTCGTCGAGCGCGAGCCCTATGCGCTCTGGCAGGTCAAGGGCGAGCTCTTCGTCATCGCCGCCGACGGCACGGTCATCGACAAGATGGATGACGGCCGCTTCGCCGGCCTGCCGCTCGTGGTCGGCGCCGAGGCGAACATGCGCGCCAGCGAATACCTGGCGCTGCGCGCCCAGGCGGGCGCTCTCGGCCGGCACATCCGGGCCGGCACGCTGATCTCCGGCCGCCGCTGGAACCTCAAGCTCGACAACGGCATGGACGTCCGCCTGCCCGAAAAGGCGCCTGGAGAGGCGCTGAAGCGCCTCGTCGCGCTCGAGACGGATTACCGCGTGCTCGACAAGGACCTGCTCGCGATCGACCTGCGGCAGGCCGACCGCGTCGTCATGCGCCTGACCGAGGAGGCCGCCACGGCCCGCGCCGAACAGATGAAACAGAAGACCCCCAAGAAGAAGGGCGGCGAGGCGTGAACCACCTGACCTCCCAGGGCCTGACCCCCCGCATGCGGCCGCTCTCCTCGCGCAAGAGCGCGACCCTGTCGATCCTCGACGTGGGCACCAGCAAGGTCGTCTGCCTCATCGCCGAACTCAACCCGGCCGAGGCCAACGCCCGGCTGCGCGGCCGCACCCATGTCGCCCGCATCATCGGCATCGGCCACCAGCGCGCGCTCGGCCTCAAGGGCGGCGCGATCATCGACCTCGAGAGCGCCGAGCGCGCCATCCGCGCGGCGGTGGATGCCGCCGAGCGCATGGCCAAGGTCGAGGTGCAGTCGGTCATCGTCAACCTGACCGGCGGGCGCATCGGCTCGCAGCATTACGCCGCGAGCGTCGACCTGCGCTCCGGCTCGGTCGGCGACGCCGACGTCAAGCGGGTGCTCGCCACGGCCGCGACCCACGCCATCCGCCCGGGCAAGGCCGTGCTCCACGCCCTGCCGACCGGCTACGCGCTCGATGGCGTGCCCGGCGTGCTCGATCCACGCGGCCTGATCGGCTCCAAGCTGTCGGTCGACATGCATGTCGTCGCCGCCGAGGCCTCGGCCGCCCGCAACGTCATGCTGGCCGTCGAGCGCTGCCATCTCGAGGTCGAGGCGGTGGTGGCGAGCCCCTATGCCTCGGGCCTCTCCGTCCTGGTCGACGACGAGGCCGAGATGGGCGTCGTCACCGTCGACATGGGCGGCGGCACGACCAGCCTCGGCGTCTTCTCCGGCGGCCATCTGGTCCACACCGACGCGATCGCGGTCGGCGGCAACCACATCACGATGGACGTGGCGCGCGGCCTTTCCACGCGCGTCTCCGCTGCCGAGCGTCTGAAGACGCTGCACGGGTCCTGCATCTCCAGCGCCTCCGACGAGCGCGACATGATCGCCGTTCCGCAGGTCGACGACGACGAGCGCGACACGCCGAACCATCTGGCGAAGTCGCATCTGGTGCGCATCATCCGCCCGCGCGTCGAGGAAATCCTCGAGCTGGTGCGCGACCGGCTGACCCAGGCCGGCTTCTCGGCGCAGGCCGGGCGCCGCGTCGTGCTGACGGGCGGCGCCTGCCAGCTCACCGGCCTGCCCGAGGTGGCCCGCCGCATCCTCGGCGGCCAGGTCCGCACCGGCAGGCCGCTCGGCATCAAGGGCCTGCCCGAAGCGGCCAAGGGACCCGCCTTCGCGACCTCCGTCGGCCTGCTGGTCTACCCGCAGGTGGCGCATGCCGAGCATTTCGAACCACGGGCCGGCGCGACCTATTTCGCGACCGGGACGGACGGCTACTTCTCGCGCGTCGGGCGGTGGCTGAAGGACAGTTTCTGAGAGTTTCCAGTGAGTACCGGCCCGCTCGCGGGCCACGGCGTCAAACGTAGCAATCGGGACGGCTCCCGCCAGGCGCCGGACAAGGATCAAAAGAGGCAACCATGGCGATGAATCTGCAAGCCCCGGACATCCGGGAACTCAAGCCCCGGATAACGGTGTTCGGTGTCGGCGGAGCCGGCGGTAACGCGGTCAACAACATGATCGAGGCCGGTCTCGACGGCGTCGACTTCGTGGTCGCCAACACGGACGCCCAGGCGCTCGCCCTGTCTCGCGCCTCGCGCATCATCCAGATGGGCCTGCAGGTCACCGAGGGCCTCGGCGCCGGCTCGCAGCCGGAAGTCGGGCGCGCGGCGGCCGAGGAGGTCATCGACGAGATCCGTGACCATCTGGCGGGCGCGCACATGGTCTTCATCACCGCCGGCATGGGCGGCGGCACCGGCACGGGCGCGGCTCCGGCCATCGCCCGCGTCGCCCGCGACATGGGCATCCTGACCGTCGGCGTCGTCACGAAGCCCTTCCAGTTCGAGGGCCATCGCCGCATGCGCATGGCGGAAGCCGGCATCGGCGAGCTCAACGAGGCCGTCGACACCCTCATCGTCATCCCGAACCAGAACCTCTTCCGCGTCGCCAACGAGACCACCGGCTTCGCGGACGCCTTCGGCATGGCCGACCAGGTCCTGTATTCGGGCGTCGCCTGCATCACCGACCTGATGGTCCGTCCCGGCCTCATCAACCTCGACTTCGCCGACGTCCGCGCCGTGATGCGCGGCATGGGCAAGGCGATGATGGGCACCGGCGAATCGCAGGGCGAGAAGCGCGCGCTCGCCGCCGCCGAGGCCGCCATCAACAACCCGCTGCTCGACGACGTCTCGATGAAGGGCGCCCGTGGCCTGCTGATCTCGATCACCGGCGGCCGCGACATGAAGCTCTACGAGGTCGACGAGGCCGCCACCCGCATCCGCGAGGAGGTCGACTCCGAAGCCAACATCATCGTCGGCGCGACCTTCGACGAATCCCTCGAAGGCACGGTGCGCGTCTCCGTCGTCGCGACCGGCATCGACAAGCCCGTCTCGACCCAGGCCGAGGTCGACGAGACCGAAGCCCGCATCGCCCAGGTCGCCGAGCGGCTGAAGGCGGAAGCGCGTCTGCGCAACACGGCGCCGACCGCCGCGCTCCGTCCGGCCGCCCCGCAGCAGCCGCAGCCCATGGCCGCCCCGATCGCCCCGGCTCCGGTGGTGGAGACCCAGGCGCTCGCCCGCATGCCCTCCCCCGAGGCGCATCTGCGCACCAGCCTGCCCGACGACATCCGCATCGAGCCCGCGCAGCCGCGCCCGGTGATGGTCGCCGCCCCGGCCATGGAGCCGGCGCCGGAACCCGAGGCTCCTCTCCACTTCGAGGACAGCTTCATTCCGCCGATGCCCGAGCGGGCCGTCGTGCGCCCCACCCGCATGCCCCGCATTGAGGATCTCCCGATGCCGGCGCAGAACCAGATCGCGCAGAGCCGCGCTCCGCAGCCCTCGGCTGCGGCGCAGGCCTCCGCCGACCAGAAGCGCATGTCGCTGATGCAGCGCCTCGCCTCGGTCGGGTTCGGCCGCAAGGAGGGTGAGTCCGTCGAGCCGCAGATGCCGGCCCGCCAGGCGCCCCAGCCGCCGGCGGCGGCGCCCTCGGCGGCCCATGCCGAATACATGCGCCGCCCGGCCGCCCCGGCCGCGCGCCCGGCGCAGGGCCAGCTCGATCCGCACGGACGCCAGGCCCCGAATCGTGCGAGCGAAGAGGACCAGTTGGAAATCCCCGCCTTCCTGCGCCGGCAGGCCAACTGACTCACACCCTGTCTCTCGGCACTGCAACACATCCCGGCGCGGACACCCGCGCCGGGATTTCGCGTATTAGAAAATTGTTATGATTCAGCGCCTTATAACGGCTGTTGAAAAGTTTCAGCGCTGTAACAGAGCGAAAGAAACCGTGATTTTGCCGGCCTACCCCTAGAGTTTATGTTGCAGGAACACCAAGGGGATACGGGCTCCGGACAAACCGGCGCCCCGCTTTCCGAGAGGTCGCAGCCGAACCGAACCCCGCGCAAGGCGCGAAGCGTTTCGAGACGGCACGCGGATCAGGATTGGATACCGGAATGAGCTTCGATCGGCAGACGACCTTGCGCGCCGCGGTGACCCTGAGCGGCGTAGGTGTGCACTCCGGAGCTCCCGCCTCGATCACTCTCAAGCCGTCCAGCGCCAATTCCGGCATCGTGTTCCTGCGCAAGAGCGCGGACGATGCGCCCGCCCAGCTCATCCACGCCCGCTACACAAAGGTCAGCGCCACGGAGCTCTGCACCGTGGTCGGCGACAGCGCCAGCGCATCCGTCGCCACGATCGAGCATCTGATGTCGGCCTGCGCGGGCCTCGGCCTCGACAACATGCTGGTCGAGATCGACGGCCCCGAGATGCCGATCATGGACGGCAGTGCCGCCGAGTTCGTCGGCGCGATCGAGAAGGTCGGCCTGGTCGGCCTTTCCGCGCCGCGCCGCTATCTCAAGATTCTCCAGCCGGTGCGCATCGAGAACGGCCGGGCCTTCGCCGAGCTGCGTCCGGCGGATCAGGGCTTCAGGCTCGACGTCGAGATCGATTTCGACACCGACGTGATCGGCCGCCAGCGCAAGATCTTCGATCTCGAGCCGGCCGCCTATGCCGAGGAGATCTCCCGCGCCCGGACCTTCGGTTTCATGCGCGATGTCGAACAGCTCTGGAAGGCCGGCTTCGCGCTCGGCGCCTCGCTCGACAACACGGTCGCCATCGGCGAGGACAAGGTGATCAATCCCGAAGGCCTGCGCTATGGCGACGAGTTCGTCCGCCACAAGGTGCTGGACGCCATCGGCGATCTCGCCCTCGCCGGCTATCCGATCATCGGCGAGTTCCGCTCCTATTGCGGCGGTCATCGCATGAATGTCCGTATCCTCGAGGCGCTCTTCGCCGACCGTGCGAATTACGCGATCGTCGAGGCCGAGCCGGTCTATGCGGCTCCCCGCGCCGGCCAGATGGCGGCGGCGGCCCCGGCGGCTTTCGCCCCGGAACTGAACTGACCGGAACCGGACCCGGCCGGGGAAAACCGCTCGGCCGCCTTCCATTTGCCTGTTTTCCGTCGCAAGGCCTGCCGGTGACGCGATGGCCAGCCATCGCGTTGCCCGCGAGGGATGAGCCGTCTTAGCTTGGCAGGCAGAGGGTTGTGGCTTTTCGGCAGTGGCGCGCCGCCGATCTGTGAGGTAAGGCATGCTTCCCCTGAGCGGGCGATCGTGAAGAGGACGAACGACGTGAGCGCCATGCGGCAGAGCATTCCCACCAGCCATTCCAGCCGTCCGGCCACCCGGAGCGCCGTTCTCGCGCTCGGAGTCGCGCTGCTGCTCGGCGGCTGCGACACGCTCAGCTCGATGAACCCCTTCGACAGGCCCGAGGTCTACAAGCCCGAGGTCACCGAGGTCGTCCCGGCCGACAAGCTCTACAACGAGGGTCTGGCGCGCCTGCAGAACGGCGACAGCGAAGGCGCGTCGAAGAAGTTCGACGAGATCGACAAGAGCGCGCCGTTCTCGCCCTACGCCAAGCGCGGCCTGATCATGACGGCCTACACCAATTTCCAGGCATCGAAGTGGGAGGAGACGATCACCGCCTCCAAGCGCTTCATCGCCCAGAACCCCGCGAGCCCGGATGCGGCCTACGCGCAGTATCTGATGGCGATGTCCTATTACAACCAGATCCCGGACGCGACGCGCGATCAGGAGCGCACGCTGCAGGCCATCGCCGCCTTCCAGGAGCTGATCGCGCGCTATCCGAACTCGGAATACGTGCTCGACGCCAAGGAGAAGCTCCTCGTCGCGCAGGACCAGATGGCCGGCAAGGAGATGAATGTCGGCCGGTTCTACCTCGAGAAGCGCAACTACACCGGCGCGGTGAACCGTTTCCGCGACGTCATCGTCAAGTACCAGACCACCCGCCATGTCGAGGAGGCGCTGATGCGCCTGACCGAGGCCTATATGGCGCTCGGCATTACCAACGAGGCCCAGACGGCCGCCGCCGTCCTCGGCCACAACTTCCCCGACAGCCCCTGGTACAAGGACGCCTACGCCCTGCTGCAGAGCGGCGGCCTCGAGCCTCGCGAGGATCGCGGCTCCTATATCAGCCGCGCCTTCAACGGCTTCCAGCGCGCCGTGGTCGGCATCGTCGGATTCGGCGGGCGTCTCTGAGGCCGGGAGCGCGCATGCCCCCCGCCCCTCTCCTTCCCGTGTCCTGAGCCGCGCCGAGGCGCCATGCTGGCGCAGCTCGCCATCCGCGACATCGTCCTGATCGACCGGCTCGATCTGAGCTTTCGTGACGGGCTGAGCGTGCTCACCGGCGAGACCGGCGCCGGCAAGTCGATCCTGCTCGACGGTTTCGCGCTGGCGCTCGGCGGACGCGGCGATGGCTCCCTCGTGCGCCATGGCGAGACGCAGGGCCAGGTCAGCGCCGTCTTCGACCTCCCGGCCGATCATGCGGCCCGCAGGCTCGCCGAGGCGCAGGAGATCGACACCGACGGCGATCTCATCCTGCGCCGCGTGCAATATGCCGACGGCCGGACCCGCGCCTTCGTCAACGACCAGCCCGTCTCGGTCCAGATCCTGCGCATGATCGGCGCAGCGATCGTCGAGATCCACGGCCAGCATGACGACCGGGCGCTGACCGACCCGGCGCAGCATCGCATGATCCTCGACGGCTTCGGCGGCAGCGAGGCCCTGGCCGAAAAGGTCGCCACCGCGAGCGAGACGCTGAAGCGCGCGCGCCAGACGCTCCAAGCCCAGCGCATGCGCGTCGAGGCCGCGCGCAAGGAGGCCGATTTCCTGCGCCATGCGGTCGAGGAACTCGGCAAGCTCGCACCCCAGCCGGGCGAGGAGGACGCGCTCGCCGCGACGCGGCAGGGCATGATGCAGGCCGAGAAGGTGGCGCGCGATCTCATCGACGCCCATGAGGCCGTCGGCGGGCAGGCCTCCCCCGTGCCGGCGCTCGCCGCCGTGCTGCGCCGGCTGGAGCGCCGCGCCGGCCAGGCGCCCGGCCTGGTCGATCCCTCGCTCGCCGCCCTCAACACCGCGATCGTGGCGCTGGAGGAGGCCGGCGAGGCGCTGGCCGCGGCCATGCGCGCCGCCGAATACGATCCGCGCGAGCAGGAGCGCGTCGAGGAGCGGCTCTTCGCCCTGCGGGCGGCCGGGCGCAAATACGATGTGCCGGTCGAGGGTCTCGCCCCTCTCGCCGCGACCATGGCGCAGGATCTCGCGGCGCTGGACGAAAGCGAGACCTCGCTGGGGCGGCTGGAGGCGGAGCTGGCCGAGGCTGAGGCGGCCTATCTCGCCCAGGCCCGGACGCTCTCGCAGGCGCGCCAGGAGGCCGCCGCCCGGCTGGACGCCGCCGTCAAGGCCGAGCTGCCGCCGCTCAAGCTCGAGCGCGCGCGCTTCATCACCCGCATCGAGACCGACGAGACCGCGCGCGGCCCCGAGGGCTTCGACCGTGTGGAATTCTGGGTCGAGACCAATCCGGGCACGCGGCCGGGCCCGATGATGAAGGTCGCCTCCGGCGGCGAGCTCTCCCGCTTCATGCTGGCGCTGAAGGTCGTGCTGGCAGAGCGCGGCTCCGCCCCCACCCTCGTCTTCGACGAGATCGACACGGGCGTCGGCGGCGCCGTGGCGGACGCCATCGGCGAGCGGCTGGCCCGGCTGGCCGAGCGCGTGCAGGTGATCTCGGTAACCCATGCACCGCAGGTCGCGGCCAAGGCCGGCCAGCATTTCCTCATCGCCAAGTCGGCAGCGGACGATGCCCGCACGGTGACGCGCGTGACCCCGCTCGCCGATCAGACGCGGCGTGAGGAGATCGCCCGCATGCTCGCCGGCGCCAGCATCACCGAAGAGGCCCGCGCCGCGGCCGGGCGCCTGCTGGAAGCGGCCGGGCTGCGCGGCTGAGGCGGCGGCTTGCAGTCCACCGCCATCATCCCGTCATTGCGAGCGCAGCGAAGCAATCCAGCCTCGTAGAGCGCGCGGATCGCTGGATTGCTTCGCTGCGCTCGCAATGACGGCGAGACGTCAGGCCGCGACGCCGATCCGCTTGATCTCCCATTGCAGCTCGAAGCCGGAATGCGCCTTCACCCGGCGCCGGACTTCCTCGCCCAGCCCTTCGATCTCGGCGGCGGTGGCTCCGCCGGTGTTGATCAGGAAGTTGCAATGCATCTCGGAGACCTGCGCGCCGCCCATACGCAGCCCGCGACAGCCGGCAGCGTCGATGAGCTGCCAGGCCTTGGCGTCCGGCGGGTTCTTGAAGGTCGAGCCCCCGGTGCGCTCCTTGATCGGCTGCGCCGCCTCGCGCGCCGCCGTCACCCGGTCCATCTCGGCCTGGATCGCGGCACGCTCGCCCGGCCGTCCCTGGAACAGCGCCGAGGTGAAGACGACGTCGGACAGCGCCTCCGCGCTCTTGCGATAGGAGAAGCCCATATCGGCATGGGTCAGCCGCACGATCTCGCCCGAGCGGCGCACGCCCCGCGCCTCGATCAGGATGTCCGTCACTTCGCCGCCATGGGCGCCGGCATTCATGCGCAACGCGCCGCCGATGCAGCCCGGCACCCCGCGCAGGAAGGCGAAGCCGTCGAGGCAGGCATCCGCCGCCGCCCGCGCCACCTTGACGTCGGGCACCGCCGCTCCCGACCGCAGCCGGTCGCCCTCCTCGACCGCGATCTCGCCGAAGGCCTTGCCGCCGAGCCGGATGACGAGCCCCGGAATGCCGCCGTCGCGCACGATCAGGTTCGAGCCCAGCCCCACCACCGTCACCGGGATCTCGCCCGGCAGATGCGCGAGCAGATGAGCCAGATCCTCCTCGTCGGCGGGCGTGAACAGCGCCTGCGCCGGCCCGCCGACGCGGAACCATGTCAGCGCGGCGAGATCGGCATTGGCGAGAAGCCGCCCGCGAAGCGCGGGCGCGGTGGCAAGGATGGCGGGGGTGATGTCGGGAAAGAGCATGAGCGCGCTTTAACGCAACAGCGGCTGCGGTGGAACAATGCCGTCATTCTCGGGCGGAGCGCAGCGGAGACCCGAGAATCTCTTTCCGGAAATGCTCGGGTCAAGCCCAAGCATGACGTAGTGGCCCAGGCTCAGTCCTTCAGCGCCGCCAGTTCCCCCGGCAGCGCATAGGCCCATTGGGTGATGTTGCCGGCGCCGAGGCAGACGACATAGTCGCCCGGCCCCGCGAACTCCGCCACCATGCCGGCGAGCTTGTCGGGGCTTTCCAGCGGCAGCGCATGGCGGTGGCCGCGCGCGCGGATGCCGGCGACCAGCGAATCGCGGTCGGCGCCGGGGATCGGCGCCTCGCCCGCCGCATAGGTCTCGGCCACGATCACGGTGTCGGCGTCGTTGAAGCAGGCGGCGAAATCGTCGAACAGGCTGGCGAGCCGCGTATAGCGATGCGGCTGCACCACAGCGATCACCTTGCCCTTGGTCGAGGCGCGCGCCGCCTTGAGCACGGCGGCGATCTCGACGGGGTGGTGGCCGTAATCGTCGAAGATCAGCGCGCCGTTCCATTCGCCGGTCCTGGTGAAGCGGCGCTTCACCCCGCCGAAGCCGGCCAGCGCCGCGCGGATGCTCTCGACCGGGATGCCGAGGTCGTAGGCCACAGCGATCGCCGCCGTGGCGTTCAGCGCGTTGTGATGGCCCGGCATCGGCATGACGAGGTCGCGGATGACCTCGTCGCGGCCGCGCTTGCGGTCGCGGATCAGCAGCGTGAATTTCGACTGTCCGCCGGTGAGGTCGATGTCGATCAGCCGGAAATCGGCCTGCGGGTTCTCGCCATAGGTGACGACGCGCCGGTCCTCGACCTGCCCGACGAGCCCCTGCACCGTCGGATGGTCGATGCACATCACCGCGAAGCCGTAGAACGGCAAATTCTCGACGAAGCTGCGGAAGGCAGCCTTGATCGCGTCGAAGGTGCCGAAATGGTCGAGATGCTCGGGGTCGATATTGGTGACGATCGCCACGTCGGCCGGCAGCTTGAGGAAGGTGCCGTCCGACTCGTCGGCCTCGACCACCATCCAGTCGCTCTCGCCCATGCGGGCATTGGTGCCGTAGGCGTTGATGATGCCGCCATTGATGACGGTCGGATCGAGCCCGCCCTTCTCCAGCAGCGTCGCGACGAGCGAGGTCGTGGTCGTCTTGCCATGCGTGCCGGCGATGGCGACGCAGGTCTTGAGACGCATCAGCTCGGCCAGCATCTCGGCGCGGCGCACCACCGGCAGGCGCTTCTCGCGGGCGGCCATCAGCTCGGGATTGTCACGCTTGATCGCGGTCGAGACCACCACGACCTTCGCGTCGCCCAGGTTCTCGGGCTTGTGGCCGACGAAGGTGGTGATGCCCTTCTCCGCGAGGCGGCGGACATTGGCGCCGTCCGAGGCGTCCGAGCCCTGCACCGTGTAGCCGAGATTGTGCAGCACCTCGGCGATGCCGGACATGCCGATGCCGCCGATGCCGACGAAATGGATGGCGCCGAGTTCTGCCGGCAGCTTCATGGTCGTGATGTCCCTGTCAGGTCTTCGGGCGGGCCGTGTCGAGAACGAGCGCTGCGAGGCGCTCCGCCGCATCCGGGATGCCGGCGCTCTTCGCGTTTGCGGCCATCGTCGTCAAGTGCGCCGGCTGCTGAAGGAGCTGCGAGAGCTCGCTCGCCAGCCGTCGCGGCGTGAAGTCCGGCTGCAGGATGCGGATCGCGGCCCCGATCCCCTCCAGCACCGCGGCATTGGCGGCCTGGTCCTGGTCGAGCGAGCCGGGCAGCGGCACCAGGATCGAGGGGCGCCCGATCACGCCGAGCTCGGCCACCGTCGAGGCCCCCGAGCGCGCGATCACGAGATGCGCCTTCGCCATGCGGGCCGGCAGATCCTTGAAGAAGGGCGCGATGTCCGCCTGGACCCCGAGCGTCTCGTAGAGGCCCCGGACGCGCTCCTCGTCCTCCGCGCGCGCCTGCTGCACGATGCTGATGCGCGCGCGCTCCTCCGGTGTGAGGAGCTGGATCGCGGGCGGCACGATGTCGGCCATGACGCGCGCGCCCTGGCTGCCACCGAAGACCAGGAGCTCGACCTTGCCCTGCGCCGGCCAGCCATAGGCCTCGCCGGCCACGGCCAGAACGGCGGGCCTCACCGGATTGCCGACCTGCCGGCATTTCGCCTTGGCCGCGGCCGAGAGCCCGCCGACCTCCGCGAAGCCGGTCGCGATCACGTCGGCGCGTCCGGCGAGAAAGCGGTTCGCTCGCCCGACGACGGCGTTCTGCTCATGGATCAGCGTGCGCATTCCCGCCAGCGAGGCGCCGAGCACCGGCGGCACGCTCGGATAGCCGCCGAAGCCGACGACGACATCGGGCTTCAGCTCCTTCATCAGGCCGCGCGCCGCGAGCACGCCCTTGCCGAGCTGGAGCAGGGCCGCGAGCTTCTTCAGCGGCGAGCCGCCGGACGGCGTCGCCGCCGGCACGGCATGGACCGCCTCGGCCGGAAAGTCCCTGGCGTATTGCTTCGCGCGCGTGTCGGTCATCAGCACGACGCGCGCGCCTTTGGCGTGGAGCGCGTGGCTCAGCGCCTCCGCCGGGAAGAGATGCCCGCCCGTGCCGCCGGCGGCGAGCACGACGAGGGGAGCCCCGGTCGCCATCAGCCGCGCCCGTGCCGGCCGAACTCGCCCGCCCGCGGCCTCTTGCGCGTCAGCGCGAGCAGGAAGCCCGTGCCGATCGCGAGCGAGATCAGCGACGAGCCGCCATAGGAGATGAAGGGCAGCGTCATGCCCTTGGCCGGCATCATGTGCAGGTTCACCATCATGTTGATCGCGGCCTGGATGCCGAAGAGCAGCGCGAGCCCGGTGACCGCGAGGCGAACGAACGGGTCTTCCGCCTTCTGCGCCACGAACAGCGCCCTGAGCACGATGGTCGCGAACAGCGCCACCAGCAGGATGCAGACCACGATGCCGAACTCCTCCGCCGTGACCGCGAAGATGAAATCGGTATGGGCGTCGGGCAGGATGCGCTTGACCGTGCCCTCGCCCGGACCCTTCCCGAGCCAGCCGCCCTGGGCGAAGCTCTCCAGCGCCGTGTCGACCTGGAAGGTGTCGCCCGAGCCCTTGTCCATGAAGCGCTCGATGCGGGCGCGCA
>QFQY01000052.1 GCA_003248805.1 Chelatococcus sp. | reverse complement strand
CCTTCCTCTACGCAGCCGCCGCCATGGTTCTTATCCGCCGCATCGCGCGAGCGTCATGAGTTCCGGGACGGACTCTAACTTGCAGAGAATGGAGCCGTGCTACGTCGGTTTCAATCCGTTCAGCGGACAGTGGGAGGCATTTGGACCGGTCCCGCTCATGCTCGGTAATCCGCCGTGGGCCACTTACCCGGACGGGATCGGACTTGTTACCGACATGTATTATCTTCAAGTTGGCTTTGATCCGTCAGAGGTACTTTTTGTCGACATGGGCATGGGTGAAGGCAAGCCCAGGCAGAAATACATGCGTCACCGAAACAAGCTGATGTTTACACCGTTCGAAGAACTGCAAGCACGACGGGTTTGGGGCGCACAATCCCCGATCGAACTTTTCCTCCCGCAAGCGCTACTACGAGAGGACCTTACGCCGCTTCTCCAGATGCTCTTGTTCGAGGACGGCTCTACCTATCCATCGATCTACGATCTCTGGGCAGAAAACCTCGCAGACGTGCCGGGTTTGATCACCGAAGCGGACATGTTCTTTCCCGAGCACCGCCTTGCAATCTTCTGCGACTCCACCCGACACCATCGGGGAGGCAAGGCTGCGCGAAAAGATGAGGCTATCAGCCGCAAGCTGGAGGACGCTGGTTTTCGCCCGGTGCGAGTGCCCGGCGCCTTGATTGTTAGGGACTTGAAAGCAGCGACAAAGCTCGTCCTTGATGCGCTCGAAGGGGCGCGGCCGCCGGCAGCAACACAGGCTTCCGGGGCGGGAGCCTGAGGGATGACGTACCCTTCGCCTGACGAGGATCAAGCGGACCTGTTCTCCGAAATCGCAGACCTGTCGCTGGTCCGGTTCCTGCTCGCAGACCTTCATGACGACCTGCAAGGCAAGGTGAAGCGCTTCCGCTTCCTGACCGACCTCGGCGCGATGCTTGGCCCTCGCGGCACCATGATCTATGGCGGTCACGTCGCCTACAACGCTTGGGCCGAGGCCCGCTCCTCATTCGTTCACGGCAACTATGTCGCCACCGTACTGCTCTGCCAGAGCCTCGCAGAGAACCTGCTGGCGGCGTTCCTCCACGGCGACTTCACGGACAAGCTGCCGGATAAGGTGAAGTTCGACGAGACGCTACGACGGTGCCAAGCTCGGGGTCTCCTGGATGATCAGGACGTTACCGACTTGAAGCAACTTGTAGGCCTCCGAAACCCGATAACGCACTTTCGCCATGTCGACGACATCCACAACCTCGACCGCCGATCAATCGCTACGGGGCAGCCTGCGGGGGAACTTTTGGGGCGTGACGCGTGGTTCGCCATCGGCCTCGCCGTGAGGATACTTGCCAAGCCTCCGTTCCGGCTGGACCGATGAGGCGGCGGCCCACTAGCCCCAGATGTTCTCGGCGAAAAATCTGAAAGGCCTTATCTACGCTCCGCGCACTGGGGTTCCCCCGGTGGGGCCGTGGCGCTCCGATCCGCCGACACGGGCGAGACCGAGGTAGCAACGGGGTTATCACGCGGATCAAGGAACGGCCCTTGTTGTTGGGGGCCGTTGGGATGTCTCTGAGACCGAGCCGTAACATTCACAACGAGCGCGGACCGTGCCCTACGCCGGCAGGACGACCACCTTCGTCTTCACCGGCGTGCGCGTGTAGAGGTGGATCATGTCCTGGCTCAGCAGGCCGACGCAGCCGCTGGTGACGCCGGAGCCGATCGATTCGGGATCGCTGGAGGCGTAGATCGTATAGAGCGTGTAGACGCCGTTCTGGTAGAGATGGAGGGTGCGGGCGCCGAGCGGGTTTTCGAGGCCCCCGGGCATGCCGCCCGCGTATTTGGCCACCTCGGGCTGGCGCTTGATCATTTCCTTCGGCGGCGTCCAGGTCGCCCATTCGGATTTGCGGCCGACATAGGCGTCGCCGCTCCACCTGAAGCCGTCGCGGCCGACATTGGCGCCGTAGCGGGTCGCGGACCCGTCGTCCTCGATGCGATAGACGTAGTAGTTGCCGGGATCGACGATGATCGTGCCCGGCGCTTCCTTGGTCTCGTAGCGCACCGTCTTACGGAAATACTTCGGGTCGACCTTGGTGACATCGACTGCCGGGATCGGGAATTTTTCCTCGGGAACCGGCCCGTAGACCTTCTCCGCCTCGGCGAGGCTCATGCCGTCGGGGGTCACGCATCCGCCGAGCGCGAGCGCGCCCAGACCGGCGGCGGAGCCCGCCAGAAACGAGCGGCGGTCGAGCCGGCCGGCCCTCTGCGCGAGCTGCGCGGCATGGTCAGTCCTGCCGGCCCCGGTGTTGCTGTCGTCGATGATCATGATTCCGGACTTCCCATGTCCCGCAGCCGACACCCGGAGGCCGCTGCGATGCCGACCCGGCCTCTTTCTGCCGGGTCTCTTGCCGCACGGAGATTGCCGCCGGAGCGGCCGGCTGGCAAGCCCGGGCCTCGACGGCCCGGTGCCAGCGCGTGAGCGGCCCTCGCCCGGCATCGTCGACGCCGGGCGACACTCTCAGCCGTCGGCCCAGCGCTGCTGCAGCGCCGTCGCCGACATCAGGTCGAAGGACAGGTCGGAAATCTGCCAGTAGCGCGTGCTGTCCTGCTGGAAGGCCCAGAGGTGGTCGTAGATCTTCTTGAAGGTCGGGTTCGCCGCCGACATCTCGGCATAGAGATCCTTGGTGTGCTTGTAGCTCGCCTTGAGGATGTCGTTCGGCAGGGCGCGCAGTTGCGCGCCGCCGGCGATCAGCCGTTTCAGGGCCGGCGGGTTGAGCGCGTCGTACTTGGCCTGCATGTCGTGGCCGGCGGCCATGGCGCAGGTCTTGAGCACCTTCTGGTAGGTCGGCGGCAGGCTGTTCCACTTCTCCAGATTGATGAAGAAGCTCAGCTCGGCGCAGCCGTCCCAGAAGCCGGGATAGTAGTAATAGGGCGCCACCTTGGCGAAGCCGAGCTTCTCGTCGTCATAGGGGCCGACGAACTCGACCGCGTCGAGCACGCCGCGTTCGAGCGCGGGATAGATGTCGCCGGCGCCGAGCTGCTGCGGCACCACGCCCATCTTCTGCAACACGTTGCCGCCGAGGCCGCCGATCCGCATCTTGAGGCCCTGGAGATCGGCGGCGGACTTGATCTCCTTGCGGAACCAGCCGCCCATCTGCGCCCCGGTGTTGCCGGCGGGCAGGTTGTAGATGTTGAACTTCGCGTAGAACTCGTTCAGCAGCTCGAGCCCGCCGGCATGGAAGAGCCAGGCCTGCATCTGGCGGCTGTTCGGCCCCCAGGGAATCACCGTGCCGAAGGCGAAGGCGGTGTCCTTGCCGGTGTAGAAATACGAGCCGGAATGGCCCATCTCGACGGTGCCGTTGGTGACGGCGTCGGCGACCTGCAGCGCCGGCACGATCTCGCCGGTGGCGAAGACCTGGATCTTGAACTTGCCGTCGGTGACGGCGGACACGGCCTCGGACAGATAGGTGCAGGCTCCGTAGAGCGTATCGAGCGATTTCGGATAGCTCGAGGCCAGGCGCCAGTTGATCGTGGGCAGGCTCTGCGCGATCGCAGGCGAGGCGATACCGGCCGCGGCACCGACGCCGGCAGCGGTCAAAAAGGATCTGCGCTTCATTGGTCGTGTTTCCTACCCAGTTTTCTTAGTCCGCCGTTTTTCGGCTTGGGAGCAGCATGGCACGGCGGTTCCACGCGCGGCAATGAACGCTGCCGCATGGCTGCGTTCATTGCCCCGCGCCAGTGGCAGGATGCTCAGCCGAGGGCCCGCTCCTCCATGAGCTTGACGATCGCGGTCAGCAGCCGGTTGGCCGGCGTGGCGATCCCCAGGCTCTCGCCCTTGCGCACGACATAACCGTTGAGGTGGTCGATCTCGGTCCGCTTGCCGCGAGCGAGGTCCTGCGCCGTCGAGGACGACTGGTCCGGCATCGTGGCAGCGAGGGCGAGAACCTTGTCGAGCAGGCCGTCCTCGACGCGGACGCCCCCTGCCCTCGCCACGGCCAGGCATTCCGCGACGATGTCGGTCATGCTGGCGCGGACGCCTTCGACCGCGACCACCCGGCCATAGGGAAGCTGCGGGATCGCCGAGAGGGCATTGTAGGCGCAGTTGACGACCAGCTTGGTCCAGAGCGTGCCGATGACGTTGTCGGAGAGATCGGTCTTGATTCCGGCCTTGCCGAACTCCGCTGCGATCTGCTCGCTGGCCGTGCCTGTCCCGATGACGAGTTCACCGCGCCCGTGATGCCTGACATGGCCCGGTCCGGCCATCTCCGAGGCGACGTATACGGCAGTCGGAACGACGGGCCGGCCCAGCACCTCCTGCAGGCGCTCGGCGTTGTCGACGCCGTTCTGGAGGCTCAGGATCGCGACGTCGGCGCCGAGATGCGGCGCGATCTCGCGGCCGGCCGAGGCGGTGTCACCCGATTTCACGCAGAAGAGAACGGTCTCCGCATCGGCGACGCCCGAAGGCTCGGTCGTCGCATCGACCCGCAGCGTCTCGGTGAAGGCGCGCGTCTCGAAGACGAGGCCGCGCTCGCGGATCGCCTCGACATGCTGCGGCCGGGTGATCAGCGTCACCTCGTGACCGGCGCGGGCCAGCACGGCGCCATAATAGCAGCCGACCGCGCCGGCGCCCATGATCGCGAGTTTCATCGGTTCGTTCCCCGTCCGGGCCAGAGATGGTCGCTGCCGAGCTCGGTGGGATCGGCGCAGCCGAGATGGATCAAGGTGTTGAGGAAGTCGGCGCGAAGCATGTCGACGATGCGGGCCGGGCCGAGCGACGGCCCGAGCGCCGCGACCGCGAACAGGAAAGGCCGCCCGAGCAGCACGAAGTCAGCCCCCGATGCGAGGCTGCGGGCGATGTCGTCACCCGTGCGCACGCCGCTGTCGAGGATCAGCTTCAGCCGGTCGCCGCAGGCCTCCCGGATCGCCGGCAGAACCTCGATCGACGACGGGGCGGAATCGAGCTGGCGGCCGCCATGGTTGGAGACGACGACGCCGTCGGCGCCGATCCGTTCGGCCGCCCGCGCGTCCTGCGGGTTGAGGATGCCCTTGATGACGAGATGGTGCGGCCAGGCCCTTCGGATGCGTTCGATCCGGGCCCAGTCCAGGCCGGGGCAAGAGAGCTGGCGCGAGACGAATTCGGCATGGGCGAGACCGCTCATCGAGCCCCTGGAATCGACGAAATTCGCCATGCCGAGGCGCTCGCCGCGCGCCGCCCGCAGCAGCCATGCCGGGTGGCGAACGACATCGACGACGGTGCGCAGCGACGGCCGCAGCGGAATGGCCAGCCCGTTGGTGAGGTCGCGGACGCGCTTGGCCGGGACGGGGATGTCGATCGTGACCAGAAGCGTGGTGACGCCCACGGCGAGCGCCCTCTCCATCAATCCCGCTGCGATGGCCTCGTCGGCGCCGGGGTAGAGCTGGAACCAGAGATTGTCCTGCGCGATGGTGGCAATGGTCTCGATCGAGGTCGTCGCCGCCGTGGACAGGGTATAGGGAATGTTCGCGGCCCGGGCGGCCCGGGCCAGCGCGCGGTCCGTCCCCGGGCAGACCAGGTCGGCGAAGCCCATGGGGGCGATGCCTAAGGGCGCCGCATAACGACGCCCGAAGATGGTCGTTTCGGAATGCGCCGCCGAACAGTCCCGCAGGGCCTGCGGCATCAGGGCGATCCGGTCGAACTGCTCGCGGTTGCGGGCCACCGCGATCTCGGCGCCCGCGCCGCCCTCGATGAAGTCGAAGATGGCGCGTGGCAGGCGCCTGCGCGCTCGCTCGGCCATCTGGGCCGTGCTGAAGAGGTGTCCGGTCGGCACGCGTCGCATTCTCCCTGACGGCTTTTCGCCGGCCGCTGTCTCGCAGCCTTGAGCCCCTGCCTACAGGCTGGACTTCGAATGCAGAAGCGCCACGGCCGCACAGGCGATCAGCCTTGGTCGCGGCGCTTGGGGCCACAACGCCGGCTCCAGGCCGGGGACGGGTGGCCCGAACATCCATAACCCCTGCGAATACAGCCCGGCCGATTCCGACTTGGACAGTCTGGAACGGTTTTCGGCAGTATCGGCCAAACTTGCAAAATCGAGGGGATCCGATGATGAGGACGTCTGTCGCCGGGCTTGCGGGCCTGCTCCTGGCCGCCTGCCTGCCGGTTTCGGCCTCGGCCCAGGAAACCGTCCTGCGCGTCGCCGGCAACGGCGACGTCTCGACGCTAGACGCCCACCGCGCCAGCGCCACGAACGACAAGACCGTCGTCGGCTGGATCTATAACGGCCTCGTGCGCTTCAAGCCGGGCAGCGCCGATCCGCAGGACCTCGAGCCGGATCTGGCCGAACGCTGGGAGACCTCGCCGGACGGCAAGGTCTGGACCTTCCACCTGCGCAAGGGCGTCAAGTTCCAGGGGGACTGGGGCACGCTGAGCGCCGACGACGTGGTCTATTCGCTGCAGCGCTCGGCCGACCCGAAGCGCTCGACCTTCTCCTCGGATTTCGCCTCGATCGACAAGGTCGAGAAGCTCGACGACCTGACCGTGCGGGTCACGCTGAAATATCCGGACGTCAACTTCCTCGGGCGTGTCTCCAACTATCACGGCGGCAACATCGTCAGCCGCAAGGCGGCGGAGGAGCTGGGAGACAAGTTCGGCACGCGCCCCGTCGGAACCGGACCCTTCGCCTTCGTCGAGCAGGTGACGCAGCAATACGTCAAGCTCGCCGCGAACCCCGACTATTTCCGCGGCAAGCCCAAGATCGACACGATCATGATCCGCTCGATCCCGTCGGACAGCGCGCGCGAACTCGCCTTCACCTCGGGGGAGATCGACCTGATGTACGCTAGGCGCGAACAGCGCTGGGTCGATTCCGCCCGCCGCAGGGGCGGCACGAATGTCGAAATCTTCCAGCCGGGCGAGTTCCGGCTGCTGCACATCAACCGCACCCAGCCGCCGCTCGACGACATCCGCGTGCGACGGGCCATCGCCGCCGCCATCAATGTCGACGACCTCGTCCGCTTCGTCGGCAAGGATGTCGGCCCCAAGGGCTGTTCGGTGGTGCCGCCGGGCTATCTCGGCGAGGACTGCTCCGTCCGCTACGGCTTCGATCTCGCCAAGGCCAGGGCCCTGCTGGCCGAGGCCGGGCACAAGGACGGCATCACGGTCAAGGCGATCGTCTCGAACATCTCGGCGCAGCAGCCCTTCATGGAGATCATCCAGGCGCAGCTCGCCAAGGCCGGGATCAAGCTCGAGATGCAGGTCGTCGACCACGCCACCTATCAGAGCCAGACCCGCAAGGACCTGAGCGGGCTCGTCTTCTACGGCGCGGCGCGCTTCCCCATCGCGGACACCTATCTCAGCGAGTTCTTCCACTCGCGCGCCATCGTCGGCACGCCGACGGCGGCGACGAACTTCTCGCACTGCGCGATCGCCGACAAGGAGATCGAGCAGGCCCGCACCGCCGCCGATGCCGCGACGCAGAAGGCGCTCTGGAAGCAGGCTCAGGCGAAGATCATGGAGGATGTCTGCGCCGTGCCGCTGTTCGAGCTGCGCCAGGTCTGGGCTCGCAACGACAAGCTCGACTTCGGCTACGAGCTGAAGGGCTCGATGAACCTCGCTCCGGCGATCACGGAAGCGACCACGCTGAAGCGCTGACGCCGACGCGGAGATTGACCGGCATGGAAACGGTGCACCGGCTCGCGGCCCATGTCGCCGCCGCCAGAGGGCAGCCGCTCGCCCAGGAGCTGCGCGAGGCGGCGAGCCTGGCCGTGCTCGATCTGGTGGCGGCGGCCGCCGCCGGCATCGCCGCGCCGGGGCCGCGCGCGGTGCGCCGGGCCGCACGCGCCACGATGGCCGGCGGCTCGGTGCCGGTCTGGTTTACCGGGGCGAGTTCCGGCCTCGCAGGCGCCATCTGGTGCAACGCCGCAGCCTCGGCGGCGCTCGATCTCGACGACGGGCACCGCATCGCGCGCGGACATCCGGGCGCCGCCATCATTCCAGCCGCCCTCGCCGCGGCACAGGAGACAGGCGCCACGACGGAGGAGCTGCTCGCGGCCATCGTCGTGGGCTACGAGGTCGGCGTCGCGGTCGGTGCGGCGCGGCGCTTCTATGCCAATACCGGGATGTGGTCCGGATACGGCGTGGTGGCCGCGCTCGGCTATCTCAGGCGCACGGCCCCGGAGCACCTGGCCCACGCCTTCGCCATCGCCGGCATCAGCGCGCCCAACCAGCTCCATGCCGGCGCCGGGCCGGTCTTCCGCGCGCAGGAGGGCAGCGACGTCAAGGAGGGCATTCCCTGGTCGAGCGTGACCGCCCTCCATGCGCTGCTGCTCGCCGAGGCAGGGCATACGGGACCGCTGGGGCTGCTCGACAACGACGAGAATTTCCGTCTCGACGGGCTGGCGGAAGGCCTCGGCCGGGAGCGCTCCATCACGCGCAACTACATGAAGTTCTACGCCTGCTGCCGGCATGTGCACGCGCCGGTCGAGGCGCTGCGCGGCCTCATGGCGCGAAACGCCATCGACCCGCGCCGGATCGAACGCATCGAGGTCGCGACCTATAGCGGTGCGCTGCGCCTGGCCAATAGGCCACGGCCGCAGAGCTTCACCGACATCCAGTTCTCGATCCCGTATTGCCTCGGCCTCGTCGCGCTGGACGGGCCGGAGGCGCTGATGCCGCTGACCGAGGCGGCCTTCGACCGCCCCGACGCCGTGGCCCTGGCGGAAAAGGTCTCGCTCTCTCTCGATCCCGCGCTCGACGCCGTCTTCCCGGCACAGACGCTGTCGCGCGTCACGCTCCATGTCGACGGGCGCGTCCTCGCCTCGCCCGTCACGGCCCCGCTCGGCGAGGCATCGGCACGGCCGTCATGGCGCGATATCGAGGAGAAGCTGCGCCAGGCCACCCGCCTCGTCGCGACGCCGGACCAGCAGGAGCGGCTGCTCGTGGCGCTACGCCGGCTGCGCGACGGCGACCACCTGCCGCTGAGCGAGGCATTGTCGACCCTCACGCTCACCCCGGCGTGAGGATCGTCCGGGAGATCTCGGCCGCCGCCTCCCGCGCCCCCTCCAGGAAGGCGTCGACCAGGCGGGCATTGCGGCTGTCGCGGATCCGGCAGAGCTGAAAATCGAGCCGCAGCGCGGGCTCGAACGGGCGGATCGCCACCCGGTCGCGCAGGCCGCCGACGATCAGCGGGTGAACCAACGACAGGCCGACCCCGGCCGCGACGAACTCGCACAGCGTCGGGGCGACGTTCACGCTCATCACCACGTTCGGCACGACGCCATCGGCTTCCAGAGCTTGGGTGACGCGCCGGTGCGTATGGCTCTCCGGCTCGAAGGAGATGAACGGCTCGCCATCGAGATCCTTCGGCGTGATCACCGCCTTCTCCGCCAGCCGGTGCCCGAGCGGCAGGGCGCAGACGACCGGCCGCGACAGCAGGGGCTCGGCGACGATATAGGGGTTGTCGATCGGCACGATGATCAGCCCGACATCGAGCTTGCGGGTCACCAGCCCGTCGGCGATCCATTGCGAGCTGCGCGACTGCACCGAGCAGAACACGTTCGGCTGGCTGGCGAGAAAACGCGAGGTCGCCTGCTGGATGAAGGGGCCGGAAAGAGCCGGCATGACGCCGATCAGCAGGCGGCTCTGCTCGTCGCGGCGGATCGCCTCCACCGCGTTCTCGACCTGGCGCACGCCCGCGAAGATGCGGTCGATCTCCTCGTAGAGCCGCATGCCGCGCCGCGTCGGCACGAGCCGGCCCTTCACCCGGTCGAACAGCCTGAGACCCGTGTCCTCCTCGAGATGGGCGATGAGCTTGCTCATCGCCGGCTGCGAGACCGTCATCATCTCGGCTGCACGGCTCACCGTGCCGAACTCGATCACAGCCTTGAAAGCCTCGACCTGACGCAGGTTGAGCCGCCGCACCATCGCATAACCCTGAGGAATAGACCCGAGAAAAAGACGACTTTGACGAAATACAACAAGCGCTCCTAACGTCAAAGCCGGCAAGGGACATTCACATGCGGCCGGACATCATCGTCATCGGGGGAGGCACGGTCGGAGCGGCCATCGCCTATGGGCTGGCGAAGCGGCGCGAAAAGGTGCTGCTGCTCGACGGCGACGATGGCGACTTCCGCGCGGCCCGGGCGAATTTCGGGCTGGTCTGGCTGCAGGGCAAGGGCCCCGGAATGCCGGCCTATCAGGCCCTGACCCGCCACAGCATCGATCTCTG
The DNA here is from genome assembly GCA_003248805.1 of Chelatococcus sp. Classification (GTDB taxonomy): domain Bacteria; phylum Pseudomonadota; class Alphaproteobacteria; order Rhizobiales; family Beijerinckiaceae; genus Allobosea. The sequence goes on along the minus strand of QFQY01000052.1, from coordinate 20,682 downwards.
GCGCGGCTTCTGCGAGGAACTCGAGGCTTCGGAGCAGACGGACCTCGCCTACGAGCAGAATGGCGGACTGGCCTTCTGCTTCGGAGAGGACGGGCTGGAGAAGCGCCGTCTCGACCTGATGCGCCTGCACAACCAGAGGGCCGAGGGCGAGCCGGACTGGGAGATGCTGGACCGCTCCGCCCTGCAGAAGCTGATGCCTAAGGCCGGGCTCGGCCCGGACGTCTCGGGCGCGAGCTACGGCCGGCGCGACGGCCACGCCAACCCGCTCAAGCTGCTCGCGGCGCTGCATGGAGCGCTCGTCCGTCACGGTGGCAGCATCCGCCACAAGGCGCGTGTCGAGCGCATCGAAGCGGCAGGCAGCGATTTCCGGCTGCATTTCGCAGGCGATACACTGGTCGCGCCGCGGATCGTCATCGCGGCGGGGCTGGGCTCGCCGGCTCTGGCCGCCCAGGTCGGGCTCGAGGTTCCGGTCCGCCCGGAGCGGGGGCAGGTCCTCGTCACCGAGCGCCTCGCCCCCTTCCTGCCGCTGCCGGCGAGCGGCCTGCGCCAGACGGGCGAAGGCACGGTCATGATCGGCGCGACCAAGGACAACAACGGCTTCGACGTCTCGGCGACGGCGGAGGCCGCTGCCGGGCTCAGCCGCAAGACGGTGCGGATCGTGCCGGCGCTCGCGAATGTACGCCTCGTCCGGCAATGGGCCGGCCTGCGCATCATGACCCCCGATTCCTACCCGATCTATGCCCAGTCGGTGGCACGACCCGGCGCCTTCGTCGCGCTCTGCCATTCGGGCGTGACGCTGGCGGCCTTCCATTCCGAGGTTCTGGCCGGCGCCATCGCCGCCGGCGCACTGCCCGACACGCTCGCTCCCTTCCACCAGAGTCGCTTCGATGTTCCGCAAGCTGCATGATCCGGGGCCATCGGCCCTCACCGTCCATATCGACGGACGCGCCGTCGCCGCCGAGGCGGGCGAGAGCGTGGCGGCGGTGCTGATGCGCCAGCCGGAGGCCTGGAGCCGCACCACCCCCGTCTCGGACAGCCGCCGCGCGCCCTATTGCATGATGGGCGTCTGCTTCGAATGCCTCGTCGAGGTCGACGGGCTGGGCTCGGTGCAGGGCTGCCTCACGCCGGTGCGTGAAGGCATGCGCATCTCCCGCCAGCAGGGCCGCAGGAGCCTTTCGGCATGAGCGAGAACCACACCGATCTCCTGATCGTCGGCGCCGGACCGGCCGGCATGGCCGCCGCGGCCACCGCCCGCCGACACGGCCTGAGCGTCCGCGTCGTCGACGACCAGCCCGCTCCGGGCGGCCAGATCTGGCGCGCCGTCGAGACGGTTTCCGCGGCACCCCGCCTGGCGCGCCTCGGCGCGGCCTATGGCGCGGGCGCCTCCCGGGCCGCCGCCTTCCGCGCCTGCGGGGCGATCTACGAGCCGCAGAGCCAGCTCTGGCAGATCGAGCCCGGCTTCCGCGCCTTCGTGACCCGTGACGGCAAGGCCCGCAGCGTCAGCGCCGACGCCATCATCCTCGCCACGGGCGCGCAGGAGCGGCCGGTGCCGTTTCCGGGCTGGACGCTGCCGGGCGTGCTGACGGTGGGCGCGGCGCAAATCCTGCTCAAGACCGCCGATTCCGTGCCGTCGAGCCCGGTCTGGGTCGCAGGCAGCGGGCCGCTCCCGCTGCTCTACATGACGCAGCTTCTGGCGGCCGGCGGCAAGGTCGCCGGATTCCTCGACACCACCCCGCGTGGGCGCGTCACGACCGCCCTGAAGCATCTGCCGCAGGCGCTCGGCCGGCTCGGCGATCTGGTCAAGGGGCTCGGCTGGTCGCTCTCGCTGAGGCGGGCCGGCTTCCCGATCGTCCGTCATGTCGCGGACATCCGGGCCGAGGGCGACGGCAGGCTTCAGCGCCTGCGCTACCGCACCGAGGACGGCCGCGAGGGCACTGCCGAGGCCGAGGTCCTGCTCGTGCACGAGGGCCTTGTGCCGAACATCCATGTCCCGATGGCGCTCGGCTGCGGTGTCGTCTGGAGCGCCGCGCAGCATTGCTACGTGCCGGAGCTCGACGCCCGGGGCGAGACCACACAGGCGAACATCTTCGTGGCGGGTGACGGCGCCGGCATCGGCGGTGCCGAGGCGGCGGAGCCGCGCGGACGTCTCGCGGCGCTGCGCATCGCCGCCCGGCTCGGCAAGGTCAGCGAGGCGCAGGCCGAGAGTGCCGCCCGGCAGGAGCGTACGGCGCTGGCACATGCGCTGGCACTCCGCCCCTTCCTCGACGCGCTCTACGCGCCGCGCGAGCAGGTGTTCGCCCCTGCCGACGAAACGCTCGTCTGCCGCTGCGAGGAGGTCACGGCCGGCGACCTGCGCGCGCGCGCCGTGCAGGGCAGGCCCGGCCCGAACCAGCTCAAGGCCTTCACCCGTGCCGGCATGGGTCCCTGCCAGGGCAGGCAGTGCGGCTACACCATGGCCCATATCGTCGCCGCGGCGCAGGGCCGCCCCGTCGGCGATGTCGGCTTCTACCGCATCCGCCCGCCGCTGAAGCCGGTCACGCTCGGCGAGTTGGCCAGCCTCGACGAACAGGCTCCTGCGGCATGAGGAGCGAGGCGTTCGACGTCGCGGTGATCGGCGGCGGCCTGCACGGGCTGTCCGCCGCCCTGCATCTGGCGCGGGCCGGTCGACGCGTCGCCGTGATCGAGCGGCGCTGGACCGGGCGGCACGCCTCCGGCGCCACGGCGGCCGGGGTGCGCACGCTCAACCGCGACATCGCCGAGGTCCCGATCTCGCTCGAGGCCATGGCGATGTGGCACGACATCGCCGCGCTCGTCGGCGACGATTGCGGCTTCCACGCGCATGGCCAGATGCGGATCGCGGAGCGGGAGGAGCACATGCCCGCCCTCCTCCAGCGCGAAGCGAAGATGCGCTCGCTCGGCTACACCCATGAAGAAATGATCGACGCCGCCGAGCTGCGCCGCCTCGTGCCGGCGTTGAGCCCGCACTGCATCGGTGCGCTGGTGGCGCGCAACGACGGCGCAGCCGATCCGCACCGCACGATCCTCGCCTTCCGCCGCGCCTGCGAGGCGGAAGGTGTCGTGATCGCCGAGGGCTGCGGCGTCGAGGCGGTCGAACGCCAGGGCGAGGGCTGGCTTCTGGCCTGCGGGACGTGCCGTTTTCGGGCTCCGGTCGTCGTCAACGCCGCCGGGGCCTGGGCGGGGCGGCTGGCTGCGCTGTTCGGCGACGAGATCGCGCTCGGCGTCAGGGCCTCGATGATGATGGTGACGGAGCGGCTGGCTCCGCTGCTCGGCCCCGTGGTCAGCGTCGTCGGCCGGGCGCTGTCCTTCAAGCAGTCCGACCAGGGCACGCTCGTCATCGGCGGCGGGCTGCAGGGGGCGGCCGACGTCGCGCACGAGCGCAGCACGGTGAACTTCACCGAACTCGCCAAGGGGGCCCGCGCCGCGAGCGACCTGTTCCCGATCGTGCGCGGGGTGCGCATCGCCCGCTGCTGGACCGGCATCGAGGCACAGACGCGCGACCACCTGCCGGTGATCGGCGCCTCGCCGAACGCGCCTGGCCTGTTCCATGCGTTCGGCTTCTCCGGTCACGGCTTCCAGCTCGTCCCGGTCGTCGGCGCGATCCTGACCGATCTCGTCACGCAAGGCGCGACGCGCCGGGAGATCGCCGCCTTCGCGCCGGCGCGCCTGATGGAGGAAAGAGCCGCGGCATGATGAACTTCGTCCTGAGGCGGCTGCTTCTCGCCATCCCCACCCTGTTCGTGATGCTGACGGCGATCTTCGTGCTCGTGCGGCTGGTGCCGGGAGACGCGGCCTCGGTGATCCTCGGCGACCAGGCGAGCGCTGCCTCGCTCGCCGCCCTGCGGACCAAGCTCGGCCTCGACCAGCCCGTCCATGTCCAGTACCTGTCCTTCATCGGCAAGGTGCTGAGCGGGGATTTCGGCCAATCCCTCAGCACCGGACACAGCGTCCTGCGCGAGGTCTTGCTGGTCCTGCCCTCGACGATCGAGCTCACCGTCGCGGCCATCGCGATCGGGCTCCTCTTCGGCCTGCCGCTCGGCGTCGCCGCCGCGCTCAGCCGCAATGGCTGGGTCGATTACGTCTCGCGCGTCGTCTCGCTGGTCGGACTGTCCTTTCCCGCCTTCGTCTCGGGCATCCTGATGCTGATCGTCTTCGCGATCCATCTCGGCTGGTTCCCGGTGCTGGGCAACACCAGCGGCTCGGGCGACTTCGGCGAGAGGATGCGGGCGCTCGCGCTGCCCGCCCTGAACCTCGGCATCATCATGACCGCCTATGTGATGCGCGTGACGCGCGCGGCGATGCTCGGCGTGCTGACCGAGGATTATATCCGCACCGCGCGCGCCAAGGGCGTGACGCGCAGGCAGCTCGTCGTCACCCACGCGCTGCGCAACAGCCTGATCCCGATCATCACGGTGGTCGGGCTCTATTTCGGCACGCTGATCGGCAATTCGGTGCTGACCGAGATCATCTTCAACCGCCCGGGGCTCGGGAAACTGATCATCGGAGCGCTCAACGCCCGCGACTACACGCTGCTGCAGGGGCTGATGATCATCTTCGCCGTCTGCGTGATCGTCGTGAACACATTGACCGACCTCGCCTATGGGCTCGTCGATCCGAGGGTGAAGTACTCATGAGCGCCGCCGCCTCCACCACCGTCGAGATGCGGCCGGGCGGCCTCTGGCTCGCCTTCCGCGACAACCGCATCGCCTGGGTCGGGCTCGTCCTGCTGGCGCTGATCGTGCTCGTCGCGATCCTCGCGCCCTTGCTCGCGCCCTATGACCCGCTCGAGCAGAATCTCGTCGCGCGGCTGGAGCCGCCTTCGGCCGAATTCTGGCTCGGCACCGATTCCTACGGGCGCGACGTGCTCTCGCGGCTGATCTACGGCGCCCGCATCTCGCTCTTCGTCGGCTTCGTCGCCATCCTGGTCGCGATGGTGGTCGGCACGACCATCGGCGTCGTCGCGGGCTATGTCGGCGGCGTCTTCGACCAGATCGTCATGGGCGCGCTCGACGTCCTGCTCGCCTTCCCGACCCTGCTGCTCGGGCTAATGATCGCGGCCATGCTCGGCGCCAGCCTGGAAAACCTGATCATCGCCATCGCGGTGACCGAGGTCGCGCCCTTCGCGCGCGTCGCCCGCGCGCCCACGATCACGCTGCGCCAGCGCGATTTCGTCGAGGCCAGCCGCTCCTATGGCTGCGGTCCCTTCCGCATCATGTTCCGGCACATCCTGCCCAACATGCTCTCGGACGTGGTGGTGATGAGCTCCCTCTGGCTCGCCTCGGCCATCCGCACGGAGGCCTCGCTCAGCTTCATCGGCCTCGGCGTCCCGCCGCCGGCCGCGACCTGGGGCGGCATGATCCGCGAGGGCTTCGAGAACATTCTCGACGCCTGGTGGCTCGCCGTGTTCCCGAGCCTCGCGATCCTGGCGACGGTGCTGGCGCTCAACCTGCTCGGCGACGCGCTGCGCGATGCGTCCGACCCACGCACGCGCGCTCGATAGAGCCCCCCGACCGGGCGCCCGCCCCTTCGTCGCCCAGTGGCTTTCGCAATCGCTCAGTCCCGGCGCGCAATGCGGACGCGCTTCAGCGCGGTCCCTTCCTCCACCACGAACCGATGCGCTCCTGCCTCAGGGGCGGCGCCATCGAGCAGCGCCTCGCGCGGGGCCTCTCACGATTCGTCGTCGTCCGCGTCCCGGCGGGACGGGGTCTCCTCCGTCTCCTCGGCGGGCGCACCGGGAATCACATAGCCACCCTTGAGCCAGCGCCCGAGATCGATGTCGGCGCAGCGGGGCGAGCAAAAAGGACGAAAGCGCGCCACCATCGGCTTGCCGCAGATCGGGCAGGGCTTCGCAGCCGGCGCCGGCGTCTCGTTATCAGCCATATTTCAGGGTCACTCCACCATCGACCACGAGTTCGATGCCGGTGACATAGCGCGCCTCGTCGCTGGCAAGGAAGAGCGCCGCGTTGGCGACGTCCCAGGCCTCGCCCATATGCCCCATCGGAACCTGTGCCGCGCGCGCCTTCCACATCGCCACCGGCATAGACCTGCGCCAGGCCGGCGGAATGCTCGACCATCGGGGTCTTCATCAGGCCGGGCAGGATCGCGTTCACGCGGATCTGCTGCGGCGCGTATTGCACGGCCGTGGTGCGTGTCATCTGGTTCAGCGCCGCCTTGCTCGCCGAATAGCTGACATAGGGAATGCCGGTGTGGCGGATCGAGGCGATGGAGGAGATGTTGATGATCGAGCCGCCCTCCCCCGTCTCCTCGAACTGGCGCTGCATCACCGGGATGACATGCTTCATGGCCAGGAAGGCGCCGGTGAGATTGACCTTGAAGACCCGGTCCCAGACCTCTTCGGCCAGGTCCGTCACGGCGCCGACCTCGGCGATGCCGACATTGTTGTCGAGGATGTCGATGCGGCCGTAGCGGCCGAGCGTCCGCGCCACGAGATCGGTTATCGCATCGGCCTTGGTCACGTCGGTCTGCAACGCGAAGGCCTGGCCGCCCTCGTTTTGAATGATCGCCGCCGTCTCCTCGGCCGCGTCCCGGCTGATGTCGGCGCAGATGACCTTGGCGCCCTCGCGCGCGAACAACACCGCCGTCGCCTTGCCGTTGCCCCAGCCCGGGCCGATCGACCCCGCGCCCGCGACGATGGCGACCTTGCCCCTCAAACGTCCCGTCATGTCATTCCTCCGTCCGGCGCGCCTTGTGAGGCTGGCGCGCTCGGCCCGCAGGATCGGGGGTAATCGGCCACATCGCAAGTGCGGGGGCGAACGAGACCAGCGAGCCTTCGTTCGCTCGTGGCGAGATCCACTTCGATGGCCGAGCGCGGGCCGTGTTCGGGGGCAGCCCTCGCGGCTTCCGCTCAGGCGGGAAGCCGGCCGTCGTAGTCCTGCCGCAGCCGCAGCCAGCCATCCCAGAACGGCCCCGGCTCCTCGCCCCTGGCGCGAGCGACCAGGATATCGAGATGCATGTGCCAGCCGGCCCCGATCATCAGCATGGCCGGGCGGTCGCGGATGCGGCGATGGATGACGGTGAGCAGCACCTCGTCACCCTTGGGTTCGAGGTCGAAGGTCACGTCGCCGCTGCCGTTCCAGGTGAAGGACAGCCTGCGGGGCGGATCGAGCTCGGTGATCCGGCTCTCCATCCGGTGCTCCTCCGAGAAGCCGGCAGGCCGCTGGCCGGGAGGCTCGCTCAGTTCGTCGTTGCGCCAGACGAGTTCGAAGGAGGCGCCGAGCTTCAGTTCCATCTCGCCCGCGGCCAGCCATTTCCGGCGCAATTCGTCCTGCGTGAGATAGGCCCAGACCCGCTCGACGGGACCGGGCAGAAGGCGCTCGATCGTCAATGTCGCCGGTTCGGTCAGAATGCCATAGCCGTCGCGTGTCGCCAGTTCCGTCATGACGGGTCTCCTTCGGGGGCGGAAATAGGGGTGGAGGCGGCCTTGCCGGTGTCCTCCTCGCGCAGCAGCCGCTCCAGCACGTCGAGGCGGTCGGTCCAGAAGCGCTCGTAGAAGCCGAGCCACGCATGGGCGCCGGCCAGCGGGCCGGGCGCGAGACGGCACAGATGGGTGCGGCCGCGCACCTCGCGCCGGATCAGCCCGGCATTCTCCAACGCCTTGATGTGCTTCGAGGCGGCGGCGAGCGAGATCGCGAAGGGTTCGGCGAGTTGCCCCACCGTCCGCTCGCCACCCGCGAGCTCGCGCAGCATCCGCCGGCGCGTCGCATCGCCGAGCGCGTGAAAGACCGTGTCCAATTGAGCGGCGCTATATTCAACCATAGAGTTGAATATCGACGCACGATCTCAGATTGTCAACCACCTGGTTGAATAAAGTCGATCCGCGATGGGGAAGCCGCCCGGCGCTAGAGGATCGGACTGAATATCGTATTCAGTCCGATCCTCTAAATATTTGATATTGCATCGGCTTTTCCCGAAGATCGCGCTCCACTTTTCGGGCCGATACCCTAGGCGACGTTCATCCAGCCGAAGCGGATGGGGAAGCCCTCCCCGCCCAGCAGGTTGACGGTCTCGTGCAGAGGCAGGCCGACGACGGCGCTGTAGGACCCGACGAGCTTGACGACGAAGGAGCCGGCGATGCCCTGGATGGCATAGCCCCCGGCCTTGCCGCGCCATTCGCCCGAGGCGAGATAGTGCTCGATATCCTCGCTGGAGAGGCGCTTGAAACGCAGCCGCGTCTCGACGACGCGCTCGCGGATGGCGCCGCCGGGCGTGACCAGTGCGACGGCCGTATAGACACGGTGGGCGCGGCCCGAGAGCAGGCGCAGGCAGGCGGCGGCCTCGTCGACGATCTCGGCCTTGGGCAGGATGCGCCGCCCGACGGCGACCACCGTGTCGGCCGCGACGATGTAGCAGCCTTCGAGGTCGGCGCGCGGCTTCGCGCCGAGGATGGCGGCCTCGGCCTTTTCGCGGGCGAGCCGCAAGGCGAGGTCGCGCGGCCGCTCGCCCTTGTGGGGGCTCTCGTCGAGATCGGCCGGCAACAGGGCGTCCGGCTTCAGCCCGACCTGCTCCAGCAGCGCGAGCCGGCGCGGCGAAGCCGACGCCAGCACCAGCATCGGCCGCCAGCCGGGATGTTTGGGAGAGGCGAACAGGCTCACGACGCGGCTCGATGGCTGACGGACCCTGAACGGCGCCCGCTCGGCTGGTGGAAGCGGCTTCGCGAGGAAGCCGCCGGCTGGGACACTGCTCTAAAGCATCGCGCGGAAAAGTGGGAACCGGTCTTTCGCAGGCCGCGCGCCCGGAGGGCTGCGGGAAGGCCGCGCCGCCGATATCGGGATCGCGTCGCGCAGCGGCGGAAGAGCGAGCCGAATGGCGTTCGAATGTTTGTCGATCCGGCCGAAGCGCGATGCTTTCAACGCAAGGCCGGCGAAACCATACCGCCAAACCATGCCCCATGCGCATAAATTGGACTGGACAAGTCCCGCCATGGGCTGCCCATATGCCGCCCGCCTTCCCATGATGGCAGCATCGGTTCGTGCCGAAGCCCCCATCAGGCTCCCCGGAGACTTCCCCAGCATGGCGTCATCCACCAGACGGCCGCGGTCCGGCGCAGGGACGCGATCCGAGACGCAGGCTCTCGCGACGCGCGTCATGACCATGCATGCCGAAGCCGGCCTGACCATCGCGATGCGGATGCCGCTGCTGATGCAGGGCGCCCTCGGCAATGCCCGCGGCCAGCGCGAAGCGACGCGGGCCGTGACGGAGAAGGTTTCCGCGACGCTGGAAAGCACGCTCGCGGCTGGGCACGCCGCGACCATGTTCTGGCTGGAGCTCGCCTTCGCGCCGCTGACGAGCTTCGACGCGGCGGAAGCCGCCGCCAAGGCCGCGAACAGCACGCTCGAGCCCTTCTCCAAGCGCGTCAGCGCGAATGCGGCCCGGCTGACCGGCCGGCGCGCCCGCTGACGCCCGATCCGCGGCCTCCCTCGCCCGAACGGCCTGTCGCCGGGCGGGTGTCTGCCTACGCGGTCCCGGCTGGCTCTTCGGCCGGCGGCGCGGGCTCGGCCGCGGCGGCCGCATGCTCACGCTCCAGCCTGCGATAGCGGGCGACGCTGAGCGGGATCGCCCCGAGATAGGCGACGACGATGAAGGTCAGCATCTCGAAGGGGTATGCGAAGAGCAGTCCGGCGACGATGACGACGGCGACGAAGATCGGCAGCACCCTGTCGCGCGGTACGCGCGCGCCGAGCGTCTTGCCCGCATAGCAGGGAATCCGCGAGATCGTCAGGAAGGCGATGAAGAGGATGTAGAGCCCGACCAGCGGAGCGCCGTATTCCTGCACCGGCACGCCGATGAACTGCAGATAGAGCGGCAGCATGGCGGTGATCGCGCCGGCGGGCGCCGGCATGCCGACGAAGAAGTCCTTCTGCCATTCCGGACGGTTGGGATCGTCGATCATGACGTTGAAGCGCGCCAGCCTCAGGGCCATCGCGCAAGCCAGCGTCAGCACGGCGATCCAGCCGAAGGAGCGCAGGTCGTGCAGCACGAAGATCCACAGCACATAGCCGGTGGCGACGCCGAAATTGACGAAGTCGGAGAGCGAATCGAGCTCCGCGCCGAAGCGCGAGGTGCCCTTCAGCAACCGGGCCAGGCGCCCGTCCACGCCGTCGAGCGCGGCGGCGACCAGGATGCAGATGGTCGCGACCTCGAGCTTGCCCTCGACGACGAGGCGCATCGCCGTCAGGCCGAGGCATAGCGCCAGCAGGGTGACGACGTTGGGCGCGATCAGCCGGAACGGGATCGGCTTGAAGCGGGCGCGCTTCGATTCGACGCGCTCGGGCTCGAAGGGGGGGAACAGGTCGCTCATGGCGTGCGGAGATACGCGGTTTCGCGGCGACAGGCTATAGCAGCCTCAGCGGCCGGACGTCTCTTCGATCCGACAAGCGACGCCGCGGTTGACCTTGGCGCAAGCCGCAAGCGCCCGCGAAATCGCCTCGTCGACCGTCCGGGCCCCATAATGCGAGCTGCAGCCACGGGGACCGACAGCCAACGCCCTCGCGCTCGGCCTGGTGAAGTGACGGATGTAAACTGCCCGGCACGAAGCCGCGATGTACGGGGGCGGCGTCACCGCCTTGACCGCCGAGGTCTGCGGCGGCGGGTTGCCCGGCGCCCGCACCACGCCCGAGATGACGCCTTTGGCGACCGTGGGAGTCTGCGGCGAACCCTTGAGGTAGCAAAGCTGGGGACCCTGCACGTAGCTCCATGCCGCGCAACGCCTTTCCCGGGAACAAGCCTGCTGGCAGTCGAGCGGGTTCTTGCCGATCTGGAACTTGCTGATGTCGCCGCCCCAGCGGTTGGTATCGACCTCGAATGTGCCCTGCGCATGCGCCAGAGATCCGGCAGCACTGACGAACAGCGCTGCCAGCGTCGCGAGACGAACCAAACTCGACATCTTCCCCCCGGGCAATCAATTTCGTTTCATGCTAATAGCGGCGAGAGTTAGAGGCTAGTTCGGGCGAGCGCGCGGTGGTCCCTTGGCGCGGCGACCGAAACGGCCCGCCTCAGATGCCGCGGAAGGCGCGCGCAGCCGGCTCGTTGCCCGACATGTCGGCCAGCACGGTCTCGCCGGCGATCGCGGTCTGGCCCTCGCCCACGAGCGGCACGACGCTGGTCGGCAGATAGACGTCGACGCGCGAACCGAAGCGGATCAGACCGAAACGCTCGCCGGTGCCGATGGCGTCGCCTTCCTTGACGAAGGGCACGATGCGCCGGGCGATCAGGCCGGCGATCTGGACGACGCCGACGATGCCGGCCGATGTCTCGATCGCCAGCGCGTTGCGCTCGTTGTCGTCGCTCGCCTTGTCGAGCTCGGCATTGAGGAAGAGGCCGGGCGTATAGGCCATCTTCACGATGCGTCCCGGCACGGGGGCACGGTTCACATGGCAGTCGAACACGTTCATGAAGATCGAGATGCGCGTCATCGGCTCGGCCGGGAGGTTCAGCTCCGGCGGCGGCAGGGCCGAGGCGATCTGGCTGACGAGGCCGTCGGCCGGCGAGATCACCAGCCCCTCGCGCTGCGGCGTGATGCGGACGGGATCGCGGAAGAAATAGCAGATCCAGACGGTGATGATCGCGCCGATCCAGCCGAAGGGCGACCAGAGATTGGCGAGCACGATCGTCGCGACCAGCGCGATGGCGATGAAGACGTAGCCTTCCTTGTGGATGGGCACGATCACCTTGCGGACGGAATCGACGAGCGACATGGGCTGTTCCGTTGTTCTGGCCGCACATCGGCGGAAATGGGTTTGCCCGGCGGCGGGGCCGCGAGCGCCGCGCTGATTTAGGCGGTTCGGGGCGGAAGGGAAAGCCCGCTGCCGTCGCACCGTCTTTTATCGCCACATTTCGAGTCCCAGTTGACCATCTGCCATCAAACGGCAGCGGAGAGACGCGGATGAACATCGCCGTCAACCAGGCCCGGATCGAAGCCGACGGTCTCGTCGAAACGCGGCGCTCGCCGCTCGGGCTGTTCGCCGCCATCCTGCGCAATCCCCTGACGGCGCTCCCGCCCGAGATCTTCCGCGAAAAGCTGGTGCTGGCCAGCGTTGCCGGGCGCCAGAGCCTCTATGTCTGCGATCCGGCGCTGATTCAGGACGCGCTCGTCAAGAACGCCGCCTCGCTCGACAAGGGCGAGATCGCGCGCAAGGTGCTAGGCCCGGCTCTCGGAGACGGCCTTCTGACGGCGGAAGGCGCGCATTGGCGCTGGCAGCGTCAGTCGGTCGCGGCCGGTTTCCAGCATGAGAAGCTGCTCGGCTTCCTGCCCGCGATGATCGGTGCGGCGGAGGACACGAAAAGGCGCTGGCAGTCGACGAGCGGTGCGCTCGACATCGGCCATGAGATGATGCGCACGACCTTCGCCATCATCGTCGAGACGATGCTGTCGGGCAGCGCGAGCCTGGATGTCGGGCGCGTCGAGCGCTCGATCACCGATTATCTCGAACCGACGAGCTATGTCTTCGCCTACACCATGCTGGGCCTGCCCGAATGGGTTCCCTATCCCGGCCGGGCCCGGGCGCGGGCTGCGACGGGTTATCTGCGCGAGAGCATCGGCGAGCTGGTGACGGCCCGGCGCGCCGCCGGCAGCCGCAGCGGCGACCTTCTCGACATGCTGCTCGATGCGACCGACCCCGAAACCGGCCGCGCCATGCGGGATTCCGACATCGTCGACAACCTGCTGACCTTCATCACCGCCGGCCACGAGACGACTGCGCTCGGCCTCGCCTGGACCCTTCACCTGCTCGCCGAGCATCCGGACATCGAGCAGCAGGTGCTGGACGAGATCGCACGCGTCACGCTGGGGGCGGCGCTCGCACCGGAGCATGTCGCTCAGCTGAGCTTCACCAAGGCCGTCTTCCAGGAATCGATGCGGCTTTACCCGCCGGCTCCGGTCATCACCCGGCAGGTCGAGAAGCCGTTCGACCTCGGCGGTCTCTCGCTAGGGCAAGGGACGACCCTCTATGTTCCGATCCAGGCGGTGCACAGGCATGAAAAGCTGTGGAGCGCACCGGCGCGCTTCGATCCGGCCCGCTTCCTGCCCGAGGCCAGCAAGGGGCGGCATCGCTATGCGTATCTGCCCTTCGGCGCCGGCCCGCGCATCTGCATCGGCAGCGCCTTTGCGACGATGGAGGCGGTGGCGATCCTGGCTGCGCTGCTGCCATCGCTGAAGCTCGCGCCGGCTTCCAGAGAAGCGCCCGAACCTTCGCTCAAGATCACCCTGCGTCCGCGCCGGCCGCTGATGATGATCGCGAGCGAACGCCAGGCAGCCTGAGGCGCTCTCGCGGGCGATCAGCCGGGCAAAGGCGGCGCCTGCACGAAGCGCCGGGCGGCCTGCCAGATCAGGGCGACGAAGGCTGCCAGCACCAGCGCTTGTGCGATCAGAAAGGCCGGCTCGGAGCCGGTGGGCGCCAGCGCATGCAGAGCGGGGACCTTCATGAACATCTGCGCGACGAGGACGAAGCACAGCAGATAGAAGGCCAGCAACGCGGTGATCGCATAGATGCGCCGCCACGCCCCCTCGAGCAGGCGGCCATAGAGCGCGAAGGCCGCCATGGCGACCAGAACGAGCGAGATCGCGCCGATGACATGCGAGGGCAGGACGCCGCTGACCGGAAAGCCGAAGCCGGTCGCGCTGGTGGCGAAGGCCGTCGAGAGGAAGACACCGGTCCAGCGCGGCCGCGTACGGCCATGCAGCATCCCCGCCGCGACCGGAAAGCCCGCGACGATGGCGACCAGGCTCAGCCAGGTGTGAAAGCCTACGAACGTCGTCGGATCGAACATGGCAGCCGCCCCCCTTATCCTTGCTTACAACCCGAGCATGCAGGAAACGGACCCGCCTTAGAACCGCGATCCACTTTTCGGGCCGATGCTCTAGAACAGCGGAAGCGCCGCCGCCCTGACCGTCTCCGATGCCCAAGCGATCAGGACGTCAGGCTGACGCGCACGCTCGGCTCTTCCTGCGCGGTGGCGCGCTGAAGCGTCGCCTTGGCCTCGTCGACCTCGCGCTGGCGGTTCCACATCGCCGCATAGACGCCGTTCGCCGCGAGCAGGTCGCGATGGTGGCCGCGCTCGACGATCAGGCCCTTGTCGAGAACGATGATCTCGTCGGCGTTGACGATCGTCGAGAGACGATGCGCGATGACGAGCGTCGTGCGGCCCCGGCTGACCTTGTCCAGCGCGTCCTGGATCTCCTTCTCGGTGAAGGAATCGAGCGCGGACGTGGCCTCGTCCAGGACCAGGATCGGCGGCCCCTTCAGGATCGTGCGGGCGATGGCGACGCGCTGCTTCTCGCCGCCGGAGAGCTTGAGGCCCCTCTCGCCCACCGCCGTGGCGTACCCCTCCGGCAGGGCACGGATGAAGCCGTCGATGCTGGCGAGCCGCGCCGCCTCCTCGACCTCCTCCGCCGTGGCGTCGGGCCGGCCGTAGCGGATGTTGTATTCGATCGTGTCGTTGAACAGCACCGTATCCTGCGGGACCATGCCGATGGCGGAGCGCAGCGAGACCTGCTGCACCTCCGCGATCGGCTGGCCGCCGATGAGGATGCGCCCTGCCTGCGGCTCGTAGAAGCGGAAGAGCAGCCGCGAGATCGTCGACTTGCCGGCGCCCGACGGACCGACGATGGCGACGGTGCGTCCCGGCGGGACCTTGAACGAGATGCCCCGCAGGATCGGCCGCTCGGGCACATAGGCGAAATGCACGTCCTCGAAGGCGACCTCGCCCTCGGGAACGCGGAGCGCCGGTGCCCCCGGCACGTCGCGGATCTCGGGATCGCGGCCGATGAGCGCGAACATCTGGGCGATGTCCAGCGTCGCCTGCTTGATCTCGCGATAGACGGTGCCCATGAAATTCAGCGGCAGGTAGAGCTGGATCAGCATCGAGTTGATCAGCACGAGGTCGCCGACGGTGTTGGTGCCCGCCTGGAAGCCGCGGACGGCCATCACCATCGAGAGCGTGAGCCCGGCCGAAAAGATCGCGGCCTGGCCGAAGTTCAGCCAGGCGAGCGAGCTGTAGGAGCGGACCGAATTGCGTTCGTACCGCGCCATCGACGTGTCGTAGCGCGCAGTCTCGCGCGCCTCCGCGCCGAAATACTTCACCGTCTCGTAGTTCAGCAGCGAGTCGATGGCCTTGGCGTTCGCGTCGGTGTCGGACTCGTTCATGCGCGTGCGGATGGCGATGCGCCATTCCGTGGCCTTGATGGTCCAGGCCATGTAGGCGACGACCATGCCGACGAGCACGACGACATAGCGCCAGTCGAACAGCGCGAGCAGGACGGCGACGATCAGCAGGACCTCGATGATGACCGGCACGAGCTGGTTGAGCCCGAGCCGCACCATCTCCTGGATGCCATCACGGCCGCGCTCGAGCACGCGCGTCAGCCCGCCGGTGCGCCGCTCCAGATGGAAGCGCAGCGAGAGGCTGTGCAGATGCGCGAAGGTCTGCAGCGCGAGCGTGCGCACCGCGTGCATGAAGACCGGCGCGAAGACCGCGTCGCGCCACTGGACGAATCCGGAGGAGGCGACGCGAGCCAGGCCATAACAAACGGTCAGGGCCAGCGGCGCGGCCGCGAGCCATGGCCACCACTGCGCCAGGCTGCCGGTTCCCGCGAGGGCGTCGGTGATCCATTTGAAGGTGAAGGGCACGCCCATCAGCACGATGCGCCCCGCCAGCATCAGCAACAGCGCGACGACGAGGCGGCGGCGCAGGTCCGCCCGCTCCGGCGGCCAGAGATAGGGCCACAGCGCCCGGAAGGTCTGGACGAGACCGGAGCCGGGCTGCAGCAGCGGAGCGGGGGAGCGCGGCGTCGGAGGCGGCGCGTCGGGAGCAGTCATGCTTGGACGGTCATTCTTGGGGCAATTCCAGTTTGGGCGGAGCTATAGACGCTTTCGAAGTCGCGTGCACGGCGCTTCCGCGCAGGCCCGATCCGGCCGGAATCGCGGGGGCCGACGCCCGGACCAAGCGCCTTGTTATCGTCCCAAGGCCGGTGTCAGATGACGCCAGAGCCTGGAACGGCTCGGCAACGGGGAGAGAACCATGACGGGTGGGAAGCGTGTCATCGCCGGCCTGGCTGGGCTTGCGGCATTGTCGGTGCTGGCCGCCGCCGGCCCGGCGTCCGCGCAGCGGGCGGCGAAGCCCCCGGGCGAGATCAAGATCACCAATATGCGTGCGGCGCCGCTCACAGCCCTCGAGATCACGACCTCCGGCGACCAGCCGCGCCTCATCGCCAGGCTCGCCAAGCCGCTCGCCCCCGGCAAGAGCGCGTCGCTCAAGCTGAACAAGCCGAGCGGCTGCAGCTATTTCGTGATGGCCAAATTCGAGGACGAGGCCGAGAGCGAGAACGACGGCGTCGACCTGTGCAAGGACAAGGTGCTGCGCCTCACGGAATGAGGCGACCGGGCGTCGTTCCCGGGTGAGGCCGAGCGTCGGCCCGAGCCTCTCGTGCAGGAGAGGCTCGGGTCAAGCCCGAGCATGACGTCCCTCTGCCCGCTCACGCCGTCGCGCCGGCCCGCACGAGTTTGTAGGTGATCGAGTCGACCAGCGCCTGGAACGAGGCGTCGATGATGTTGGCGCTGACGCCGACGGTGGTCCAGCGATCGCCCGTCTCGTCGGCGGATTCGATCAGCACGCGGGTGACCGCGTCCGTTCCGCCCTGGAAGATGCGGACCTTGTAGTCGACGAGGCGCAGGCCGCCGATCAGCGACTGGTAGCGACCGAGATCCTTGCGCAGCGCGACGTCGAGCGCGTTGACGGGGCCGGACGCGCCCTCGGCGGCCGAGATCAGCACCTCGTCGCCGACCTTCACCTTCACGATCGCCTCCGAGAAGGTGACGAGCTCGCCCAGCGCGTTATAGCGCCGCTCGACGTTCACGGCGAAGCGCTCGACGGTGAAGTAGTCCGGCACCTCGCCCAGGATGCGCTTGACCAGCAGGTAGAACGAGGCGTCGGCACCCTCGAAAGCGTAGCCCTGGGCTTCCTTGTCCTTGACCTCCTGCAGCACCCGGCCGAGACGCGGATCGTCGCGACCGAGCTTGACGCCGATGCGCTCCAGCTCGGCGGCGAGGTTCGATTTCCCGCCCTGGTCCGAGACCAGGACCTTGCGGACATTGCCCGTCGCCTCGGGCGGGACATGCTCGTAGGTGCGCGGATCCTTGAGCACGGCGGAGGCATGGATGCCCGCCTTGGTGGCGAAGGCGGAGGCGCCGACGAAGGGCGCGTGGCGGTTCGGCGCGCGGTTCAGCATCTCGTCCAGCCGGCGCGAGGCCTGCGTCAGCCCCGCGAGTTCGGCCTCGCCGACCCCGATCGCGAAGCGGTCGCGATAGCGCTCCTTGAGCTTCAGCGTGCCGATCAGGGTGACGAGATTGGCATTGCCGCAGCGCTCGCCGAGGCCGTTGAGCGTGCCCTGGACCTGACGGACGCCGGCCTCGACGGCGGCCAGCGAGTTGGCGACCGCGCAACCGCAATCGTCATGCGCGTGGATACCGAGATGATCGCCGGGCACGACCTTCGCGACCTCGCGGACGATGGCGCCGACCTCGTCCGGCAGCGTGCCGCCATTGGTGTCGCAGAGCACGACCCAGCGGGCGCCGGCCTCATAGGCCGTCCGGGCGCAGGCCAGCGCATAGTCCGGATTGGCCTTGTAGCCGTCGAAGAAGTGCTCGCAATCGAGCATGACCTCGCGGCCGGCGGCCTTCGCCGCCTCGACGCTCTCGCGGATGCCGGCGAGATTGTCTTCCAGCGAAATCTCGAGCGCGACATGGACATGGTAGTCCCAGCTCTTGGCGACGAAGACGACGACATCGGCATCGGCCTCCAGCAGCGCGGCGATGCCGGGATCGTTGGCGGCCGAGCGCCCTGCCCGTTTGGTCATGCCGAAGGCGGCGAACCGGGCGTGTCGCGTCGGCTTGTGCGCGAAGAAGGCGGTGTCGAGCGGGTTGGCGCCGGGATAGCCGCCCTCGACATAATCGATGCCGAGCCCGTCCAGCATGGCCGCGACGGTGCGCTTGTCCTCCAGCGAGAAATCGACGCCGGTGGTCTGCGCGCCGTCCCGCAGGGTGGTGTCGAAGAGGTGGACGCGGGCCTTTCCTTCTCCCCCTGCGGGAGAAGGTGTCTGCGAAGCAGACGGACGAGAGGTCGCGCCGCCGTGTCCGGCCTGCGTCTTCGAGGGCGAAAGACCGGCAGCGTCGCGCGACCCCTCACCCCAACCCTCTCCCGCAAGGGGACAGGGGGTGGCGTTGCGGTTCATCGCCCCCGCCTCATGCGGAAGCGCACGACGCGCGGGACGACCATCGCCAGCATCACGAGCTTGATCGCGAGGGAGAGCGAGCCGGCGGGGCGGATCTTATTATTCATCATTTGACCTCCCAGGTCGTCGTCGGCTCGCCGGTCGCGGCGTCCTTGCCGTCCTTGAGCGCGATGCCCATGGCTGCCAGTTCGTCGCGGATGCGGTCGGATTCGGCGAAATTCTTGGCGCGGCGAGCGTCGAGGCGTGCCGTGATGAGGCGCTCGACCTCCGGCACCGCGACAGTCGATGCCGCCTCGGCCGGCAATCCGACACCGAGGAGATCGAGCCCCGCACGCAAGGCGGCACCATCGCCCGACTTGCGAAGCGCATGCAGCTCCGCGAAGACGCGCGCCGTATTCAGGTCATCGGACAGTGCGTCCAGCAGTTCCGCCGAAGGCTGCGACGGATGGGCAGTCCGCGCCAGCCCCGCCCAGTCGTGAAGAGCCCTCTCCGCCTCCTCCAGCGCCTTCACCGTCCAGTCGATCGGCTGGCGATAATGCGTCTTCAGCATCGCGAGGCGCAGCACCTCGCCCGGCCATTTGCGGCCGCCGAAGCTCTCCGTCGCCAGCAGCTCGTTGATGGTCACGAAGTTGCCGAGCGATTTCGACATCTTCTCGCCCTCGACCTGCAGGAAGCCGTTGTGCATCCAGTAGTTCGCCATGCGTCCGGAGCCGTCCGTGCCGCCGAAGGCGCAGCAGGACTGGGCGATCTCGTTCTCATGGTGGGGAAAGACGAGGTCGATGCCGCCGCCATGGATGTCGAAGACGTTCCGGGCCGGATCGTCGCAGGCGAGCCCGCCGCCGAAGGGCGACAGCAGCTTCGCCATCGACATGGCCGAGCACTCGATATGCCAGCCGGGACGACCGGGCGTGGCGATGCCGGCCGGCGACGGCCAGCCCGGATCGACCCCATCGCGGCTCGGCTTCCAGAGCACGAAATCCATCGGGTCACGCTTGTACGGAGCGACGTCCACGCGGGCTCCGGCGATCATCTCGTCGAGCGGACGGCGGGCCAGCGCGCCGTATTTCGGGGCCTTCGCGAGATGCGCCACGGCCGGAACGTGGAACAGCACATGCTCCTCGGCGACATAGGCGATGCCGCGGGCGATCAGGCGCTCGATGATCGCCTTCATCTCGGCGATGTGCTCGGTCGCGCGCGGCTCGGCGCTGGGCCTGAGGCAGCCGAGCGCGTCGACGTCGTGGTGGAACTGCGCGGTCGTGGCTTCGGTGACTTTCGCGATCGCCTCGTTCAGCGGCAGGCCGGGCCAGTCGCGGGCGGCGCGGGCGTTGATCTTGTCGTCGACGTCCGTGAGGTTGCGCGCATAGGTGACGTGGCTGTCGCCGTAGAGATGGCGCAGCAGGCGGAACAGCACGTCGAAGACGATGACCGGGCGCGCATTGCCGATATGGGCGTAGTCGTAGACCGTCGGGCCGCAGACATACATGCGCACATGCGCCGGATCGATCGGGAGGAACTCCTCCTTCGTCCGCGTCAGCGTGTTGTAGAGCCTCAGGGTCGGCGACATCGGGTGCAATTCCTGACGAGAAAACGACGAAACAAATCCTGGCCGCCGGCCGGGACGCTTCTGTCGTTTCGTTTTCAGGACGAGGACGCGAGCAGCCGGCCAGCGAGGGCTAGCGGCAAATAATGCAAATCCGGGTTGCGGTGCGCGTCATGAGAAACTGATTGCCTCTCCGCGCGCTTTCCGTCAAGAGGGCGCCCCGTCCACAGCCGGCGCGGGCAAAGGCCCGAAAGACGCCGCAATTCATTCAAATTTAACCGATCCGGAACCATGCTCCCAAGCGGGAGTTCCAGGAACCGCCCGCCACCAAGGACCCGCTCGAATGCGCCGCGCCGTCGCCCTTCTGGGCTTCATGGGACTGATCGCCGCCGGCGTATCGCTCGCGGTGGTGCCCTCCTCGGATACGGCCGCGGCGTCCAGCGAACCGCGCACCTTCCTGATCCCGGCCAGCGACGGTTACGGCGTCGCCGACTGCATCTCGACCGGGGCGGAATGCGGCAAGATCGTCGCCGACGCCTGGTGCGAGTCGCAGGGCTTCGCGAAGGCGACCGCCTTCGGCGTCGCCTCGCGCGAGGATTTCACCGGCTCGCTCTCGCGGCCGAGCCCGGCCGCCGCGGCGGAAGCGCCGCTCAGCATCACCTGCGGCGGCTGACGCCCTCACCGGATCCAGTCGGCGCATTTCGGCGCATCGCCCGTCCCGCCCCAAGGCATGATCGGCACGGTCGAGGTCGAGTTCTGCGGCGAACCGTCGATCAGCTTGTCCGAATAGACCAGATAGACCAGCACGTTGCGCTTGGCGTCGCAGCCGCGCACGATCTGCATCTTCTTCCAGATCAGCGAGCGGCGCTCGCGGAAGACG
>QFQY01000051.1 GCA_003248805.1 Chelatococcus sp. | reverse complement strand
GCCTCCAGATCGGCTACAACCGCGCCGCCTCCATCATGGAGCGCATGGAGAACGAGGGCATCGTCGGCCCCGCAAACCATGCCGGAAAACGAGAAATCCTCGTCGAGGGCGGGCAGGGCCGCGACGACGACTGAGCCGGCGCCGAATTCGCGCGCCCGACGCCGTCCCGTCCCGAAATAGCCATGCCGCGGCGATAGATTTGGTCTACGCACGGATGAAGGGCTGCGGAGGCCTTGGTAGGGTGCCCACGCGTCACCATATCGGGGCTGCATTCAGCGAGTGGAGACGGTGCGAACCGAAACGATGGAGCGCGATTGCCCATGACACCCCCGGTTTCGATGCACGCCTTGCGGCTCGTGCTCGCCGGCTTCGGCTGCATGGGGCTCACCGTGGCGTCGGCGCAGCCGCTCCAGTTGCAACCTCCTCAGGCGGCGCGCCCGGCAACGACCGCCGTCCGGTCGCCGTCTGCTCAGGCGATCCCGTTGCCGCCCATCCGTCCCGCCGGGCTCGGCCTGCCGCGCGTGGCGTCTGCGGAAGCGGTGCCGGCGCAGCCGGCGGCCCCGGCCGCACCCGCCGCGTCTGCCCCCGCGGTCGCCGCACAGGCCCCCCGCCCTGCGGCCGCCCCCGTCGCGACGCCCGCGAAACCACGCGCCGGCGCTCCTGCGACACAGGAGGAGGCGATCGAGCGTCTGAACGCCTATCTCAACAGCTTCACGACGCTGCAGGGCGACTTCATCCAGTTCGCCAATGACGGCCGCCGCTTCGAAGGCCGGATCTATCTGCAGCGTCCGGGCAAGATGCGCTTCGAATACGATCCGCCCGCGACGACCGAGGTCGTGGCCGACGGCACCTCCGTGGCGGTCCGCGACAAGCGCCTGGCCACGCAGGACATCTATTCGATCGGCCAGACGCCGCTCAAATTCCTCGTGCGCGAGCGCATGGACCTGGCCCGCGAAGGCACGCTCGCCGGCGCCAGCATCGACGGCAACATCCTGTCGGTCAGGATCGAGGACCGCTCGACCCTCGGCGGAACCTCGAAGATCACGCTGAAATTCGATCTCGTCGCCAACGAGTTGCGGCAGTGGGTGGTGATCGATCCGCAGGGCTATGAGACGGCGGTGTCGCTCTACAATCTCGACACGCAGCGTCGGCCCGACCCCAAGAAGTTCGTGATCGACTATCAGCGCAGGCTCTGAGTCCTTCCGACGACCGGCGCGGCGACCGTCCGGGCTTGCTTTTCGCGCCGCCCCGAACCAGTTTCCGGCGTCCCCGCCTGGAACCGTCCCTTGCAACTCACCGTCACGACCTGGAACATCAACTCCGTCAGGCTGCGCATCGGCATGGTCGGCGAATTCCTGACCAAGCACGCACCCGACGTGCTCTGCCTGCAGGAGACCAAGACCCCGGACGACCAGTTCCCGGCCAAGGCTTTCCACCAGCTCGGCTATGTCCACCAGGCCTTCATCGGCCAGAAGGGCTATAACGGCGTCGCCATCGTCTCGAAGCTGCCCTTCAGCGAGAAGGACGCCATGGCGATGTGCGGCCGCAACGACGCCCGCCACATGACCGTCGTGCTCGACGAGGAAGCCGGGCCAGCAGCCGGCATCGCGATCCATAATTTCTACATCCCCGCCGGCGGCGACATTCCCGACCCGGCCCTCAACGAGAAGTTCGCCCACAAGCTCGCCTTTCTCGACGAACTCGGCGTCTGGGGCGTCACCAAGCGCCCGACCGACCGGCCGAGCATCCTGGTGGGCGACCTCAACATCGCGCCCTATGAGCACGATGTCTGGAGCCACAAGCAGCTTCTGGACGTCGTCAGCCACACGCCCATCGAGACCACGACGCTGGAGAAGCTGCGCAGCGAGCTCGGCTGGACGGACGCCGCGCGCACGCTCCGGCCGGAACCCGAGAAACTCTACAGCTGGTGGAGCTACCGCGCCGCCGATTGGGAAGCCTCGAACCGCGGCCGGCGCCTGGATCACATCTGGCTGTCGGACGCGCTGAAACCGACGCTGCGCGATCTCGCCTTCCTGCGCGAGGCGCGCGGCTGGGAGCGCCCCTCGGACCATGTGCCCGTCACGGTGACGCTGGAGCTCTGAAGCGCGCACGACCCGCGCCATGGGGCAGTCGCGACCGAAGCACCGGGATAAGCGGGCCGAACGGCAGCAGCTACGTCCGGTCGATCGCGTCCAAGGCGCTGCGGACCACCGAGAGCTCTGCCACGAACCCGCGCAGGCGACCGCCGATCACCTCCGCGATCGCCTCCGCCGACGCGGGGAACTCCCCGAGAACGCGCCGCATCACGCTGCGAGGCAGCCGCATCACCTGCGACGGCTCGCGGGCGATCGCCGTCACCGAGCGCGTCACCGAGGTGAACAAGGCCATTTCGCCCAGCAGCGCGCCGGGGCCGAGCACCTCCATCGCGGGCGCGCCGCTGTCGTCCGTCAGCGCCACCGCTCCCGAGACCACGAGCATGGCGCCGTCCGAGGGCTCGCCTGCGCGGAACAGGACGTCGCCCGCGCGCAGGATTCGGTTCTCCGCCGCGAAGGCGACGAGCCGCAGCGCGTCCCGCTCCATTACGCCGAGCAGAGGCTGCCGGGCGAGCAGCGCCATGTCGTCCTCGAGCGCCATGGCTCAGGGATTCAGGCGGTAACCGCCCGCATCCGTTACGAGCAGCCGCGCATTCGCGGGATCAGGCTCGATCTTCTGGCGCAGCCGGTAGATATGGGTCTCCAGCGTATGGGTCGTGACCTGCGCGTTGTAGCCCCAGACTTCCTGCAGCAGCACCTCGCGCGCGATCGACTTGCGGCCGGCCCGGTAGAGGAAGCGCAGGATCGCCGTTTCCTTCTCGGTCAGCTTCGTCCGCGAGCCCTTCTCGCTGACCAGCAGCTTGGAGCCGGGATGGAAGGTGTAGGGGCCGACCTGGAAGATCGCGTCCTCGCTCGCCTCGTATTGCCGCAGATGCGCCCTGATGCGCGCGAGCAGCACCGCGAATTTGAACGGCTTCACGACATAGTCGTTGGCGCCGGATTCCAGGCCCAGCACGGTATCGGCGTCGGAGCCCTGGGCCGTCAGCATCACGACCGGGCTCTTGAAGCCGTTGCGCCGCATCGCCTTCACCGCCTCGCGCCCGTCCATGTCGGGCAGGCCGACATCCATCACCACGAGATCGATCCGCTCGGCCTGCACCGCCTTGATGGCGAGGGTCGCGTTCGCCGCCGTCGAGATCTTGAACTCCTCATAGAGAGCCAGCTGCTCGGCCAGGGCTTCGCGCAGGGTCTGGTCGTCGTCGACGAGGAGGATATGCTGGACGGCGGACATGCGGGATTCGCTCGCAGGCAGGGGTTTGCTCGCAGAAATGACACCTGGCACCATGAGCCCGCTGAATCGTCATCGCAAGTCACGCATGGCTGAATCCCCGTGAGAACCCGTGAGCAGCGCGTGATCGGGCGGCGGCGCACCCTGTCCACCCTTCGCGTCGTCGCCTCCGTTCGCGACCGCCGGCGCGGAACCCTGATCGCGGGCGGGGCCAGCTTCCCCTGCGCACTCGGCCGCTCCGGCATCGTCGTTCGCAAGCGCGAGGGCGATGGAGGCACCCCCAAGGCCGCGCTGCCGCTGCGCAGCGTCCTCTACCGGGCCGAGCGCCTTCCCCGCCTGCGCTGCCTGCTGCCGCAACGCCCGATCGGCCCGCGCGACGCCTGGTGCGACGATGTCACGGACCGCCGCTACAACCGCCTGATCGACCGGCCGCCGGGCGAGGCCGAAGAGCGTCTGCAGCGGGAGGATCACCTCTATGACGTCGTCGTCGAGCTCGGCTGGAACGACGCTCCCGTGATTCGCGGGCGCGGCAGCGCGATCTTCTGGCATCTCGCCCGTCCCGGCTTCACCCCGACGGCGGGCTGCGTCGCCGTGGAGCGTCACGTCTTCGCGAAGGTGCTGCCGAGATTGGCCAGAGCGTGCGTCATTCGGATCGGCTGAGCCGCGACGCCGTCTCAGCCCCGCGCGCCGAAGATCGCGCTGCCAACGCGGACATGCGTGGCGCCGAGCTGGATCGCCGCCTCGTAATCCGCGCTCATGCCCATCGAGAGCTGTTCGAGCCCGTTGCGCGCGGCGATCTTGGCCAGCAGCGCGAAATGCGGCGAAGGCGGCTCATCGGCCGGCGGAATGCACATCAGCCCGGCGACCGCCAGTCCGTGCTGCTCGCGGCAGCGGGCCAGGAAGGCGTCGACCTCACCGGGCGCGATCCCGCCCTTCTGCGGCTCCTCGCCGGTGTTGACCTGCACGAGAAGGCGCGGCGCCCGGCCGGCCCGGGCGATCTCGCGGGCGAGTTCCTTCGCCAGGCTCTCGCGGTCGAGCGAATGGATCGCATCGAAGAGCGCGACGGCCTCGCGCGCCTTGTTCGACTGCAGCGGCCCGATCATGTGCAGGTCGACATCCGGAAAGCGCTCCCTGAGCGCCGGCCACTTGCCCGCCGCCTCCTGCACATAGTTCTCGCCGAAGACGCGCTGGCCCGCCTCCAGCGCCGGCAGAATCGCCTCGGCCGGCATGGTCTTGGAGACCGCGATCAGCGTCACGGACTCGGGCTCCCGGCCGAAATCCCGGGCCGCGCGCGCGATCGCGGCCCGCACGGCGGCCAATCGCGTGACCGTATCGCTCATGGTTGGGTCCCTCATGCCTGAAAGCGCGTTGACCACGCGCCTGCAATGGTGTCCTAGAGCAGTCAGCGAGAAAGTGGGACCCGCTTTTTCGCCAAGGCTCGCTCGCCGGCCTCCCGCAGGTCCGGCCGTCTCCGCTCTCGCAAGAACCGTCCGCGATCATGGCCGTCGAACGCTACAATCCCAAGGAATCCGAGCCGAAATGGCGCGCCGTCTGGGAGGAGCGCAAGCTCTTCGAGACACGCAACGACGACACGCGGCCGAGCTACTACGTCCTCGAGATGTTCCCCTACCCGTCGGGGCGCATCCATATGGGCCATGTCCGCAACTATGCGATGGGCGACGTGGTCGCGCGCTACAAGCGCGCCAAGGGCTTCTCGGTGCTCCATCCGATGGGCTGGGACGCCTTCGGCCTGCCGGCGGAGAACGCCGCCAAGGCCAACAAGATTCATCCGCGCGACTGGACCTACGCCAATATCGCGACGATGCGGGCGCAGCTGAAGTCGATGGGCCTGTCGCTCGACTGGAGCCGCGAGCTCGCGACCTGCGACCCCA
Organism: Chelatococcus sp.; assembly: GCA_003248805.1. GTDB lineage: Bacteria > Pseudomonadota > Alphaproteobacteria > Rhizobiales > Beijerinckiaceae > Allobosea. Next base: position 25,931 of record QFQY01000051.1, on the reverse strand, counting down.
GCTACTATCGCCACCAGCAGAAGATGTTCCTCGACTTCCTGAAGGCCGGGCTGGTCGACCGCAAGACCGCGAAGGTCAACTGGGACCCGGTCGACGAGACCGTGCTGGCCAACGAGCAGGTCATCGACGGCAAGGGCTGGCGTTCCGGAGCCCCGGTCGAGATCCGTGAGCTGACCCAGTGGTTCTTCAGGATCACGCAGTTCGGCCAGGAGCTCAACGACGCGCTCGAAGGTCTGACGCGCTGGCCCGACAAGGTCCGGCTGATGCAGAAGAACTGGATCGGCCGCTCGGAGGGCCTGACTCTTCGTTTCGCTCTCGAATCGAATGCGCTCGGGCAGGACGAGGTCGAGGTCTACACGACCCGGCCCGACACGCTGTTCGGCGCGAAATTCGTCGCCATCGCTCCGGACCATCCCATCGCCAAGGCCCTGACCGCCGACAACGCCGCGCTGCAGGCCTTCGTCGAGGAGTGCAAGCGCACGGGCACGGCTCAGGAGAACATCGACAAGGCCGAGAAGCTGGGCTTCGACACCGGCCTGCGCGTCCGGCATCCCTTTGATTCGGCATGGACCTTGCCGGTCTACGTCGCCAATTTCGTGCTGATGGAATACGGCACGGGCGCGATCTTCGGCTGCCCGGCCCATGACCAGCGCGACCTCGACTTCGTCAACAAATACGGGCTCGGCAATACCCCGGTCGTCGCCCCCGAAGGCACCGACCCCGCAAGCTTCATCATCACCGACACCGCCTATGACGGCGACGGCCGCATGATCAATTCCCGCTTCCTGGACGGGATGACCGTTCCGGAGGCGAAAGAAGAAGTCGCGCGGCGGCTGGAAGGCGAAACGCGCGGCAACCGCCCCGTCGGCACCCGCAAGGTCAACTTCCGCCTGCGCGACTGGGGCGTCTCGCGCCAGCGCTACTGGGGCTGCCCGATCCCGATCATCCATTGCACGGATTGCGGCGTAGTGCCGGTGCCGGACGACCAGCTTCCGGTCGAGCTTCCGTCCGACGTATCCTTCGACAGACCGGGCAATCCGCTCGACCACCACCCGACCTGGAAGCATGTCGCCTGCCCGCATTGCGGCAAGCCCGCGCGGCGCGAAACCGACACGATGGACACCTTCGTCGATTCGTCCTGGTATTTCGCCCGCTTCACCGATCCCTGGCGGACCGAGAGCCCGACGGACCGCAAGGCGGTCGATCGCTTCCTGCCCGTCGACCAGTATATCGGCGGCGTCGAGCACGCGATCCTGCACCTGCTCTATTCGCGCTTCTTCACCCGCGCCATGAAGGCGACCGGCCATGCCGGGCTGGACGAGCCCTTCGCGGGGCTCTTCACCCAGGGCATGGTCGTCCACGAGACCTATCGGGCAGAGGATGGAACCTGGATCGAGCCCGGTGACGTCCGCATCGAGGGCATGGGCGCCGAGCGGAAGGGCTTCCACGTCGATACCGGCGTGCCGATCGAAATCGGCGCGATCGAAAAGATGTCGAAGTCGAAGAAGAACGTGGTCGATCCCGACGACATCATCGCCTCCTACGGCGCCGATACGGCTCGCTGGTTCATGCTCTCGGATTCGCCGCCGGATCGCGACGTGATCTGGACCGACGAGGGCGTCCAGGGCGCCGCGCGCTTCGTCCAGCGCCTGTGGCGCCTGGTCGGCGAGATCGCCGAGCGCACGGGTGCGGGGCAGGAGCAGCCGGCCGCCTTCGGCGAGGCCGCGCTGGACCTGCGCAAGGCGACGCATCGCGCCCTCGAGGCTGTCGGCGGCGATATCGAGCGCCTCGCCTTCAACCGCTGCATCGCCCATATCTACACCCTGACCAACGCGATCGGGAAAGCCGTCGATTCGGCCGCCGAAACCGCCGATGTCCCGCAGGACGTCGCCTTCGCCCTGCGCGAGGCCGGCCTGATCGTGACCCAGCTCGTCGCTCCGATGATGCCGCATCTCGCCGAGGAATGCTGGGCCGCGCTCGGCGGGCAAGGCCTTGTCGGCGAGGCGCATTGGCCGGTGGCCGAAGCCGCCCTGCTCAAGGACGACAGCATCACGCTCCCGGTGCAGCTCAACGGCAAGAAGAGGGCGGAGGTGACCGTACCTGCGGATGCGGATACTATGGCGGTGGAAGCGGTGGTGCGCGGCCACGAGGCCGTGCTGCGGGCCCTCGAAGGGCGCCCGATCCGCAAGATCATCGTCGTCCCCGGGAGAATCGTGAATGTCGTCGCCTGAGAACGCCGTCACGGTGAAGTCGCCGATCCGGCGTCACCTGCTGCTGGGCCTCGCGCTCGGCGCCGCGGCGCTGGCCGGCGGCTGCTTCCAGCCGCTCTATGCGGACTACACGCTGAGCAAGACCGGAGGCAGCGTCAAGGACGCGCTCCGGAGCATCGAGTTCCCTGAAATCAAGGGCTTGATGGGCCATTATCTGCGCAACGAGCTCGTCTTCGAACTCGATGGCAGCGGCGATCCCGACGCGACGAAGCGGCTTCGCTTCGAAACCAGCCTGGCGGAAAACATCGAGGTCATCACGGTCGATTATCTCAACGCCCGGGCCGATTCGGCCGTTCTGGTGGCCAGAGCCGACTGGCGCGTCACCGATATCGCGACGAGCAAGGTCGTCTCCTCCGGCTCGAACGTCGTGCGGATGCCCTATGAGCGCTCCTCGCAGCGTTTCGCGACCGTGCGCGCCGCGCGCGACGCCCAGATCCGCGCCGCCAAGAATCTCGCCACCCTGATTCGCGGGCAAATCGCGGCCGATCTCGCCAGAACCTGAGGCGACGGCATGGTCGCGATCAAGGCGCATGAGGCCGAGCGCGCCCTGGCGCGGCTCGACCCCGCCTTCCGGCTTCTCCTGATCTACGGCCCCGATGCGGGGCTCGTTTCGGAGCGGGCCAGCGCGGTCGCGCGGGCGAATGTCGACGATCCCGACGATGCCTTTCAGTTGGTGCGCATGGATGGCGACACGCTCGCCGGCGATCCGCTTCGCCTCGTCGACGAAGCGAATACGATCGGTCTGTTCGGCGGCCGGCGCGCCATTCGCGTCTCGCCGACCTCAAAGCCCCTGGCCGCCGCCGTCGAGCCGCTGCTGGCGACGCCGTCCCGCGACGCCCTCGTGATCGTCGAGGCGGGTGATCTCCAGCGCAGCAATCCCTTGCGGGTCGCCTGCGAGAAAGCCCGCTCGGCGCTCGCCGTGCCCTGTTACGGCGACGCCGGCCGCGAGCTCGGCACGATCATCGACGAGATGGTCCGCGCCGCCGGCAAGTCGATCGACCGCACGACCCGCGAGTATCTCGCCGGGCTGCTCGGCGGCAACCGCCAGACCTCCCGGCGCGAGATCGAGAAGCTGCTGCTCTATGTCGGCACCGACCCGATGGTCGAGCACCGTCATGTCGAGGCGGTCGTCGGCGACACGGCGCAGCGTGAACAGTCGATGCTCGTCGACGCGGTGTTCACCGGCAAGTTCCCGACGCTCGACCTCGCCCTGGTCAAGCTCACGGGCGAGGGGCTCGATGCCGGGGTGATGCTCGGTGGCGTGCTGCGGCACGCCCTCCTCCTGCTGAAGGCCCGTCAGGCGGTCGAAGCGGGCCGCAGCGTCAAGGACGCGGTCGCGACGATGCGCCTGCCCTACCCGCGAATCGCGATCACGGAAGCCGCGCTCGGCGGATGGACGACCGCCAAACTCACGGAAGCGGTCGGCCTGATCGGCAACGCCGTCCTGGCGGTGCGCCGGGAGCCCGAGACGGGCAAGGCGGCCGCGGCGCGCGCGCTATGGACACTGGCGCGGATGAGCCGCCCCGGGGCCGCCTGATTGCGACCGGAAGCACGCGCCGCAAACCGCGACGCTTGCGACACGATGCTTGGAAGGCTGACGCCGGGACGTCAGCCGATCAGGCCTTGAGCCGCCGGCAGAGCGCGTCGAGCTGCTCCAGCGTCTTGTAGGCGATCCGGACCTCGCCGCCATTGGGGCGATGCGCGATCGTCACGGTCAGGCCCAGCGCCTCCTCGAGCGCCTTTTCCAGGGCGCGCGTATCGGCATCCTTCTCCGCCCTCGCCTTGCTGCGGACGCTCTTGACCTCGCCGCGGGCCTCTTCCTGCACCGCGCGCTCGACCTCGCGAACGCTCAGCCCTTCCTCGACGACGCGGCGCGCCATCCGTTCCGGGTCCGAAATGGCGAGCAGTGCACGGGCATGGCCGGCCGAGACCGAGCCGTCGCTGACCATCTTTCGCACGGGTTCCGGCAGCTTGATCAGGCGCAGCGTGTTGGCGACATGGCTGCGGCTCTTGCCGATGACGCGCGCCAGGTCGTTCTGCGTGTAACTGAAATCGGCGATCAGCTTCTCATAGCCGGCCGCCTCTTCCATCGCGTTGAGATCGGCACGCTGCACGTTCTCGACGATGGCGATCTCGAGCGCTTCGCGGTCGTCGGCCTCGACGAGAATGATCGGCACGTCGTGCAGGCCGGCGCGCTGCGCGGCTCGCCAGCGGCGCTCGCCCGCGATGATCTCATAAGCATCGACCATGCCCGGAATGCCGCGGACGATGATCGGCTGCAGAATGCCGCGATCCTTGACCGAAGCGGCGAGATCCTCGAGATCCTGCTCGTCGAAGGTCCGCCGGGGATTCCGCGCGTTCGGTCGCAGGAACTCGACGGGAACCCGCCGCTGGCCGCGGGCCCGCTCGAGCGCACCCATTTCGTCGCCGACATCGCCGATCAGTGCTGCGAGCCCGCGCCCGAGGCGCGAACGCCCCTGTTCTTCGGCCATGGACATCCTCGTCGAACCTTTCCGCGAAACGCCTCAGGCAGCCGCGCGCAGGGCGCGCTCGCGCTTGATCACTTCCGAAGCCAGCTTGAGATAGGCCTGCGAGCCCGAGCAGCGCAGGTCGTAGAGCAGGGCGGGCTTTCCATAGGACGGCGCCTCGGAAATCCGCACATTCCGCGGGATCACCGTCTCGTAGACCTTGTCGCCCAGGAAATTCCGCACATCGGCCATGACCTGGCCGGAGAGATTGTTCCGCGGATCGAACATCGTCAGCACCACGCCCTGGATGATCAGGCGCGGGTTGAGCCCGGCCCTTACCTGCTCGACCGTCTTGATCAGCTGGCTCAGGCCTTCGAGGGCAAAGAATTCGCACTGAAGCGGGACGAGCACGGCATCGGCGGCCGTCATCGCATTGATCGTGATCAGGCTGAGCGAGGGCGGGCAATCGATCAGCACATAGGTCAGGTCGCTGCAGCGCTGGTCGTAGACCAGCTCGTCGATCGCATGCTTGAGCCGATGCGTCCGGTCCTTGGCGGAGGCGATCTCCAGCTCCACCCCGAGCAGATCGAGCGTGGACGGCGCCAGGAACAGCCCCGGCACCGCCGTCGCCTGAAGCGCCTGGCCAAGGCCGACATCGCCGCACAGCACGTCATAGGTCGAGGATTTCCGGCTGCGCCGGTCGACGCCAAGGCCCGTCGACGCATTCCCCTGCGGGTCGAGATCGATGATCAGGACCTTCTCGCCGATCGCTGCCAACGCCGTTCCGAGATTGATCGCGGTCGTGGTCTTGCCGACCCCGCCCTTCTGATTGGCCAGCGCCAGAACGCGCGGGCGGCGCGGCACTGCGACGGGTGTCATGTCGGTCATGAGGCGGCTCGTCTCTCGGCCGATCGGAGCATTACGATTCCGGCGGCGGCGTCTGTCACGGAAACAACCGTTGTCGCCTGAATCTTCCAATATCTGGACGCCTCGGTCAATTCCGCATCTAGATGTTGTCCCTTGGGAAAGAGCCCGATCGTCCCGGTTCTCAACAGCTCTTCGCACCATTCGATCAGCTGCGGCAGCGGCGCCAGGGCACGCGCCGTCACCACCTCGACCTTCCCGGTGAAATCCGCGATGACATCCTCGATCCGCGCCGCATGAACCGTCACCGGAGCGCCGGTCACCCGCGCCGCATGGCGCAGAAAGGCGCATTTGCGGCTGTTGCTCTCGACGAGGTCGATATGCCCGCCTTCGGTCTCCGCGAGGCAGATGCCGAGCACCAGGCCGGGAAATCCGCCGCCGGAGCCGAGATCGAGCCAGCGCCGGGCTTCGGGCGCCAGCCGGAAGAGCTGGAGCGAATCGGCGATGTGCCGCGTCCAGACATCGCGCAGCGTCGCCGTGGACACCAGATTCTTCGCCGCCTGCCAGCGCTGCAGCTCGGCTGCGAGCAGGGCGAGGCGCTCCTCTGTTTCACGTGAAACAGGCGTCAAGCGCAAAGCGCGTCGACGATCGTCGTTATCAACAGTCACGAGACCTCTGTGGACAACTCGGCGCGACGACCTCGCGCCTTGCGCGAATGAGCGGCGAGAAGGGTCAAGGCCGCCGGCGTCATGCCTTCGATTCGGCCGGCCTGGGCCATGTCGGCAGGCCGCTCGGCCGCCAGCTTCGCCTTGAGTTCGTTCGACAAGCCGGAAATCGCATCCAGATCGAGATCGGCCGGCACCTTCAGCGCCTGGTCGCGGCGATAGGACTCGATTTCCGATGCCTGCCGGTCGAGATAGACCGAATAGACCGCGTCGGCCGTAACCCGCGCCGTCACACCGGGATCGTAGCCTCCGAGTTCCGGCCAGATCGCGGCGAGGCGGTCGAAGCCGATATCCGGATAGGACAGCAGCTTATAGGCATTCCGGCGGATGCCATCCCGATTGAGCTGGAGCCCGGCGCGCTCCGCCTCGGCCGGCGTCAGCCAGCGCTCGCGCAAGGCGCTTCGCAAGCCGTCGATCGCACGGGAGCGCTCGCGGAACGCAGCCTCCCGGGCCGCGCCGACGACCCCGAGATCGCGACCGAGCGGGGTCAGGCGCTCATCCGCGTTGTCGACCCGCAGCGAGAGCCGGAACTCCGCCCGCGAGGTGAACATCCGATACGGCTCCGTAACGCCACGGGTCACCAGATCGTCTACGAGCACGCCGATATAGCAGGTCGTCCGGTCGAGTATGACCGGGTCGGCCCCGCCTGCGAGGCGCGCCGCATTGAGACCGGCGAGTAGTCCCTGTGCGCCGGCCTCCTCATACCCGGTAGTGCCGTTGATCTGGCCGGCGAGAAAGAGGCCCTGGATCGCGCGCGTCTCGAGCGTGTTCCGCAAGGCCCGCGGATCGACGAAGTCATACTCGATCGCATAGCCCGGCCGCAGCATCGACACATGCGCGAGACCGGGAATCGTCGCAAGCAGACCGAGCTGCACATCCTCCGGCAGGGAGGTCGAGATGCCGTTCGGATAGACCGTGTCGTCGTCGAGCCCTTCCGGCTCCAGGAAGATCTGGTGCCCGTCGCGGTCACCGAAACGACCGACCTTGTCCTCGATGGACGGGCAATAGCGCGGGCCGCGTCCTTCGATCTGCCCGGAGAACATCGGCGCGCGATGCAGGTTGGCCCGGATCAACTCATGCGTCGCCAGCGTCGTGCGGGTGATGCCGCAGCTGATCTGTGGCGTCGTGATCGCCTTGGTGAGGGCCGAGAATGGCTCGGGCGGATCGTCGCCCGCCTGCATCTCGAGCGCGGCCCAATCGATCGTCCTGCCGTCGAGGCGAGGCGGCGTCCCGGTCTTCAGCCGCCCGAGCGGAAAGCGGTGGCGCTCGAGCGTCGCGGACAGACCGAGCGAGGGTGCCTCGTCGACGCGACCGGCCGGAATGCGGCGTTCCCCGATATGAATCAGGCCACGCAGGAAGGTGCCGGTCGTCAGCACGACCGTTCCGGCAGCGAATCGACGTCCGTCCGCCAGAACGACGCCCGTGACGCGATCACGCTCGACCATGAGGTCGAAGGCCTCGCCTGCGACGATGCTGAGGTTCGCCTGCTCCGCGAGAAGATCCTGGACCGCCTGCCGATAGAGCTTCCGGTCCGCCTGGGCGCGCGGGCCTCTCACGGCCGGGCCCTTGCGCCGGTTGAGCATGCGGAACTGAATACCGGCGCGGTCGGCCGCCCGCGCCATGACGCCATCGAGCGCATCGATCTCGCGCACGAGATGGCCCTTCCCGAGCCCGCCGATGGCGGGGTTGCAGGACATCACGCCGATGGTCTCGGGCTTATGGGTCACCAGTGCCGTGCGGGCACCGAACCGGGCGGCCGCGGCCGCCGCCTCCGTACCGGCATGCCCGCCGCCGACCACGATGACGTCGTAGCGCTGTTCGTCAGTTGTCGGGACCATGCCTTCCGCTAGCGAAGCGGCCGAGGCCGGTCAACGGGAATCGGCCGGCGCGCGGCCGCGGGGCCTACTTCCCGATACAGAATCCGGCGAAAATCCGGTCCAGGACATCCTCGACATCGATGCGGCCGACCAGCCGCTCCAGCGCGAGCACGGCCAGACGCACATCCTCCGCCAGCAGCTCGGCCTGGCCGTGCCGCGCGGCGACTGCTCGCGACAGGGCGTCGACCGCAGCGCCGACCGCAGCGCGATGCCGCTCCCGCGTCAGCATCGCGCCCTCGCTGCCGGCTCCTGCGCCGAGCCGCTCGGCCAGCAGCGCGAGAAGGTCGCCGAGGCCCTCCCCCGTCTTCACGGAGACGGGCAGCTCTCCTGCCAGGGCCTGGCCGCCGAGATCGGACTTCGTCGCGATCGCAACGGTGCGCCCATCGCCGGCTTCGATCCGATCCGCATCCGAATCGATCGCGCGGAGACGCAGTACGAGATCGGCCCGCGCGACGAGGGCGAGCGCGCGCCGGACCCCTTCGGCCTCGATCGGATCGGCGCTGTCGCGCAACCCCGCGGTGTCGACGAGAATGACGGGCAGCCCCGCGAGATCGAGACGAACCTCGATCGCGTCGCGCGTGGTGCCCGCCACGGGCGAGACGATGGCCACGTCGCGGCGGGCGAGCGCATTCAGGAGGCTCGACTTGCCGGCATTGGGCGGCCCCGCGAGCACGACGACGAAGCCGTCCCGAATGCGCTCGCCCATCGCGAAGCCGGCGAGGGCGCTCCCGAGTTCGTCAAGCACAGCCGCGACGGAGGAAATCGCCTCGTCCACCAGCGGGCCGGACACGTCCGCCTCGTCCGAGAAGTCGATCTCCGCATCGAGCAGCGTCAAGGCCCGCAGCAGTCCGTCGCGCCAGCGGGTCGCGAACTCGCCCAGCGCGCCCTCCATCTGGCGCAACGCCTGCCGGCGTTGCCATTCCGTCTCCGAATCGATCAGATCCGCCAGCCCCTCCACCGCGGCGAGGTCGAGCTTGCCCGCCTCGAAGGCCCGGCGCGTGAACTCGCCGGGTTCTGCGAGCCGCACACCGGGAAGGGCCGCGAGGACCCCGAGCAGGCGGGCGAGGACGGCGCGCGAACCATGGACATGGAACTCGGCGACATCCTCGCCGGTAAAGCTGTGGGGTGCTGGAAAGAACAGCACCAGAGCCGAATCGATCGCCTCGCCGTCGGGCGCGCGCAAGCTCCGCAACGTCGCCATGCGCGGTTGGGGCACCGAGCCCGCGATTGTTTCGACAACGAATCGAGTGGACGGCCCCGAAACGCGCACCACCGCGACCCCCGCACGTCCGGCCGCGGAGGACAGCGCCACGATGGTGGGGTATGCCTCGCTCACGGCCGCCTCCGGCCGAGCCAGCCGCCCGAAGGGGAGAGACGACGATGAACCGCCTCGCCCATGCCGCAAGCCCCTATCTTCTTCAGCACAAGGACAATCCCGTCGACTGGTGGGAGTGGGGCGACGACGCCTTCGCCGAGGCGCGTCGCAGCGGCCGGCCGGTCTTGCTGTCCATCGGCTATGCGGCCTGCCATTGGTGCCATGTCATGGCGCATGAGAGCTTCGAGAACCCGGCGATTGCCGCGGTGATGAACGAGCTCTTCGTGAACATCAAGGTCGATCGGGAAGAACGGCCCGACATCGACCATGTCTACATGACGGCGCTGCACAGCCTCGGCGAGCAGGGCGGCTGGCCGCTCACCATGTTCCTGACCGCCGAGGCGGAGCCATTCTGGGGTGGCACCTACTTCCCGCCCGAACCTCGGCATGGCCGGCCGTCTTTTCCGATGGTGCTGCGCCAGATCGCGGCGGTGCATCGGCAGGATCCCGACAGGATTGCCCGGAACACCGCCGCGATCGGAGCCGTGCTGAGGCAGGAGCAGAGTTTCGCTGCCGACGGAGCCGAGGAGCCCGATCTGGACGCGCTGGCGCTGCAGGTGGCAGGCGCCTTCGACCCCGTCGATGGCGGGCTTCGCGGCGCGCCGAAATTCCCGAACGCGGGGCTGGTCGAGCTGCTCTGGCGGCACGGCCATCGGACCGGTCGCCCGGAGACCCGCGCCGCCGCGTCCCGCACGCTGGAACGGATGGCCCGGGGTGGCATCCACGATCATCTCGGCGGCGGCTTCGCGCGCTATTCGGTCGATGAGCGCTGGCTCGTCCCGCATTTCGAGAAGATGCTCTACGACAACGCCCAGCTCCTGCCGCTCTATGCCCTGGAGGCGCAGAAGAACGGCGACGGGCTTTGCCGCGACGCGGCCGAGGGCATCGTCGCCTGGCTCGAACGCGACATGCTGCTGCCCGAGGGTGCCTTCGCCGCGAGTCTGGATGCGGATTTGGAGGGCGTCGAGGGCAAGTTCTATGTCTGGACGGCGCGGGAGATCGCGGAGCTTCTGCCTCCGGACGACGCCGCGCTGCTCGCGAGGCATTACGACGTCCGGCCCCACGGCAATTGGGAGGAGGTGACGATCCTCAACCGGCTCGACACGCCGGACCCCGACGAGGCCGCCGCGACGCGTCTCGCCGACCTCAGAAACAGACTGCTCGCGCATCGGGCCGGGCGCATCCCCCCGGCGCAGGACGACAAGATCCTCGCCGACTGGAACGGACTGATGATCGCGGGACTGGCCCGCGCCTCCGGCCTGCTGGATCGACCGGACTGGCTGGGGCTGGCGGAACGCGCCTACCGTTTCGTGCACGAATCGATGCGGGACGGGGACGGGTTGGCCCACGCCTTCCGGGCAGGCCGGACGATCACCCCGGGTTTCGCGCTCGACCACGCTGCGATGGTGGGAGCCGCGCTCGCGCTGCACGACGCCACGCTCGACCCGCACTACCTCCGTGACGCCATCGCCTGGAGCGCGCATGTCGAACGGCACTACCGAGTCGCCGATACCGGATTGCTCGGCATGGTCCGGTCCGACGCCACGGGCCTTCCGGCCCTACCCAGGCCGACTCACGACGACGCCGTCCCCAATGCCAACGGGCTTCATATCGAGAACCTGATTCGGATCGCAGCCAAGACCGGCCGGGAGGGCGACAGACGTCAGGCGGCGAAGGCCGTTGCCGCTGGATTGGCAGCGGCCGAGCGGGCTCCGCTCGCCCACGGCTCGATCTTCAACGCCTATGACCTCGCCCGCCACGGGATCGAGATCGTGGTCGCCGGGACGGATCGCAGCCGCTTCCACGACGCGGCGCGACGCTTGCCCGACCCGACGGTGACACTGGTGGACGGTGCCCGGGATACGTCTCTGCCGGACGACCATCCGGCCGCGGCGATGGCCCGCCTTGCCGGAGCGGGCGCAGCCTTCGTCTGCTTCGAGGGTCGCTGCCTGCCGCCCGTCACGGATCCGAATCGGCTGGCCGAGGCTGTCGCCGAGGCGCGATAGAGCGCGGGGACAGCTTCAGCCGCCGCATGGCAGGACCTGAAAACGAAAACGCCCGGCCGGATTGTCATCCGGCCGGGCGTTTCCAAACTCGCGATTTTCGGCCGGTCTCAGGTGTTCATCGAGTCGAAGAACTCGGAGTTCTGCTTCGTCTGCCGCAGCTTGTCGATGAGGAACTCGATCGCGTCCTGCGGACCCATCGGGTTGAGGATCCGGCGCAGGACATAGGTCTTCTGCAGGTCGGAGCGCGGCGTGATGAGCTCCTCCTTGCGCGTGCCCGACTTGAGGATGTCGATCGCCGGGAAGATACGCTTGTCGGCGACCTTGCGATCCAGGACGATTTCCGAGTTACCGGTGCCCTTGAATTCCTCGAAGATCACCTCGTCCATGCGCGAGCCGGTGTCGATCAGCGCGGTCGCGACGATGGTGAGCGAACCGCCTTCCTCGATGTTGCGGGCGGCACCGAAGAAGCGCTTCGGCCGCTGCAGGGCATTGGCGTCGACACCGCCGGTCAGCACCTTGCCGGAGGACGGCACGACCGTGTTGTAGGCGCGGCCGAGGCGCGTGATCGAATCGAGCAGGATGACCACGTCGCGGCCGTGCTCGACCAGGCGCTTAGCCTTCTCGATCACCATCTCCGCGACCTGGACGTGACGCGAAGCCGGCTCGTCGAAGGTCGAGGACACGACCTCGCCCTTGACCGAACGCTGCATGTCCGTGACTTCCTCGGGCCGCTCGTCGATCAGCAGAACGATCAGATAGCACTCGGGGTGATTGGTCGTGATCGACTGCGCGATGTTTTGCAGCAGCACGGTCTTGCCGGTGCGCGGCGGCGCGACGATCAGCGCGCGCTGGCCCTTGCCGATCGGGGCGACGATATCGATGACCCGCGGCGAGAAGTCCTTCTTCGTCGGGTCCTGCACCTCGAGCTTCAGCCGCTCGTCCGGATAGAGCGGCGTCAGATTGTCGAAATGGATCTTGTGCTTGATCTTCTCGGGGTCTTCGAAATTGACCGTGTTGACCTTCAGCAGCGCGAAATAGCGCTCGCCGTCCTTCGGTCCACGGATCGGCCCCTCGACCGTGTCGCCGGTCCGCAGCCCAAATTTCCGGATCTGCGAGGGCGAGACATAGATGTCGTCCGGTCCCGGCAGATAGTTCGAATCGGGCGAGCGCAGGAAGCCGAAACCGTCCTGCAGGACCTCGACCACGCCCTCACCGAGGATCTCGGTCTCACGCGCCGCGAGCTGCTTGAGGATAGCGAACATCAGCTCCTGCTTGCGCATGGTGCTGGCGTTTTCGACCTCGACCTCCTCGGCGAACGCGAGCAGTTCGGTCGGGGACTTCACCTTGAGGTCCTGAAGCTTGATTTCCCGCATGGGCATCCGGATCGTGAAGGCTCCTGCGGGACCGCAGAAGACCGGAGGTGGTATGGTGATCGACAGGCCCGGATCGGGCTGGCGCGACGACTGCGCGCCGCGAGCCGCTGCCAGGCAGCCAGCTCAAAGACCATCGACAACAAGGGAGGACGCTGAAGAGCGCCACTTCTGATAGCGGGAATCGCCGCCGGGCTCAAGCCGGAAACGACATCGCCGACGTCAGAACGGCTTCACCACGACGAGAATGACGATCGCGATCATGAGCAGCGTCGGAACCTCGTTCAGGACGCGGTAGAATCGCGCCGGCTTGTCGTTCCGGTCCTCCGCGAAGGCCCGCACCCGGCCGGCCAGGTAGCCGTGCGCGCCGGAGAGGATCAGCACGAGCAGGATCTTGGCGTGGAGCCAGCCGCCGTGGAAGCCGTAGACGCTCCAGGCGAGATAGAGCCCGAGCACCCAGCTCACGATCATCGCGGGATTGATGATCGCCTTCAGCAGGCGCCGCTCCATGATCTTGAAGGTCTCCGACTGGATCGAGCCGATCTGCGCGTCGACGTGATAGACCATGAGGCGCGGCAGATAGAGCATGCCCGCCATCCACGCGATCACCGCGATGATGTGGAAAGCCTTGACCCATTCGTACATCGGAATGTCGCCCCGTCAGCTTCGCACCGCCGCGACCAGCCGCTCGACATGAGCGATCGGCGTGTCCGGCAGGATACCGTGACCCAGATTGAAAATGAACGGAGCCGCGCCGAACGCGTCGCGAATGCGAGCGATCTCCAGTTCGAGATCCGGCCCGCCAGCCCGCAGGATCAGCGGGTCGAGATGGCCCTGAATCGGCACCAGGGACTGGATGCGGTCGCGCGCGAAACCCCGGTCGATAGCCGATTCGAGACTGACGGCGTTGATCCCGGTCTGCCTGACGTAGTCGGGGATCGCCGCACCCGCGCCCCGTGGGAAACCGATGATGCGCGCAGCGGGATGCAATGCGCGGACGCCCGCGACGATCCGTCTCGTGGGCTCGATGCACCAGCGCTGGAAATCGGCTCCTTCGAGTGCTCCGGCCCAGCTGTCGAAGATCTGCACGGCATCGACGCCGGCTTCGATCTGCGCCGACAGATACCGGATCGAGGCGGCGACGATTCGGTCGACGATCTCCTGGAACAGCGTCGGGTTCTCGACGAGCATGGCTCGTGCCGGGCCCTGGTCGGGCGTACCGCGCCCCGCGACCATATAGGTCGCGACAGTCCAGGGCGCTCCGCAGAACCCGATGAAACCAGTGCCTCGGGGCAGGGAAGCGCGGACACGTCCGACGGTCTCGATGACGGGCGCGAGCCTGGCTTCGTCCGCCTCATCCCCGATGGCGGCTAGCGCCTGCGCGTCGCCGATGGGCTCCAGCCGCGGACCTTCGCCCTCGACGAACCAGAGCTTCTGGCCGAGGGCCTGGGGAATGACGAGAATGTCGGAGAACAGGATCGCGGCGTCGAAACCGAAACGCCGGATCGGCTGGAGCGTGACCTCGGCGGCGAGCTCGGGATTGTAGCAGAGCGCGAGAAAGCTGCCGGCCTTGGCCCTGACTTCGCGATACTCGGGAAGATACCGCCCTGCCTGGCGCATCAGCCAGAGTGGCGGCGTCGGCAGGGTTTCGCCGGCGAGGGCCCGCAGGAAGATCGGTTGAGCCGCGCTCGCCATGCCGTGTTCCAACCTCGCGTGAATCTTCTTCAAATAAGAATCTCTTTTAGGAATCTTATTTTTTAGCTCTTGGGAGAGGGCAGATAGCCCGGCGCAAGGCCTTCCACAACCGGTCCACAGGCCGACCGGCAGGACATGACGCCGCAGAGCGGTCGTTAAGGCTTTCTTAACCAATCGGAATCGGACAGATCCGACCCGGCTGCCGGAATGATTCACGTGAAACACTCTTTCTCTCGTCACAGCGGTTGGGCTGTGGATGGCGGCGGGGGGTTATACAGAGCCCGTCCGTCGGGCCGTCCGGGCGCTCACTTGTCCACACCCGTCCCCACCCCCTGTTGAAAGAGCCCGCTCGCTCGCGGTCGGCGCGGGAGATTTGCTTTGCGCGCGTGTCGGGCTAGAGGTGAATCCCTCCTCGCATGCGGGAATGGCCGTGCCGCGCAACTACTTCCATCTGCATCTGGTCTCCGACGCGACCGGCGAAACCCTGATCGCCGTCAGCCGCGCGGCCGCCGCCCAGTACGAAACGGTCTCGGCCATCGAGCATGTCTATCCGCTCGTGCGGTCGGAGGCGCAGCTCTCCCGTGTCCTGGCGGAGATCGAGGCCTCGCCCGGCGTGGTCCTCTACACGCTCGTCGAGCCCGAATGGTCGGAGCGCCTGGAAACCTTCTGCCGCAACCTCGGCTGCCCATGCCTCTCGGTGCTCCAGCCCGTGCTGTCGCTGTTCCAGTCCTATCTCGGACAGACGTCGGCGACGAAGCCGGGCGCGCAGCATGTGCTCAACACGGAGTATTTCCGGCGCATCGACGCGATGAACTACACGCTGCTCCATGACGACGGGCAGCTCGGCGGCGACCTCGAAAGCGCCGACGTCATCCTCGTCGGCATCAGCCGGACCTCGAAGACGCCGACGAGCATCTATCTCGCCAATCGCGGCATCAAGACCGCCAATATCCCGCTCGTGCCGAACACGCCCCTGCCGGAGGAACTCGACCGGCTGAAGAAGCCTCTGATCGTCGGGCTCGTCGCCAGCGCCGACCGCATCGTCCAGATCCGTCAGAACCGCCTGCTGTCGCTGCGGGCCGAGGAAGAGACGGCCTATGTCGATCCCGCCGCGGTCGCCGACGAGGTCGCCCAGTCCCGGCGGCTCTGTGGGCGCAGGGGCTGGCCGGTCATCGATGTCACGCGCCGCTCCATCGAGGAGACCGCAGCCTCGATCCTCGACCTCCTGCGCGATCACCGCATGAAGTTCATCGCCACATGAGCGGTCCGTCCGGGCTCTGGCTCGGTACCCGGCCCTTGCTTCTCGCCTCGGGAAGCGAGAGCCGTCGGGCCATGCTGGCGGCTGCGGGCGTCGTGCCCGAGGTTATCCGTCCTGCCATCGACGAGCGGGCTGTCGAGGCTCCTCTGCGGGCCGAAGGAGCCGGCGCCGGGATGGTTGCGCTCGCGCTCGCGCGGGCCAAGGCACTCGCAGGAGCTGCCACGGCTCCGGGACGGGTCGTGCTCGGGGCGGACCAGACGCTCGACTGCGATGGCATCGCTTTCCACAAGCCGCTGGACGTCCCGCAAGCTGCGGCTCAGCTCGGGGCTCTCGCCGGGCGGCGTCACACCCTTCATTCCGCCTTCGCTTTGACCAGGGACGGCGTGATCCTGGCCGACGGCTTCGACAGTGCAGGCCTCGTCATGCGTCCCCTGACGGAGAGCTTCATCGCGCTCTATCTGCACAGCGCGGGGCCGGCCGTTCTCCAGAGCGTCGGCGCCTATCAGATCGAGGGGCTCGGCGCCCAGCTCTTCGAATCGGTCGAAGGCGATCATTTCACCATCCTCGGCCTGCCGCTGCTGGCAGTGCTGGCGGCCCTTCGCCGGCTCGGCCTGCTCGCAAACTGATTCCGATCGGACTCCCTCATGGCTCCGCGCTGCTTCGTCATCGGTCATCCCATCGCGCATTCGCGCTCGCCCCTGATCCATGGCGCCTGGCTGACGGAACACGGCATCGCCGGTTCCTATGAGCGCATCGACGTCGCTCCCGCCGAGCTGCCTGCCTTCGTCGAGCGTCTTCGCTCGGGGGAATTCGCGGGAGGCAACGTCACCGTTCCGCACAAGGAAGCCGTCCTGCCGCTGCTCGACGAGGTCGGCGATGCCGCCCGCGCCATCGGTGCGGTCAACACCTTATGGAGCGAAGACGGCCGCCTCCATGGCGACAACACCGACGTCCTGGGTTTCCTCGGCCATCTCGACGCCACGGCGCCCCGCTGGAGCGAGACGGTCGGGACGGCGCTCGTGCTCGGCGCCGGCGGTGCGGCGCGGGGCGTCGCCTTCGGGCTGAAGAGCCGAGGCATCGGCCGGATCGTCGTCGTCAATCGCGGGCGCGAGCGAGCCGAGGCCCTGGCCGCGACGCTGGGCCGGCCGCTCGAAGCGCGCGACTGGGCGGAGCGGTCCGCGCTGGTCGCGGCGGCCGATCTCGTCGTCAACACCACGGCCCTGGGCATGAAGGGCCAGCCGGCGCTCGATATCGATCTCTCCGGTCTTCGGCCGGGCACGATTGTCGACGACGTCGTCTATGTGCCGCTGAAGACGGCCTTGCTGGCCGAGGCGGAACGTCGCGGCGGGATTCCGGTCGATGGTCTCGGCATGCTGCTGCACCAGGCGGTTCCGGGCTTCGCCCGCTGGTTCGGCGTGACCCCGAAAGTGACGCCGGCACTGCGTGCCCTGCTCGAGGCGGATATCATGGGCGCCTGATTCGGCGGGGCCACGATGACCTTCATCCTCGGATTGACCGGCTCGATCGGAATGGGAAAATCCGCGACGGCGGCCCTGTTCGGGGAGAGCGGCGTGCCGGTGCACGATGCGGATCGGGCCGTCCATGCGCTTCATCGCGGCCGCGCCGTCGGCCCGGTGGGGGAGGCCTTCCCGGGAACGATCAGGGACGGCGTCGTCGACCGGCCCGCATTGTCGGCCGCCGTGCTGGGCAAGCCCGAGGCGATGAAGCGGCTCGAGGCGATCATTCATCCGCTCGTGCGCGAGGCGGAGGCGGAATTCCTCGCCCGCTGCCGCGCCGAGGGCCGGGGGCTCGCAGTGCTCGACGTGCCGCTTCTGCTGGAAACCGGCGGAGAGGCGCGCTGCGATGCGGTCCTCGTCGTGACCGCTCCCGCCGAAGAGCAGCGCCGGCGCGTTCTCGCCCGGCCCGGTATGACCGAAGACAGACTCGCGGCCATACTGGGCATGCAGATGCCGGATGCGGAGAAGCGGCGGCGCGCTCATTTCCTGGTGGACACGTCTCGCGGGGTCATGGCCGCGCGCCGGCAGGTCTGCTCTATCCTCGCAGCGCTGGCCGGGCGACCGGGCAGGCAGCCAGACCGCGGGACCGGACATGCGTGAGATCGTCCTCGATACCGAAACCACGGGCGTCGAAGCCAACAATGGCGACCGCGTCGTCGAGATCGGCTGCGTCGAGCTTCTGAACCACTGCCCGACGGGCCGCTTCTACCACGTCTACATCAATCCCGAGCGCTCGATGCCGGACGAGGCCTTCCGGATTCACGGGCTGTCCGAAGCCTTCCTGTCGGACAAGCCCGTCTTCGCGGCCATCGCCGAGGAGTTCGCGGCCTTCATCGAAGACGCCAGGCTGGTCATCCACAATGCGTCCTTCGACGTCGGCTTTCTCAACATGGAGTTCAAGCGGCTCGGGCTCGGCCTGATCGAGCAGCACCGCGTCGTCGACACCCTATCCATGGCGCGCCGGAAACACCCCGGCGCCTCCAACAGCCTCGACGCGCTCTGCGCCCGCTACGGCATCGACAACAGCCGCCGCACCAAGCACGGCGCTCTGCTCGATTCCGAGATCCTCGCCGAGGTCTATATCGAGCTGATCGGCGGCAAGCAGACCACGCTCGGCCTGGGCGTCGCCACCGAGGCCGGCGGGCCCGGCCTCGGCACGCTCGTCTCGGAACGGCCGCAGCGTGTGCGGCCGCTCGCGTCGAGGCTGGACGAGGCGGCCTTCGCCTCGCATCGCGCCTTCGTTGACACCATGCCCAAGGCCGAGCTCTGGCGCGGCTATCTCGGCATCGCCGAGAGGGACTGAGGTTCAGCCCTTCCCGTTTCGCGACAGGGCGCGGCGGGCCAGCATGTTCAGCCCCTCGACCAGCGCCGAGAACGCCATCGCCGCATACATGTAGCCCTTGGGCACATGCACGCCGAACCCTTCCGCGATCAGCATGGCGCCGATCATCAGCAGGAAGCCCAGCGCCAGCATGACGATGGTGGGGTTGCGCTCGATGAAATGCGCCAGCGGATCGGCCGCCAACAGCATCGTCAGCACGGCCGCGACGACGGCGATCACCATGATCGGGATATGGTCGGTCATGCCGACCGCGGTGATGATCGAGTCGATCGAGAAGACGAGGTCGAGCAGCAGGATCTGCACGATCACGCCACCGAAGCTCACGGCGGCGGCGTGCGCGGCCGCCGCACCGTCCGAACGCTCTTTGATGTCGACCTTGTGATGGATCTCCATCGTCGCCTTCCAGACGAGGAAGAGACCGCCGGCCATCAGGATGATGTCGCGCCAGGAGAACGCCTTGCCCAGGATCGAGACGATCGGCTCGGTCAGCGTCACGATGATCGCGACCGTCGAAAGCAGGGCGAGGCGCAGCACGAGCGCCAGCGCGATGCCGATGCGCCGGCCGCGCGAGCGCTGATGCTCCGGCAGCTTGTTGGTCAGGATCGAGATGAAGATCAGGTTGTCGATGCCGAGGACGACTTCCATGGCGACAAGCGCCCCGAGCGCAGCCCATGCGGCGGGGTCGGCGGCGAGCGTCATCAGATAGTCCATCATCTCTCCAAACAGCGCGGGATGCCGGAATGGCGCTCCCAGAACAGGCAGGCGAGATGGTTGTTCCCGCACTCGTCGGCAATGTCTGCAGGATTGAACAATATCCGGGAAGACTGACTTCCGAGGGAATGCCAACGAAAAAGGGCCCCGAGGGGCCCTTCCGTCTCGATACACGCTGTCGCGGAGGCTCAGGCGTTGCCCGCGCCCTGGAGCTCCTGGAGCCGCTGCTGGAAAAGCGCGGCGAAGTCGATCGGGGGCACGTAGAACGGCGGGAAGCCGCCGTTCTGCACCGCTTCCGCGATGATCTGGCGGGCGAAGGGGAACAGCAGCCGGGCGCAATCGATCACGAGCACAGGATGGATGTGCTCCTGCGGGATGTTCACCAGGCGGAAGACACCGCCATAGCTCAGGTCGAAGGCGAAGAGCGTCTCGCCATGCAGCTCCGCCTTGCCTTCGAGCCGCAGCACCGTCTCGTAGTCGTTCTCGCCGAGCACCGTGGTCGAGACATTGACCTGCAGCGACATCTGCGGACCCTGCTGAGCCTCCTGGCTGCCGAGCGCGCGGGGCGCCTTCGGGTTCTCGAAGGAGAAGTCCTTGATGTACTGGATCAGGGCGCTCATGCTCGGCGCCGCATCGTTGGCGCTGGCGCCGTTGCCGTTGGGGATGTCGTTGGCCATCGGGTCCGATCTCGGTCTGGCAGCTTCTTGGCTCGGAAGTCCCGCGCTGCTCGGTGCCCGGAACCGCGCCGCCGCTATCCGCTGGCGGTGCCGGCGTCGGCTATCATGGACGCAAGTCGCGCACAAGCAGCCGCCCTTCACAAGCGCAGGGGTGGATGTTACGAGCCATGGACACCATATGGTCCGGTGGAAGGGTCGCAGCCGCGGCCCGTAGCGCGGTCAGGATTGGAGCCTCGGGTCAGATTTCGATGCAAAATTCATTCGACATCACGACTCTTGTCTTCCTGGCCCTGGCTGTCTTCGTCGCCTGGAAGCTGCGTTCGGTGCTGGGCCAGAAGACGGGCCATGAGCAGCCGCCGGTGGATCCGTTTCCGCGTCGCGACGCCTCGCCCCCCCGCTCCGATCAGGCCGGCGAGGCCAAGCGGGACAATGTGATCCGCCTTCCGGGTGCGGCCAATGATCCCGGCGCAGCCGCGCCGGCGGCGGCCGATCGCTGGAAGGACATCGCGCCGGCCGATTCGCCGATCATCGCCGGCATCGAGGCGATCGCGCGGCAGGAACCCGATTTCGACCCGCATGCCTTCGTCGGCGGCGCCAAGGCCGCCTATGAGGCTATCGTCACCGCCTTCGCGCGCGGCGATCGCAAGACGCTGAAGGGCCTCCTCGCCAAGGAGGTCTATGACGGCTTCGAGCAGGCCATTACCGATCGCGAAAAGCGCGGCGAAACCGCCGAATCCAACTTCGTCTCGATCGACAAGGCGGATATCACGGCGGTCGACGTCAAGGGCAAGGCCGCGCAGGTCACCATCTCCTTCGTCTCGCAGCTGATCAGCGTCACCCGCGATGGCCAGGGCAACGTCGTGGACGGCAGCGCCGAGGCGGTGTCCGAGGTCAACGACATCTGGACCTTCTCGCGCCAGCTCGGCAGCCGCGATCCCAACTGGCTGCTCGTCGCCACCGAATCCGGCGCGTGATCCGTGGTGCCGGTGCAGCGCTGGCGCTCGTCCTCATGACCGCGCCGGTCGCTGTGCAGGCAGGAAAGTCCCCGCCGCTGCCGCCCGGCGCACGGGCACAGGTCGTCGATCCCGCGCGGCTGGACGGCTGGGCGCAGGATGATCACAGCATTCCGTTCCGCATCTTCGCCGATGGCTGCGAGGCCGATCCGCCGCTGCGCCCTGCGCTCCCGGTGCCGCCTGGCCTGGCCCAGGCCTGCGCCGAGGCGCGTGATCTCCGGCGCGCCGGACCTGTCGGCCGCGAGGCGGCGCGCGCCTTCTTCGAGCGCGCCTTCACCTTCTGGCGCATCCGGCCGGAGAGCGCGGAACGCGGCTTCATGACCGGCTATTTCGAACCGGAATTCGAGGGTTCGCTGGTCCGCAGCGCCGAGTTCCCGACGCCGCTCTATGGTCGCCCGGCCGATCTCGTGACCCGCGCCGCGGAGGACGACTGGCCCGGGCTCGACCGCGCATTGTCCGCCGCCCGGCGTACGGCCAGGGGGCTCGAGCCCTTTCCGGACCGGGCCGCCATCGAGACCGGCGCCCTGGACGGGCAGGGCCTCGAAATCCTCTGGCTGCGCGATCCCGTCGATCGCTTCGTCCTGCAGGTGCAGGGCTCGGGTCGCGTCCGCCTGCCCGACGGCTCGGTGACGCGGCTGGTCTATTCGGGCCGCAATGGGCACGCCTACACCTCGCTCGGACGCGTTCTGAGTGAGCGCGAGGCGATCCCACCGGCCGAGATGACCATGGACCGGCTGATCGCCCGGCTGAAGGCCGATGCGGATTTCGCGCGCGATCTGATCCGCCTCAACCGCTCCTTCGTCTTCTTCGCGCGGCGGGACGATCTGCCGGCCGACTCCGGCCCGATCGGCGGGGCCGGCCTGCCGCTGACGCCGCTGCGCAGCATCGCGATCGACCGTTCGGCCTGGCCCTACGGCCTGCCGGTCTGGATCGACGCCACGATTCCCGATGGTGCCGGTAGCGAGGGACGGCTGGCGCGGCTGATGCTGGCGCAGGATACCGGCTCGGCGATCCTCGGCCCGGCGAGGCTCGACCTCTTCGTCGGTTCGGGCGCCGTGGCCGGGCATCGCGCTGGTCTCATCCGCCATGGGACCGAGTTCGTCGTGCTCTGGCCGCGTCATTCCGGGCGCTAGCGATGCGTTCTCGGCGGGGAAAGAGCCTGTCTCCGGCCGATCTCGCGCTCTGGCGCGAGGTCGCCCGCACGGTCACGCCGCTGCCCGGTCGCAAGCCGCTCGCGCCAGAGCCGGTCGAGCCTCTCCCGGCCCCGCAACCGGCTGCAACCGCCTCTGTGGCCGCGGCTGCGACGGAGCCGCCGAAACGCAGGGCGGCGGAACCACCGCAGCTCGCGCCGCTCGAACGGAGGCTGCGCACGCAGCTGCGCCGCGGCCAGCAGGGCGTCGAGGCGGTCATCGACCTTCATGGCATGCGGCAGGACGAAGCTCATCTGGCCCTGCGCGGCTTCCTGCGCCGGCAGCAGGCGCAAGGATGCAAGCTCGTTCTGGTCGTCACCGGCAAGGGCGCCGCCGGCGACAGCCTCTTCGGCGAGGAGCGCGGCGTGCTGCGGCGTGTCGTGCCGCATTGGCTCCGGCTGCCCGATCTGCGGCCCCTGATCGTCGACTTCGACGAAGCAGAGCAGCGCCATGGCGGTTCGGGCGCGCTTTATGTCAGGCTTCGGCGTGCGCGGGAGACGGGCTTGTGACCCCCTTCGGCCGCCGCGTGCGCGATCTGCGGGCCGAGCGCGGCATCTCGCTGGCGGAGATGGCGCAGCGCCTGGGCGTGACGCCCGCCTATCTTTCGGCGCTGGAACATGGCCGGCGCGGCCGCCCGACATTCACGCTGATCCAGGGCACGATCCATCTGCTCGGCATCATCTGGGACGAGGCGGACGAGCTCGTTCGCCTCGCCGATCTCTCGCACCCGCGCGTCATCGTCGATACGGCCGGGCTTGCGCCCGAGGCGACGCTCCTCGCCAACCGGCTTTCGCGGGAAGTCGGCCAACTGACCCGCGAGGAGCTCGAGGCCCTGACGGCGGTGCTCGACGGGGCGGCCGCCCGCGTCGGTTCTACGAGCCGGTGATCCCGAGCCGGCCCATCACGAAGGCGACGCGCTCTGCCACCCGCAGCCGCGGCACGATCAGGACGGCATAGCCGAGGCCTGAATAGGTCGCGACCAGATGCTCGTATTCGACCACGGCTGCGTCGAAGCCGTGCGCCCGTTCCCCGTCCTGCCGGTAGATCTCCGGCCAGGGCGGAACGAGGAAGACCGGCGAGTCGTAAAGCCGGCTCGGCCCGAGCGTTTCGGCGGCCGGCGCGCCCGTCGCCCGCTCCAGGGCGGCCGCCGCATCCACCATGCCGCGGTCGAACAGCGTCGCACCGCCGCGCGCGAGCGCTTCGGCACGGTCGGCCTGCGCCAGCGCCAGGGCGCGCCGGGCGAAGGCGGCGAGATCGTGCCAGGGCAGGGCCCCGCCGCCTGCCGCGCGCTCCTGCTGGACGATGCGCCGGCCGGGTTCGGCCACGGTCGCGATGCCCCGCTGCGCCAGCGCCTCCAGGAGTGTCGATTTGCCGCCGCCGGAGCAGCCCGACAGCACCGTTAGCCGCGTGCCCGCCGGCGCCTTGCTTGACCTGTCCCCACCATGATGCGACACGCCGAAACCTTCCTTTTTCCAGGATCTTCTCATGACCGGCCGCACCAGTGTCCTCGCCCTTGGAAACGCCATCGTCGACGTCATCGCTGCGGCGGAAGAGGATTTCCTGCTGAAGCAGGAGCTGGTGAAGGGCTCGATGATGCTCATCGACGAGGCCCGTGCCGAGGCGATCTATGCCGCCATGGGCCCGGCCAAGGTCATCTCCGGCGGCTCGGCCGCCAACACCATCGCCGGTCTGGCGTCGTTCGGGGGCAAGGGCGCCTTCATCGGCAAGGTCAAGGCGGACGAGCTCGGCAAGCTCTATCGGCATGACCTGACCTCGCTCGGCGTCGCCTTCGACACGACGGCAGCCGCCGACGGCCCCGCCACGGCGCGCTCCTTCATCATCGTCACCCCGGACGGCGAGCGGACGATGAACACCTATCTCGGTGCCTGCCAGGGCCTCACCGTGGCCGATGTCGATCAGGCTGCCGTCGCCAGCGCCGACATCGTCTACCTCGAAGGCTATCTCTGGGATCCGCCGGCGGCGAAGGAGGCCTTCCGGAAGGCCTCGGAGATCGCCCACGGCGCCGGCGGCCGTGTCGCCATCACCCTGTCGGACTCGTTCTGCGTCGATCGCTATCGCGAGGAGTTCCTCGGGCTCGTCCGCAACCGCACGGTCGATATTGTCTTCGCCAACGAGCACGAGTTGAAGAGCCTGTACCAGAGCGGCGACTTCGAAACCGCGCTCGCCGCCCTGCGCGCCGAAAACATCCTCGCCGTGGTCACGCGCTCGGAGAAGGGCGCCCTGGCGGTGACTCCGGACGGGATCGTCGAGGAGCCGGTCTTCCCGGTCGAGCGTGTGGTCGATGCGACGGGCGCCGGAGACCTTTTCGCCGCCGGTTTCCTCTTCGGACTGACCTCGGGCCGCGAGGCCCGCGATTCTCTGCGGCTCGGTGCGCTCGCGGCGGCCGAGGTCATCAGCCATGTCGGCGCCCGGCCCGATGTGAGCCTCAAGGTGCTGGCGGCGAACGAAGGGCTGCTGTGAGCGGCTCTACGCTTGTCGGGTCCAGCGCGGGGAGCCCGCTCCCGTAGGGAGAGGGCAGGGTGAGGGGTAGGCCGTTGGGCGCTTTGGCGGCGACCTCATAGCTGCGTCCCTGAACCACCCTCATGCAACTGGTCCAGAAGCCTAGACCTCACCCCTGCCCCTCTCCTTAAAGGAGAGGGGATTCCGCGCGCCTCAATACAGCGTCGCCTTGACGCGCTCCGGTAGTGCCCGGTCGTACCCCTCACCGTCGAAGGTCTCGACTGCGGCGTTGCGCGCGGTGATGTCGCGCAGCATCGTGCCGGCGCTGGGCACGTCGCCCGTCTTCACATGCCGCTCGGCATTCCACAGCTCCGCCCGGACGACCGCGCGCGAGCACTGGAAGTAGACGGCTTCGACGGTGACCACGATCACGCAGGCCGGGAGCTTTCCGGCCATCTCGAACTGCCCGCACAACTCAGGATCGCAGGATAGCTTCGCGCGTCCGTTGACGCGTAACGTCTCGCCATAGCCGGGGATCAGGAAGAGCATTCCGATTCGATCGTCGAACAGGATATTCTTCAACGAATCCAGACGGTTATTGCCTTTTCGGTCGGGAATCAGGAGCGTTTTCGCGTCCCGGACCGTAACAAACCCCGGCAGATCCCCGCGCGGCGAACAATCCAGACCCTCAGGGCCGACCGTCGCGAGGGTGAAGAAAGGCGAGGCGGCGATCAGCGCGGCATAGTTCTCGTCGACATGGTCGATCTCCTTGTGGAGCGACGCGGGCGGTGCCGGGTTGGGGTAGAGCCGGGCGAGGTCGTCGAGGGAGGTGACGCTGTAGTCGGACATGCCGGTCTCCATGGATCGACGTATGTCTAGACTATTTGCGCTGAATGTGCAGGTGCTTTTTAGGGCTGCGGATTGAGCAACGCTTTCTGTTGTGCTTGACCTATCGGATGGGTGGGGAGGCTTTCGTATGCATATCCTATTTGTCGATGAGTCAGGGACGCCGCCAAAGCCGACCGCCGATTTCGCTAAGAGCCCGTCCCGAAAGGGTTGAGCGACTGGGGCACTCGTGATTCCAAGGGGTTGTTCAGGCCATCTTGGAGCGAG
>QFQY01000116.1 GCA_003248805.1 Chelatococcus sp. | reverse complement strand
GCGCCGACGTGATCATCGTCACCGCCGGCGTGCCGCGCAAGCCCGGCATGAGCCGCGACGACCTGATCGGCATCAACCTGAAGGTGATGAAGGCCGTCGGCGAGGGCATCAAGACCTACGCCCCCAAGGCCTTCGTGATCTGCATCACCAACCCGCTCGACGCCATGGTCTGGGCCCTGCAGAAGTTCTCGGGCATCAAGCCGAACATGATCTGCGGCATGGCCGGCGTGCTCGACTCCGCCCGCTTCCGCTATTTCCTCGCCGAGGAGTTCAACGTTTCGGTCAAGGACGTCTCGGCCTTCGTGCTTGGCGGCCATGGCGACGACATGGTGCCGCTGGTCCGCTATTCGGGCGTCGCCGGCATCCCGCTGCCCGACCTCGTCAAGATGAAGTGGACCACGCAGGAGAAGCTGGACGCCATCGTCGAGCGCACCCGCAAGGGCGGCGGCGAGATCGTCAACCTGCTCAAGACCGGCTCGGCCTTCTATGCGCCCGCCGCCTCCGCGATCGCCATGGCCGAGAGCTATCTCAAGGACCAGAAGCGCGTCCTGCCGGCGGCCGCCGCGCTCAAGGGCCAGTACGGCGTCAAGGACATGTTCGTCGGCGTGCCGGTCGTGATCGGCGCCAAGGGCATCGAGAAGGTCGTCAAGATCCGCCTCAACGGCGCCGAGAAGGAGATGCTGGCGAAGTCGGTGGCTTCGGTGCAGGGCCTGATCGACGCCTGCAAGACCATCGATTCGTCACTCGCGTAATTTACGGAAGGCGGCGGGTCCGTTCGGGGCCGCCGCCTTTTTCGTTCGCCCGTTGCCGTCAGGGAATCCGAGCACATGAACATCCACGAATACCAGGGCAAGGCCATCCTCAAGGAATACGGCGCGCCCGTCTCCGCCGGCTTCCCGGCGCTGACCGTCGCCGAGGCCGTCGAGGCCGCCAAGAAGCTGCCCGGCCCGCTCTATGTCGTGAAGTCGCAGATCCATGCCGGCGGCCGCGGCAAGGGCAAGTTCAAGGAACTGGGCCCCGACGCGAAGGGCGGCGTCCGCCTCGCCAAGTCGATCGAGGAGGTCGAGGCCCACGCCAAGGAGATGCTCGGCAACACGCTGGTGACCGTGCAGACCGGCGAGGCCGGCAAGCAGGTCAACCGCCTCTATATCGAGGACGGCTCCGACATCGAGAAGGAGTTCTACCTCTCGGCGCTGGTCGACCGCGAGACCTCGCGCGTCGCCTTCGTCGTCTCGACCGAGGGCGGCATGGACATCGAGGCGGTCGCCCATGACACGCCCGAGAAGATCCTGACCTTCTCGGTGGACCCGGCGACCGGCATCATGCCGCATCACGGCCGCACCGTCGCCAAGGCGCTGGGCCTCAGCGGCGACCTCGCCAAGCAGGCCGGCACCGTCCTGACCCAGATCTACAACGCCTTCGTCGGCAAGGACATGGCGATGCTGGAGATCAACCCCCTGATCGTCACGACGCAGGGCCAGCTCAAGTGCCTCGACGCCAAGGTCAACTTCGACTCGAACTCGCTCTACCGGCACCCCGACGTCGTCGCCCTGCGTGACGAGACGGAGGAGGATTCCAAGGAGATCGAGGCGTCGAAGTACGATCTCGCCTATATCGCGCTCGACGGCACCATCGGCTGCATGGTCAACGGCGCCGGCCTCGCCATGGCGACGCTCGACATCATCCAGCTCTACGGCGAAAGCCCGGCCAACTTCCTCGACGTCGG
The DNA here is from genome assembly GCA_003248805.1 of Chelatococcus sp. Lineage (GTDB taxonomy): Bacteria > Pseudomonadota > Alphaproteobacteria > Rhizobiales > Beijerinckiaceae > Allobosea. Next base: position 2,263 of record QFQY01000116.1, on the reverse strand, counting down.
CGGCGGCGCCACGGAGGAGAAGGTCACCGCGGCCTTCAAGATCATCACCGCCGACCCGAAGGTGAAGGGCATCCTCGTCAACATCTTCGGCGGCATCATGAAGTGCGACGTCATCGCGCGCGGCGTGCTCGCGGCGGTGAAGGCGGTCGGCCTCGCCGTCCCGCTGGTGGTGCGCCTCGAAGGCACCAATGTCGAGGAAGGCAAGAAGATCATCCGCGAATCCGGCCTGAACGTCATTCCCGCCGACGACCTCGACGATGCCGCGCAGAAGATCGTCGCCGCGGTCAAGAAGGCCTGAGGAGCAGCCATGTCCATCCTGATCGACAAGAACACCAAGCTCATCACCCAGGGCTTCACCGGCAAGAACGGCACGTTCCACTCGGAGCAGGCGATCGCCTACGGCACCCAGGTCGTCGGCGGCACCTCGCCGGGCAAGGGCGGCTCGCTCCATCTCGGCCTGCCGGTGTTCGACACCGTCGCCGAGGCGAAGGAGAAGACCGGCGCCACCGCGTCCGTCGTCTACGTGCCGCCCCCGGGCGCCGCGGACGCGATCTGCGAGGCGATCGACGCCGAGATCCCGCTGATCGTCTGCATCACCGAGGGCATCCCGGTGCTCGACATGGTCAAGGTCAAGCGCTCGCTCTCCGGCTCCAAGTCGCGCCTGATCGGGCCGAACTGCCCGGGCGTCGTCACCGCCGGCGAATCGAAGATCGGCATCATGCCGGCCAACATCTTCAAGCCGGGCTCGGTCGGCATCGTCTCGCGCTCCGGCACGCTGACCTATGAGGCCGTGTTCCAGACCACCCGCGAGGGTCTCGGTCAGACCACCGCTGTCGGCATCGGCGGCGACCCGGTCAAGGGCACCGAGTATATCGACATGCTCGAGATGTTCCTCGCCGACATGAAGACCGAGTCGATCATCATGATCGGCGAGATCGGCGGTTCTGCCGAGGAGGACGCGGCCCAGTTCATCAAGGACGAGGCCAAGCGCGGTCGCAAGAAGCCGATGGTCGGCTTCATCGCCGGCCGCACGGCGCCTCCGGGCCGCCGCATGGGCCACGCGGGCGCGATCATCTCGGGCGGCAAGGGCGGCGCCGAGGACAAGATCGCGGCCATGGAAGCGGCCGGCATCCGGGTCTCGCCCTCGCCGGCGCGCCTTGGAAAGACCTTGGTCGAAGTGTTGAAGGGCTGAGGCTCAAAGCGGCGCAAAAGCGTCGCGGCAAAAGGGCGTCATGGTCGGGCTTGACCCGACCATCTCATCCCGCGCCGGGCTCCCCAAGAGATGGTCGGCTCAAGGCCGACCATGACGGCAAGACGAAGCGGCAGGCAGGAAAAGGCAGAACGATCATGGCTCGCCAGGACATCAACGAGGCGCTCGCCCAGACCGGGTTCCTCTATGGCGGCAACGCGGCCTATATCGAGGATCTCTACGCCCGCTACCAGGCCGATCCCAAGTCGGTCGACGAGCAGTGGCAGGGCTTCTTCGGCGCGCTGCACGATGACAAGCAGTCCGTCCTGCAGAACGCCAAGGGCGCCTCCTGGAAGAAGCCGAACTGGCCGGTGGCCGCCAATGGGGAGCTCGTCTCGGCGCTGGACGGCAACTGGGCCGTCGTCGAGAAGGTCGTCTCCGACAAGCTCAAGGGCAAGGCGCAGGCCAAGGGCGTCGAGCTCTCGCCGGCCGATGTCCAGCAGGCAACGCGCGATTCCGTGCGCGCCATCATGCTGATCCGCGCCTTCCGCATGCGTGGCCACCTTCACGCCAATCTCGACCCGCTCGGCATCGAGCAGCCGAAGGATTCCGAGGAGCTTTCGCCGGCGGCCTTCGGCTTCGGCGAGGCCGATCTCGACCGCAAGATCTTCATCGACAACGTGCTCGGCATGGAGTTCGCCACCGTCCGCGAGATGGTGACGATCCTGCAGCGGACCTATTGCAGCACGGTCGGCATCGAGTTCATGCACATCTCCGATCCGGAGCAGAAGGCCTGGCTGCAGGAGCGCATCGAGGGGCCGGACAAGGAGATCGCCTTCACCAAGGAAGGCAAGAAGGCGATCCTCAACAAGCTCGTCGAGGCCGAGGGCTTCGAGAAGTTCCTCGATCTGAAGTTCACCGGCACCAAGCGCTTCGGCCTGGACGGCGGCGAGGCGCTCGTCCCGGCGCTGGAGCAGATCATCAAGCGCGGCGGTGCGCTCGGCGTGCGCGACATCGTCTTCGGCATGGCCCATCGCGGCCGCCTCAACGTGCTGACCCAGGTTCTGGGCAAGC
>QFQY01000115.1 GCA_003248805.1 Chelatococcus sp. | reverse complement strand
CCATCAGCGCCAGCGAGGTGCCGCAGACGGTGGCCATCGAGGAGGAGCCGTTCGACTCGGTGATCTCCGAGACGACGCGCAGCGTGTAGGGGAACTCCGACTTCGCCGGCAGCATCGGGTGGATGGCGCGCCAGGCGAGCTTGCCATGGCCGATTTCGCGGCGGCCGGGCGAGCCCATGCGGCCGGTCTCGCCGACGGAGTAGGGCGGGAAGTTGTAGTGCAGCAGGAAGGTTTCCTTGTAGGTGCCTTCCAGCGAGTCGATGAACTGCTCGTCGTCGCCCGTGCCGAGCGTGGTCACGACCAGCGCCTGCGTCTCGCCCCGGGTGAACAGCGCCGAGCCGTGGGTGCGCGGCAGAACGCCGGCCTCGGCCACGATCGGGCGCACGGTCTTGCCGTCGCGGCCGTCGATGCGGATGCCGTCGTCGAGGATGTTCCAGCGGACGATCTTGGCCTGGGCTTCCTTGAACTGGACGCCGACCTTGTCCTTCGGGAAGGTCGAGACGCCGTCCGGAGTGTCCGAGACCAGCGCGGCGACGACCTTGGCCTTGACCGCATCGACCGCCTTGTAGCGCTCGGCCTTGGCGGTGATCTTGTAGGCGGCGCGCAGCTCGGCCTCGCCCAACTTCATGATCGCGTCGAGAATGGCGGAATCATCCGGCGGATTGAAGTCGCGCGGCTCCTTGGCGGCCTTCTCGGCCAGGCGAATGATCGCCTCGATCACTGGCTGGAAATGCTTGTGGCCGAACATCACGGCGCCGAGCATGACCTCCTCGGAGAGCTCCTTGGCCTCCGACTCGACCATCATCACGGCGTCCTGGGTGCCGGCGACGACGAGGTCGAGAACCGATTCCTTGGCCTCGTCGAGCGTCGGATTCAGCTTGTAGGCGCCGTCGATATAGCCGACGCGGGCGCCGCCGATCGGGCCCATGAAGGGCACGCCCGAGAGGGTCAGCGCCGCCGAGGTCGCGACCATCGCGAGGATGTCGGGATCGTTCTCGAGGTCGTGCTGCAGAACGGTCACGACGACCTGCGTGTCGTTCTTGTAGCCTTCGACGAAGAGCGGGCGGATCGGCCGGTCGATCAGGCGCGAAACCAGCGTCTCCTTCTCGGACGGACGGCCCTCGCGCTTGAAGTAGCCGCCGGGGATGCGGCCGGCCGCGAAGGTCTTTTCCTGGTAGTTCACGGTGAGCGGGAAGAAGTCGAAGCCCGGCTTCGGCTCCTTGGCCGAGACGACGGTGGCGAGCACGACGGTCTCGCCATAGGTGGCGAGCACGGCGCCGTCGGCCTGGCGGGCGATCTTGCCGGTTTCGAGCACGAGCTTGCGCCCGCCCCAGATCAGCTCTTCGGTCTGTACGTCGAACATGGGTTTTGCGTCTTTCGGATCGAATGAGACCCGAGAGGCGTCATCGGCCATGAGCAAGACGGCGGAACGCTCGGCTGTAGAGATACGGTAGCCGAGCGCTCGGCGATCCTGCCATGGACGTCGAAGACGCCCGGCGGGTCAGGCGGCAGCCGCCCCTGCGGCCGTCGCGGTGGAATCGGGCGGCCGCCTCATTGCGGGCCGTCCTGAAAAGACCCGCCCGGAGCGATCGCGCCGGGCGGGGATCTCGGGATCGATCAGCGGCGGATGCCGAGCCTCTCGATCAGCGTCTTGTAGCGGGCCTCTTCCTTGCCCTTCAGATAGTCCAGCAACGAGCGGCGCTGCGAGACCAGCTTGAGCAGGCCGCGGCGCGAATGGTTGTCCTTGCTGTGGGACTTGAAGTGGCCGGTCAGGTTGTTGATGCGCTCCGTCAGGATCGCGATCTGGACCTCGGGCGAGCCCGTATCGTGCGGCTTGGTGGCGTATTCGTTGATGAGCGCGGTCTTGCGCTCGGCAGTGATCGACATCGGGGGATCCTCATGATGGGGTTGATCTGGCGGGCCAGGCCGGGATGTCGTCCAGCGAGGTCCGAAAACCGCGAGCCCGTCATCGCGGACAGGTCGCGCCGCCGGTCCATGGACCGGTTGGCTGCGCATATACACGAAAATGCGGGAAACGCCAGCGCCTCACACCATGCCGGGTCGGAACGGCGGCTTCCGGTCGACGATGCGGCAGGCGGTCATGACGAGGGCGTGCGAAGATGCCGCGCTCCGCGCAGGCCGGTCAGGTCCGGCCGGCGTCGAGGGTCTCTCCGCGGTCGTAGCGCCGCTGCGCCGCCTGCACGTCGCCGATATGCGCCTCCGCCCAGAGCGTGAGCTGGTGGACGGTTCTGGCCAGCGTCCGGCCGAGATCCGTCAGTGCATACTCGACCGTCACCGGCACGGTCGCGAAGGCCCGCCGCGAGACCAGCCCGTCCCGCTCCAAGCTCTTGAGCGTCTGAGAGAGCATCTTCTGGGAGATGCTGTCGATACGCCGGCGCAGTTCGTTGAAGCGCAACGTCTCCTGCTCGAGCAGGATCAGGACCAGAACCGCCCATTTGTCGCCGATCCGGTCGAGCACCTGCCGGGTCGGGCATTGCGCGTTGAACGCGTCGGGACGCTGGAGCATGGGGGTTTCCGTGGGGTGACCTTGTGGCGCGAAAGTGCCTTCTTTACGCAATCTCGCATGCCGGCCATCTAGTGTCCATCAGGATGCAGGTTTCCAACGGAAACCATAAACCGGAGACAGGACATGAAAATCGCTCTCATCGGCGCCACCGGCTTCATCGGCTCGCGCCTGCTGGCCGAGCTGACCTCGCGCGGCCACGACGTCACCGCCATCGTGCGCAATCCCGAGAAGGTTCCGGCGGGCCCGCGCGTCGCCGCCAGGAAGGGCGACGTCTTCGACCGCGACGGCCTCGCCGCGCTGCTCGCCGGACATGACGCCGTCATCAGCTCGGTGCACTACAGCGCGAGCGACCCGGCTGTCCTGCTCGCCGCCGTCAAGCAGTCCGGCGTGAAGCGCTATCTCGTCGTGGGCGGAGCCGGCAGCCTCAAGGTCGCGCCGGGCGTCAAGCTGTTCGACACGCCCGAATTCCCGGCGATCTATCTCGACGAGGCCAGGAAGGGCGGCGCCTATCTCGAGCTGCTGAAGGCCGAAACCGGGCTCGACTGGACCTTCCTCTCCCCTTCGGCGCTGATCCAGCCCGGCGAGCGCACGGGCAAGTTCCGCCTGGGCACCGACCAGCTCCTCGTCGATGCCGCCGGCAACAGCGCGATCTCGGCCGAGGATTTCTCCGTCGCGATGGTCGACGAGCTGGAGAAGCCGGCCCATACCCGGCGTCGTTTCACGGTCGGTTACTGAGCGCCGCCGCATCCTGGGCCCGGCGGAACTGCATCTCGCCGATGCTGAGCACTCCCCGCCGGACCTTTCCCAGGGCGACGCGGCCGCTGTCGTCCTCGAAATAGAGGCGCGAGCGGTCGACCTCGTAGCGGCCCTGATGGCGCGAGGCGAGGCGGTGCTTGGCCTTGTCGAAGCGGCCGTCGGGCTTGAGCTCGATCTCGATCGCGCCGTCCTCGGTCGTCCAGCGGCCGATGGCGGCGCGCGCGAAGGCGTCGTCTTCCTCCGGCACGGCGATCTCCAGCGTGCGGCGCGGCGAGCGATCGGTCGGGACGAGCCCGGCTGCGAGGGCGCCGAGCGTCTGAAAAACATGGCTGAAGGGCATCAGTCGGTTCTCCTCGTCGGGCAAATGGGCAGCCCTGTCGCAACGGCAGTCGCGCGACGGGGCGGAACGGTTCAAAAATTCAGGTCTTCCGCCTCGTGGCCCGGGCATTCCGCGACGCCGTGAGTGCGGGCGCGGAAGTCCAGGGCCTCGTCGGAAAAAATGGATGCATGCTCCGGCTCGATGCGGGCATCGACGGCGAAGCGCTGCTCGGTCTGTGGGACTGTTCCTAGATAGGTCGGTGTCGCTGCTTCACAAGGGCGTCTCAGACGGAAAACCCCGCGCCTGAGGCGCGGGGTTCGATCGTTCTGCGAATGCGACTCCAGGTCACGGCACCCGGTCGCGCCTTTCGCGCGTAGAGCGCCCGACAGGCGGCTATCGGCCTGCCCTGCAGCGCTCCCGCCTTCAGAACTCCTCCCATCCGGCGTCATGGGCACGGGCGTTGGCGACCTTGCGGGCGGGCTGGGGGCGG
>QFQY01000114.1 GCA_003248805.1 Chelatococcus sp. | reverse complement strand
AGATCCAGGGCTTCTTCGACATCCCGACCGACAACCTGTTCGGCGCCCCGCTGATGGCGCGCGACATCAAGGACCGGCTGGAGTGGAAGAACGCGATGGTCGTCTCGCCGGACGTCGGCGGCGTGGTCCGCGCCCGCGCGCTCGCCAAGCGCATCGACGCGCCGCTCGCCATCGTCGACAAGCGCCGCGACCGGCCGGGCGAGTCCGAGGTGATGAACATCATCGGCTCGGTCGAGGGCCGCTCCTGCATCCTGCTCGACGACATCGTCGATTCCGGCGGCACGCTGGTGAACGCCGCCGAGGCGCTGCTCGAACAGGGGGCCCGGGAAGTCTACGCCTACATCACCCATGGCGTGCTCTCCGGCGGCGCGGTCGCCCGCATCGCCTCCTCGAAGCTCAAGGAACTCGTGATCACGGATTCGATCATGCCGACCGAGGCGGTCAAGGTGGCGCGCAACATCCGCGTCATCTCGATCGCGCAGCTGATGGGCGAGGCGATCGAGCGCACGGCGAGCGAGACGAGCGTCTCCAGCCTGTTCGATTGAGGGACGGGGCGATGGGCTCCTCCCGCGCCCTGGTCCTGTTCTCCGGCGGGCAGGATTCGACGACCGCCCTCGCCTGGGCGCTCGACCGCTTCGACGAGGTCGAAACGGTCGGCTTCGACTACGGCCAGCGCCATCGCGTCGAGCTCGAATGCCGGCTGGCGATCCGCGAGAAGCTTCCGGCCCTGGCGCCGCGCTATGCCGAGCGGCTCGGCCCGGATCATCTGCTCGACCTGACGACGCTGGGCACGATCTCGGAAACGGCGCTGACCCGCGACAGCGAAATCGCCTTCGCCGAGACTGGATTGCCGACCACGTTCGTGCCCGGACGCAACCTGATCTTCCTCTCCTTCGCCGCGGCCCTCGCCTATCGCCGCCATGCGAGGCATATCGTGCTCGGCGTCTGCGAGACCGATTACTCCGGCTATCCCGACTGCCGCGACGACACGATCAAGGCGATGCAGGTCGCGCTCGGCCTCGGCCTGGACCGGCGGCTCGTGCTGCACACGCCCCTGATGTGGCGCGACAAGGCGCAGACCTTCGCGCTCGCCCGCGCCCTCGGCGGACAGGCGCTGCTCGATCTCGTGGTCGAGGAGACCCATAGCTGCTATCTCGGCGACAGGAGCACACGGCATGACTGGGGCTTCGGCTGCGGCCATTGCCCCGCCTGCGAACTGCGTGCGAATGGCTACGCCGCCTATCTCGCTTCTCCGGACGACAGCGGACCATCCTATGACTCTTGACCGTCAGCGCCGCACCGAGGGGTTCCTGGCCCTCGCCCTCTTCGCTCTCACCATTCCCGTCGCGAACTGGCTGATCGGCAATGCCGGCACCGTCTGCGTGCCGAACGGCCCCTGCCTCGTGCCGGTCTGGCCCGGCATCAAGGCGCCCAGCGGCGTGCTGATGATCGGGCTCGCCCTCGTGCTGCGCGACATCGTCCAGCGCCGCCTCGGGCCGCTCGCCGGGCTCGGCGCCATCGGCGTCGGCACCGTCATCTCGGCCCTGCTGGCTCCGCCCGCCATCGTCGCGGCCTCCGCCGCCGCCTTCCTGCTCTCCGAGCTGGCCGATTTCGCGGTCTATACGCCCCTGCAGCGCCGCCGCTTCGTCGCCGCGGTGATCGCCTCCAGCATCGTCGGACTGGCCGTCGACAGCATCGTCTTCCTGTATCTGGCCTTCGGCAGCCTCGACTTCCTGTCGGGACAGATCATCGGCAAGGCCTGGATGGTGCTCTTCGCGCTGCCGCTCGTGCATCTGCTGCGCCGCCGCGACGAGCGCATCGGGATGGCCGCCGCGTAGTCGCGCCGCGGCCGGGCGCCGCCGTCCCGAGGCGCGCACACCTCGTCGCTCCCAGCAACGAAGATCTGCGTCGGCGCGAGCGCCCGGCGTCCCTGTCGCATGCCATGCATCTGCCCGCAGCGCCCCTGCCCGGCGGCATCGGCGAGCGGCGGAATCGGCGCCCGACCGCTACAATTGCGGGTAAACCTGCAACCCCGAATTAAGCCGACCGGCGCATGGTGCACCCTCCCGACAACGAGAGCGGTATAGCGCGTGCTCCACCCCGCAGATCGCCTGCCGGCGCTCCAGACCGAAATCCTGGAAGCGATCGCGCGTGGCGAGCCTCTGGCCGCCACCATGTCGCTTCTGTGCAGCAGGGCGGAGGCGATCGCTCCCGGAACGACCTGCTCGGTCCTCTCCGTCGACGGCGAGGGCCGGCTGCAATCCCTCGCCGCACCGAGCCTGCCCGTGTCCTACACGCAGCAGATCACCGGGCTGAAGGCCGGCCCGGCGGTCGGCTCCTGCGGCACGGCGATCTATCAGGCGGAATCCGTCGAAGTCTGCGACATCGAGAACGATCCCCTCTGGGCCGACTACAAGGCGTTCGTACGCCCTCTCGCCCTGGTGGCCTGCTGGTCGAGCCCGATCAAGGCTTCCGACGGCCGCGTGACCGGCGCCTTCGCGTTCTACTACCGCGAACGGCGCCCGCCGAACGCCCTGGAACGCCTGATCGTCGCGACCTGCGTCCATCTCTGTGCCATCGCGATCGAGCATGACGCGGTGCATGAGCGCAACCGGCGCCTCGCCTATTTCGACACGCTGACGGGGCTGCCCAACCGCGCCCGCTTCAACGAGACGATCGCCGGGATGACCGCCGGTCCGGAGCCGGCCTTCGGGCTGATGCTGATCGACATCGACAATCTCAAGATGATCAACGACACCCTCGGCCATGCCGCGGGCGACGCGCTGATCGCCGAGGTCGGGCGTCGCCTCGGCCAGCATTCCGGCGGCGGCATCGCCTGCCGGATCGGCGGCGACGAATTCGCCATCCTGCTGCCGGACTTGACGCAGGCGACTCAGCTCAGGGCCGTGGCCAGTTCCATCATCGGGTCGATGACCCCTCCCCTCGACTACGACGGTCACGGCATCGCGCCTTCGGTCACGATCGGCGGCGCGCTCGCCGGCGAAGACGGCAGCGACCCCGTCACACTGCAGCAGAATGCCGATTTCGCGCTCTACCATGCCAAGGAGCGGCGGCGCGGCGGCTATGTCCGCTTCAAGGCCGGGTTGCGCTCGAGCATCCAGCGCCGGATGCAGATCCAGACATCCGTCAGCGAGGCGCTGGGCGCCGGGCGGATCGTCCCTCACTACCAGCCGATCGTTCGCCTCGACACCGACGAGATCGTGGGGGTCGAGGCGCTCGCCCGCATGCTGACGCCGGACGGCCGCCTGCTGACCGCGGGCGAGTTTCAGGAAGCCCTGCTCGATCCCCGCATCGCGCATCGCACCACGACGCAGATGCTGCAGGCCGTCACCAGCGACATCGCCGCATGGCGCGCCGCCGGCATCCATTTCCAGCATGTCGGGCTGAACGTCACCACGGCGGATTTCCAGAAGGGCGATCTCGTCGCCCGGCTGTCCCGGGCCTTCGAGCGCGCGGAGGTGCCCCTCGAGCACCTTTTCGTCGAGATCACGGAGCGCGTCTTCATGGGCGGGCGCAAGGACAGCGTCGCCCGGACCATCGCATCGCTGCGCGACCTCGGCGTCACCGTCGCCCTGGACGATTTCGGCACGGGTTTCGCGTCGCTGACCCACCTGCTGGAGTTCCCGGTCAACGTCATCAAGATCGACCGGTCCTTCGTCGCGTCGATCCGCAACGGCGCGCGCAGCGGCGCCATCGTCGACGCGCTGACGCGGCTCGCCGGCCGCCTCGACCTCAACATCATCGCCGAGGGCATCGAGACCCCGGAGCAGGCCGAGAGCCTGCAGGCCCTCGGCTGCCGTTTCGGCCAGGGCTATCTCTATTCCCCGGCCGTTCCCGCCAGCATCGTCACGGAGCTCCTGCAGCGCTTCGGCGAGAAGGCGCCGCGCCCCGGCCCGGTCCCCATCGCATCCGGAAACGACTTCCCGACGGCCAGCGCCGCCTGAAAGCGGCATCGCACTTGAGATTGCCGCGCTTTTCGCTTAAGAGCGGCCCCGGTTCCCGGCTGACACCCTTGGAGGCTCTGGGCACCGAACCTCTGGCCGCCGGCAGGCGGCCTTGTCGTTTATTTCTCAGTTAAGGACATACCATGACCGCCGTGAAGCAGATCCAGGCTTCGGCGCGCGCCCAGGTCGGCAAGGGGGCCGCCCGGGCAGTTCGTCGCCAG
>QFQY01000050.1 GCA_003248805.1 Chelatococcus sp. | reverse complement strand
TCTTCGGCGGCTCGCTCTCCGAGACCCACGCCCAGAAGATCATCAAGATCCAGGACATGGCGCTGAAGATGCGCGCGCCGATCGTCGGCCTGTTCGATGCCGGCGGCGCCCGCATCCAGGAAGGCGTCGCGGCGCTCGGCGGCTATGGCGAGGTCTTCAAGCGCAACGTCCAGGCCTCGGGTGTCATCCCGCAGATCTCGGTGATCATGGGCCCCTGCGCGGGCGGCGACGTCTACTCGCCGGCCATGACCGACTTCATCTTCATGGTCCGCGACACGAGCTACATGTTCGTCACCGGCCCGGACGTGGTGAAGACCGTCACCAACGAGACCGTGACCTCCGAGGAGCTCGGCGGCGCCAAGGTCCACACCACGAAATCATCGGTCGCCGACGGCTCCTTCGAGAACGATGTCGAGGCGCTGCTGCAGGTGCGCCGCCTGCTCGACTTCCTGCCCGCCAACAACACGGCCGGCGTCCCGGAATGGCCGAGCTTCGACGTGCCCGACCGCATCGACATGAGCCTCGACACGCTCGTGCCGGACAATCCGAACAAGCCCTACGACATCAAGGAACTGGTCCTGAAGACGGTCGACGAGGGCGACTTCTTCGAGATTCAAGGAGCTTATGCGGGCAACATCGTCACCGGCTTCGGGCGTATCGAGGGCCGCACCGTCGGCATCGTGGCCAACCAGCCCATGGTGCTGGCCGGCGTGCTGGATTCGGATGCCTCGCGCAAGGGCGCGCGCTTCGTGCGCTATTGCGACGCCTTCGAGATCCCGATCGTCACCTTCGTCGACGTTCCGGGCTTCCTGCCGGGCACGGCGCAGGAATATGGCGGCCTCATCAAGCACGGCGCCAAGCTGCTCTTCGCCTACAGCGAATGCACGGTGCCGCTGGTCACCGTCATCACCCGCAAGGCCTTCGGCGGCGCCTATGACGTGATGGCCTCCAAGCATGTCGGCGCCGATGTGAACTATGCCTGGCCCTCCGCGCAGATCGCGGTGATGGGTGCCAAGGGCGCGGTCGAGATCATCTTCCGCGGCGGCGACGCCGAGACCATCGCGCGCCAGACCCAGGAATACGAGGACCGCTTCATGTCCCCCTTCGTCGCGGCCGAGCGCGGCTATATCGACGAGGTCATCATGCCGCACGGAACGCGCCGGAGGATCGCGCGGGCGCTCGCGATGCTGCGCACCAAGAACGTCGAGCGGCCCTGGCGGAAGCACGACAACATTCCGCTGTGAGACGCGGGGCGGCCCGTCTCGTCAGCGGCAGCGCCCGGCCCGATCGTCGGAAGCAGGAGACGTGTCGCCGGCCCGCCGAGAGCCTCTATCGCGACCGGGCACCTCAGCGAGGCCTCACGGGAGGCTCAGGTCCAGACCGAGCATCCGGCTGAGGCCGAAGACGAGAAGCCCCAACCCCAGCAACGACAGCGCGAAGACCGCGACCATCGTGCCGCCAGCGCGGAGCACCGCGCCTCGCTCCAGCTTCTTGCCCTGATCGTAGTGCCACTTGATGGCGAAGTACATTCCGATGCCCAGCATGACAACTTTGAATGTACCGAAGACGATGGGAACCCAATCCATAACAAATACCACCCGCAGGTCAGCCGAGCGACTTATGGTGCTATTTCAGGCAGGCGCATACGGCTTATTGCGCAACGCTGACATGTAATCGCGGGCGGAGGCTCGCGGGCTGGATCGTCAGACTCGGGCAGGACCGATCAGGGTTGGGAGCGAAAGCCGGCTGCACCTTTCACGGGTTCAGCCGTCCTCGCAGGCGCAGAACGTCCGAGCCCCTATTCGACCCGCGCGCAACGCCGTAGGGGCCGAACGCCGCCTCGCGGCACCGCTCACCCCCACCGCCTGAAGACCACGCTCGCATTAACCCCGCCGAAGCCAAAGCCGTTCGAGATGGCGTGCTCCATCGCGAGCGGCCGGGCCGTCTTCGCCACGAGATCGAGACCCGCCGCATCCTCGTCCGGGTTCTCCAGATTGAGGGTCGGCGGCGCGATCTGGTCGCGCAGCGCCAGCACCGTGAAGATCGCCTCCAGCCCGCCGGCCGCGCCCAGGAGATGGCCCGTCGCGGATTTGGTCGCGCTGATGGCGATGCCGCCCTCCGTCCCGAACAGGGCCTTCACGGCCGCGAGCTCGCCGCGATCGCCGACGGGCGTCGAGGTCGAATGGGCGTTGAGGTGCCGGACGTCGCCGGGCGCCAGCCCCGCCTGCTTCAGGGCCGCCTCCATGGCGCGGCGCGCGCCCGACCCATCCTCCGGGCCGGAGGTGATGTGATAGGCGTCGGCGCTGGTGCCGTAGCCGGTGACCTCGGCGAGAGGCGTCGCGCCGCGCGCCAGCGCATGCTCCAGCTCCTCGATGACCAGTAGGCCGGCGCCCTCGCCCATGACGAAGCCGTCGCGGGCGCGGTCGAAGGGCCGCGAGGCCTTTTCGGGCTCGTCGTTGAAGCCGGTGGACAGCGCGCGCGCCGCCGCGAACCCGCCGAGCGCGACCAGATCGACGCAGGCCTCCGCGCCGCCGCAGAGCGCGATATCGGCCTCGCCGGCCCGGATCAGCCGCGCCGCGTCGCCGATGGCCTGCACGCCCGCCGCGCAGGCCGTGACCGGCGCCCCGATCGGCCCCTTGAAGCCGTGCCGGATGCTGACATGGCCCGCCGCGAGATTGGCGAGGAAGGAGGGAATGGTGAAGGGCGAGAGCCGGCGGGCGCCGCGCTGGTCGACGGTACGCACCGCCTCGGCGATGGCGGGAAAGCCGCCGATGCCCGTGGCGATGACGGTCGCCGTGCGCTCCTGCGCGGCTTCGCCCTGCGGGTGCCAGCCGGCCTGCGCGATCGCCTCCTGCGCCGCGGCCAGCGCGAACAGGATGAAGCGGTCCATCTTGCGCTGGTCCTTCGGCGGCACGGCCGCGTCGGGATCGAAGCCGCCCTCGGCATCCTCCTCGCGGGAGGGCACCACGCCGGCGATCTTCGCTGGCAAGGTCTCGACGATCGAATCCGGCAGGCGGCGCAGCCCCGACCGGCCGGCGAGCAGGCGCTGCCAGACCAGCTCGGTGCCGCAACCCAGCGGCGACACCACGCCCATGCCCGTCACCACGATACGACGCATCTCAATCTCCCGATGTTTCAAGCGGCGCTGCCGGCGACCTCGCCGCCATCTCCGCCAGCCGCCGCCGCATGCCGGGGCTCGCTTTCGGACCGGCGATCACCATGACGCTCTCCGTCGCGATCGGCCGCAGGGTCGCGGCATCGACCAGCAGCGGCTCGACGGGACGGGCGCTTCCGCGCTCGGCGAAGCGCAGCGCCTCCCCCTCCGGCGCCAGATGCCGGTTGCCGAAAGCGACCAGCGCCGCGACGACCGGAAAGAAATCCCGCCCCTTCTCCGTCAGCACATAGTCGTAGCGCGGCGGGCGCTCGCAATAGCGCCGCCGCTCGAAGAGGCCGCTCGCCGTGAGATGCTTCAGGCGCCGGGCCAGCATGTTGGGCGCGATGCCGAGACTGGCCTGGAACTCGTCGAACCGCGTCAGCCCCTGCAGCGCATCGCGCAGGATCAGGATGCTCCACCATTCGCCGACGACCTCGACCGCGCGGGCGCAGGGGCATTCGGACAGCGGGGTGAGCAGGGGCTCCATGGCGCCGGACTAGAGTTGTTGCTTTCATTTTGCAAGTTACATTTTCGAGCGGGTCGACGCCTGTCGCCGGCCGCCTGCATCGCCCCCGGCGCGCGGCCCGCGAAACGGGCCCGGGCAGACACGGGCATGACAGAACGGTCACAATCGTCTAAGGCGGCGCTCGTCAGAAAGCGCCCCCGCCCGATGCTCTTCAACTCCTTCGCCTTCCTGCTCGGCTTCCTGCCGTTCGCGCTCGCGCTGCACTGGCTGGCGGAGCGCTTCGCGCCGCAATGGCGGCTCGCGGTGCTGCTCGGCCTGTCCTTCCTGTTCTACGGCTGGTGGGACTGGCGCTTCCTGCCGCTGCTGATGGCCTCGATCCTCGTCAACTGGCTGATCGCGGAGGCCTTCCACAAGACCAGGGCGGGCGCGCTCATCACGCTCGCCATCGTGCTGAACCTCGCCGTGCTGGCGCTGTTCAAATACTTCAACTTCTTCTCCGATCTCGCTGGGATGATTCCGGGATTGCCGACGCCGAAGCTCGAGCTGGCGCTTCCGCTGGGCATCTCCTTCTTCACCTTCCACCACGTCATGTATCTGACGGACCTGCGGCGGGGGCAGGCGCCGCGCTACGGTCTCGTCCGCTACGCGCTCTACATCGCCTTCTTCCCGCAGGTGCTGGCCGGGCCGTTGGTGCGCTGGCGCGAGATCATGCACCAGCTCGACGAGCGCCCCTATCAGAGGCCGGACGCCGCAGAGCGCATCGGCCGCGGATTGCTGCTGCTCACGGCCGGCCTGGCCAAGAAGGTCCTGCTCGGCGACCCGCTCTCCGAATACGCCAACCCGGTTTTCGCGGCGGCGGCGGCAGGCACCCAGATCACCGTGGTGGAGGCCTGGCAGGCGACGCTCGCCTTCAGCTTCCAGATCTATTTCGACTTCTCCGGCTACACCGACATGGCGCTGGGCCTCGCTTTGCTCTTCGGCATCGTGCTGCCGCAGAATTTCGAGGCGCCCTATCGCAGCGCCAGCATCCAGGATTTCTGGCGCCGCTGGCACATGACGCTGTCGCGCTTCCTGCGCGATTACCTCTACATCCCGCTCGGCGGCTCGCGCCACGGGCTGCCGCTTCAGGTCTGGGCGCTCTTCGCCACCATGGCGCTGGGCGGGCTCTGGCACGGGGCGGGGCTGACCTTCGTCGCCTGGGGCTTCGCGCACGGGCTCGCGCTGATCGCCGCCCTGTTCTGGCGCCGCGCCAACCTGCCGATGCCGGCCCCGCTCGGCTGGCTCCTGACCTTCGCCTTCGTCACGCTGTGCTGGGTGCTGTTCCGCGCGACGACGTTCGAGGCGGCGCTCGCGATCTACAAGGCGCTGTTCGGCTTCGCGCCGGTCGGCAGCGGCCTGAAATGGCGCTCGCTGCTGCCGGCGGCAGCCTTCGCGATCATCGGACCGACGGCCTGGAACCTGGTTCACAAGCTGCCCCCGGCGCGCTGGATCGCCATCGTCGCCGGCCTTCTCTTCGTCGTCATCCTGCTGAAGATCGGCCAGGAAGCGAATTATGAATTCATCTATTTCCAGTTCTGAGGCCGTCCGCTCGCCGCGGCCGGCGGCGGACTGGATCGGCTTCGCCAGGACGTTCGTGGCGGCGGCCGCGATCAGCCTGGCCGGCATGCTGGCGATCGCCTTCCTGATCGACCCCTACGACACCGACCGCTCGCCGCTGAAGCTGCGCGAGGGCGTGCGCCCGCAGGGGCCGCGCACCGCGGCGGCGAGCCGCGGGCGCGACCCCGCGTTCCGCGGAGCGATCTTCGGCAACTCCCATGTCCAGCTCCTCTCGCCCGAGATGCTGAAGGCGAAGACGGACATCCCCTTCGTCTCGCTGATCGCGCCCGCCTCCGGGCCAAAGGAAGGCCTGACGCTGATCGACTGGTTCCTGCGCCATCGGCGCGAGCCGGCTCAGGCGGTGATCGTCGGCGTCGACGCGCTCTGGTGCACGCCGGACCCGGCGATGCCGAACGCCAAGCCATTCCCCTTCTGGCTCTACAGCCGCGATCCGGTCGAGTACCTCACCGGCCTGCTGCGGTTCGACGTGCTAGAGGAATTCGATCGCCGCATCGTCTACCTGCTCACCGGCAAGGGCGAGCGCGCCCGCCCCGACGGCTATTGGGACTACGAGCCCAACTACATCTCCCTCGGCTACGACCGCGACGCGAAGAAGCGCGCGGAACTCGAAGTGCCGCGCGAGAGCGCCGGCGGCAACGCCGCCGGGCCCTACCCCGCCGCGAGCGCGCTCGAGGCCCTGATGAACACCGCGCCGCAGACCGCGCTGATTCTCGTCAGGCCGCCGGTCTACCACAAGGTCCTGCCGGTCCCCGGGAGCGCCGACGCGGCCGCCGATGCCGGCTGCCGGGCGGCCTTCGCCGGCCTCGCCGCACGCCGCCCGCGCACCGCCCTGATCGACTGGCGGGTCGACCGTCCCGAGCTGCACGATCCGAATCGCTTCTTCGACCAGACGCATTACCGCCAGTCCGTGGCGCGGCTCGTCGAGGACGATGTCGCCGCCGCCCTCGCGCGGCTGCGCTGAGACGCGCGAAATCGCGCGAGCCACGGCGGCGAGACCGTCGTGGACAGCCCGGGGGCGTCCTGCCGGAGGCCGATTGTTCCGGCGCGGGTCACTCGCTATAAGGGCGCCAAATCGGCTTCCCCGTCCTCGGCATGGTCGATGGGCGCGGGAAGCCTGACAACCAGAGAGCGCGCTTATGTCGAAGCAAATCATTCTGGACGCGGACTACCGACCGAGCGACGACGAACCCTTCATGAACGAGCGGCAGCGCGAATATTTTCGCGGCAAGCTGCTCGCCTGGAAGGAGGAGATCCTGAAGGAGGCGAAGGAGACGCTGCTCACGCTGCAGAGCGAGAGCGAGAATCATCCCGACATCGCCGACCGTGCCTCCTCCGAGACCGACCGCGCCATCGAGCTGCGGGCCCGCGACCGCCAGCGCAAGCTGATCGCCAAGATCGACGCCGCCATCGCGCGCATCGACGACAATTCCTACGGCTACTGCGAGGAGACCGGCGAGCCGATCTCGCTCAAGCGCCTGGAAGCGAGGCCGATCGCGACGCTCTCGCTGGAGGCGCAGGAGCGCCACGAGCGCAACGAGCGCGTCTTCCGCGACGATTGACGCTGCCCGCAGGGGTGACGGAACGAGAAGCCCCGCGTCGGGAGGACGCGGGGCTTCTTTTTTGGCCGCATACCCGGGCTGGGGAGCGTGGCGGGCGGCCATGGGGTGCGGCGGCTCGGGAGAGACCGCTGCGCCGGCAGCGCGGATCGAGGGGGAGCGTTCCGCGCGGGCCGGATGGCGGGAGGCGTCAGAACGGCAGGAGGATGTCCATCACCTGCTGGCCGTAGCGCGGCTGCTGGACGTCGGTGATCTGGCCGCGGCCGCCATAGGCGATGCGGGCCTGGGCGATCTTGGTCGATTCGATCGTGTTGTCCGATTCGATGTCCTCGGGCCGGATCACGCCGGCGACGATCAGCTCGCGCACCTCGAAATTGACCCGGATCTCCTGCTTGCCCTCGATCACGAGGTTGCCGTTCGGCAGGGTCTGGGTGACGACGGCGGCGACGTTGGTCGCCAGGGTCTCGGAGCGGTTGACCGAGCCGGCGCCCTCGCTCGTGCCTTCGGAGTCGAGCTTGAGGAGCGAGCTCGAGGAGGCGCCGTTGGGCAGATATTTGTCGAGCTTGTTCTCGTAGCCGAAGAAGTTGTCGGCCCCGAGATCCTCGCCCGCCTTGCGGCTGCGCTTGGTCGTGTTGCTGAGCTGGGCCTTGTCGGTGACCTTGACCTTCACGGTGACGAGGTCGCCCACCAGCCGCGCCCGCTGGTCCTTGAAGAAGGCGCGCGAGCCCGTCCGCCACAGCGAGTTAGGCGCGTAGGAGGCATGCTCCATTGCCGGCATCGGCATCTGGACCGGCTTGTAGCCCTTGGTCGCGGTGGGGTCTTCGATCGGCGAGAGCGACGGCGCCTGGCCGACATTCGCCAGCCGGTCGGGGATGCCGCAGGCGCTGAGCGAGAGGCCGAGCAGGATCAGGCTCGTGAGCTTCGGGAAGGCGGCGGTCGTGGTCATGATGATCTCCCGAGCGGGCTTCTAGCGGGCGCTGGCGACGCGGCCGGCGGAGTTCGACCGGACGGAGACCCGCCCGGGACCGCTGACCGTGCCCTGCAGCACGCGCTTGGATTGAGGATTGGTGACGTTGACGACGTCGCCCATGGCGCCGGATTCGCCGGCGCGGCCGCGCATGCTCAGCACCAGGCCGGGCGCCTCGTAGACGATGGTGACGAGATCGCCCTTGGTGACGATCTCCTCGCGCTGGACATCGCTCCCGCGCAGGGGGGCGCCGGGCAGGAGGGCCCGCTTCGCGACCTTGTCGACGGCGCCGCGCAGATCGGTCAGGAGCTCGGAGCCGAGCCCGTCGCGCGGACGACGCTCGACCATGACGTCGCCGGTGCCGATCGTCTCGCCGCGGGCGATGGCGCGCTTGGGCACGACGACCTCGGCCGTCTCGACGAGCTGCCCCGTGAGATGCAGCGGCTTGAGCCGCATGGCGGCACTGCCCGGAACGGCGAGGCGCGCCTGCACCCGGCGCGAGCGCTGGTCGAAGCCGATATCGAGAACCGCCGGCGCGCCCGTCAGCTCCGGCTCGACGGCGATGGGCGGCATCCCGCCATCGACGAGCAGCGCGAACATCCGCGCATCGACGCCATAGCGGTCCCGAAGCGCCGAGGCGATCGCCGTCTCGATGTCCGCCGCCGTGAGGCGCCGCGCCGCGCGGGTCACCACGACCTGGGCGATGCCGGGTTGAACGATATCGGTGGCGCTGCGGATGACGCCGGCGGCGCGGGCCGCCTCCACGATCCGCGCGATCTGGATCGTGCCCGTCTCGCCCAGCGCCGGCGCGCGGAACGCCGGAATCGCGGCTGGTTCCGCGGCGAGCCCCTCGATCAGGTCGCCGAAGGTGACGATCTCGCGCGTCAGGATGAGCTCGGGCCGCAGGACGGGCTTGCGCTCGGCCGGAGCCAGCGCCGGGGCCTGCGCGGCAGGCTGCGAAGCGGCGCGCCCCTGCTGGAGCGCGGCGACGGCGAGGGAAGGCGTCCGGGTCTCGGCGCACAGGCCGCCGGTGGCGATCAGGAGAGCCGCGAGGCAGAGTGTGGAACGGATCATGCTGCGCCCTCCCCTCAACCGCGGAACATCTGGGTGGTGGCCGACATCATCGTGTCGGCGGCGCTGATGACCTTCGAGTTCATCTCGTAGGCGCGCTGCGCGGCGATCAGCGTGGTGAGCTCGGTCACCGCCTGGACGTTGCCTTCCTCGAGATAGCCCTGCTGCATCGTGCCGAAGCCCTCGCCGCCGCCGAAGCCGTCGATCGGCTGGCCGGAAGCCGGCGTTTCGAGCAGCAGGTTGTCGCCGATCGAGTCGAGGCCGACCTTGTTGACGAAGCGCGTCAGCTGGATCTGGCCGACCTGCTGGGCCGCCGTCTGGCCGGGAATCGTCGCCTCGACCACGCCGAGCGAGCTGATGCTGACATTCATCGCATTGTTCGGGATGGTGATGCCCGGCTCCACGACATACCCGTCGCGGGTCACGAGCTGGCCCTGGGAATCGAGGTCGAACGAGCCGTCCCGGGTATAGGCCGTGCGCCCGTCCGGCAGGCGGATGCGGAAGAAGCCCTCGCCGCGCACGGCCAGGTCGTAGGTCTTCTCGGTCGAGCTGAGATTGCCCTGCGTCATGACGCGGGCGGTCGAGACCGTCTTGACGCCGGAGCCGATATAGGTGCCCGCCGGAACCTGGGTGTTCTGGTCCGAGGTCGAGGCGCCGGAGCGGCGGAAGGTCTCGTAGAGCAGGTCTTGGAAATGGACCTGCTGGCGCTTGTAGCCGGTGGTCCTGACGTTGGCGATGTTGTTGGAGATGACCTGGACGTTCATCTCCTGGGCCACCATGCCGGTGGCTGCTGTCTGCATGGCGCGCATGGCGATAGCTCCCTACCGGCTTACGACTGCTGGTCGGCAAGGCGCGTAATCGCCCTGCTGCGCAGCTCGTCGTTCTTCGAGATCATGTTCGCGACGCTCTGATAGGCGCGCTGGACTTCCATCAGGCGTGTCATTTCGACGACCGCGCGCACGTTCGAGCGCTCGATCGCGCCCGTCTGGACGCGGGCCTGCGGGCCGGCCGCCTGCGGCGCGACCGTCGAGGAGAAGAGGTTGTTGCCGTCGCTGACGAGAGCGGCCGGGTTGGCGAATCGCACCAGACGGAGCCGGCCGCGCGTGCCCTGGTCGCTCGAGACCGTGCCGTCGGCGGCGATGGTCATGCCGCGCTCGGCCGGGCCGAACGTGATCGCCCCGGAATCGCCCAGCACGGGCTGCCCGGACTGCGTCACGAGCTGCCCCTGCGCATTGATCGTGAGGGAGCCGGCGCGGGTGTAGCGTTCGCCGTTCGGCGTCTGCACCGCGAGATAGTTGTCGCCGCTCAGCGCGACGTCGAGCGGGTTGCCGGTGAGCTCGTAGGCCCCCTGCGACACGTCGATCGGGGTACCCTTGTCGATGACATAGGAGAGAGGCCGGTCGGGCGCGGCGAAGCTGTCATGACGGGCGACCGGCATGATGTATTCGCTGAAGCGGGCGGAGCGGGCCTTGAACCCGTTCGTCGTCACGTTCGCCATGTTGTTGGCGATGACGTCCAGCTCACGCGCCAGAGCCATCTGGCGCGACAGGCCCACGAGAAGCGCGTTCTCCACGGCATGGTCTCCCGATCTGTCCGCGACCGCCTCGACGCTCCCCAGCGCGGCGGCCACGGCAGAGGGTCCGCAAGCGGCATGCCAGCCTCATGAAATCGGATAAGAAATTGAAAAATATAGGATATAACTCGATTTCGATTCTCGGACAGGGCGGCACGCCCGGCTCTGCCGGCAGGAACGACCCGGCAGATTTTGCCCTCCTTAACGGGACGTTAACCGTGTTTGGGCAGGTTGCGGTTACGGAGTCCGCAGAACGCGGCCTCCCCGCATCGGGGCGTGTGGGCGATGGCGAAGAAGGCCAAGAAGCAAGAAGAAGGCGCCACCGGCGAAGCCGCGCCGAAGGGCGGCAAGAAGAAGCTCATCATCATCGTCGCCGGCGGCGTCCTGCTTCTGGCCGCGGGGGGCGGCGCCGGGTTCTACTTCCTGAAGAAGCCTTCGCCCGAGCAGGTCGCGGCCGCCGAGGCGGAGAAGAACGCGAAGAAGCCGATCGCCTTCATCGAGATGAAGGACATGATGATCGGCATCTCGAGTGGCGGCCCGCAGGAACGCCAGCCGGTCATGAAGCTCAAGGTCGTGCTGGAGATCGCCGACGCCAAGGTCTCCGACGAGATCAGGCCGCTGCTGCCCCGCGTGGAAGACGCCTTCCAGGTCTTCCTGCGCGAGCTGCGCCCCTCCGACCTCGAAGGGTCGGTCGGCATGTTCCGGCTGAAGGAAGAACTGCTGCGCCGCGTCAACATCACGGTCTACCCGGCCAAGGTCGACGCGGTGCTGTTCAAGGAATTGCTGCTGCAGTGAGCGGGCGACCGTTTCCCGGCCAGGACGACCACGTGAAGCCATGAGCACGACCGACAAGGACAAGACAGCCAACGTCCCGCCCGACGAGCCGCTCACCCCGGAAGGGATGGCCGCCGGCTGGTCGACGATGCCGAGCGCCATGGAGGATGATGGCGAAACGGAAGGCGGTACCGACCGCCTGATGTCGCAGGAAGAAATCGACACGATGCTCGGTTTCTCCAGCGGCGAGGACAAGGACGCCCGCAACGGCATCCAGGCGATCGTCGATTCGGGCTCGGTCGCCTATGAGCGTCTGCCGATGCTCGAGATCATCTTCGAGCGCCTGGTGCGCCTGCTCTCGACCAGCCTGCGCAACTTCTTCACGGACAACGTCGAGGTCACGCTGGAGAGCATCCGCTCGGTGCGCTTCGGCGACTACATCAACTCGATCTCGCTGCCCGCCCTGCTCTCCGTCTTCAAGGCCGAGGAATGGGACAATTTCGGCCTGGTCACCGTCGATGCCTCGCTGATCTACTCGGTCCTCGACGCCATGTTCGGCGGACGCCGGGGCCAGGGCGCCCCACGCATCGACGGGCGCCCCTTCACCTCGATCGAGATCCGGATGCTCCGGCGCGTGATCGAGCTCATCCTCGGCGATGCGCAGGCCGCCTTCCGCCCGCTCTCACCCGTCAGGTTCACGGTCGACCGGGTCGAATCGAACCCGCGCTTCGTCTCGATCACGCGGCCGGCCAACGCCGCCATCCGCGTCGAGCTGAAATTCGACATGGAGGGCCGGGGCGGCT
Source organism: Chelatococcus sp. (assembly GCA_003248805.1). Classification (GTDB taxonomy): domain Bacteria; phylum Pseudomonadota; class Alphaproteobacteria; order Rhizobiales; family Beijerinckiaceae; genus Allobosea. Next base: position 21,032 of record QFQY01000050.1, on the reverse strand, counting down.
CGCTCCACCTGATCCTGCCCTATGCGACGATCGAGCCGATCCGCGAGCTCCTGCTCGAGAGCTTCATGGGCGAGAAGCTCGGGCGCGACCCGATCTGGGAGGGCCACCTCGCCACCGAGGTCTGGCAGACGGATGTCGACGTCACCTGCATCCTGCACGAAACCAAGATGCCCCTGAAGCGCGTGATGAAGCTCGAGATCGGCGACACGCTGATGTTCGACACGCGACCGGACACGACCGTCGCCCTCCGCTGCGGCGACTTCACGCTGAGCGAGGGGCGCCTCGGCAGGGTCGACGACAAGATCGCCGTCCAGGTCGTCCATCCGCTCAATCGCTCGAAGACGACGATGGCCGTCTTCGATACCGTGACCAGCCACCTCGGCTCGCAAGCCTGACTCGGACCCGCCATGACGATCACCCTCATCGCCGATGCGCTGGTCGCCAGCCTGCTCGTCGCCACGATCATCACCTGCTTCATCCTCGCCAAGCGCATCGAGCGCATGCGGATGGACGAGAGCGGCATGCGCCAGACCGTCGGCGCCCTGATCGCGGCCACCGATACCGCCGAGCGCGCCATCGCCGGGCTGAAGCTGACCCTCGGCGATTGCGACCGCACCCTCGCCGAGCGCCTGCTCACCGCCGAGCGCTATGCCGCCGACCTCGCCGCCCAGGTCGAGGCCGGACAGGCGGTGATGGACCGCATCGGCCAGATCGTCAGCGCCGCGACGCTGGTCGCGCCGAAGCAGCCCGAAGCGAAGCCGCAGCCCGCTTCGACCCCGGCCATCCAGATCGCCAGCGCCGCCGAATCCGCCGCCGCCATTCGCGCCCGCGCGGCCCGCCGCCTGGGAGGCCAGGCCGCGTGATCGAGAGGCCGCGCCTCCTGCCGGCAGTCATCCTCGGCGCCATGGGTCTCCTGGCGCTGAAGCTGCTCGCCTGGACCGCGCAGCCCTATCCCGGCAAGGTTCCGGCCAGCGCGCCCGTCCTGGGCGCCTCCGAAGTCGCCGCCGCGAAGCCGCAGCCCGAGGCCTGGGCGCTCGCCAAGGGGATCGCCCGGGCCCAGGCGCCGGACCGCTTCAGGGATCCGGAGACGACCGGCTCCGTCGACAAGCCCGATCCCAAGGCCGAGCAGGAGAAGGCCGAGGCCGCCAAGGCGGACCCCAAGCGCGCCGGCCCGAACAACAAGGCCGACGTCATCAACGGCACCGCAGCGCCCGTCTCCGCCTCCGAACGCGCGATCCTGGAGCGCCTGGGTGAGCGACGCGAGGAAATCGAGGGCCGGATGAAGGAGCTCGAGATGCGCGAGCGCCTGCTGGAGAGCGCCGAGAAGCGCCTCGACGGCCGCGTCGGCGACCTCAAGGAGATGGAGGACAAGGCGGCCCCGGCCAGTTCCGCCAGCGCCGAGGAGGCCAAGGCCATCAAGAACCTCGTCGTCATGTACGAGGCGATGAAGCCGAAAGACGCCGCCCGGGTCTTCGACCGGCTCAACCTCGACGTGCTGGTGCCGGTGGTGCGGCAGATGAACCCGCGCAAGATGTCCGAGGTGCTGGCGGCGATGTCGCCCGAACGCGCCGAGAAGCTGACCATCGCGCTGGCGGCCCCCACCGCCCGCAAACCGGCGCTCGACCGGCAGGCGGACTCGGGCCCGCTCCCCAGCAACGAGCTGCCGGCCATCGCCCCGCCGGCCCGCCGCTGAGCGAACCGACCCTTAACCCGACGTTATCCTTGCCCCGCTAGCGTTGCCGGGAGGGTGCCGCCCCGTCCGGGCCATCCTCGACTGTCGCGTTGCGTCGAGTATCCGGTTTGCGTCATCCGCGTTCCCTCGCCCTCGGTGTCGGACTCGCCGCGCTCCTCGTTGCGGCCGGCCTCGGCACGCCCGCGCTCGCAGCGAACGCGACCCTGCGCGGCGAGACCATGCCGGGCGGTTTCGGGCGCCTGTCCCTGAGCTTCGACGAGCCGGTCCCCATGCGGGCGCGCGTCAGCAACGGCGTGCTGGTCGTCGCCTTCGGCGGCAGCGTCAAGGTCGATGTCGAGAAGATCGCCCGCGAATTGCCGGAGTACATCTCGATCGCCCGCGTCGACCCCGATGGCCGGGGCATGCGCTTCGGCCTCGCCCGCCCCTACCGGGCCAATGTGATCGAGGCGGGCGACAAGGCCTTCATCGACCTGCTGCCCGCAAACTGGCGCGGCGTCCTGCCCGGCCCGCCGCAGGAGGTCGTCGCCGCGCTGGCCGAACGGCTGCGTCTCGCCGAAGCCCGCGCTCGCGAGGCCGCAGGCCGCCCCCCCGAGAAGCCGCCCGCCCTGACGCTGCGCAGCGCCAGCCTGCCCACGGCGGACCGGCTGCTCTTCGAGGCACCGGCCGGGACGGCGCTGAAGACCGAGGCCGTCGACGGCATGCTGCGGCTCGACTTCGATCGCGCGCTCACCCTCGATCCGCCGGCCCTCCGCCAGGCCCTGCCCGAGGGCGTGACGCTGGTCTCGCAGGAGAACGGGGACGACGCGACGAGCCTGATCCTGTCCGTTCCGAAAGACTCGCGGATCCGCAACTTCCGCGACGACGACGGCCTCGTCGTCGATCTCGTCAGACCGGAGAAGCCGAACCAGCCCGCGGCGGTGAGCCTGCAGCAACCGCCCCAGGCGCCCCCGACGGCCCAGGCCGCGAACGGCGCAGCGCCTGCTCCGGCAGGCGCCGCCGCGGCCCCGCCTGCCGCCGCGCCCGCCCCACCGCCCCCCGAGCCGCCGCCCGGCCCGGTCCGGATCGCCGCCGCCGATGCGCGGCTCGACTTCCGCTTTCCGCGCCGGACCGGCGCCGCCGCCTTCCTCGATGCCGGCATCGTCACGCTCGTCTTCGACACGCGCGACACGATCGACCCGGCCGAGATGGCCGGGCTGCTGCCCGGGCTGATCCGGGACGCGACGGTGTCGCGCGAGGGGAAGATCACGCTGGTGCGGCTGCGCCCCGTCAGCCAGCAGCTCCCACGCTTCTTCGACGACGGCACGACCTGGTCGCTCAGCTTCGCCGACCAGGCCGGCAGCCCGGCCGCAGCCGTCGCACCGCGCCGTACGCTCGACGAGCGCGGCCAGACGATACTCGCGGTGCCGCTGCCGGGCCTGACCGGAATCCACTGGCTCGAGCCCGGCCCGTCCGGCGTGGCCATGGCCGTGGCCACCGCCACGGGACCCGCCCATCTCACGGCGAAGCCCTTCGACTTCGTCGAGCTCGGCCTCCTGCAGACCGCCCATGGCGTGGTCGTCATGCCGCGCTCGGACGATCTCGTGGTGCGCGCCGGAACCGAGGAGGTCCGCATCGACCGTGGCGCCGGGCTGAACGTCACGCTCGACGCCGGCGCCACCCAGGCCCGGGCGGAGCCCCGCGAAGCGCCGCGGCAGCCTCTGATCGACACGGAGCTGTGGGGCAAGCTCCGGCTCGGCTCCGTTCGCGAAGGGGCCCGGACCCTGCTGCGGGACGTCACCGACACCTCCCGTGCCCGCAAGTCCCAGGCCCGCCTCGCGCTGGCGCGCTTCTACGTCGCCAACGGGCTCATGCCCGAAGCATCGGGGCCGCTCAACGCGCTGCTGGCCGACGACCCGTCGATGCGCGCGAATCGCGAGGCCCTGTTCCTGAAAGCCGTCATCGCCAGCGAGATGCGCCGCGACCGCGAGGCCATGGCGGCCTTCGACGCGGAGCCGATCCGCGACGATACCGAGGCGAGGCTCTGGCGCGCGCTGGTCGACGAGCGGAGCGGCCGCGACGCGCAGGCCCTCGTCGGCTTCCGCCAGGCCGAGGACATCATCGCTCGCTATCCGCCGGACCTGCAGGGCACGTTCCGCAGCGCGATGGCCCGCGCGGCGCTCGACATGAAGGATCTCGGCGTCGCCGAGCGGGAGGTCGAGGCGCTGAGCGAGATGCCGCGCGACGACGTCGACCAGGAAGTGCTCGCCTTGCTGCGCGCCCGCCTCGACGATTCGGGCGGCAGGCCGGATGCCGCGATGAACGGCTACAGGCCGCTCTTCGAAGCCCGCAGCCGGCCCGTGGCGGCCGAGGCGCAGCTTCGCGCGGTCAGGCTGGCACGCGCGGAGAAGCGAACAGATATCTCGTCCGACGAAGCCCTCGCGCGCCTGGAGACGGTCGCCATCACCTGGCGCGGCGGCGATCTCGAGATCGAGGCCCTGGCCGAGCTCGGCAGCCTCTACGCCGATGGGCAGCGTTGGCGCGACGCCTTCCAGGTCGCCCGCCGCGCGAACGAGAACTTTCCCGACCACGCCCTCACCCGGCGCCTGCACGACGAGACGGCCCGGCGCTTCGCCGAGCTCTTCGGGAGCGGCGGCGGCAAGCTGCCTCGCATCGACGCGCTCGCCTTGTTCTACGACTTCAAGGAGTTCCTGCCGATCGGCCGGCGGGGCGACGAGATCACCCGCCTGCTGGCGGACAGGCTGGTGGAGCTCGACCTGCTCGATCAGGCCGCCGAGATTCTGCGCTACCAGATGGAGCGCCGCATGAGCGGGGCCGCGCGCTCCACCGTCGCCGCGCGGCTGGCCATGATCGAGCTGATGAACGGCAAGCCGGCGGACGCTCTCCGCGCGCTCGCCACCACCCGGCTGGTCGAATTGCCCTCCGATGTCCGCAGGGCCCGGCTGCTGCTGGAGGCGAAAGCGCTTTCGGACCTCTCGCGCACGGACCAGGCGCTGGAGCTGCTGGAGGGCGAGCGCGGGCCGGAGGTCGACCGCCTGCGCGCCGACATCTACTGGACCGGCCGGCGCTGGCGCGAGGCGGGCGAGGCCCATGAACGCCTGCTCGGCGATTCCTGGCGCGGCGAGGACCAGCTCTCCGACAGCCAGCGCGGCGACGCCATGCGCACCGCCGTCTCCTACGTCATGGCGGGAGAAGCGCTCCAGCTCGAGAGGCTGCGCGGCAAGTTCGCGGCCAAGATGGCGCGCAGCAGCGATGCGCGCACCTTCGCCTTCATCACCGGCGGCGCCAGCCGGACGAGCTCCGCCGACATCCGCGAGATGGCGCGCGCCACCGCCGGCTCCGGCAGCCTCTCGGATTTCATGTCGGCCTATCGCGAGCGCTACCCGGCCATCGCTCCCGCGCTCCGGCAGCCCCGGCCGGCGGCGCCCGCCGCACAACCCTCGGGAGAAGCCTCGACCGCGACCGAGCCCGCCGCGCGCGGCTGACGCGGCCGCGCAGCGGACATCAGAGGCCGTAGCTCTTCAGCAGCGAGCCCGCGACCAGCCCCCAGCCATCGACCAGCACGAAGAAGATCAGCTTGAACGGCAGCGCGACCGTGACCGGCGGCAGCATCATCATGCCGACCGACATCAGGATCGAGGCGACGACGAGGTCGATGATCAGGAAGGGCACGAAGAGCAGGAAACCGATCTCGAAAGCCCGCCTCAGCTCCGAGATCATGAAGGCCGGTACCAGCACCTGGATCTGGATGTCTTCCGGACGCTGCGGCCGCGGCTCGCGCGACATCTCGATGAAGAGGGCGAGGTCCTTCTCCCGCACATGCGCCAGCATGAAGGTCTTGAAGGGCACGACGCCGCGATTATACGCCTCCATCGGCTGGATCTGCCCCGCGACCAGGGGTTCGACGCCGAGCCTGTAGGATTCCCGCAGCGTCGGCGCCATCACGAAGCCCGTCAGGAACACGGCGAGCCCGATGATGACGGCGTTGGGCGGCGCCGTCTGCGTGCCGAGCGCCGAGCGCAGCAGCGAGAGCACCACCGCGATCCGGGTGAAGGACGTCACCATGATGAGGATCGACGGCGCCAGCGACAGCACCGTCAGGACGGCGATGAGCTGGAGCGCCCGCTCCGAGACGCCTCCGCCCTGTCCGAGGTCGAGCGAAAGCGTCTGCGCCGCGGCGGGCATGGCGAAGACCGCCGCGACCGCGCCGCACACGGGCACGGCGACGGCGCCGCCGAGCCATTTCGCCTTCCTGGAGATGGAGATCACCCGATGCCGCCTTCAGCATCCGACTCAACCGGCCGGACGCCGCAAGGCTAGGGGCCACCCGCCGGGCCCGGCAACAGCTCAGGCCGCCTTCGCGACACCGCCCGGCGAAAAGCTGTTGGAAAAGCCGTTGGAAAAGCGGGGGATCGTCACGGGGAGGACCGCAGGGCGGCGCCCTCCCCGGCCGAGGTCAGGATTTCGCCTTGGGATCGCGCCCGAGAAGCCGCGCGAACTCGGCCTCGATGGCATCGACCGAGAACGGATCGATCGCGGCCGGCTCGGCCTTCTCGTCCTCGGCCGCGCTGTCCGCGGCGACGTCCTCGGGGGCGTCCACGATCGGCTCGGGCCGCACCTCGACGGAAACCTCCTCCGCGATCTCGACCGGCGACTCGGGGGCGATCACGGGCGCCGGCATCGCGATGACCGGGGCGGGCGCGACAGCCACAGGCGCGGGCGGCGGCGTCACGGGAGCCGGCGCGAACCGGGGAGAGGCGGCCGGCACCTCGCGGGCGACGACATGCTCCGGCTTGAGCCCCAACGCCATGGCGAGCTCCGCCTCGACATCGTGCGCGACATGCGGAGGCACCGGCCTTGGGGCGGGCTCCGGAACGGGCTCGGCCGTGGGCGTGGGCTCGAAGGCCGGCTCGGGCGGCAGCGCCACCACGGCCGGTTCGGGTTCGGCTTCGGGCTGGGGCTCGGGCTCCGGCTCGACATGGGCGACGACGACCGGCTCCGCCGGCTCGACGACGGGGGCGGCGTGCTGGGCGTCCGCCGCTCTGGACGGACGAACCGCCGAGAAGGGGCGCTTCAGCGCCTCCTCGAGCTGGCGGGTCATGTCGTCGAGTTCGCCGGCGCTGACCGGCGGCGGCGGAGCGTGCTCGCGCGCGAAGCTCGGCGCGTCCACCGTCAAGACCGGCTCGGGCCGAACCGCTGCGGCCACGGCGGCGGCCGCGATGCCGGCACCCGCACCGACCGCGAACGGAACGACGGGTTCGTGCTGGACCGGCGGCGCCTGACGCATAGCGGGCTCCGGCGCGGCCACGGTCACCGGCGGCGCGGCACGGCGCGGCTCCGGCACGGACTCGGAACGGGGCGGCTCGGCAGGCGGCAGCAAGGTCTCGAAGGGCAGTGGGCGGTCCGCCGCCGGCGTCTCCGCCGGGGCCGGAGCGTAGCTGCGGCCGCCGCCGCGCACGATATTCGTCTCGATCACCACGTCCGACGCGCCGCCGACCATCACGAGATGCTCGACATTGTCGCGCCGGATCAGCACGAGCTGACGCTGCCGGTCGAGGTCGTGAATGTCGACCACGCCGAGGCGGGGCTGGCGCGTGCGGCCGCTGCCCTGCCCGCGCAGCCGCAGCCGCCCGCCCTGGATCTGGCGCACGAACAGGCCGAGCAGCGCCAGGAGCACCAGAATGACCGCCGCGGCAACGAGCACCTTCTGTGCGGTCGTGAGATCTAAGCCGAACAAACTCTGCAAGGTTTTGCCTCATGCGCGCCGGTGCCCGCTCCGGGCGACCGCTGGGTCCGCCAGGGTTGAACACGCCGGCTATAGCATAGCGCCCGTCCTTTCGGGAAACAGGGTGAACGATTGGTTAACCCGCTTGCGGAAACCCACCCGCTTTAACCGTTCGTTAACCCTGCGGCCGGCAATATTTGCCCAGTGGGAACTCCCGGCGACCAGCTTTCCTGGCGCCGCGGCGGACGGAGGCGGCCATGGCGAATAGCCCGCTCGGCATCGGCGGCGGACTGATGCAGGCGCTCAAGATGCGCATGCACTACCAGCAGTCGCGCCAGAAGGTCCTGGCCGAGAATGTCGCGAATGCCGACAGCCCCGGCTTCCGTCCCCACGACCTGAAGCAGCCGAGCTTCGACCCGACCGGGTCGGGCGTGGCGCTGGCGCGCACGAATGCCGGCCATATGGGCCCTTCCGGCCTCGTCGGAGGCTTCGACCCGACCCGCGCGCCGCGCTTCGAGACGACCCCCAACGGCAATTCCGTCAATCTCGAGGACGAGATGATGAAGGTCGCGCAGAACCAGTCCGACTACCAGCTCGCCGCCTCGCTCTACAGCAAGGGCCTGGGGCTGATGAAGATCGCCGTCGGCAAGGGCCGCTGAGCGGTGACACGGACCATGGCACCCGGCGCCGGGAGGATCTGAGATGGACCTGATGAAGAGCCTCGCGGTCGCGGCCTCCGGCCTGCGCACCCAGTCCGGGCGCATGCGGATCATCGCCGAGAACATCGCCAACGCCGATTCGGGGCCGGACCGCCCCGGGGCCCAGCCCTATCGCCGCAAGATGCCGACCTTCCAGCACCGCTTCGACCGGGAACTCGACGCGCAGGTCGTGGCGATGGGCCGCGTCCAGCGCGACCAGAGCGCCTTCAACGTCAAGCACGAGCCCAGCCATCCGGCCGCCGACGCCTCCGGCAACGTGCAGATGCCCAACGTCAACCCGCTGATCGAGACCGTCGACATGCGCGAGGCCCAGCGCAGCTACGAGGCGAACCTCAATCTCATCTCGTCGACGCGCCGGATGATCCAGCGCACGATCGACATCCTGCGCGCCTGATCCACCATCGTCGGGAAGGAGCTTCCACCATGGCCACACCCGGTTTCGCCGCGGGCGCCTATGCCTCGATGCAGAGAATGGGGGCGGGCAGCCTCCTGCGCAAGCCGCTCTCGACGGCGGGCGGCGCCGAGGCTGGCAACCCGGACTTCTCCGCCATGATCGGCAAGGCCCTGCAGGCCACGGCCGATGCCGGCCGCAACGCCGACATGCAGAGCGCCAGCGTAGCCACCGGCCGGTCCGACGTCGTCGACGTGGTCACGGCCGTGGCCGAAAGCGAGGCCGCCATCGAGACGCTGGTCGCCGTGCGCGACCGCGTCATCGCGGCCTACGAAGAAATCATGCGGATGCCCGTCTGACGACCGGCGAGGAGCAGAGCCATCATGACATCCGGAGCCATCCTCGACGTCGCCCGCGACGGCATGATCGTCTTCCTGAAGGCCGGCGGCCCGCTGATGATCGTCGCGCTCGTCGTCGGCCTCGCGGTCTCGCTGGTCCAGGCGCTGACGCAGATCCAGGAGCAGACGCTCGTCTATGTTCCGAAGATCGTCGCGGTCTTCGCCGCGCTGATGTTGTTTCTCCCGTTCATGGGAGACGCTCTGGCGGGTTATATGGGGCGGGTCGCCGTCCGAATCGCCACGGGCGAATGACCCCGCGCGATCGCTCGCCGCCACCGGCGGAAGGCGGTCCCGACGGTCCCCCTGGCGCGAAGAGAACCGCGGCACGATGCAGATCGCGATTCTGCCCGAGTTGAGCGCCCTCTTCGTGCTGGTGTTCGCGCGCGTCGGCACCCTGGTGATGCTGATGCCGGGCATCGGCGAGCGCTTCATCATTTCCCGCGCCCGGCTGTCCCTCGCCTTCTTCATCGCCCTGCTGCTGATGCCCGTGGCACGCCCCACCCTGAGGGTGCCGGCGGAGATGACGGGCATCGTCGGCCTGCTGCTCGGCGAGATCCTGATCGGCCTCGTGATCGGCGTCTCGGCTCGGCTCGTCATGGCGAGCCTGCAGACGGCCGGCACCATCGTCGCCCAGACCATGGGCCTCGGTTTCGCGATGACGGTCGACCCGACCGGCGGCCTGCAGAACCCCTCGATCGGCAACCTGCTGACCATGCTCGGGATCACGCTGATCCTGACCAGCGACCTGCACCATCTCGCCATCGCCGCGATCTACGAGAGCTATCGCGTGCTGCCCCCCGCCGCGATCCCGAACCTCGCCGACGTGGTCGCGCTGGCGCTGAGGGCGGCCAGCGGCGGCTTCGCGATCGCCGTGCAGATCTCGGCGCCCTTCATCGTCTTCGGGCTGCTCTTCAATCTCGGCCTCGGCGTGCTCGCCCGGCTGATGCCGCAGCTCCAGGTCTTCTTCCTGGCCGTCCCGGCCTCGATCCTCGGCGGCATGGTCGTCCTGCTCGCCGTCGTCGGCGTGATGATGGGCGTCTTCGTCGACGATCTCGGCGCCTTCCTGCGCCAGCTCACCGGCAACTGAGGCGGGCATGTCCGAAGACGCCGACAACGAGGACAGAACAGAGGACCCGACACAGCGAAAGCTGGATCAGGCCACCGAGAAGGGCGACGTCCCCCGATCGCAGGAGATCGGCACCTTCTTCGTCCTGTGCGGCTTCACGCTCGCGCTGCTCGTCGCCGCCGGCTGGTCGGCGCGCGACGCCGCCCTGTCGCTGCGCTCGTTCCTGATGAACGCCCATCAGGTGCCGGCGGATGCGGCGGGCTTCACTGCCGTCACCGAGCGCGGCGTGCTCACCGGCTTCGCGGCCATCGGCCTGCCGCTCGCCTTCATCCTCTGCGCGGCGCTCGCCGGCGCCGTCATCCAGCACAAGCCGCTCTGGACCTTCGAGCCCCTGACGCCGAAGTTCAGCCGCCTCTCGCCGATGGCCGGCTTCAAGCGCATGTTCGGCAAGGAGGCCTGGGTCAACTTCGCCAAGGGCCTCGCCAAGACCGGGCTCGTCGGCGCCGTCATCTGGATCACGCTCTGGGGGCAGCATGACCGGCTCGAAGCCTTCGCGAGGATGGATGTCGCGGCCCTTCTGCCGGCGACGCTCGCGCTCGCGATCAAGCTGATGGGCAGCGCGCTCGCCCTTTTCGCTGTCATCGCGCTCGGCGATTTCGCCTGGCAGCGCTTCACCTGGTACCAGCGCCAGAAGATGACGCGGCAGGAACTCAAGGACGAGTACAAGAACTCGGAAGGCAATCCCGAGGTCAAGGCCAAGCTGCGCCAGATCCGCGCCCAGCGCGTCCGCAAGCGCATGATGGCGGCGGTGCCGAAGGCCACCGTCATCATCACCAACCCGACCCACTTCGCCGTCGCGCTGCAATACGAGCCCGGCATGGCGGCCCCGCTCTGCCTCGCCAAGGGCGTCGACGCCGTCGCGCTGAAGATCCGCGAGGTCGCCGGCGAGCATCGCGTGCCGATCATCGAAAATCCGCCTCTGGCGCGCGCGCTCTACGCCACCGTGGAGATCGACGAGGAAATTCCTGTCGAACACTACCAGGCCGTGGCGGAAGTCATCGGATACGTCTTGCGCCTGAAGCGCGGGCGCGCCTAACTCATTCCGAACCCTTTTTCCGCGGCGAGCCGAATTTCCGGCGCGGCTGCAATGAGATGGACCCGACCGCAATGAGCGGAACCACGGTGACGACGGCGATCGATCGCTCGGACAGGCCCGGGCATATCGGCGTCATCCTGCTTGTCGCGGGGCTGCTCGTCGGCGCGGCGATCGCGCTCGGCTTCATCGCCAACGAATGGGCGCAGCCGCTGATCCTGGGGCTGCTCGCTCTCCTCTCCGTCGTCGGCGTCTTCGGCCTCTTCGCCTTCGCGATCGGGCTCGTCCAGTTCTCGGGCCGGGCAGCCCGCAACGACCTGACCAAGATCATCGTCGACGGCGCCGACGACGGCGTCCTGGTCACCGAGGGCGACAACGAGATCATCTACGCCAACGAGTCCTATCTCGCGCTCGCCGGCGCGCGCGGCGCCAACGACCTGCGCCCCGTCGGCCGCCTGCTGACCGGCCGCCCCGAGGTCTCCGAGGCGGTCTACCGGCTCGCCACCGCCGCCCGCGAGAACCGCCGGCTCGTCGAGGAGGTGCGGCTGGAGCCCGCGCTCGACGGGCGCGGCGAGGTCGGCTGGTATCGCGTGCGCGTCGCGCCCGTCCGGCGCGACGGCAAGACGGCGACGCTCTGGACCGTCTCGGACGTCACGCCCGAGCGCGAGCGCCAGGAGAACGCCTTCCAGGAACTCCAGCACGCCATCGACTATCTCGACCATGCGCCCGCCGGCTTCGTCTCGATCGACGCCGACGGCGAGGTCTCCTATCTCAACGCCACGCTTTCCGGCTGGCTCGATTTCGACCTCGCCCGCTTCGGCTCGGGCGGGCTGCACATCGACGACATCTGCACGCCGGCGGCCGCCGCCCTCATCCAGGCCATCCGCGGCCAGCCCGGCGATGTGCGCGTCGAGGTGCTCGATGTCGATCTGAAGCGCCGCAACGGAACCTCGCTGCCCGTGCGCCTGCATCATCAGGTCGCCTTCGGCAGCGACGGGCGCGCCGGCGCCTCCCGCACCCTGGTGCTGAACCGGACCTCCGGCGAGGCCGGCGCCGACGGCGGCAGCGATGCCGAGGTGCGCTTCGCCCGCTTCTTCCATTCCACGCCGATGGCGATCGCTACCATCGACCGGGACGGCCGGATCCTGCGCTCCAACGCCGCCTTCACCAGGCTCACCCCGCCCGGAACCCAGCCGGCCGGCATCCGCGAGCTCTTCACCGCCGATGGCGGGCTCGACAGGGCGATCGGGGAGGTCATGGACGGGCGCGCCGACGTTCCGCCGCTCGATCTCACACTCGGCGGGGAGGATGCCCGCTCCGCGAGGCTCTATCTCTCGCCCGTCCCGGCCGGCGAGAACGCCGACGGCGAGCGCGCGATCGTCTATGCGCTGGAGACCACCGCCGAGCGCAAGCTGCGCGACAACATGGACCAGGCCGGCAAGATGCAGGCGGTGGGACAGCTTGCCGGCGGCATCGCGCACGACTTCAACAACGTGCTGCAGGTCATCATCAACGCCTCGGAGTTCCTCCTGGCCAGCCACCGGCCAACGGACCCCTCCTTCCCCGACATCATGCAGATCAAGCAGAACGCCTACCGCGCCGCCGCGCTGGTGCGGCAGCTGCTCGCCTTCTCGCGCCGCCAGACGCTCCGCCCGCAGGTGCTGGAGCTCGGCGAGGTGCTCTCCGATCTCTCGCTGATGCTCAAGCGCGTCGTCGCCGACAAGGTCTCGCTCGACATCCGCCAGGGCCGCGACCTCTGGCCGGTCAAGGCCGATCTCGGCCAGCTCGAGCAGGTCATCGTCAACCTCGCCGTCAACGCCCGCGACGCCATGCCCGACGGCGGCAAGCTGACCGTGCGCACGCGAAACCTCGCCCGCGAGGACTGCGCAGCGCTGGGCCACGAGGCCCTGCCGGCCGACGACTATGTGCTGCTCGAGGTCGAGGACAGCGGCACCGGCATCCCGCAGGAGCATCTCGACAAGATCTTCGAGCCCTTCTTCACCACCAAGGAGGTCGGCAAGGGCACCGGCCTCGGCCTCTCCATGGTCTACGGCATCGTCAAGCAGACCGGCGGCTTCGTCTTCGTGACCTCGACCGTCGGCAAGGGCACGACCTTCGCCATCTTCCTGCCCCGCCACGTGCCGAGCGCCGAGGACATCGCGGCCGAGGCAGCCGCCAAGGAGGCGCCGAAGAAACTCGCCGCCGACCACACCGGCGCCGGCACCATCCTGCTGGTCGAGGACGAGGACGCGGTGCGGGCGCTCAACGCCCGCATGCTGGTCTCGCGCGGCTATACCGTCCACGAGGCCGCCTCCGGCGTCGAGGCGCTCGACCTCTTCCGGCAGCAGGACGGCCAGATCGACCTCGTCGTCTCCGACGTGGTCATGCCCGAGATGGACGGCCCGACCCTGCTCGGCAATCTCCGGCAGCTCAATCCGGACATCCGCTTCGTGTTCGTGTCGGGCTATGCCGAGGAGGCCTTCAAGAAGAACCTCCCCGAGGGCGAGGGCTTCCTCTTCCTGCCCAAGCCCTTCACGATGAAGCAGCTGGTCGAGACCGTGAAGTCGGCGATGGGGTGAGCGGGGGAGCGCCCGGTCACACGATGAGAAAAGGCGGCGCCCCCGGGAGGCGCCGCCTTCGTCATATTCACGCCCGGCTTGAGCCTCGACGGCCCGCGACGGCCACCGTCGCGCCGGCCTCACTCCGCCGGAGCGACCTGCCCCTTCGGCGCCTCCTCCACCGGCCGCCCCATCGCCAGCAGGGCGAGGATCGTCACCAGCGCCGCCGCCGTCAGATAGTAGCCGACATGGCCGAGGCTGTAGTTGCTGGCGAGCCAGGTCGCGATGAAGGGCGCCAGCGAGGCGCCGACGATGCTGCCGAGATTGAAGGTCAGCGAGGCGCCGGTATAGCGGACGGCCGTCGGGAAGATCTCGGCCAGCGCCGTGCCGATCGGCCCATAGGTGAAGCCCATCAGCGCGAAGCCGAGCACCGAGAACAGCAGGACGCTCGGGATGCTGCCGGCGACGAAGAGCGGGCCGATCAGGAAGCCGAAGAGGCCCATGGCCACCGAGGTGCCGATCAGCGCGCGACGGCGGCCGACGCGGTCGGCGATGAGCGCCGAGACCGGGATCATCAGGCCGAAGAACACGACGCCCGCCATCTGCACGGGCAGGAACTGGTCGCGGCTGTAGCCCAGCTTCAGCGTGGCCCAGCTCAGCGAGAACACCGTCATGATGTAGAACAGCACGAAGGTCGCGAGCGCGGCGAAGGTGCCGAGCAGCAGCGGCAGCTTGTGCTGCGCGAAGACGGCGGCCAGCGGCACCTGCACGCGCTCATGCTTCTCCATCGCCTTGCGGAAGGCGGGCGTCTCGCTGATCTTCAGGCGCATCCACAGGCCGATGAAGACCAGCAGGGCGCTGGCGATGAACGGGATGCGCCAGCCGAAGCTGAAGAACTGCTGGTCGCTCAGCAGGTCGCCGAGCAGCAGGAAGCTGCCGGTCGCCAGGATGAAGCCGATCGGCGCACCGAGCTGCGGGAACATGCCGTACCAGGCCTGCTTGCCGGGAGGCGCGTTCTCGGTGGCGAGCAGCACCGCCCCGCCCCATTCGCCGCCCAGCCCCAGCCCCTGCCCCAGCCGGCACAGCGCCAGCAGCAGCGGAGCCGCGAGGCCGACCTGCGCATAGGTCGGCAGCAGGCCGATGGCGACCGTCGACAGGCCCATGGTCATCAGCGCGGCGACGAGCGTCGCCTTGCGGCCGATCCGGTCGCCGAAATGGCCGAACAGGGCCGCACCAACGGGGCGCGCGAAGAAGGCGATCGCGAAGGTGACGAAGGACGACAGCATCGCCGAGGTCGGATCGCCCGCCGGGAAGAACAGCTTCGGGAACACGATCACCGCGGCGGTCGCGTAGATGTAGAAGTCGAAGAATTCGATCGTGGTGCCGATCAGGCTCGCGAACAGGACGCGGCGCGGCGAGTTCAGGCGATCGACGGATGGAGACGCGGACACGGCAGGAAACTTTCGCAAAGATTGGAGGTTGGCAGCGCAACTAACAGAGCGCCGCCGCCCGGTCCCGCGACATTTCGCAATCGCGAACATGCGTCAAGCGCATGCTCGACCTCGAATTGATCAAAATTGATGCAGGAAACACATGAACTTCGCCGCGCGCCCGGCGGTCGCGCGGCGCACAGCGAGGCTACCGGCAGAGGGGAGCGGATTGGCCCGGTTCAGAGGCGCGCTGGTCCGAAAGCCGCCGTAGCGGCCTTCGGGATCGGGCTCGAGAGGACGCGACGGCTCAGGCGGCCGGCCGTCAGCCCATCGCGGCCGCGACGGCCTCCAGCGCGGCTTCCGCCTTGCTGCCGTCGGGCCCGCCGGCCTGCGCCATGTCGCGACGGCCGCCACCGCCCTTGCCGCCGAGCTGCTCCGAGGCCGCCCGCACCAGGGCGACCGCGTCGAAGCGGGCGGTCAGATCCTCGGTCACGCCGACGACGACGCCGGCCTTGCCGTCCTCGGCCACGCCGACGAGCGCCACCACGCCCGAGCCGACCCGCGCCTTGGCCTCGTCGGCCAGGCTCTTCAGGTCCTTCATCTCGACGCCGGTCACGACGCGCCCGAGCAGCTTCGTCCCGGCGACCTCGCGCACGGGGTCCTCGGCCGCGCCGCCGCCCCCCATCGCGAGCTTCTTGCGCGCATCCGACAGGTCGCGCTCGAACTTGCGGCGCTCGTCGATCAGGGCCGCCAGCCGCGCGCCCGCTTCGGACGCCGGCACCTTGAGCAGACCGGCGAGCCCCTGCAGCAGCCGCGACTCCTCGTTGAGCCGCAGGCGCGCGCCATTGCCCGTCATCGCCTCGAGGCGTCGGACGCCGGCTGCGACGGCGCCTTCGCCGACGATGCTGACGAGGCCGATATCGCCGGTGCGCGCGGCATGCGTGCCGCCGCAGAGCTCGACCGAGTAGGCCCGGCCCGCCGGGTTCGTCCCCATCGAGACCACGCGGACCTCGTCCCCGTATTTCTCGCCGAAGAGCGCGCGCGCACCGGAGGCGATCGCCTCGTCGACGCTCATCAGCCGCGTCGTCACCGGCTCGTTCTTCAGCACGATCGCATTCGCGATCTCCTCGACCTCGCGCAGCTCCTCCGCGCTGATCGGCTTGGGATGCGAGAAGTCGAAGCGCAGCCGGTCGGGCGAGACCAGCGAACCCTTCTGCGCGACATGGTCGCCGAGCACGAGCCTGAGCGCCTCGTGCAACAGGTGGGTCGCCGAATGGTTGGCGCGGATGGCGCTTCGCCGCTCATGATCGACCACGAGCTCGACCGGCTGGCCGAGCTTGAGCTCGCCTTCCTTCACCGTGACCGTATGGGCGAAGACGTCGCCGAGCTTCTTCTGCACGTCCGAGACCTCGGCCAGCAGGCCGGCCGCGCGGATGGTGCCCGCATCGCCGACCTGACCGCCGGATTCGCCGTAGAACGGGGTCTGGTTCAACACGACGAAACCGCTCTCGCCGGCCTTGAGCGTCCCGACCTCGGCATTGTCGCGCACCAGCGCCGTGACGACGCCCTCCGCCGTCTCGGTGTCGTAGCCGAGGAACTCGGTCGCGCCGAGCTTCTCGCGCAGCGGGAACCAGAGCGTCTCGGTCGCCGCCTCGCCGGAACCGGCCCAGGCGGCGCGCGCCTTGGCCTTCTGCTGCTGCATCGCCGTGTCGAAGCCGGCGACGTCGACCGTGACGCCGCGGGCGCGCAGCGCGTCCTGCGTCAGGTCGAGCGGGAAGCCGTAGGTGTCGTAGAGCGTGAAGGCGACATCGCCCTTGAGGCTCTGGCCGGCGGTGAGATCCTTCGACGCATCGTCGAGCAGCGTCAGGCCGCGCGCCAGCGTCGTGCGGAAGCGCGTCTCCTCGAGCTTCAGCGTCTCGGTGATCAGCGCCTCGGCCCGGAGCAGCTCCGGATAGGCCCGCCCCATCTCGCGCGTCAGCACCGGTACCAGCTTGTGCAGCAGCGGCTCCTTCGCGCCCAGCAGCTGCGCATGGCGCATGCCGCGGCGCATGATCCGGCGCAGGACATAGCCGCGGCCCTCGTTGGAGGGCAGCACGCCGTCGGCGATCAGGAAGGCCGAGCAGCGCAGATGGTCGGCGATGACGCGATGGCTCGCCTTCATCGGCCCGTCCGACGCGACGGAGGTCAGGTCCGCCACCGCGCCGATCAGCGCCGCGAACAGGTCGATGGCGTAGTTGTCATGCGTGCCCTGGAGGACCGCGGCGATGCGCTCGAGCCCCATGCCGGTATCGATCGAGGGGCGCGGCAGATTGGTGCGCACCCCGCCGGCCGCCTCCTCGTACTGCATGAAGACGAGGTTCCAGATCTCGATGAAACGGTCGCCGTCCTCGTCGGGCGAGCCGGGAGGGCCGCCGGGGATATGGTCGCCATGATCGTAGAAGATCTCGGAGCACGGGCCGCAGGGGCCGGTGTCGCCCATGCGCCAGAAATTGTCCGAGGTCGGGATGCGGATGATCTTCGAGTCGGACAGGCCGGCGATCTTCTTCCAGAGCGCATGCGCCTCGTCGTCCTCGGAGAAGACGGTGACCGTCAGCTTGTCCTTCGGCAGCCCGAATTCGCGCGTGACCAGCGTCCAGGCGTGGCTGATCGCCTGCTCCTTGAAATAGTCGCCGAAGGAGAAGTTCCCCAGCATCTCGAAGAAGGTGTGGTGGCGGGCTGTGTAGCCGACATTGTCGAGATCGTTGTGCTTGCCGCCGGCGCGCACGCATTTCTGTGCCGTGGTGGCGCGCGCATAGGGACGCTTCTCCTGGCCGGTGAAGACGTTCTTGAACTGCACCATGCCAGAATTGGCGAACATCAGGGTCGGATCGTTGCGCGGCACGAGCGGGCTCGACGGCACGATCTCGTGGCCCTGGGACTTGAAGTAGTCGAGGAAGGTCGACCGGATGTCGTTGACGCCGCTCATCGCTTTTCGCGCTCTGGTCTCAAGGGCCGCACGGCCCTGCTGTCATGGGGCCTGTTCGCTGCGAAACCGGCCGGAACCCCGCTTCTAGTCAGAGCGCCCGCCCCTGTCCAGAAAGCGCGCGGCAAGGCGTTGCGGACAAACGCAAACGGGCGGCCCCGAGGCCGCCCGCGAACACGGATCGCCGCATGCGGCGGACGGAAGCGATCAGGCCTCGCCCTCGTCGAGATCGTCGTCGGTCGGCGTCGCCTGGTCGAGGATGCGATCGGCGACGAGGCCGGAATTCTGGCGGATCGTCGCCTCGATCTTGGCGGCGAGATCGGGATTCGCCTTGAGGAAGGTCTTGGCGTTCTCGCGGCCCTGGCCGAGGCGCTGGCTGTCGAAGGAGAACCAGGCGCCCGCCTTCTCGACCATGCCCGCCTTGATGCCGAGGTCGATCAGCTCGCCGACCTTCGAGATGCCCTCGCCGAACATGATGTCGAACTCAACCTGCTTGAAGGGCGGCGCGACCTTGTTCTTGACGACCTTGACCCGGACCTGGTTGCCCGTGGCCTCGTCGCGATCCTTCAGGGTCGAGACGCGGCGGATGTCGAGGCGCACCGAGGCGTAGAACTTGAGCGCGTTGCCGCCGGTGGTGGTCTCGGGCGAGCCATACATCACGCCGATCTTCATCCGGATCTGGTTGATGAAGATGACCATGCAGTTCGAGCGCGAGATCGAGGCCGTGAGCTTGCGCAGCGCCTGGCTCATCAGGCGGGCTTGCAGGCCGGGCTGCACGTCGCCCATCTCGCCCTCGATCTCGGCGCGCGGCGTCAGCGCCGCGACCGAGTCGACCACGAGCACGTCGATGGCGCCCGAGCGGACCAGCGTGTCGGTGATCTCCAGCGCCTGCTCGCCCGTGTCGGGCTGCGAGATCAGCAGGTCGTCGAGATTGACGCCGAGCTTGCGGGCATAGACGGGATCGAGCGCGTGCTCGGCGTCGACGAAGGCACAGACGCCGCCCTTCTTCTGGGCCTCGGCGATGGTGTGGAGCGCGAGCGTGGTCTTGCCGGAGGATTCCGGCCCGTAGATCTCGATGACGCGGCCTCTGGGCAGGCCGCCGACGCCGAGCGCGATGTCGAGCCCGAGCGAGCCGGTCGAGATGGTCTCGATCTCGATCGACGGCGAGTTCTTGCCCAGCCGCATGATCGAGCCCTTGCCGAAGGCGCGTTCGATCTGCGACAGCGCGGCGTCGAGCGCCTTGGTCTTGTCCATCGAGGAGCCTTCCACCAGCCTGAGATTCGCCTGATTCACGGTTGAACGCTCCTTATGGCAGGGGCGCGCCGACATCACAATCGCGCCGTTGGGTCACTATGATCATGGTTTGTTCTCGTGCGCAAGTTCTTTCTTTGTTCACGTCGACAGTGATAATTCTGCTCGCTTCCTCGCTCGCCTCGGCCCAGCCCGCCCGGTCCGAGAGGGCGCAGCCGCGGCCGGCCGCGCCGGCTCTCTCGGCCTCCCGCGCGGTCATGGCCGGCTCGATGCTCTCGGTCTCCGTGACCCGCCCGCCCGAGAGCGCGCGGCTCGCCATCGCGCGCAGCGACGACCCCGCCGCCCGCGCCGTCGTCGTCATGCCCCTGCCCGCCGGCGGGCGCGTCGCCCTGCCGGTGCCCGGGATGGCCGGGACCTATGAGCTGAGGCTGACGCGAGACCGCGCCGGCGCCGTCGAGGTGCTCGCGCGCCAGCCCCTGGAGGCCGCGCCGGCCACGGCCACGGTCTCGACCCTGTCGCGTGTCGGGCGCGGCGCGCCGCTGCCGGCGCGCGCCATCGGCCCGAACGGCGAGCAGGATCGCGTCGTGCTCGTCCGAAAGGACGCGCCCGCCGAGGCGAGCGGCCCGGCCTTCTTCCCGGCCGAGAACGTCGAGGCGACGCTGGAGGCGCCCGGCGAGCCCGGCGATTACGAACTGCGCTACGTCATGCACGCGCCGCTCGCCGAGCATCGCATCCTGGCGCGCGTCGCCGTCTCGGTGGAATGAGGCGCCCTCAAATGTCCCGGTCGGGATGCTGCCGCGAGCGATAGCGCTCCCTGCCCTGCTCCGGCAGATCGTCCTCGGTGCGGCGGCCCGGCAGGCGGCCGAGCGCTTCGAACCAGGGAACCTTGCCTTCGATGCCGTGGGCGTGGACCGGCGGGAAGGCCGAGGGGTCGTCGAGGCTTCCGGCCGTCACCGAGATCCGCCCGCTGCCGCGATAGGCGAAGGTCAGCGGCGTCCCGCAGGACGGGCAGAAGCCGCGCTCCGCCGCCTCGGAGGAGGCGAAGAGAGCGGGCTCGCCGCGCGTCCAGACCAGCTCGCCGAGCGCCACCCCGGCGAAGGCGCCGAAATAATGGCCGGCCGCCTTCTGGCACATGCGGCAGAAGCAGATCGAAGCCTTCGGCCGCGCCGTCAGGCGATAGCGGATCGCCCCGCACTGGCAGCCGCCCGTCACAGCCGTTCCGATCTCCGACATCGCCTGCCCTCTCCGCGCCGTTCCGGATCGCGAAGGAAGCATAGGCTCCTGCCGGCCCCTGTCAGCAAAAAGGGCGCCCGGGCCGAAGCCCGGACGCCCCCGGAAGGCATCCTGAGGGAATGCGCCGCGCTCAGGCGGCCATGGCCTTGCGCAGGTTCTCGCTCACCTTGTCGAGGAAGCCCGTCGTCGACAGGAACTTCTGGTCGGGACCGACGAGCAGAGCGAGGTCCTTGGTCATGTCGCCGGCCTCGACCGTGTCGACCGTGACCTTCTCGAGCAGGCTCGCGAACTTGGCGAGCTCGGCATTGCCGTCGAGCTTGGCGCGGTGGGCGAGCCCGCGCGTCCAGGCGAAGATCGAGGCGATCGAGTTGGTCGAGGTCTCGCGGCCCTTCTGGTGCTCGCGGTAGTGGCGGGTGACGGTGCCGTGGGCGGCCTCGGCCTCGACGGTCTTGCCGTCCGGCGTCATCAGCACCGAGGTCATCAGGCCGAGCGAGCCGAAGCCCTGCGCCACCGTGT
>QFQY01000049.1 GCA_003248805.1 Chelatococcus sp. | reverse complement strand
AGTCGATCTGGAAGCGCAGATCCTCGTCCGTCGAGATCTGGAAGACCGCGATCGTGTTCGTCATCGCTTGCTTGTCCGTCGGTTCACGAAAGGCCGGTCACGTCGATCACGGCGTATTCGCCGGCTTCGTAGTGGCTGGCGAAATAGGCGTAGGATGAGGGAAGCGAGAACTGCTTCACTTGGATGTCGTTTCCGACGCAGCGCAGCGCATAGGGCTCGAGGCGATAGCCGACGCCGGGGTAGAAGTTGTTGATGAAGCAGAAGCGGGTGATGATTGGACAGTAGACCCGCCCGCCGGAACCGGAAAAGCCGGACGTGCAGGGCCGCTTCGCTTCCATGTAGAGCGGCCGCATGTCCGAATGGAACGCGATCTCGCCGGTCACCGGGTTGCGAATGCGGATGCCGAGATTGGAGAAGCCGCCGGAAGCTGGGGTGTTGAACACATAGACATAGACGGTCTCGGTCGCCGTGCCGGTGAAAACGAATTCAGGCAGGAACTTGAAGGTATAAAGCCAGTTCGTGCCGTCGAAATACGATCCGAGCGGGCAATAGAAGAATGTCCCGCAGCGGATGCCGGCAAGCGAGTTGACCCCCGGCACGGTGACCTGAATCAGCCCCTGCTCCGAGAGGGACGGAAAGGTCATCGACACCGTGACGGGAATGATCTGGACGAAGCCGTAATTCTTGAAGTTGTGGTCGATCTGCGTCGTGAAGAACTGGTTTCGGACGCGAATTCCGGCCGGCATCAGAACTGCCCGTACATCAGCCGGTGCGCCGCGCCGGGGTTGTTGTAGGTCATCACGCCGCCGCTGAAGCTGATGGTCGGCGGGATGAAATTGGTGATCGGAAAGCTGGTGGTCGCGTCATTGCGCACGCCGGAGCAGAAGCAGAAGGGCTCTCCCATGGCGAAGGCATTGCTGACGATCGTGCCGCTCGACCCGGCCGGAATGATCACGGTTCCGGCGAGGATGAGAAGCCGCCGCGTCCCGTCGACCTTGACCGCCCCGGTGACCGGGTCACGCACCCTGAAGCCCGGCGTCATGGCAGGATTCCGATCTCGACGACCGGGATCCCGGCCGCATTGATCACCTGGATCAGATTGCTGCCTATGACCACACGGTCGCCGGTCGGCGACGACATGATCGTCACCGTGCCGTCGGCCGCCACCATGAAGCGGTTGTTGATGTTGAGCGAGCCACCCAGGATATCGCCGAGCTGCGCGCTGATCGCCGAGAGGTTCTCGACGTCGATCGCGGTGGCCTTGATGGCGCCCGCCTGGATCGCCGCCGCCGTGATCGAATTCGCGACATAGTCCTCGGCCGAGAGAGGTTCCCAGGCCGTGCCGTCGGCGGAGAGCTGCCGCATGACGATCTTGCCGTCCTGCAGAAGCGTGATCACCTTCGGCCCGACATAGCCGAACAGTTCCGGCTCTTCCGCAACGATCGAGACCGGCTCGAGCCCCTGCAGAAACGCCTTGTAGGGCAGGGTGCCCGCGCCGGCGTTGCCGAGGTCCAGGATCGCCGGTGCGACGCTGAACGCCGTCTCCTTCCAGGGGCTCACGATCCCGCTGGCGCCGATGCCGCGCGCTCGCACACGGATCGTGCCCTCGAATTCGCGGAGCGGGTAGCTTCCGGAGGCGGACGGCCCACGATAGGCCATTTCCGAGGTCGTCCAGTCGTCATAGCTGATCAGGATCTGGTACTCGGCCGCCTGGCGCGCGCGGCCGATCGACCAGGCCATGAAAACTGCGCCGTTCTGCTGGACGGCCTGGGCGCTCACATAGGCGATCGAGATCGAGGCTTCTGTCTCGAGCCCGGAAGACGGGGGCGGGGGCGGCACGTAGATTGGCTCGGCCAGTGCGCTCCAGACCTGCGGCGCATCGAAGACCGCCTCGACGTTCACCGTCGTCTCGCCTTCGAAAGCG
The DNA here is from genome assembly GCA_003248805.1 of Chelatococcus sp. Taxonomy (GTDB): domain Bacteria; phylum Pseudomonadota; class Alphaproteobacteria; order Rhizobiales; family Beijerinckiaceae; genus Allobosea. The sequence continues at coordinate 31,535 of QFQY01000049.1, read as the reverse complement.
AGCGAGCGAATCAGCCAGGCGCTCTGCAACTCGGTCAGAGCGCCGATGACGACGGTCGTGAATTCCTGCGTCGCCGTATTCAGAACATCGTCGAGAGAAAGGCCCGAGATCGTCTCGGCCTGATCGCAGTCGTCGGGATTGAGCAGGACACGGCCGCCCTCCTGGGTCAGCCCGATCGGCCCCCATTCCAGGCCATCCCTGCCGCGCAGGATCGCCCACGAATCGGGCGCCAGCTCGATCTCCGTGTCGAGCGTCAGGGCGTAGTCGTCGCGGTCGATGACGCCGGCTGCCTCGACCGGATCGAAATACCAGGCGTCGATCAGCGCGGAGTCGTTCGGCAGCAGCATGCGGCCGGCATATTCCATGGAGAACGCGCGCCGCTCGCGGCGGTAATAGGCGACTGCCGCGGCCCAGGTCGCCAGATGCACTGCATGCTCGCCCGTCCGTGCGCCGGTCGCGGCCATGCGGCGCGGGTTCGCCGTCTGGGAGCCGAAGGTGACACGCTGTTCGCGGCGCCGGCGCGGATCCCCGTCCGCATACCACTCGACGATGATGTCGGCCGATCCATCCGAGAGATCGAGGTTGAACGTCTGCCCGGTCGTGTCCTTCAGGATCTGCCGGCGGCTGATGACATGCTTGCGCACGGCCTTGGGCTCGTCGCGCACGATCGTCCAGACGGATCCGAGCCGCAGCGGCGACGCGCGCATCGTGCCGAAGATGGTCGTCAGCGCCTCATAGACCGAGACCGGCCCGCGGATGATGCCGGAGAAGGTGTTGAACGGCGCGCCGGCGGTCGCGTAGTGCAGCAGCCTGTCGAGATCGAGCTTGCTCGCCGGCTGGCCGGCGCCATGGCTTGCATCCATCAGCGCGTCGGCGCCCGCCCATACGCAGAGATCCGTCTCCTGATCGCTCCAGCCCGAGCCGTTCCAGACCGGCAGGATGCGCGAGACCTCGACCTCGACCTCGCCGAAGCTGGTCACGGACAGTTCCTTGCCGGCCCGGATTTTCATGGCCAGTTCGGTGATGCCCGGCCGGACGACGGCATCCGGGATATGCGAGCGGAGGCCCTCCCAGACGACGGCGTTGGTCACCTTCGCGTTGAAGCCTGCCGAGTGCGCGACCGTGTCGTCGGCGCCGATATTGCGGGCCCGAACGGTATAGCGGCCGGCGGCGACGTCGACGAAGCGCGTGAACCGCATCGGTCGCGTCGAGAGCACATAGCCGCTCTCGGTCCAGAGCTGCGAGAACGGGCCGGTCGGCGTTCCGTCGACGTCGCAAGGCGCATATTCGAACAGAACGCCCCAGCTCGTCGGAAACTGCTTGCCATCGAACTTGCCGCCGTCTGGAACGGCATAGCAGCCTTGTGGCAGCGAGAAGTCGAGCTGGAATCGGGACTGGAGCGCCGCGCCCGAGCCGAATTCGAACGGGCCCGCATAGTTCGGGAAATCCGTGGCCTTGGGCAGCTCGCTGCTGCTGACCGCTTGGACACTGGCGACCTGCCCGGGCACCAGCGAGGATGTCGCACCAGGCGCGATGAACTCGAGCGACGAGCCCGTGAACGCCGGCGTCATGCCATCGTCCGCCGTCCACATCGTTACGCCCGAGACCCGGATCGACTTGAACGCGTACTTGCCGCAGCCAATCGTCAGGCGCTTGTAGAGCTCCTGGCTGTCGTCACCGACATAGGTCGTGTAGTCGGGCTGCGAGAGGTCCGGCGTGGTCCAGCAGCGGCCATAGATCACCGGGATGCGGTCGCCGGAGCGCGGCAGGTTTCCGCCGCCGCTGACGCCGTAGACCGGGCGGTCGTCGGTCTTGTTCGCCTTGGCCTTGGTCGCGCGCGAAAGCAGATAGGCGCCGCCGGCGAGCGCGACCGCCGAGCCCGCAGCCCAGATCGTGCCCGCAACGGCGGTCGAGACGCCGAGACCGCCGGCGATCGCGCCGATGGCCCAGAACTGACCGATAGCGGCAAGCGCCACTGTCGCGACGAGGAGCCCGATGGATGCGCCCTTGCCGGCTCGACTCGAGCCGGACGAAGATGAACCGCCGCCGCCGCGCGGCAGATAGGTGACGATCACCGTGTCGCGTCGGCCGACGATGGTCTGCGGCCATGTGCGGCGCAGGCGAACGGACTGATCGGTCACCGCCAGCGGCTGCCTGCGCCTGTGGACGCTGACGATATACGGACGCGAGTGGTCGGCATGCTGGCGCACCAGCGCCGAAAGCCGTCGGCGAGCATGCGGCAGAGCAATCGGCTCGCCCATTGGCTTGCCGTCGACGCGCTGAAACAGAATCCTGGCCATCAGGCGGGCACGTAGAAGCTCAGGTCGGCCCAGTTACGGGCCGTCAGTTCCGCGACGCTTTCGAACACGACGCCATGCGGCTCATCCGTATGCAGGATGCCGCCGCCGTCGAGCGACAGCCAGATGCCGGCGTGGCACGCGGCCTTCGCAACCTCATGGCCATGACGCGTCATGAAGACGACCGCGCCGTCCTGCGGCTCCTGGACCTGCCGCCACCCCGGATAGGAATGCCGCAGGTCCATCATGCCGACCAGCTCGCGCCGTCTCTCGGGAGCGATCAGCACCGGCGGCAGCTCGCGGCCGGCGACGACCCGCTGGTACATGCGCACCAGCTCCCAGCAATGGAGGCCCGCCGGCTCGTAGCGGCGACCAATCGTGGCCGAGAGGAATTGCAGCGTGGCGGTATCGGAAACGGTCATGAGATTACTGCCCGTACAGAGCCGCATAGGTGGCGAGATCGTAGGTCCGTCCTGGGAAAGCCTTCATTTCGATCTCCTCGTAGAAGAGGTCCCCCGACGCCGAGAGTGCCGTCACCGAGACCGACGACATGTGCAGGCCGTCATAGATCTCGGGATGGTTCGGGTCGCTCGTCAGGTACTCGCGATAGGTGACATCGAAGGGCGCGTCGGAAGAGACCGCCGCGCGCAGCGCGTCCTGCAGGACCCGGCTCACGTTATCGACGCGAACCCGCGCCTTCGGTGCGCCGGACTCCTCCATCCCGGGCCGTTGCCAGCTGAAGTCGACGACCGTGAAGTCCGCCGACGGGTTCCCGGGCACCGGAAGCTGCACCGTCTCGTAGAGGTCCTTCACGCGCGTCCCTTGCACGAAGCGCAGCGGCACGATGAAGGTCGGATGGTCGAACTGAAGCGTGCAGAGCAGATCGGCCCTTACGTCGTTGGACGCATAGGTCTCCGCCATCGCGGCCGAGATGGTCATCCGCCTACCAGTTGAAGACGATCAGGGTGAAGGACACCGATTGCCAGGGCACTTCGCTGAAGTCGGTCGCGAAGGTTCCGGCCTTGATCTTGCACAGGCGGGCGACATAGCCGCTGCCCGGCCTGAACACCGGCATCTCGAAGACGCGCGTGCCCTGGTAAAGCGTGACGCGCAGGAACTGCTCGAGCGCTTCCCATTGCTGCTGATCGAGAGGCTGGCTGCGCCAGCCGATCTCGGTGGCGCGCGGGCCGGGGCGCGGCCGTCCTATCGGCGGGCCGCCCTCCGTCTCGCTCATCGCCGGCGGCATGTAGGAGCTGCTGGCGCTCGCCGCCTCGGCGACGTTTTCGTAGGGGACTTGTGAAGGCCAGACCGGGACAGCCATGTCAGCCTCTCAACTGGCGACCATCCTGGGTCGCCCGCAGCGCGGTCGGGATGGAGCCCTGTCCCCGCGCGAGGTCCTGCGCGATATCGCCCTTGATCGCCGTGATCATGACTTTCAGCGAGCCGTCGCGGTTGCGACCGACCTTGACGTCGGCTCGGTCGCTGACGGTGTTGTGGATGTCGACCTTGAGCGAGCCGTTCTGGTTCGCCGGCGGGTGGATATAGGGGGCGGGGGAAACGTAGCCGCCCTCGGCATAGCCGCGCAGCGCGCCGCGATGCATCGAATCGAGATTGCCGAGACCGATCCTGTTCACCGAAGCCGCGCTGAAGACGTATTCGCCGCGATGGACGATGCCGGCAGGATCGTTTCTGCCGCCGGCGCCGGTGAAGCCGCCGGACGCATAGCCGCCGCCCGAACCGACCGCGATCAGCCCGCCAGTTCCCGCAGCGATGTTCCCCGAGCCAGAACCACCGAACCCGCCGAACAGCGACGAGAAAAACCCGCCGTTGCTGAACAGCCCCATGCTGTTGTTGCCGAACGCCTTCCCGAAGAGGTCGTTGAGGGCCATGTCCATCAGCTTCGAGGCGATCCGATCGAGCGCGTTACGGAAGATTTCCGCCCCGCTCGCGCCATTGCGCAGATCGGAGACGAAGCCGCTGATGGTCTGACGGCCGAGATCCCCGATCGTCTTCATCGCCTCCTGGGTTCTCTGGACCTCTTCCTGCTGGCGGGCGAGCGCACCATAGCCCGCCGCGACCTGCATCAAGGAAGGCGCCAGGCGGTTCGCGAGATCGGTGCCACCCTCCTGGACGGCCTGATTGTAGAGTTCCTGGTACTTCTGGGCCTTGACCACCTCTTCGGTGGTCTGGAACATCGTCTGCCTCGTCGCCTCGAGCTGGGCCTGCTGGGCGCGCAGATTGTCGTTCGCGGACCGGACGATCGAGTTATAGGCCTCCTGCTGTGCGACGTAATCGCGGTCGGAGAGGGCGCTGTTGGTCAGGCTCGCTGTGCCGCCGGCCGCCCCGAAGGCTGACGGACCGCCATTGGCGGCAATGTAACCGCGCAGGCCCGGGTTGTGCGGAGCCCAGGGCTGGAAGCCCCTCTGCTGATAGAGCGCCGCAGCCGCCTGGCGCTGGACGTCGTAAGGCGCCGACATCGCGTTGGGATAGACGCCGAGGTCAATGCCAGCGGACTTTGCGATATCCTTCCAGGTCGAGTTCGTGATCTGGAAATGGCCCTGAGCAGTGTAGCCCGGCCCGAACTTGTAGTTCGGGATGTTCTTCCCCCCGCTCTCGAAGCGCTCGATTGCATCCAGCGCATCGAGGACGCGGGACGGCCCGGTCGACCGCTGCGCAGCCATCCCGTTCGCCATGGTTCCGACGAGCGGAGCAATGTAGCCGCCCCCGACGCGCTCACGAAGATCTCGGTCCGCAATGCGGTTCTCGGCGAGTCTGCGCTGGTAGGGCCTGAGATTGACGAGATCGGCCTGATCGCGCGCGCTACGCGCCGCATCGCGCGCCTCTCGGTTCGCCTGGGCCTGCATCTCGTTGATCTTGCCGAGGATGGTCAGCCGCTGCTGCTCGGTCTCCAGCAGCCGGAAGGCTGAGTCCTGCTGCAGCTTGGCGACCTCGACGGCCGTCCGCTCGGCCAGCGTCCTGGCGTTGATGGACTGCAGGGCGAGTTCGTTGATCTGCCGCTGGCGTTCGGCCGGAGGCAGGGCGGACTGGATCGCGGCCGTGATCCGCTCGTAGGCTTCCCGGACCTGCTGCGCCTGGTCCGGCTTGAGCGCATCGCCGGCCTCCTTCAGACCCTTTTGCAGAGCCGAAGCCATTCCCTGGAGGCGCAGCATCTCAGCGCCGAACGGGTTTAGCTCGTCAACCACCGCCAGGGCCGCCAGGGACGCTGCGCCCTGCCGGGCAGTGCGAGCGTCGCGATCCTGCTGCTGATTGCGGCGGCGGATCTGCTCCTGGATATCCGAGACGGTGGAATCGGCTTGCGCTCGCTCGCCAGCTGACCAGCGTGACCACATGCCGCCGGAACGCCCCCCGTCCTCCATGCGCGCCCGGTTCTCGATAGCCTTCGCGAGCTTGTCTTCGAGCGAGATCTGGCCCCCAACCGCGGCGCCGATGCCGTCCCAAGCGCGGGTCGCTGCGTTCCAGACCGCGTCCCATGCTTTCGCCAGGTTGGACGTTCGATCCGCCGCTCCCTGAATGCTCTGGCCGAGCGTTTCCGACAGCGCGCGCTGCGCCTCGCCCAGGCGGCCCTGGGCCTGAGCGGTCCGGATGTAGTCGAGGGTGCGCGCGTCGAGGAATCCGATCTGCTTGTTGAGCTCCTGGGCGCCGCGCGTCGGGTCGACGAAAGCGGCAGCGAGCGTTTTTGCCGCATCGGTCGCGCCGGCGCCGGTCATGGCGGCAAAGTTGCGTGTCAGACCGGCGGTATCGGGTAGATTGCCGGCGTCGATCCGACCCGTGCTCGCGAAGGCCGTGATCATGTCGCGCGCCGTCGAGCGTGAGACCTTCGCGGCATCGGCATAGCTTTCCGACAGGCGGTTGATCTGCCCGACCGTGATGCCGGATTGACGGCCGACGCCCGCCATGGCGCGCTCGATCTCGCGCTGGCCGTCGGCATACTGGCTTCCGGCGAGCAGCGCGGCGCCGCCGATCAGCGCGCCGCCGGTCGCCAGCCCAGCGCCGGACATGGCGAAACGAGCCACCCCCGCCGCGGCCTGGCGGAAAAATCCGCCGACCGTGCCCTGCGTCGACATGAAGATGTCGGCGATCTGCGCGGCCTGGCTGCTCAGGACCTGGAACGGACTCTGGCCCATCGCCAACTGCGTCGCGACGTCCTGCGCCTGCCGGCCGAGATTGATCATCTCGTGCCGGGCCAGGCCGGCACTCTTCGCGAAATTGTCGTTCGCGGTGGTCCCCGCCCGCCCGATGGCGTTCGCATAGGCCGTTGCGGCGGCATTGGCCTCGCCGTATTTCCGGCTCGCGAGCTCGAGCAGCTGCGCGCGCCTCTGCTCGCTGACGAGGCCCTGGTCATAGGCCCGCTGCAGGTCGCTCTGTGCCCGCGCGAGCCTTTCCTGCATCCGGTATTGCTCGTCCAGCGAACGCTGGACCCGGTCGAAGGCGGTCCGGGCGGAAAGCTGGCTTTTCTCCACACGCTGGGTCGCCGCTGCGGCCTTGTCGCCCTGCTGCGCGACGGCGGCATAGGCGTCCTCGACGGCGTTGAGCTTCGCCGCGACCGCATCCAGGCCCTCGGGGACGCCCTTGATCCTGATGACGCGGACGACTTCGTTCTCTGCCACCACCTACTCCGACTTCTGCTTAGCCATGCGGCCGAGCATGTTTCGAACGCCATCGATGTCGTCGCCCCGGACGACATGCCGTCTTTTGCCGCCCGACGTGAGCAGCCTGAGATATTCGCGATCGAGCTTCCGGATGACGGTGGTGAAGGAATCGAGCCAGTCGCCCGTCACCCCGTTGTCCCTGGCGAAAGATCGGATCGCGGAGCCCGGTATCGGACCCAGGCTCATGCCGACCTGCCGCTCCGTGCCGAGCTCCCAGAACGCCGCCCAGATGAAGTGCAGTCCGGGATCGATATCCGCCGCAGCCGGAGATTGGTCTTGCCGCGCCAGCTCGTCGCGCAGCGCGGCAATCAGTTTCCCGCGGCGGCCTTGTCGCTTTCGGTGCGGAGTTCACCCACCTGGCCGGCCGCCCATACCACCGCGTGCTTGAAGGGCGCGAGATCGGGATTACTCATGATCTTGAGCGCCGCGGGCCTGGAGAACTCGAGCGGAGTCCCATCTTCGTTCTCGACGCCGGACCAGTCCATCAGGACGGTTTCGACGAGACACTGGACGAAGATCTCCTCCGCCTCCCGATCGCCGATCTTCCCGCCTTCACGACGGCTGCGCGGCACGGCCTCCTCCAGCTTCGCCCGCAGCTTGCGATAGTCGGAATTGCCGACCCCGCGGACCCTGAGACAGAGGTCTCCCATGGTCGGGATCGGCGTACCGTGAGCGGCGCCGATCCATTCGCCCTGCTCGATCGCCGCGGCGTTGATCCGAATGTCCGAGAGCTTCACGAAGCACTCCTGTAATGGCTTGAGATGAGACTGACTGGGGCGCGGCGCGCGCCTCAGGAGCCGGCGGTCGGGGCGACCGAGATGATCGGCGAGTTGACGCCGACGTTGTAGGTGTCGGTGACCACGGTGTCGTTGCCGCCGACATTGAGGCGCTTCGACATCACGAGCCCGCGGAAATACTGGATCTCGTTCGTTCCGGTGGAGTTGAGCTTGTTGGGCAGCTCGATCTTGAAGGCGTAGTTGTTGTAGGTGGCCTCGGCCGCGATCATTGCCTGCTGGCCGGTGTCGTCGGCCGCATGCGCCGTCGTGATCGCCAGCGTGCCGGCATTGCGGGCGCCCTTGGCCTTGCGGATGCGACCGTCGCCTAGCACCGCGAAGGTGACCTCGCTCGATTCGTCGCCATACTCGCCGAGCGTCTGGATCATGCCGACCTCCGTCCATGCCAGCGCCGCGTATTCGAGGGCCGTGTCGGTGGCGGCCGTGACGGACGGGCCGATGAACAGCTTGGCCCCGGTGGCGGTGAAAATGTCGGACATCGTGGTTCCTCCTGGCGGTCCGCGAATGAAAGGGGTCGGCTACATGCCGCCGGCGTCGGTCCTGGCTGCGCGGCGGCTTGCGGGTGCGCCGATCCGGATGGCCTCGGCCGCGATGCGGCCCTTGACCGTCGCGCTGCCAAGATCGATGGGGATGTCGCGCGTCTCGCCGGCCTTGAGGTGCTCGGTGACCGGCGCGCCGTCTTTCGTCCCGACGACGAATTCCATGCCGGCGCGCGTCAGGTTGGTGACCTGGGTCATCGTGGTGCTCCTCACCGGGTGAAGTTGAAATCGTAGGGAATCGTGACGCTGGCCCAGGAGAGGGCACCGACCGCGTCGCCGACGAAGGTCGGCCCGGGAACACGGCAGTTCACGCCGGCGAAGCTCTCGTCGCAGAACAGCGCCGCGATGGCCTCGCCCTGGTCGCGGATCTGCTGGACGCCGGTGTCGCGCGGGACGTGCAGGACGACGCGGAAGGCGCCTTCCTCGCGATAGGCGCGCTCGTTGATCGCCGAGCGGCTGGCGTCGGCGACCGGAAACTGGAGCATCAGATAGCCGGAACCGTCTGCCGGAGGCTCCGCTTCAGTGTTCTCCACGAATACCGGAGACGCACTCCAGAGCGCGCGGAGGCGAGCCTCCACGGCGGCTTCGACGAGCTTGTGAGCCATGGCTATTTCGGGCGGACGACGACGGCCGGCGCGCGGGTGGCGCGCTCCATCCGGATCGCAGCACGGCGCGCGGGCTGCGAGCGCATGGCGGTTCGCTCGGCCCTGTTTGCCGCTCCGAACACGACGCCGGTCACCGGCGACCGGAAGGTGAAGGTGACGCGGGCAATGTTGCCCCAGCGCCGCTGAGCCAGCGTCGCAACGGCCTCCGCGACGCCGTCCGGCGCCTGGGGCGAGAGCCCCTTCTCAATCTTCCTGGCATAGGGCTGGGAGTTGACGAAGGCGTATTCCTGCGCTCCCGACGGAACCGCACCGGGCACGACCGCGTCGCCATCCGCGAACAGGATCCACGAGTCCTGAAACCTGCCGCTCCGCACCGGGCTATGCCGAACCAGCATCTCCCCGATGGCTGCGAGCGCGGTTTCGATCAGCTCGAACTCGAAGACGACCGTGCTGTCTGCCTTTGCGCTCTCGAGAACCGCGCCGCGTTTCTGGTCGACGATCGTCACATGCGGCGGCACTTGTCCGGTGGCGGCGCGGTTCAAGGCCTGACCTTTCGCCAACTCGTCGCGAGCGACCGCCTGGAACATCTTCGCCTGCTCGGCGGGGCTGAGCCCGGCGGCAACCAGCACGTCGCGCGACAGATCGAACGGGTCGAGCCTGGACGAGATCGCCATCAGCCGACCGTGATCACGACCTTGCCGAAAACGTCCTCCTCAAGGACGTCGCCGGCGGCATCTGTCGCGATATTGCCGCTCGGACCGGTCACCAAGCGGCGAACGAAGCCAGCCTCGACGTCGGCGGTGACCACCAGCTTCTGGTCGACCCCATCGAGCCAGACGGTTGGCGTGAGCCCCTCGGAGCGGAGAATGCCATAGGCGCGTTCGCCCGGGTCGCCCTTCACTACGGATAGTCGCGAGAAGCGACAGATGGATCCCGCCGGCGCCGCAGCCGCAGTGAGCGCGACTGGAGCAACGACTGCAGCGCGGAAGAACGATCGGCGATCCATCACGAAATCCTCCCTTCGATCCTGACCCACTCGCCGACGACGATGTTGTCGACCTGCTCGATCCGGCGCTGACGGCCTTCGGTGATCAGCAGGTCGCCGAGCTTCGGCTGAACACCCCCGCCGGCGGCCCCGGGCCACGCCGCGCCGGCGGCGAGCAGCGGCGTCGGGCTCGAGATGAACCTGCTGTCGGTCGCCTGGACGCCGGCGGGTAAGTCCGCCGTCTGGTAGCCGCTAAGGCGAACGCGGATCGCCACGTCGACAAAAGCAGCCGAGGTGCCGATGCGGCGGCGCAGCGTGGCGTCCTGACCGCGGCGAGCCAGCGAAGCGTCCAGGCGGGCGATTCTGCCGGCCGGCGTATCCGAGAGATCGACCGTCATCCGACCGGCCAGTTCCTGAAGCGGGACAGGCGGGACAGTATGGCGCCGGGTATTCCGCCGCTGACGGTTTCGGGGCCGCCGGCGTTGACCCAGAAATCGGTCGTGACGTCGTCGAGGCCGTCGACGCGCACCTGCGTCCGCTTGACGAGCGGATCGCGCGTCGTCTCCGACTGCCGCATCCGCAACAGGTCTCCCGCCGCCGCGACAAGATCCACGGGCAAGTCTTCGAACCCGGCTTGGTAGACGACGACGAGTTTGCTGGCGCACCAAGCCGCCGGGCGATCGTTGATGAGCCGCGTCAGAAGTCCGGCCTCGGAGCTGACCTCGTAGTCGCCAGCGTCCAGAGCCAGCCCGTCACGGATGACGCTCGTGATCGAGATCTCGTGTCGCCGCGCCAGGATGATGTCCGGGCCGACGACGTCGCGCAGCGTCTCGGTCAGAGTCTCGCGCCTCAGGGTCGGAACACCGCCGGTACCTGCCGCGATGCGCAGCGCGGAGCAGATCTCTGCGGTCACGCGCTCGTTCAGCGCGGCGAGCGCGGGATCCTGGCTTGCATTGTCCGCAGCAAGGCCGGCTGCCACTCGAGCCTGCTCGATCGTGAGCAGAAGCGGGTCGTCCGCGGCCGTCGAAACGACCAGCACGTTCAGGCCGTGGGCTCTGGCCGGGCCGCGATGGCTTCGAGCGCGGCGACAGCCTCGTCTTTCTTCGAGACGTCGGCGCCGTGGTCCTTCGCCAGCGCGATGAGCTCCTTCGCGGACAGGTCGCGCCAATCGGTCGGGAGGGCTGCGGGTCCGCGCGCCCGCTCGCCTGGCGACAGCGGTTCGATCAGCCCGGCAGCCTCCAGGCCATCCGCAAGATCCGGCGGGATATCCGCCTGGCATCCGGCTTCGAGCTCTACGATGTCGATCCCGTTGCGGGACAGCGGGAAGGGGCGGCGGATGGTGCGTAGGATTGGCATGTTGTCCTCCCTTGCGGAGGAGCGGCGGGCGCTGCGCCCGCCGCTCCAGCGGCGATCAGGCCGTCTCGTTCGGGTCGTTGGACAGAGCCGACGCGATCACCGACGCATCCTGCACGGAGGGACGGTTGCGCGCGTCATACTGGATCGCGATGATCCCATCGACGACGGCATTCGCGGTGGCGCGCGTCAGCACCGGCCGGACGTAGCGCTCGCGCGGCTTGTAGACGTCCAGCAGCAGGACCTTGCTGTCTGCGCTGGTGGCGCCAGCCGTGAAGCTGGCGGTTCCGGCGAGATTCGCCATGCCGGACGTCTGGTTCGCGACGTTCTGCTGGGCCTTGAGCGTCAGGACCGAGGTGTCGGTGACGTCGCCGGTCAGCGCCAGGAACAGCACCCCGTCGAAGCCGGCCATATCCAGGATGCTGCCGGCAACATCGGTCGTGCCGGCGACGGCCGACGCGGCGACGCGCGTGACCTTCACGTTCTTGAGGAGGGACATCGAATGTCTCCGCGATGAGGAAGGGTGAAAAGCGGGCGGCCGAGGCGCCGCCCGCCATGGTCCGGCGAAGGACCGTCGATGACGGCGATCAGGCGGAGATCTTGAGCTTCTTGATCGCTTCCGGCTGGCGTACGGCCCCGCCGACGCGCTTGCGGCAGCGGAAGATCACGACGCCGTTGTCGGCACCGGTCGTGTAGTCGGGCTGGAAGCTGATCGCGACGCGATCGACGATCACATAGCCGCGGCGGAAGTCACCATAGGCGATCGGATAGCTGCCGGCCGCGACATCCGGCATGTCGGGGAACTCGAGATAGTTGGACCCGAGGATCGTGTTCGGAACGCTGCCGGCGATCCCGGGCAGCCAGAGATACTGGCCGTCCGTGGTCTTGAGCTTCCGAACCTCGCCGAGCGTCTTGCGGTTCAGCGTGAAAATGGCGCGGCTCTCGTAGGCGTTCTTGAGCGCGGCCCACAGGTTGACCAGGCCATCGCCCGTGACCTTCGTCGCGTCGCCGCTGACGACCTCGGCGAGGCCGGCGCCGGCGTCGAGAAAGCCCTGGGCCTGGTTGGCGGCGCCGGATCCTCCGACGAACTCGCTGCTCTCCTTGACGCCGAACTGGTCCGAGAACTCGGAACGCAGCTCGCCGACGAGATCGTAGTCCGCATCCTCGAGCATCTGCAGGGAGATCTCGCCGCGCGCGAACATCTCCGGCGCGTCGATCTGCAGCATCCCGTAGGTCGGGTCGCCCGTGTTCGCGCGCGGTTGGACCTCGCCGACGCGCGTCGCGGCGCCGGCCGCCGCCGTGCGCTTCGGCTGCTTCAGCGACGGGCCGCCGATGATGCGGACGGTCGCGATCGAGCGCATCGGGGACATCTCGATGACATCCTTGATGATCTCGCGGTTGACGTCCGGGGGAGCCAGCAGGTAGCCGGCACCGGCGTCGTCGCCCTTGACCAGCGTATTGCGGCGCTCGACCATGATCGCGACGTGGGCGCTGTCGCGGTTCTCCTGCGGGCGGCGCAGGCAGTGCTCGAACGCGTTGCGGTACTCCTCGTCCTGGCCGGCCGCGTCCTTGCCGCGGTTCGGACGATTGAGGGCCTTCTCGACCTGGTCGAGCTGCTCCTGCATCGCGCTCTGGCCTTCGACCGCCTTGGTGATCTTCTGGTTGAGCGGCTCGAACCCGTCGAGGGTCTTGTTGATCTTGTCGAGCTTGTCGTCGAGAAGCACGTCGCGCTTGCGCAGGTTCTCGTCGTTGGTCGTCTTGAACTCCTCGAAGGCGTTCATGAACTTGTCGACGGAGTTGCGCAGCTTATCGATGTCGGCGGCCGGGGCCGCCGCATTGGCGAGAATCGCGAAGGGCGTGACGTGCTCGCCGACGCCCGAAGCCGCCATGGCATCGACGCCGAGAACGAGGGCCGCGCCGACGACGGCGACGACCGCGAGCACCCCGAGGGTGCGCAGGGAGATCCGCATGAGGGGGTTCCTTGTCAGGACTGGAGGAGAGAGGTGGCGCGGTCGAATTTCGCGACCAGCTCTGCGATGGCTGCTCCGCCCTCGTCGCGAGGCTCGGTGTCCGGCTCGTCTCGAGCCGGCTGGAAAATCCTCGACGCAGCGGCAGCGAGACGCTTGGCGAGGGCATGGGGCATCTGCTCTCCTTCGCGGAGGAGATGCTCGTACTGGCGCACCTGGGGGGCGTCAGAATTCTGGGGTGCGAGGTCGCTCGGCGTGTGCCGGTACATCCCGAGAAGCGCCGACCTAGCGGCCTTCTTCTCCTTCGTCTTCGCAGGCATGACCGAATCCGCGAAGCCATTGTCGACGGCTTTCTGGCCGCGGAACCATGTCTCCGCCTTCAGCCAGTCGCGGACCTGCTCGTCCGCATTGCCGGTGCGCGCGACGTAGATGTCCACGAGCCCCTGCTCGAGCCCGTCGAGGATCTCGGCTTCCTTGCGCATGTCGTCCGCATCACCGAGCGCGAACGACCATGGCTTGTGGATCATGACGTTCGCGGCCTCGCCGATCCTGATTTCGTCGCCGGCCATGGCGACGACGCTGGCGATGCTGGCCGCGATGCCTTCGATATGCACGACCACCTGGGCCGGATGCTGCACGAGCGCGTTGTAGATCGAGAGGCCGTCGACGATGATGCCGCCGGGGGAGTTGATCCGGACGTTGAGCGTGGACACGTCGAGAGCCGCGACCTCCTTTGCGAAATCGTCGGGCTGAATGCCGTCCCACCAGCCGCCGATCTCCCCGTAGAGATAGACGTCGGCGCTGTCATCGCCGGCCGCCGCGACGCGCGCGACGCCGGCGCCGAGCTGCACCGGCACACGATTGAGCACCCGGGACGCCGCGAGCGGCGCCAGGTCGATCACGGGCTTCTTCATGGTCAGGGTTCCTGCTGCTCTTCGAGCTTCGACAGCACGCTGTCGAGGTTGTCGCGGGCGCCGCGGATCTTGCCTTCGTTCTCGGCGGAGAGGACGCGGCCGGCATTCCGGCGTGCGGAGGCAGGCGGCTTGTCGTCTCCTGGGTCGACGTCGGCTTCGTCGTCGACGTTGAACCCGGGGCCGCCGTCCCCACGGTTTCCGGAGCCGCGCTCCGCCTTGGCGGCGTTCTCGACGGTCATCATCGTCGACGGCACGAAGTGCAGCTCGCCGCCGTCGAAACCGTCCTGGTCCTCGAGCGCGAAGATGTCGTTCGGCGACATGCCCATCTGGAACATTTTCCAGTAGAACTCGGCCCGATCCTTGGCCGCGCCGCGCAGCAGCTCCGTGTCGAAAAACTTGACGTAATAGCCGTCACGCACCTCGTCGCGCGTCAGCAGCTGCCTCCGCATCGCGTATTCCAGTCGGCGATGCCACGGCCGGATCGTGTGAACGGCATGGGACAGGAACATCTGCTCGGCGCTGGCATAGGTCGATGCCTTGTCCGAGTGGTAGACCATGATCGGGTTGACGCCGTAGCCCCGGCAGATCTCCTCGATCTGCAGGCGGCGCGTTTCGACGTGCTGCGCGTCGACGCCCGAGAGATCCATCGCGAGCCACTTCGCCCCGCGATCGAGGATGAAGGGCTTGCCGCTGTTGCGGGCACCGACGTGGTTCTTGTCGATGTAGGCCCGAAGTCGCTTGTAGCCCTCTTCGTCGAGCGAGCCTTCGACCGAATAGACCCCGGTCGTCTGAATCCCGTTGCCGAACCGCCGCGCATGCGCGTTCTGGGTGGCCATCGCGAGACCGATGGCCTCGCGGGAAAGCTTCGTGTTGTCGAGGCCCTGCCAGCCGTTCCAGGACGGACCGCGGATGTGCAGGATCGCGGAGGCCGGGAACTCCTGTTCCAGACCGTCGAGCCCCGCCACATGATACCGTAGCGAGTAATCGTCCTTCTGCTCGATGCGGACGCGGCCGCGCACGAGCGGGATGATCTCCACGACCCTGCCACGAACACGGTTGACGAAGGCCACGCCATCGCCCGTGAAGACCGTATGCAGCATGAGCGTCTCGCGGAGCTGCAGCCAGTCCATCCAGTCGTTCACCTGGTAGGCGAACAGCTCGTACAGCGGGTGGTCGGCAGCTTCGCGCCGGCGGCCCGTCGCGGGATCCTTGTGCATGATCTTGCACGGGACGGTCGAAACGCCGTCGCTCAGCACGAACCCGCAGCGCAACGCCGTCGTCACCTCCAGCGCCGAGCGCCAGCTCACGTGCTCGCCGGCGAGCGACGGACGACCCATGCCGAGCTCGCTCTGCCAGAACTGCTCGGCAAAAGCGGCGGCGTGACGGTCGTCTTTCGACCCGAACAGCGACCTCAGACGGTCGACGATGCCCATGCAATCCGTCCGGTCATTGGGCCTGGGCCTCCGCCTCGTCGAAATCGTCCGAGTCCCAGAAGGACCGCTTCGCCTTTGTTTCCGTCATCGTCGCCGCCCCGACCACCATCGCGATCGTCACGACGCCATCGATGCGGCCACGCGACCGCTTCTTGTCGAAAGCCCGGTTTTTCTGACCGTCGGCAACGATCTGTGCGTTGGCGGCACAGGCGTACGTCACAGGCGAGGAGTCGATCGTGATCGTGCGCTGCAGGATCCTGTCCTCGAGGCGCTCGATGGATGTCGGCATCGTGAGCTGCCGCTCCTCGAACATCCGCCGGGTGCCCTGAGCATGCGCCACGAGCTTCAGCCCGCTACCCTCGGGCTTGTCCGGCCCCTCGTAGCGCCAGACGTCGAGCCCGATTTCCTGGCAGGCCGAGATGAAATCGGCCATGCCGGCCGCGTCGAACGCCAGAAACTCGACCTCATGCTCGGCGCAGAGCTCCTTGACCTTCATCGCCACGAAGGTCTTGTCGATGGTGGCGCCTGGGACGGCCTCGAGATGGCCCTTCTCGACCCACTGATCGTATGGCGCCTGATCCTTGCGAGCGCGATCCGCGAGCCCCGACGAGGTCGTCCAGTAGAACGTCTTGACCCAGAGGTGGCCCTTGTCGTCGATCCAGCAGATCGACAGGGCGGTTAGGTCGTTCTTCTGCGAAAGGTCCAGAGACAGCCAGCAGCGGCAGCCCTTGAGCTTCAGCTCGTCGACGACGCCCTGGACCGACGACCAGGCCTCCTCGGCGATCCAGAATTCCGTCGCGCCGATCGGGATCCCGAAATACAGGCGCTTCGTCGACAGCGCGGTCGACAGGAGCTGCTTCGCGGTTCGGACCATCCCCTCGACGTTTTCGAGCGGGAAGGTGATGCCGAGTGCCGGCAGGGCCTTCGACCAGACCGCCGGGGTGTCGAAGATGTTCTCCCGATCGACCTTGTCGACGCGCGCGATGAAGGCGAAGGCCTCGTCGTCCAGGATGTCGCCGCGGGCGACCTTCTGGAAATACTCGGAGTATTCCGTGCCGACGATCTGCGATGTCGACGGCGTGTTGGTGCCGAGCAGCATCAAGGCGTCGCCCGGCATCTTGGCGATCGCCTGCTTCCAGATCTCGATCGACGTGTTCGACTTGAACTCGTGGATCTCGTCGGCGGCGACCAGTGTCGGCTTCGGCCCCGAGATGGCCTCGCCGTTTGCCAGCGACTGGAACAGCCCGTCGTTGGCCGGAAACTCGATCTTCCAGGCGTTGTCGCCTTCGCCCCGGATGATCGCATAGCCGAGATCCACGAGCGTGTCGGGGATCTCGTCGGGCTCGGCACCGGGGATCGGGCCGCGGCACATCGCGACTGCGTCCTTGAACAGCACGTTCGCGGTGTTCTTGTCCTGGCCGATCGCGAAGGCCTTGGCGCGCTTCACCCCATAGAAGCCGGTCATGTAGACGCCGATCGCCGCCATGAACGGGCTGTTGTGCGTCGGGATCATCGCCCGGCCACAGAGGAACATCTGCGATGGCGAGTCGACTGAAATGCAGCGGACTGGCACGCTCGCGACGCGGTCGCATGCCACGATCTTGCGATCCGCCGAGAGGCGACGGCGGCGATGTGAATGTCCGACGCGGGCCTGCTTCCTGCGTAGCCGAAATACCTCGATGCCACTGGCGTAGAAGTTGACGTGGTAGCTGGCGCCGACCCGCCTGCCTCTCAGCATGGCGGACTTCTCGACGAGTGTCGCCTTCAGACCGAGCGACAATGCGAGCTCGAGGACAGCCTCGGCCAGATGCTGGTTCGTGTTGCAGAACGAGCACTGCCCTCCGACAGCTACGGTGCCGTCGGTATCCATCAGCCCCTGCAGCAAGGCCAGGCGCTGTTCGACGCCAGCCCTCAGATAGGCTAGCGGGATATGCTTGTTCTTCAGCAGCCCCAACTTTGCGAGACGAGCTCCGAACCCATCCCTGGGTCGAGTTGCCAGGACAAGCCCGTAACGGCCTGCATTGACAGATCCCCCGTGGCGCCGCGGTCCGGCTGTCACTCCTTCAACAGCTAGCGCGCGTATGGACTCGGCGGCGTCGCGGTCTCCTATCGTGACGCGCGCTCCGTCTGCATCGCCATCGCCCAGCCAGAAGCCGAGCGCGTAAGGCGCTATAGGAAGGTCAGCCGTGGGCAAGTCCAGAGCACCAGCGAGTGCGATGCTGTGGTTCGCGGACTGGAAACGGCCGTTGCGGAACCGAAGTGTGCCCGCGATCTCAGCCGTCGTGCGAAGTCCGTACCGCCAACCGCCGCGCTCGCCCAGCGAAACGCCGCGCGTCGCGTCGCCGTGTCCGGATCGTCCGGACCATCTCATCTCAGTGCGCCAGAGATGTCCGGCGTCGGCGATGATCTGCGCCCCGTCGTCAAACGTCAGGCGATAGCACTCGCGGTCCAGAAGCACGTCGTGAGCCCGGGTGACCCGGCAGGGCGCCCCGGTCTCGTCGAGAACGGCGTCGCCGTCCCGGATTTCTCCCATCGTCGTCCACCCGGTCGGCGTCGGGATCGGAGTGTCGAGCGCGAGAGCCTTGGCTTGCCCCTTGCCAGTCTCCAGCCATGCCGTCCGAAAGCGCATCCGACCGGACGTTCTGCGCCAGCCGAACAGCGAGCCCGCGGCGAAGGTGTGCCAGGGGAGGAGGCTGAACGGCTGTCCTTCGGCCGCACCTTCCGAGATCGACAGCATCGCCGGCGGGAACGCGAGCGCGTGTTCGGCGCGGTCGATATCCCACCGCAGGCCGCGGTCGGCTCCGTGCTCGAGATCCTGCAGGTGTCGCCGGCACGCCGCGATCTCGAGCTCGCCAGCGATGCTTCCGTCCGGACGGTAGCCTTCGGCCGTCGCGACCGCATAGGCCGTCGTCGGATCGTCAGGATACCGACTTGAGGAAGCGGTCCGACGCTTTCGGGGCTTGCTTGCCACGCTCGACTTTGCCCGCTGAGCCCCGGCGCCGCGGCGCCAGGCCGAGTTCCGCTTCCATCCGATCGGCGTCGGCGCCGGCTTCGCGCATGACGGTGAAATGCGGAGACACGCGCGCGATCGCCTTGCTGTTTCCGCGGCGTGGTTTCGTCACCGCGCCTGACTCAGCGACCTCGCGAGCAGACCGATCGTAGATGACGTACGCCATGACGAGGCGCTGCATGGAGTGAGCATTGACCGACGCGAGCAGATCGCGATCGCGAAGCTCTGACGATATCCGCCGCCAGTGAGCGCTCGCCGCCTGCATGTCCAGGACGTCGGAGAAGATCGATTCCCAGTCCGGCTCAGGCGCGACCTGCCCGCCGCCATTGACCACGTTCATAACGGTTCCCAGCACCGACAAAAGCGGTGGAATCTACGCGCGTTGTGATTGCGCACCTGCGCAACATGTGCGACCGTACTCACGTCGACCACGCGAGAAACTCTTCCGCCTTCGCGATCACGTCGGACAATTCCGGCGACATCTGCCAGCCCTTCACGTCGACCGCCTTCATTCGCATCAGCCAATACCGCTGATGACGACTCCCTACGGGGCCCCAACTTTTCTTTTTGAAACTGCTCGCAGTGCGAAGGCTTGGCCCGAAGCGGTGGACCCCCCAATCGGCCCAGAGATCGGATACCCCCCCCCTGTTGCGCGTCTGCAACAGTTGTTGCTCATATGCAACAGTCACCGGGCCCGGTTCCACGGGTGCTTCGGGTCGAGGGGGCGGCCGTCGGCGTCGCTACCGACGCGAAAGCCGCGACGCTCCTCAGACTGGATGGCGCTGTCGTGATGCGGCTTGCACACGCTTTCGAGCGCGCCTTCCCAGAACAGCCTGGCGTTGCCGCGGTGCGGAACCAGATGGTTCGCGATCGTCGCCTTGACCTGGCGGCCCTGCTGCGCGCAGCGCGAGCACCATGGCTCCTTCGCGAGCTGGGCCTTGGCCTTGGCCCGCCATTCCGCCGACCAATACCAGGAGCGGTAGGACGTGGCCGCCGCGCTTCGCCTATCGTGGCGATGACCCATCGTTTCGCCACCTTGAAAGGGCGCAGGCCCTCAGCCTCGGCACTTCCTGCGCAGCAACGAACGCAGGCGGCGCCCATGCGTGCGCCCATTAATCATCCGCCGGGCGATGCGCGCCTAGCAGTCCTGCCTATGCCTGATGCTCGGGTCTGACCCGAGCAGAGCAGGGACTGGAATTCTCGCGCTTGAAGCCCTGCTGTTGCAGAGGCCCGCGCGCCGGCGTCGCAGTGTTCGCGATCCACGAGTGAGACCGGGAGGCTCGCGGGGCTAGACTGGCCTTGCGCCAGCCGAGGGCACTCGACGAGACGGGTGGGATTCGAACCCACGAGCCCGGCCGCGTGAGCCACCAGGCGCCGGAGCGCCGCCAAGGCCTGCTAGGCGGCTTACCGTCGTCGAGCCGCCGACACGCGTGGGCTGAGCACGCGGCCGTCGGATCTGTGATTTGTGAATACAGCTTCGCCAACGCCTGGAATCGTCCAGCGCGGGGCCCGCGAGATCGAAGCCAGCGAATCGGCTGATCACACGACCGGGTAAGCCGTGCATCGGTTGTCTCACAGAGGCCGCAGATGCGCAACATCGATCTCCGCCGGGGTCCGACCGCCGAAGATGTCGATCAGCACACGCGCGGCATCCAGTCCGATGCGGTCGACGACGGTCGCCTGGAACGTCATGAACGGTCCGCCGGTAATGACCACGCTCTCGCCGGGTGCGAGCTTCGGCGCGCTGCTCGCGATCGAGCTCACGGGGGCGGGCTCCTTGCCCTGATAGACGACGAGCTGGCGCAGGATGCCGACGGGCACCTTCGCCCAGCCCCGGCCGTCGCTTACCACGCCGACGACGCCGGCGATCTGGCGGATATCGGTGATCGGCAGCCCGTCGACCGTGATGCCGGACCTGCCGTCCTCACCGACCACCGTGAGACGGCGCGCGAGCGATGGAAGGCCGGAGACGAACAGGTAGCGGGCATAGGTCGACACCTTGTTGGTGATGACCGGCTTGTTGCGCCGCCGCGTCTCACGGATCATGTGCGGCCAGAACACCTGGCACCCGGCCTGGAGCAGCCCGTCGGCGGCCTTCTCCTCGCCGCGTGGCGTGGTCCAGACCAGATACCAGGCCGTCGGCTCCTCCGGCGTGCCGAAGTCGAGATCGGCGGGAGCCGGCTGCAGCGTCTCGACGATCTCGATCAGCGGCGGGGGCGGAGGAGGGCGCTTGCGGCGCTTTCTGCGGTGGATCAAGGCGGTCTCGTCGGCTGGAGGGGAGGCGCGTCGGTCGTCAAGCGGCGCCCGGCCCGTCGCGGATCGCTGAGCGCTGCAGCTGCTCGCCCTGCCAGGTCCAATCAACCGAGGGCCAGGCCGTGGGGCGCCACCAGCCCTGTCGGCCCTTGTGGCTCGAGCTGCTCGGCATGCCCGGCCGGCCGCAGCGCCGGTAGGCCCGGTCCCAGGCCGCGAATTCCTGCGTTCCGACGGCCACGAAGACCTGCTTCGGCGGCAGGGCGACCGGTGGCCGTCCGCCGAAGTCGCGGAACAATCGCTCGCCGAAATAGGTCTTGAGATGCGCCCGTTTCCGGCTCGATCGCTGCCTCGCCCTGACGAAATCGCCGGCGTGGTCGAGCGCCATCCGGCGTTCGTCCTCGCTCAGTCGCTCGAACGCAGCCTCGGCCTGGATGCGGCTTTCGCCGTCCTCCCAGGGCCAGCCCTCGGCGATGTCTTCGAACCGGACCGGCGGTCGTGGCGGATCGGCGATGACGACCCTGACCTGACCGAGAACCGAAGGCGAAGCACACACACCCTCTTGCCCGGCTTCCGGCTGGGCGGGGGGTAAGGGGGTGTGGGATAGTTCTTGGTAGGAGTCAGTTCTTATATACTCGTCCTGATTTGCCGGACCCGGCAAATCAGTATGTGGCTCGGCACAGACCGGGAACAAACCGCCCCGATCGGGCTGAGCCACGTCCTGAATTTCAGGAGATGGCTTTTCGGCGTCGCCACCAGCATTGGGTGGCGCTGCTTCGTCGAGCACAACATATTCCATGCCGGTGAAGGCCTTGGTCACTTCGTCGCGCTGCCGCTGCCGCGTGATCCAGCCGGCCTCGACGAGCTCGCGCACGAGCCGGTGCATCGTGTCGCGGCCGACCTTGAAGCGCGTTCGCAGGTGATCGACGGACAGGCACCAATCGTCCGGCCGCGAGCGCAGCCAGGCCAGCAGACCCATAGCGTCGAGCGAGAGCCGCTCGTCGTTGAACACCTCGTTCTCGACGATCGTGAAATTGCGGGTGCGGCGCCGACGGATGATCATTCGGCGGCCTCAGCCGAACCGAAGATCCGCCGATAGGCCATCTCCGCATAGCCGGGGTTCAGTTCGATCAACGTGGCACGAAGGCCCAGCTGACTTGCGACCAGCCCGACGGAGCCGCTACCACCAAACGGGTCCAGGACGTGACCATGCGGCTTTGGAGTGCCCGCCAGAATGCAGCGCTCGGCCAGCTCCAGTGGGAACGTGGCAAAATGCGCCTCCGCATACTGGCCGCTGGCGATCGTCCACACCGACCGCATGTTGCGGGTTTCGACGAGGTCGACCAGTGCGGCGTTGAAACTGGCATTGGCCTTGATGCCACTGCCAGCCGGCACAGACTTCCGTCCGAGGCCAGCGGCCCGCCCGTGATGTGGCGCGCGGTGGATGGTGCCGTGAGCGCCGGCTGCGGTGTCCCAGCCAGCCGGCACCTTCTTCCTGCTCGGGCCGGGCGTGCGGTCGTAGTTCATGCGGCTGTTGGGGCCGATGGTCTTCGGGCCGCGGCGGTGGCTGTTGCCGGTTGTCGGCTCCCGTGCCGCTGCAGAGTCGTAGAAATAGCGCTCGCCCTTGCTGAGCAGCCAGATTTTCTCATGGGCCGTCGTCGGACGGTCCTTCGCGCTCTCAGGCATCGCCGTCGGCTTGTGCCAGATGATCTCCTGCCGGACCCACCAACCCCAGTCCTGAAGCGCGATCGCCAGGCGGTTCGCGACCATGCAGAGGTCTTTGTTCTTCAGAGTGCCGCCGGCGACTATGCGGCCGCCATGATCGATACGGGCCTGCCTGTCGGCTGCAGTGAACTGGCCGCGCGCCTTGGCGTGGTACGGCGAGTAGATCGGCCCGACGGTCGAGAACGGCTTGTCCCGAAACGTCCGGTCGTCACCAACGACATCAGCCGCGGCCCGGCCGTTCGGCTGCGTCGCGAAGCAGTCGCCATAGTTCAGCCAGACAGTTCCGGTCGGCTTCAGCACCCGCCAGATTTCGGCGAAGACCGCGACCATGACGTCGAGATGCTCGCCGAGGGTCGGCTCGAGGCCGATCTGCCCCGCGACGTCATAGTCGCGCAGGCCCCAATAGGGCGGCGATGTGACGACGCAGTCGACCGAGCTGTCGGGCAGCACACGCAAACGTTCGAAGACGTCGCCGACGAGGATCGTGACCGTCAAGATCCCGCCTCCGGGCAGTCGCACCGCCACATGAGCACGCTCCAAGCGCCATGCACGGGCCCGAGATCGGCGCAGTCGATCATCCAGCCGCGCCGGTGATAGGCGTCGACGTCCTCGTGCCGGACGAAGCGGAACAGCCCTTCGCGCATCAGGGGGCCGGCTCCTGCTCGCCGGCCGGCAGGTCCAGATGGCGAAGCGCGCGTTTCGCCGCCCACACCATCTTCGAGCAGAGGGGCTGTCGGTTCAGGTCGCATGTGCAGCCGGTGTCGTGGAGCGCGGAACAGATGACGACGGCGAGCTCCTGCTCGCGCGTCAGGGTGCGGGGCGGCAGCGCCGCGCGACGCCGGCGGACGGGGCGTCTCAGCATCGCGACACCCCCGTCGTCTCGCCGCTCCGCTCGAAGGCCTCTTGCCATGCGGCCGCCTGTCGCTCGGTCGGAATCCGATGCTGCTTCGCCTGCGAGCCGCAGGCCGGGCATACCGACCGCTGCATCACGCCGGCGGCCTGGCAGAGCGGCATCGGCAGGGTCGCGAGGCACCAGACATGGCCGCAGGGCTGGCAGGCCGCGAGAAGATAGGGCGAAGGCTGGCTCACAGCTTGGGCCCCTTCACCATTCGCGGCCCTGCGAACCACGCACGGTATCGATAGCCCAAGTTCATCAGCCACCCGAACATCTGAAGATTGAACCGCCAGCGCCGGCAGTTTCGCTCGTGCCAATCCCACGACAGGATGTCGGGCTCGACGATGACACAGACGATCCATCGCCCGCGCCAACGGAACCCGCGGCGGAACGAGCCGTCTCGCGCGGCTTCGGATTTACAGGCAAGCTGCGTCACGCCGCCCTCCCGTCGCTCTTCTCGAGATAGCGCTGCGCCAGCAGCTTGATGCGGGACTCGTCCGAGTAGACCTCGGCGACGCCGGCGAGCGGGTCGACGATGCCCTTCGCCTGCGACTTCTTCAGGCCGTTGACCTCGACCATGATCGGGTCCGAGCCCTCGTTGCTGATGAAATAGAGCGCGTCGATCTCGTCGGAGGCCTGTCCTGGCCGGTCGACGCGCCCGATCAGCTGCTCGTAGACCGCGCCGGTCCAGTCGAGCTCGCCGATGCACACGGTGCGGCAGCGCTTCTGCAGCCCGTCGAGGCCGGAGCCGGAGCGCAGCGAGATGATGAACAGGTCCGTCTCGCCGGCGATGAAGGCCTGCTTCGCCCTGTCCTTCTGCGCCGGGCTCTCCGTGCCGGTGAACATGACCGGCCGGAACTCCTCGAGCTCCTTCAGCCAGATCTCGTAGACCTCCCGATGCCAGCCGGCGAGGATGACGGGCGTGCCGGCTTCGAGCAGGATCCGCACATAGGCTGCGACGCTGCGCGCCTTGGCGATGCCCGTGACCATGCGGGCGAAGGCATCCAGCTCGCGCGCGGCCTGCCCCCGGGCGACGAAGCTGCCGGACACGACGCGGACGGCGAGCTGCCGCGCCAGGTCGAAATTCTCGCGCTCGACCTCGGGGTCGCTTGCCACGTCGATCGGGATCGTGTTGACGCGCCGGCCCTGGCGCTGGCGCCGCACCACCACCTGCATTTCGCGCAGATAGGTACCGAGCGCGTCGGGCTCGCGCACCACCCACTTGCCGTTCGCGCCGGTGCACCACTCGCGGATGAAGTCGTAATAGTCCCCGAGCACGCCGGCGTCGATGAAGCTCAGGATGTTGAAGATCTCGGAGCCGTAGTTGAAGATCGGCGTCGCCGAGAGGCCGAGCCGCATGACGGCCTGGTCGGCGAAGACCTTGGCGGCCGCGCCTTTCTGCGTGCCCGTGCCGCCCCGCAGCTCCTGGATCTCGTCGAACACCACGGCCTTGAACAGGCCCGTCGCGGCGATGTCGGTCCAGCCTGCGATGTTCGAATAGCGGAAGATGTAGAGGTCGGCCGGCGGCAGGTCGTAGGGCTGCGTGCCCTTGATGATATGCGCCCGCAAATGGGTGAAGGGCTCGACATACTCCTTCAGCCATTGCGACGGCAGGTGCGCCTGCACCACGATCGCCGCCGGCAGCCATTCGGGCCGGGAGGCGAGGGCGCCGAGCGCGATCAGCGTCTTGCCGAGGCCGACATCGTCCATGCAGAGCAACCGGCCGCGCCGCGCCAGCAGCTCCACCGCCTGCGCCTGGCCGCGATAGAGTTCACGACCCTGGCGCAGCCCGTGGCCTGCGGGCGGCGTCCAGTCGGGCAGCAGGATCTCTTCCACCTCCCGGCGGTCGCGCCGGAAGCTGTCGCGCCCGCCCTGCAGCCGCAGGCGGTCCGCCTCGCTGATCGCCATCGGATAGCGCTGCGTGAACCAGTCCAGGTCGGCGCAGAGTTCCGGGGTATCGCGGAAGCTGAAGACCGCGACCTGGCTCTTCGGGATGTGGGGGAAGACGGCCTTCAGCTTGAGGGCGACATGCGGCGGCGCGCCGGACATCACCCAGCGCGCGGGCTCGCCGGACAGCGCGAGGCTGCCATAGGTCGCGGGCGCGCTCATAGCCACCCCCGTCCGAGGCTCGCGACATGCACGCGCTTTCCGTGGATGACGTCGGGCAGGCCCATCGCGGCGGACGAGCACAGCAGCAGCGTGCCGATGCGCGCGTGAGCGCAATAGCGGCTGCATTGCCGCCAGATCTGGCGCCGCTGGCCGGAAAGCTTCAGCTCGACGCCGAGATCCTCGATCAGGAAGTCGATGATGTCGCCGCCGCCGAGCGCGACCTCGCGCTCGAAGGGAAGGTCCGCGCGCTCGAGCGCGGCCGCGAAGGCGGCCTGCAGCGTCTTCTCGTCTTGCAGCGGCCATCGATGCGACGCGATCAGTCGCATGACCGGCCGGCTATGGCGGGAGGTTTCGGGCAGATCCGTCATGGCTTCCGCTCCGCCCGGCGCTTGTTGGCCGCGCGCCGCGCCTCACAGAGGTCCGGCCGGCGCATCGGCAAGCCGCACCGTTTCGCGAGCAGGCCGGGATAGGACGGGTCCACCCCGAATTCCGCCGCGATCGTGACGATCGGTTCCGACGTCGCATAGCGCCGAAGCATCTCCATGACCTGCTTCGAGGTGAGACGAGGGCCGCGCTTCATGCTTCGCCCCCGTTCACCAGCAGATCGACGAAGGCGACCTTGTCGACCTTGCGGATGTCGACGCGCTCGATGTGATCGATCACGTACTGGCGCAGATCCGACGGACGGATGTCCCACGCGCTTCCGCCCTGCTGGGCGAGGCGCCGATCCGCGCGCTTGGTCGCGGGCAAGATGCCCGCGATGCAGAGCGCGGTGATCGCCTTGTCGTCGATACCGAGAATTCGCGCGGCTTTCCGGGCCGACAGCTCCTCGCGAGTCGCACGTCGCGACAGATCGAGCCGCTTGGCACGGACGACGATGGCCGTCGGCGTGCGGGGGAAGCCGTTCTGGTGAAAGATGCGCGACGCCGCCTTCGGATCGTGCAGCGGCACCTTCCGCATGAGTTCGTCCTCGGCGGCGGTCCAGCGTGGCTCCTTCTTGTGGGCGACGGAAAGACCGAGCCGAGTCGCCCGCTGCGTTATCCAGTGCCGCGGCACGTTGAACTGGTCGGCCAGGCGGCGGACCTCGCCCTTCTTGCGCGGGTCCATGGTCGCCCAGGCTTCGCGCAGCCTTTCGTCGAAGTCCGCGGGCAGCTCGCGCTTGGCCTTGTGCTGTGAGGCCAGGCCGAGCTTGACTGCCCGCTGGTAGATCGCGCTGGGCGAGGCGTGGTTCGCGGGCAGGTGCGGCTGGCACGCCGCCACGCCGCCCTCGGAATAACGGTCGCGGAGAACCTGGTCCTCCCCCTCGGTCCAGTAACGCTCATGGCGCCGGCCGGGCACATACGGTTCGGACAGTCGCGGCTCGTGCCTGCGGGGTTTCTGGAAGGAAACGGGCGTCAGTCCGGTCATGACCGCATGTCCTGCGCGATCCGGACGGTGCGGCCCTCGTCGCCGTCGCGAATCTCGACGGCGCCATAGCTGTCGAGCAGCGCGATCGCTTCGGCCACCGCCTCCTCGGTGAGATCGAGATGGACGGCGATATCGGCTACCGCCGCGCCGTCAGGTGCCAGCGGCTGCAGGGCCTGCCAGACGAGCGCTGCCGGCACGAACGACGGCTCGCGCAGCAGGGCACGAACGGCCCGCAACCCCGGCAGGAAAGCGCGTTCGTCGCGGACGGCCTGATCCGCCTGGCTCTGCTCGAGCAGCGCATCCAGGTCGATCAGCCGCGCTGCGGCGGCCGGGTCATGGAGCCGTGCATCGCCGAGTCCCGGCGTGGACCCGCGATGACGCGTCTTGACATCGCCGAT
The DNA here is from genome assembly GCA_003248805.1 of Chelatococcus sp. Taxonomy (GTDB): domain Bacteria; phylum Pseudomonadota; class Alphaproteobacteria; order Rhizobiales; family Beijerinckiaceae; genus Allobosea. The sequence goes on along the minus strand of QFQY01000049.1, from coordinate 4,184 downwards.
GCGAGCGACGGCAGGGCTGGCCGACATCGCGGGGCCGACGGCAATGAACTGGCCTGGCCGAAGCCGAGGCATTTCGGCGAAGGCGCGCCGGGCATCCCAGCCGATCGTCTCGGCGGCGCGCCGAATGTCGAGATCCAGCGTGTTGAGGCCGACCAGCAGGTTCTGGGCCTCGGACACGACCGATTTCGAGAGCCGCGCGAAGTGTTGCGTGGCGAGAACACCGCAAAGGCCGCGCTTTCGTCCACGGCTCATCAGGTCGGTCACGGCGACGATCGCCGCCTTGCGGACGGCCGTCGCTTCGGTAGTGCCGCCGAGCGGCGCGAACAGGTGAGCCTCGTCGATCGCGACGATGCAGGGGTTCCAGTGCTCGCGCGAGACGTCGATAAGCGCGGTGAGGACAGACGCGACCGCCTTCATCTGCGCTTCGCGGTCGAGTTCCGACACGTTCAGGAGCAGAGAAACGCGGTGCTCGCGCGCTCTGCGTGCCGCCGTGCCGCATGCCGCGGCGTCGAGAAGATGGGCGTCTAGGACGAGATGCTCGTAAGCTTCGGCGAACTCGCGGAACTCGCCCTCCGGATCGATGACGATCTGCTGCACACGGTCCACCGACTGCTCGAGCAGCCGCCGAAGCGTCCAGCTCTTGCCAGCCCCGGACGCGCCTTGCACGAGAAGGCGCCCGGCCAGCAGCTTGGGCAGGTCGATCACGAGGGGCGCCTCCGCGTCCCCGATCCAGATGTCGTTCACCCCCGGGCTGAACGGTTGCGGACGGGGCGGAATCGCGACGACGGCCGGCGTCGGCCCCAAGCCGAGGCGCGCCCGGCGTTCGGCGATGTCCTGGGCCGAGGGAAGCGCGCTCATGCCGAGGCCTCCGCGCCCGGCGCCGCGTAATGCACCGTCCGCAGCGAGGGCGGCAGCCAGCCGGTGCGCTGCGCCAGCGCGGTCGCCCGCTCCGCGAGCTCGGACTTCTTGCCCTTGATCGCGCCAGCGCCACACTCCTCGGCGGCGTGCTTCGCGACGGCACCCGGCGCCCGGTCGAAGAACCCACGGGCATCGAAGGCGCGCGCCAGCGCCGGACGGAAGGCGTCGGGCGCGATCGCGCCGACCAGCTCGGCGATTCCGTCGCCGAGCTTGCGGTCGATCTCGGCTTGCGACGCGCGCGTCTCCAGCGCGAAGGTCAGCGCCCGGGCGAGCTCGCCGGCGAGTTCCGCCTGCGAATAGGCGGCGAGCGCCTTCATGCGGGTCGCGAAAGTGTCGCCGCGCTCGGGCTTGCGCCGGGGCGAGCCGTCGAGCACCAGGCGCACCGGCGAACCCCAGCGCGGAGAGGTCAGCGCGGCGACGGCGACGCGCAGCGACAGCGCGGGATCGGCGATCAGGCACTCGGCGATCGCGTCGCCCAGCTGCTCGGACAGGTCCTCGAGCAGCGGCTTCGACTGCACCAGCGATGCGTCGTCTTCGGATTCGTCGTTCGGCGGGGGAGGTGCCGCCGGCGCCGCGTCCTGCCACGCCGCGTCCTCTCCGTCGTCCTCTCCGTCGTCGTCGCCGTCGTCGTCGTCGTCGCCGACATCATCGCTGGCGGCTTCGGCCTCCGGCTCCGGCCTGAGGCGCAGCACGTCGAGGCTGATCTGGCCGTTGCCCGTCAGCTCGAACAGCACGCCGCTCTGCGCGCGCGCCTCCGGCAGCTCCGCCACGCGCTTGCGGATCTGCTGCAGCAGGCTCCAGGCACTGGGCGCGGTCGGTCTCTTGCCCTTCAGCGCGGCCCGCTCCTCGTCGGTCATCCAGGGCTCGAGTGCGAGGCGGGGCCAGCTGAATGCCTGGTCGACCTCGTCCCGGTTGTCGGCGAAGGCCCAGCCGGCGGCGAGCAGCTCGTGGCGCACCACGGCCAGCTTCTCGTCGCGCAGCCGCTTCAGGATCGCCGGGTCCTCGACGAGCGAGACGTCGCCGAACAGGTCCTCGGTCAGGCGACCGCCGGCCGCGAGATAGGCTTCGCGGCCCACGAAGGTCATCGCGCCGCTGTTGGCGAGATCGCGGTCGGCCCGCAGGATGCGGTTCACCTCCCACTCGTCCCAGTGCCCGCGCGAGGCCAGCCCCTTCGCCAGCGCCTGTCGCTGCACGTCCAGATCCGCGCAGAGCGTGAAGGCCTGCGCCTGCGCCTGGCCGATCTTGCCGTCGCGCCAGGCCTTGCGCACCTCGGGCGCCAGCCCGCCCAGCGCCAGGCGCTGGCGGACCTGCTTCTCCGCCAGGCCGAACCGGTCCGCGATCTGGGCGATGGTCAGGCCGTCGCTCTCGCGAAGGCCCGCGAAGGCCTCGAACTCGTCGACCGGGTGCAATTGCACGCGCACGACGTTCTCGGTCAGCGAGATCTCGTGCAGGTCCTCCGCCAGGGCGAACTCGACCTTGACCGGATGATCCGTCGGGAACACCCCGCGCTTCTGTCCGAGCTTGAGGGCTCGCAGCCGCCGGTTGCCGGCGCCGACCTTGTAACGGCCGTCCACCTCCGCGACGACGAGAGGCTGCAGAAGGCCGCGATGGATGATGGAGGCGAGCAGCTGCTCGATCTCGCTCTTCGCGGCCGAGCGGCGGACGTTCACATCTCCGCCCTCGTCGAGAAGGTGGAGCGGCACGGTGCGTCCATCCGCTGTGGCGGCGGTCGCGGCGGTGTCGACGTCGTCGCGGACGTCCTCGGCCAGGTCGTTCATGGATTCAGCCTCTCCATGGGTTACGGGATGGGGGTGGCGGCGGGCTCGAGCACCAGGTCGTTCAGGCCGAGGCCGATCGCGAGGTCGGGGCGGTCCCTCAGCGCGGTCGCGATGCGATGGGCGAGACCGAGGGCCTCGCCCTGGCGGCGCGTTTCCCGGACCACGTCGGTCAGGACGAAGGGCGCGTTCACGCGCGCGGCGCCGCATTCCATGATGTTGATGGCGAAGAGTTCCATCTGCGCGGCGTTCGCCAGGCGCTTCGCCAGCTCGTCGAGCGTCATCGGTGCGTGGCTCATGCGGCCCTCCTCAGCTTGACGCTGTCGCCGACGACAACGACCTCGATGCCGATCGCCGCGAGATCGTCCTTCCAGTAGTTGAGCTGGGCGAGCACGGCCTCGCCGCTGCGTACCCCGGCCTTCTTCGCGATATGCGCCGCCGGCAGGAGCGCATCCGCCGTCGCCGCCAGGATCGACAGCGTGCTGCAGATGAGCGGGAAGCCCTTCTTCACGCCTGTCGGCCCGACGACCCAGCCCCGGTCGATCAGCAGCACCGTCCCGGCGGGCAGTCCGACGAGATCGCCGGGCGGCTGGTCGCGCCCCTGCGTGGCCGGCTTCGGGGCTGCGGACGGCGTGGCGGGCACCGGGGCAGGCGCAGGGTCGGGAACAGGCGCGGGATCTGGCGAGCGCGCGGCCGGCGCTACCGCAGCCGCTTCGGTCTCGGACAGGGCCGGCTTCGCGGCCTCCCGCGCCTGTCGCTCTTCGGCGAGCTGCCGCTCGCGCTCGATGCGGCGCGCCTCGTCACCGGCGATGACGCGCGGGTCGCCGGCGGCTCGGGCCCGCTCCAGATGGACGGAGACGTTGTATTCGCTCAGGCCCACCTCGGCACCGAGATCGCGCTGCATGCGGGTCGTGGAGGCGAACAGCGAGAGCAGCCGCTCCACGGCCGCCGCCTTCTCCTCCTCCGTGAGCCGGGGCGGCGCCGAAGGCCGGGCGCCTGTGGACGAGGAGGAGCAGGCCGGATCCGGGGGAATGGACCCGGCCTGCTCCGCGGCACTCTCTCCGCCCGTCAGGGTGCTCTCGCTATCGACCCCCTCATCGCCCGGTCGCTCCGCATGATGTGGCGCTGCAGGACCGGGATCCCCGCCCACCACCTCGGCAGCCGGATCGGCCGTGGCCGGCTCCGGTGAAACATCCGGGACGAGGGGAGCGCGGCCGCCCCCCTCGTCAGATCCGGCGGGCAGACCGTCGTCGGACTGGCTCGGGCTCTGCGTCGAGCACTCCGCACCGACCCCGTCTGCCAGGGGCACTTCGGGCTCCGGCGGGCTGACCATGTTGTTGGCGTCAACAAAATGGTCACCGCCCGCCGGCGGATTCGGATCGGCGATCTCGGGCGCGCCGGGCGCACCCATGTCGGAGCGACCGGCGTCGTGCGCATGGTCGGACTGCGCCTCGGGATCGGGCCCGTCGCCCTCGTCCTCGCAGCCTTCGT
>QFQY01000048.1 GCA_003248805.1 Chelatococcus sp. | reverse complement strand
GCACCTCGAGCAGGGCCGCCGACGGATCGCCGCGGAAGTCCTGGCCCATCTTGTCGATCTCGTCGAGCAGGATGAGCGGGTTCGAGGTCTTGGCCTTCTTCATCGACTGGATGATCTTGCCGGGCATCGAGCCGATATAGGTCCGGCGGTGACCGCGGATTTCGGCCTCGTCACGCACGCCGCCGAGCGACATGCGGACGAACTCGCGACCCGTCGCCTTGGCGATCGACTTGCCGAGCGAGGTCTTGCCGACACCCGGAGGGCCGACGAGGCACAGGATCGGACCGGCGAGCCGGTTGGTCCGCTGCTGCACGGCGAGATATTCGACGATGCGGTCCTTGACCTTGTCGAGACCGTAGTGATCGTCGTCGAGCACCTGCTGGGCGACGTTGAGGTCCTTCTTGATCTTGGACTTCTTCCCCCACGGGATGCCGAGCATCCAGTCGAGGTAGTTGCGCACGACCGTGGCCTCGGCCGACATCGGCGACATCTGCCTGAGCTTCTTGACCTCGGCCAGCGCCTTGTCGCGCGCCTCCTTGGTCAGCTTGGTGCGGGCGATCCGCTCCTCGATCTCGGCGATCTCGTCGCGGCCTTCCTCGCCGTCGCCGAGCTCCTTCTGGATCGCCTTCATCTGCTCGTTCAGATAGTACTCGCGCTGGGTCTTCTCCATCTGGCGCTTGACGCGCGAGCGGATGCGCTTCTCCACCTGAAGCACGGACATCTCGCTTTCCATCAGCGAGAGCACCTTCTCCAGCCGGTGCGAAACCTGCGTGATCTCGAGCACGGCCTGACGCTCGGCGATCTTCACCGCCAGATGCGAGGCCACCGTGTCGGCGAGCTTGGAGGGCTCGTCGATCTGCGAGACGGCGGCGACGATCTCGGGCGAGATCTTCTTGTTGAGCTTCACATAGCTCTCGAACTCGCTGACGACCGAACGGGCCAGCGCCTCGACCTCGACCTTCTTGCCCTCTTCCTCGGCGAGGCCGACGGCCTCGGCCTCGTAGAAGCTCTCGCCGGCGACATAGGCCGATGCCTTGGCGCGGCCGACGCCCTCGACGAGCACCTTCACGGTCGAGTCGGGCAGCTTCAGGAGCTGCAGCACGCGGGCGAGCGTGCCGATCTCGTAAATGTCCTTGGTTTCCGGGTCATCGTCGCCGGCATTCTTCTGCGTGGCGAGCAGGATGAGCCCGTCCGTCTTCACGACCTCCTCGAGCGCGCGAATGGACTTCTCGCGACCGACGAAGAGCGGGACGATCATGTGGGGGAAAACGACGATATCGCGCAGAGGCAGAACCGGGTAGGTGCCGGTCTCGCCAGTGACGAAAGGAGCGCGCGGCGTCGATTCAGTCATGTCGGTTCCTTCAAGGTTGCGCCCGGCGGACCCCCGTTATGGGCGGAGCGATCGGGCGTGCGCGACCGAAGCGACCAACCGCTCCGTCCGCCCCCGCGCATCGCACCCTGATGAGGCATGCGACTCTCGCGAGTGATCCTAAGGTGGAGACTTCCTCGCCGGCTTTCAAGCGAGCTGCTTCCGGCGAGATCCCGATCCCTGTGCATGGCTCGCTTGCCGCTCCGCATCTTGTTCCGCGCGGGCGGAATTCCAACGCGGCGAGAGACGGCAGGGCCGCGAGCCATGAGCCACAACGCAAAACGCGCGCCACAAGGGCGCGCGTCGCATTCGCGATGCGAAGCCGGGCTCACGCGGACGCCGTCTTCGCCTCCTCCTCGCGCTCCGAATAAATGAAGAGCGGGCGCGACTTGTTTTCCACAGCTTCCGGGCCGATCACCACCTGTTCGACGCCTTCGAGGCCCGGCAGCTCGTACATGGTCTCGAGCAGGATGCCCTCCATGATCGAGCGCAGGCCGCGCGCGCCGGTCTTGCGTTCGATGGCCTTGCGCGCGATCAGGCTGACGGCCTCGTCCGTGAAGGTGAGCTCGGTATCCTCCATCTCGAAGAGGCGCTGGTACTGCTTGACCAGCGCGTTCTTCGGCTCGGTGAGGATCGTCTTGAGCGCCGCCTCGTCGAGGTCCTCCAGCGTCGCCAGCACAGGCAGGCGGCCGACGAATTCCGGGATCAGGCCGAACTTCAGCAGATCCTCGGGCTCGACCTCGCGGAAGATCGCGCCGGTGCGCCGCTCGTCGGGCGCCTGCACGGTCGCGCCGAAGCCGATCGAGGTGCCCTTGCCGCGGCCGGAGATGATCTTGTCGAGGCCCGCGAAGGCGCCGCCGCAGATGAAGAGGATGTTGGTCGTGTCCACCTGCAGGAACTCCTGCTGGGGATGCTTGCGCCCGCCCTGCGGCGGAACGCTGGCGACCGTGCCCTCCATGATCTTCAGCAGCGCCTGCTGCACGCCCTCGCCCGAGACGTCACGGGTTATGGACGGGTTGTCGGACTTGCGGCTGATCTTGTCGATCTCGTCGATGTAGACGATGCCGCGCTGCGCCCGCTCGACATTGTAGTCGGAGGCCTGCAGCAGCTTGAGGATGATGTTCTCGACATCCTCGCCGACATAGCCGGCCTCGGTCAGCGTCGTCGCATCGGCCATCGTGAACGGCACGTCGAGGATGCGGGCGAGCGTCTGCGCGAGCAGCGTCTTGCCCGAGCCGGTAGGCCCGATCAGCAGGATGTTCGACTTCGCCAGCTCGACGTCGTTGTGCTTCGTCGCGTGGCTGAGGCGCTTGTAATGGTTGTGGACCGCCACCGAGAGCACCTTCTTGGCGTGCTCCTGGCCGATGACGTAGTCGTCGAGGACCTTGCGGATCTCCTTCGGCGTGGGCACGCCGTCCTTCGACTTCACCAGCGCGGATTTCGACTCCTCGCGGATGATATCCATGCACAGCTCGACGCATTCGTCGCAGATGAACACGGTCGGTCCCGCAATGAGCTTGCGGACCTCATGCTGGCTCTTGCCGCAGAAGGAGCAGTAGAGCGTGCTCTTGGAGTCGCCGCCGCTGGCCTTACTCATCGTCCATCTCCATTCCCGGAGCCTGCCGCCCGCATCCGCCGAGGCGCATGCAACCGTCGCTTCTCCGTCATAATAGGCGTCCAGATCACGATCATCCGGTTAACGCCCCGTTCCGGCACATCCGGACCGTCGTGGCGTTCCGGACAGGAACATCCCAGAGCCTTCGGCCGACCCCCAGCGATTCCTATGCAAACATGGGGCCGGCCTGTGGCGCAATATGGGCGTCCGTGCGTCACGCGCCAAGCCCGAAGACGTGGCGCGGCGCAGCAGGCCCTCAAGCGTGATCGTCGGGACGCTTGTCGAGAACCTTGTCGATCAGCCCGAAATCGCGCGCCGCCTCGGCCGTCATGAAGTTGTCGCGCTCCAGGGCAGCCTCGACCTCGTCGTAGCTGCGCCCGGTGTGCTTCACGTAGATTTCATTGAGCCGGCGCTTCAGGCTCTCGACCTCGCGGGCGTGGATCAGGATGTCGGTGACCTGTCCCTGGAAGCCGCCGGACGGCTGGTGGACCATGATGCGCGCGTTCGGCAGGGCGAAGCGCATGTCCTTGGCGCCGGCCGTCAGCAGGAGCGAGCCCATCGAGGCCGCCTGGCCGACGCACAAGGTCGTGACCGGGCAGCGGATGAACTGCATCGTGTCGTAGATCGACAGGCCCGAGGTCACCACGCCGCCGGGCGAGTTGATGTAGAAGGAGATTTCCTTCTTCGGGTTCTCGGCCTCCAGGAAGAGCAGCTGCGCCACGATCAGCGAGGCCGAGTAATCCTCGACCGGGCCGGTCAGGAAGATGATGCGCTCGCGCAGCAGGCGCGAATAGATGTCGAAGGCGCGCTCGCCGCGGCTCGACTGCTCGACCACCATCGGGACGAGATTGTTGTAGGTCTCGATCGGATCGCGAAGCATGGGATTGTCCTCGGAGGGGCCTTTACCGCGTGGCCGCGGCCTTAGGCGAATCGACGGCGGGTCTTGAGAAGACACCACATAAGCACGCCATCGCCGGCTGAAAAGAGAAGCGCCGCCCGACCGAGGCCAGGCGGCGCGATTTCTGGGCTTATGGTTGCCAGGCTCAGGCGGAAGCTTCGTCGGCCGGCTTGTCCTCGGACTTCTTGGCCTTCTTGGCAGCCTTCTTCGGCTTCTCCTCGGCGGACTCGGCCACCGCGTCGTCGTCGGCGAAGAGCGCCTCGCGGGAGACGCTCTGGTCCTCGACCTTCACCTGACCCAGCAGATGGTCGACGACCTTCTCCTCGAAGATCGGGGCGCGGATCTCGGCCAGCGCCTGCGGGTTCTTGCGATAGAACTCCCAGACCTGCTTCTCCTGGCCGGGGAACTGGCGGGCGCGCTCGATCAGGGCCTGCGTGACCTCGTCGTCGGCGATCTGGACCTTGGCCTGCTCGCCGATCTCGGCCAGCACGAGGCCGAGGCGCACGCGTCGCTCGGCGATCTTGAGGTAGTCGGCGCGGGCGGCCTCCTCGGTCGTGCCCTCGTCCTCGAAGCTCTTCTTGGCGTCCTTCATGTCCGCCTCGACCTGGCTCCAGACGCTGCCGAACTCCTGCTCCACCAGCGTCGGGGGCAGCTCGAAGCTGTATTTGGTGTCGAGCGCGTCGAGCAGGCTCTTCTTGAGCTTGCGGCGCGACTGCTGGGCGAACTCGCGGCCGACCTGCTCGCGGATCGCGCTCTTGAGCGCGTCGAGCGTCTCCATGCCGAAGGACTTGGCGAGCTCGTCGTCGATCTTCAGCGCGTCGGGGCCCTGAACGTCGGTGACGGTGACGGCGAACTCGGCCGGCTTACCGGCGAGATGGGTCGCGGTGTAGTTCTCGGGGAAGGAGACCTTGACGGTGCGCTCCTCGCCGGCCTTCGCGCCCTCGAGCTGCTCCTCGAAGCCCGGAATGAACTGGCCGGAGCCGAGGTCGAGCGGAATGCCCTCGCCCGTGCCGCCGTCGAACTTCTCGCCGTCGAGCGTGCCGACGAAGGAGATGATCAGGCGGTCGCCCTTCTCGGCGACGGCGCCCTCGCCCTTAGACGAGAAGCTGCGGTTCTGCGAAGCCATGCGCTCGAGAGCCTGGTCGACGTCGGCGTCGGGCACCTCGGCGACGGGCTTCGTCAGCGAGACGTCCGACAGATCGGCCACCTCGATCTTCGGCAGCACCTCGAGCGCGACGGTGAAGGCGAGATCGCCCTTGGCCTCCATCGCGGCCTCGATCTCGTCCTTGTTCTCGGGGAACTTGATCTGAGGCTCGAAGGCGAGCTTCAGGCCGTTGTCCGCGACGATCTTCTGGTTGGCCTCGTTGACGGCGTTCTGCAGCACGTCGGCCATGACCGAGCGGCCATAGAGCCGGCGCAGATGCGCAACCGGCACCTTGCCGGGGCGGAAGCCGTTGATCCGGGCCTTGCCCTGGAGGCCCTGGAGACCGTCGTCCAGCCTCGCCTTGAGGTCGGAGGCGGCCAGCACCACCTGGAATTCGCGCTTGAGGCCCTGCGAGAGGGTTTCGGTCACGTTCATCGTCTGATCCGCCAACAGCTCTTCGTCTTCTAATGTCACGAAGCGCGACGCCGGCATGGCCGTCATCACGCACGAATATCCCTTCGGCATACGCAACCGCATGCCCCGGTGGTGCGGGCGGAGGGACTCGAACCCCCACGACTTGCGCCGCTGGAACCTAAATCCAGTGCGTCTACCAGTTCCGCCACGCCCGCCCGGCCCGATAGCGCTGCGCGCGAACATACGCAGCGCGGCCATCATGGAGCCGCGGTGCTATACGCATTTCGGAGGGCGCGTGCAGCAAAAAAATGACGCTTCGGCGACGGCGCTCCACGCCGGAGCAAGCCCGGCTCTCGCCAGGGCCGTCCGGGCGGACTATTTCCGAGCCATGACCATCCCGTCCCGATCACGTTCCGCCTGGGCCACGCGCCGCGCCATGCTGGCCGCCCTCGGCGGCGCCGCGATGCTGCCCGCGACCCGCGCGCTCGCCCAGCCCGGCCCCTCCGGCGAGGCGCCGCGCAGGCTCGTCGCCGCGCCCGCGAAGGCCCAACTGCGGCCCGCGCCCGCGCCCGAGATCGCCGTCTGGGCCTTCGACGGCGCGACGCCCGGTCCGAGCCTGAGAATCAGGCAGGGCGAGCCGCTGCGCCTGCGGCTGGAAAACGAGACCTCGTCGCCGCTCTCGCTGCACTGGCACGGCGTGCGCGGGGCCGCGGAGATGGACGGCGTCGGCGGCTTCAGCCAGCCGCCGGTCGCGCCCGGCGGCAGCTTCGACTACGTGCTCACCCCGCCCGACAGCGGCAGCTTCCTGTACCGGCCGCTCGTCCTCGGCGGCTCCTCGGAGCCGGCCGGGCGCGGCCTGTCCGGCATGCTGATCGTCGAGGAGCCCGAGCCGCCCGCCGTCGCGCTCGACCTGCCGGTCGTGGTCGGCGACTGGCTGCTCGGCGACGACCATCTGGTTCAGCCCTTCGCGGCCGCGAGCCAGGCCGCGGCCTCGGCGGGACGCCTGGGAAGCTGGCTCACCGTGAATGGCGGGCCGCCGCCGCAGCGTGTCGCGGTGGCGCCCGGCGCGCGCGTCAGGCTGCGTCTCGCCAATGCGTGCAACGCGCGGATCATGCGGCTGCGCTTCGACGGCGCGAAGGCGGTGGTGATCGCCGTGGACGGGCAGCCGAGCGAGAGTTTCGAGCCCGTCCGCTCGCAACTGCCCTTCGCCCCGGGGACGCGCTACGACCTTCTCGTCGACATGCCCGAGGAAGCCGGGGCGACAGCGATGGTGACGGCGCTCATCGGCGCGGGCGTGCCGCTCGTCAGGCTCGTGGCGGAGGGCGCGCGGCGGGAGCCGCCGGCGACGGCGCCCGCGCTCAGGCCGAACCCGGCCCTGCCGGCGGCCGTGCGCATGCAGGACGCGGTGCGCCCCGCCATCGTGATCGAGGGCGGGGCAAGGCTGACGGCGGAGGGCAAGCTCGATCTGGACGGCGTCGCGCTCGACCGCCCCTGGCGCATCAACGGCCGTGTCGGCACGGCCGACCAGCCCCCGCTGTTCAGCGTCAGGCGCGGCACGCCGATCGTGCTGGCGATCGACAACCGGACCGCCTTCGTCCAGCCCGTGCATGTCCACGGACACAGCTTCCGGCTGCTGCATCCGCTCGACGACGGCTGGGAGCCCTATTTCCTCGACACCGTGCAGATCCCCGACGGGAGGCGGCTGCACATCGCCTTCATCGCCGACAATCCCGGCCGCTGGGCGATCTCCTCGACCGTGCTCGAGCGTTTCGACCTCGGGCTGTGGACCTGGTTCCAGGTGACCTGACGGCGCCTCGATCCTGCCGGCGGCCGGCCCGCTCAGGCCAGCCCCAGCCGCTCCAGCACCTCGGACTCGATCGCGTCCTTGGTCAATTCGACGGAGACGACGAGCGGATTTTCGTCGGGGCCGGGTTCCTCCAGCGCCGCGAACTGGCTGTCGAGCAGCGCGGGCGGCATGAAATGGTGCTGGCGCGCCGCCATGCGGCCGCCGATGAGCTCGCGCGAGCCCTTGAGATAGACCAGCGCGACATCGGGCCGGTCGCCGATGATGACCTCGCGATAGCGCCGCTTCAGCGCCGAGCAGGTGACGATGCCGTTCCTGCCCGTCGCCCTCAAATCGTCGATCCAGGCGGCGATGGCCGCGAGCCAGGGCTTGCGGTCCTGGTCGTTCAGCGGCGTGCCGCCGGCCATCTTGGCGACGTTTTCCGGCGGATGGAAGGAATCGGCGTCGCGGAACGGCCAGCCCAGGCGCCCCGCGAGGCGCTCGCCGAGCGAGGTCTTGCCCGAGCTCGCCACCCCCATGACGACCACGACGGCGGGCTTGCCCCGCTTCTCGAATGTTTCCTTCACGGGCTTACTTCTTCGGCTCGACATGGCCGCCGAAGCCGGCGCGCATCGCCGACAGCACCTTCTCGCCGAAGGTGTGGTCGACGCGCGAACGGAAGCGGGCGAACAGCGCGGAGGTCAGCACTTCGGCCGGGGTGGCCGTCTCGACGGCGGCATCGACCGTCCAGCGCCCCTCGCCCGAATCGGAGACATTGCCGGTGTAGGCCGAGAGTTCCTCGTCCGCGGCGAGCGCCTCGGCCGTGAGATCGAGCAGCCAGGAGGTGACGACCGAACCGCGCCGCCAGACCTCGGCGATCTCGGCCACGTCGAAATCGAAGCCGTATTCCGCCGGCAGCCCGTCCTTGGCGGAGGCGTTGCGCAGCAGGTCGAAGCCTTCGGCGAAGGCCTGCATCATGCCGTATTCGATGCCGTTATGGACCATCTTGACGAAATGACCGGCGCCGGTCGGTCCGCAATGGAGATAGCCCTGCTCGCTGGTCGGATTGCGGCCGTCGCGATGCTTCGTCGGCTCGATCTCGCCCTTGCCGGGGGCCAGCACCTGGAAGATCGGCTCCAGCCGGTCGAAGGCCGCCTTGTCACCGCCGATCATCAGGCAATAGCCGCGATCGAGGCCGTGGACGCCGCCGGAGGTGCCGATATCCATGTAGTGGATGCCCTTGGCGGCGAGCTCCCGGCCGCGCCGGACATCGTCCTTCCAGAAGGCGTTGCCGCCGTCGATCAGCGTATCGTCCGGCTGGACCAGCCCGGCGAGCTCCGCGAGCGTGTCCTCGGTGATGCGGCCGGCCGGCAGCATGATCCAGATGGCGCGCGGCGCCTTCAGCTTCGCCACGAGGTCGGCCAGACCGGAGGCCAGGACGGCGCCGTCGGCCGCCAGCGCGGCGCCGGGCTTCGGGTCGCGGTCATAGACCACGCATTCATGGCCGGCCCGCATCAGCCGGCGCACGATGTTGCCGCCCATCCGGCCGAGGCCGATCACTCCAAGCTGCATCGAGGCACCTCCCATTCGGCCGGCGAAGCGCGTCGCGGGCCATTATCCGGAGGTTCTGCCTCGCCACGGGCCCGTCGGCAAGCCGGGGGCATGCGAGGCGACGATGCGCCTCACGGGAACATCAGCGCCAGCGGCTCGATCGACCAGACCGGCTCGACGCCGAGCCGGCGCGCACCGGCCGTCGCCGGCAGGGCGCCGTCGGCCCGCCAGCGCGCCAGGGTTTCGTCCACGGCCACCGCCCTGGCGAACCCGACCGCGACGATCTCGCGCGCCGGCCGGCCCGCCTCGTCGCGCTCGACCGCCACGAAGCTCAGGCGGCCGCGCCCGGCCAGCGCGAGCGCGCCGATCCGCTCCAGCAGCGCGGCGCGCGTCGCGGAGGCGCCGGCCTCGTATTCCAGCAGGACGACGACCTCCATGGCGGCTCAGCCGTTGCGGAAGGTGTAGCTGTAGCCGTTGATCGCGGGCACGCCGCCGAGATGGGCGTAGAGCACCTTCGAACCGGCCGGAAAGAAGCCCTTCCTCACGAGGTCGATCATGCCCTGCATGGATTTTCCCTCGTAGACCGGGTCGGTCATCATGCCTTCGAGCCTCGCCGACATGCGGATCGCCTCAATGGTCTCCTTCGACGGCACGCCGTAGACCGGATAGGCGTAGTCCTCGTTGAGGACGATATCCTCCTCGGTGATATCCTTGCCGCCGATGAGCGCCGAGGTCTTCTGCGCGATGTCGAGCACCTGCGCCCTGGTCTGGGCCGGGGTGGCGGAGGCATCGATGCCGATGACGTTGCGCTGGCGCCCGTCCTTGGCGAAGCCGACCACCATGCCGGCATGGGTCGAGCCGGTGACGGTGCAGACCACGATGTAGTCGAACGTGAAGCCGAGCTCGGCCTCCTGCGCCCGCACCTCCTCGGCGAAGCCGACATAGCCGAGCCCGCCGAACTTGTGGACCGAGGCGCCCGCCGGGATCGGATAGGGCTTGCCGCCCTTGGCCTTCACATCGGCCAGCGCCTCCTCCCAGCTGGCGCGGATACCGATGTCGAAGCCCTCGTCGACGAGGCGGACATCGGCGCCCATGACGCGCGACAGCAGGATGTTGCCGACACGGTCGTAGACGGCGTCTTCATGCGGCACCCAGCTCTCCTGCACGAGGCGGCACTTCATGCCGATCTTGGCGGCGGTCGCCGCGACCATGCGGGTGTGGTTGGACTGCACGCCGCCGATCGAGACCAGCGTGTCGGCGCCCGAGGCGATCGCGTCCGGCACGATGTATTCGAGCTTGCGCAGCTTGTTGCCGCCGAAAGCCAGGCCGGAATTGCAGTCCTCCCGCTTGGCGTAGAGCTCGACCCCACCGCCGAGATGGGCGGACAGCCGCGGGAGTTTCTCGATCGGCGACGGGCCGAAGGTGAGCGGATAGCGTTCGAACTTTGCCAGCATGATCCTTGCTTGCTCCAATTAAGCACCGGGAAACGCTAGCAAAATCGCGATGAGACGTCCTTCCGAAATAGACCCGGTTTATGGCTCCATAGCTGCTTGCCAGAGCCCATTTCCGTTCGCATGATCCGGAAATCGGCATTTTTCTGGAAGATCCTTTCATGGAGCACCAACTCGACCGGACCGACCTCAGGATTCTGAGGCTGCTGCAGGCCGACGGGCGGATGGGCAATGCCGAGATCGCCAAGCGCGTGAACACGAGTCCGGCCACCTGCCACCGCCGGATTCAGCGTCTCTTCGCGGATGGGTACGTCACCGGCGTGAGGGCGCAGATATCGCCGAAGCATGTCGAGCGCGGCACGCTCGCCTTCGTCGGCGTGGTGCTGGACCGCTCGACGCCGGAGAGCTTCGGTGCGTTCGAGGCGGCGATCCGGGAGATGCCGGTCGTGCTCGACTGCCACATCGTCGCCGGCGATTTCGACTATTTCCTCAAGATCCGCGTGCGCGACATGGCGGATTTCAACAAGCTCCACGCCGAGAAGCTGCTGTCGCTGCCGGGCGTGCGCCAGACGCGCACCTTCTTCGTGATGAAGGAAGTGGTGGACAACGCGCCGCTGGCGTTCTGAGCGCCGCGTCCGCCGCCGGCCGAGGCGGCGGGGCGAGCGGCGTCCTCAGCCCGCCTGGCCCGGCACCTGCTCGTCGCGCTCGTAGACGATGTTGGCGCGGCCAACCAGCAGCGTATCGACGGCGCCGATGCGGTCGACGTCCTTGCCGGCATAGGGCAGCGAGCGCAGCACATAGCGGAAGGCATTGAGGCGCGCCCGCTTCTTGTCGTCGGACTTGACGACCGTCCAGGGCGAATCCGCCGTGTCCGTGGCGAAGAACATCGCCTCCTTGGCCGCCGTATAGTCGTCCCACTTGTCGAGGCTGGCGAGATCGACGGGCGAGAGCTTCCACTGCTTCAGGGGATGGGCTTCGCGTTCGCGGAAGCGCCGATGCTGCTCGTCGCGGCTGACCGAGAACCAGAACTTGATCAGGTGGATGCCGCTGCGCACCAGATTGCGCTCGAACTCCGGCGCCTGACGCAGGAATTCGCGGTATTCGGTGTCGGAGCAGAAGCCCATGACGCGCTCGACGCCGGCGCGGTTGTACCAGCTCCGGTCGAAGAGGACGATTTCACCCGTCGTCGGCAGATGCTGGACATAGCGCTGGAAATACCACTGGCCACGCTCGACCTCGCTCGGCTTCTCCAGTGCGACCACCCGCGCGCCGCGGGGGTTGAGATGCTCCATGAAGCGCTTGATGGCGCCGCCCTTGCCGGCAGCGTCGCGGCCCTCGAACAGGATGACGACCCGCTGCCGCGTCTCCTTGACCCAGGTCTGCAGCTTGAGAAGCTCGGACTGGAGCCTGAACTTGTCGCGTTCGTAATCCTTGCGCAGCATCTTGTAGCGATAGGGATAGGCGCCCTGCCGCCAGTCACTCGACAGTTCGTCACTGGTCTCGCGCGGCTTCCCGGTTGCCTTCGGCAGGCCGAGCGCGCTGCGCATCCGGCGGGCGTCGTCGGGAGCGGCGCCCGCGAGGATCGCATCGATTCCGCCCGCCGCATCGGCATCGCCAGACACCGAAGAGATGGCGGCAATCTGCGCCTCCTGAACCGCCTCCGTCCGTTCCGCGGCCAGGCCGGCTTCGATCCCGTCGGCGGTGGTGACCGCCTCCACGGATATCGGCGCTGGGCGGGGCTGCCGGCGCATGGCACCGGCTGAGGGCACTCGACGAGTCGGCAAGATCAATCTCCTCGGATGGCCCCCGGGCCCGATCCTGGAATAGTCCCTGCAACCCGCGCCGCGCCGCCATGATCTGGATCAATCCGGCGTTACCCGCGCACCATGCCGGCGAGAGCAGGCGGCCGTTGGAAGCACGCAGGCGAACCGATCTCCCTCGGCGGCGCCGCCGTCGCCGTGCCGGCGAGGCGACGATCCGAGGCCGGCCGTCGCGCCCTCACACCTGGATGAGCCGCTGCACCTGGCTGGCGTCGAGGTCCTTCATCGCGCCGGACAGCACGACCTCGCCGCGATCCATCACGAACATGGTGTCGGCGAGCTCCTGGGCGAAGTCGAAATACTGCTCGACGAGTATGATCGCCATCGTGCCCTTCTGGCGCAGATAGTCGATGGCGCGGCCGATATCCTTGATGATCGAGGGCTGGATGCCCTCGGTCGGCTCGTCCAGCACCAGCAGCCTGGGCCGGGTGACCAGCGCCCGCGCGATGGCGAGTTGCTGTTGCTGGCCACCCGAGAGGTCTCCGCCGCGTCGGCCCAGCATGGACTTGAGCACGGGGAACAGGTCGAAGAGCTCGTCCGGCACATAGCGCTCCTTGCGGGGCAAGGGCGCGTAGCCGGTCTCGAGGTTCTCCTTGACGGTGAGCAGCGGGAAGACCTCCCGCCCCTGGGGCACGAAGCCGATGCCCGCCCGGGCACGGTCCTCGGTACGCAGGGTCGAGATGTCCTCGCCGGCGAACGAAATCCGGCCGCCGCTGATCGGCTGCTGGCCGACGATCGCGCGCATCAGCGAGGTCTTGCCGACGCCGTTGCGGCCCATCACGCAGGTGACCTTGCCGATCTCGGCCGTGATGGACACGCCGCGCAGCGCCTGGGCTGCGCCGTAGTGCAGGTCGATGGAGTCGACGGTCAGCATGCTGCGACCTCGACTTTTCCGTCGTTGCGAGCGCAGCGAAGCAATCCAGGAGACGTAGAGCGCTGCCGCCCCTGGATTGCTTCGTCGCTGCGCTCCTCGCAATGACGATGGGCGGTGTTCTTCATCATCCTCACCGTCCCAGATAGACTTCGACGACGCGCTCGTTTGCGCTGACCTGGTCGAGCGGGCCCTCGGCCAGCACCGAGCCCTCGTGCAGCACCGTGACCTTGACGCCGAGCTCGCGGATGAAGCCCATGTCGTGCTCGACCACGATGACGGAATGATCCCTGGCGATCTCCTTGAGCAGCACGGCCGTCTCCGCCGTCTCGCCGTCGGTCATGCCCGCGGCGGGCTCGTCGACGAGGAGGAGCTTGGGGTCCTGCGCCAGCAGCATGCCGATCTCGAGCCATTGCTTCTGGCCGTGCGAGAGCGAGCCCGCGAGGCGCGCGCGCGCGTCCCCCAGCTTGATGATGCCGAGGATGTCGTCGATCCGCTTCTGCTGCGCGGCGGCGGTCTGCCAGAACAGCGTCTTGCCGACCGTGCGCGGCGCCTTGAGCGCGAGCAGGATGTTGTCCTCGATGGTGTGGAAATCGAACACCGTCGGCTTCTGGAACTTGCGGCCGATGCCGAGATTGGCGATCGCGGCCTCGTCGAGCCTGGTCAGGTCGACGGTGCCGCCGAACATCACCGTGCCGACATCCGGCTTGGTCTTGCCGGTGATGATGTCCATCATCGTCGTCTTGCCGGCGCCGTTGGGGCCGATGATGGCGCGCATCTCGCCGGGCGCGATGACGAGCGAGAGACCGCGGATGGCCTTGAAGCCGTCGAAGGAGACGCTGACGCCGTCGAGGTAGAGCAGCGAGGAGGTCAGCGCGCCGGGAGCGGGAGCGTTCATGGCCGTTTACTCCGCCGCCGCGCCGGCCGCGGGTGCGGCCCTGCCCGCGCCCGGGCGCCTGCTCCACAGCTCCTGCGCCGTGCCCAGAATGCCCTTGGGCAGGAACAGGGTGACGAAGACGAAGAGCGCGCCGAGCGCGAACAGCCAGTAGGGCGCCATGAAGCCCGAGGTGAACATCGTCTTGGCCCAGTTGACGACCACGGCGCCGAGTGCCGCGCCCACCAGCGTGCCGCGGCCGCCGACAGCGACCCAGATCACCACCTCGATCGAGTTGCCCGGCGCGAATTCGCCCGGATTGATGATGCCGACCTGCGGCACGTAGAGCGCGCCGGCGACCCCCGCCATGCAGGCCGAGACCGTGAAGACGAAGAGCTTGAAGCGATCGACACGGTAGCCGAGGAAGCGCGTGCGCGATTCCGCGTCGCGGATCGCGATGACGACCTTGCCGAGCTTCGAGGTGACGATGCCGCGCGCCACCAGAAAGCCGGCGATCAGCATCACGCAGGTCATGGCGAAGAGCGCGGCCCGCGTCGTCTGCGCCTGCACGTTGAAGCCCAGAATGTCCTTGAAATCGGTCAGGCCGTTGTTGCCGCCGAAGCCCATGTCGTTGCGGAAGAAGGCGAGCAGCAGCGCGTAGGTCAGCGCCTGGGTGATGATGGAGAGGTAGACGCCGGTGACGCGCGAGCGGAAGGCGAACCAGCCGAAGACGAAGGCGAGCAGGCCCGGGACCAGCAGCACCATCAGCATGGCGAAGGGGAAGGAGGAGAAGCCGTACCAGTACCAGGGCAGCTCCTGCCAGTTCAGGAACACCATGAAGTCGGGCAGAACCGGGTTGCCGTAGACGCCGCGCGAGCCGATCTGGCGCATCAGATACATGCCCATCGCGTAGCCGCCGAGCGCGAAGAAGGCGCCGTGGCCGAGCGAAAGGATGCCGCAATAACCCCAGACGAGATCGAGCGAGAGCGCCAGGAGGGCGTAGCAGAGATACTTGCCCCAGAGCGACATCGTCGAGGTCGGAACGTGCAAGGGACTGTCCGACGGCAGCAGCAGGTTCGAGAGCGGCACCAGCACGGCGACCAGCGCGACGAGCGCGAGGAAGACCTGGCCCCGGCGATCCATGTTCTGGAGGAGGAAGCGGGTGATCATGCTTCCACCGCCCGGCCCTTGAGCGCGAACAGGCCGCGCGGGCGCTTCTGGATGAACAGGATGATGAAGACGAGCAGGATGATCTTGCCCAGCACGGCCCCGGCATAGGGCTCGAGCAGCTTGTTGGCGACGCCGAGCGTCATGGCGCCGACCAGCGTGCCCCAGAGATTGCCGACGCCGCCGAAGACCACGACCATGAAGGAGTCGATGATGTAGCTCTGGCCGAGATTGGGGCTGACATTGTCGATCTGCGAGAGCGCGACGCCGGCGAGCCCGGCCACGCCCGAGCCCAGCCCGAAGGTCAGCGCGTCGATGCGCCCGGTCCGGATGCCCATGGCCGAGGCCATGCGGCGGTTCTGGGTGACGGCGCGCATCTGGAGGCCCATCGGCGTCAGCTTCAGCAGGGCGAGCAGCGCGGCGAAGACGAGCGCCGTGAAGACGATGATCCAGAGCCGGTTCCAGGTGATGGCGAGGCCGCCGAGCTCGAAGGCGCCCGACATGAAGGACGGCGCGCCGACCTCCCGGTTCGTCGGGCCGAAGGCGGTGCGAACCGCCTGCTGCAGGATCAGGCTGATGCCCCAGGTCGCCAGCAGCGTCTCGAGCGGCCGGCCATAGAGGAAGCGGATCACGCCGCGCTCGATGGCGACGCCCACGGCGCCCGAGACGAGGAAGGCGAGCGGCAGGGCGATGGCGAGCGAATAGTCGAACAGCCAGGGCGCCTTCGCCCGGATCAGCTCCTGGACGACGAAGGTGGTGTAGGCGCCGAGCATGACCATCTCGCCATGCGCCATGTTGATGACGCCCATCACACCGAAGGTGATGGCGAGGCCGATGGCGGCGAGCAGCAGCACGGAGCCGAGCGACAGCCCGTACCAGAGGTTCTGGCCGGCGCGCCACAAGGCGAGCTTGCCTTCGATGGTGGATAAGGCCTTGGCCTGCGCCTCCCTGAGCCCTTCGGGCGCGTCAGCCGGCAGCGAGCGCAGCGTGGCGAGCGCGTCCTGGTCTCCCCGCGCCGCCAGCACGTCGACGGCGGCGATGCGGTCCAGCGTGGGCGCGTCGCTCTTGGCGATCAGGATCGCCGCCTGGGCCTGGCGCAGCGCGGCCCGGGCGCGGGCGTCGCTCTCCTTGCCGATCGCGGCTTCGAGCACCGGCAGCAGGCCGGCGTCGCGGGATTTGAAGACCGCCTCGGCGGCGGCGATGCGCCTCTGCGGATCGGGCGCCAGCAGCCCCAGCCCGCCGAGCGCGCCCTGTACCACGCGCCGCACATTGTTGTTGAGCCGGACCGCGCTCAAGCCCGCCGGCTCGGCGGGAAGGGCCGCGCCCGTGCGGGCGTCGACGAAGCCGCCCTCGCGGGTCTTGACGACGACCGCGCCCCCGCCGGCCATCAGCCGCCCGTCGCCCAGCGCCTCGATGACGAGGGCGGCGTTGGGATGCGCGGTCGAGATCAGGATGTCGATCGCCCGCGCCGTGTCGGAATAGCTGTCGGCGTTCAGCCGGGTGAAGGCCTCGTCGGCGCCCTGGGCCCGCGCCATGGCCGGGGACAGGAGCGCGAGAAGCACGACGAGCAGGAGTCGGTTGAGAAGAGGCATCGGCTCGCTTGTCGCGGTCAAAGGGAACTGCGTGGAGATGGCGCCGGGTGGAGATGTCGTCGGTCCGGGCGCGGAGGCCGGCCCGAGGCGGGCATCCGCCGCGGTCGACCCCAGGTCGATCCGGCCGCCCGTGACTGCGAGGAGCCCGGGCGGCCGCTCTCGAAAATGGAGGGCGGCGGAGATTATCCTCGCCTGCCGCCCTCCCCCCTCATGATGTCAGGCGCCGCCGCAAGATCAGGCGCCGCCGCACTTGCCGGTCTTGACGTTGAAGTTGCCGCACTTCTTCTCGACCCAGTCGCCGATCAGGTCCTTCGAGCCCTCGAGCTCCTTGGACCAGGCGTCGCCAGCGACGAGGCCGGTCTTGGAGACCACATCGAACTGGCCGTCGGCCTTGATCTCGCCGATCAGCACGGGCTTCGTGATGTGGTGGTTGGGGAGCATCTTGGAGATGCCGCCGGTCAGGTTCGGGGCCTCGATGCCCGGCAGGGCGTCGATGACCTTGTCCGGATCGGTGGACTTGGCCTTCTCGACAGCCTTCACCCACATGGCGAAGCCGATGACATGGGCTTCCATCGGGTCGTTGGTGACGGCCTTGTCGTTCTTCTTGAAGGCCTTCCACTGCTTGATGAAGGCTTCGTTCTCCGGCGTCTTGACCGACTGGAAGTAGTTCCAGGCGGCGAGATGGCCGACGAGCGGCTTGGTGTCGATGCCGGCGAGCTCTTCCTCGCCGACCGAGAAGGCCACGACCGGAATGTCGGTCGCCTTGATGCCCTGGTTGCCGAGCTCCTTGTAGAAGGGCACGTTGGCGTCGCCGTTGATGGTCGAGACCACGGCGGTCTTCTTGCCGGCGGTGCCGAACTTCTTGATATCGGAGACGATCGTCTGCCAGTCGGAATGGCCGAACGGCGTGTAGTTGATCAGGATGTCCTCCTGAGCCACGCCCTTGGACTTCAGATAGGCCTCGAGGATCTTGTTGGTGGTGCGCGGGTAGACGTAGTCGGTGCCGGCGAGAACCCAGCGCTGGACCTTTTCTTCCTTGGCCAGGTAGTCGACCGCCGGAATGGCCTGCTGGTTCGGCGCGGCGCCGGTGTAGAAGACGTTGCGCTCGCTCTCCTCGCCCTCATACTGGACGGGGTAGAACAGGATCGAGTTCAGCTCCTTGAAGACCGGGAGCACGGATTTGCGCGAGACCGAGGTCCAGCAGCCGAACACGGCCGAGACCTTGTCCTTGGTGATGAGCTCGCGCGCCTTCTCGGCGAAGAGCGGCCAGTTCGAGGCCGGATCGACCACGACCGCCTCGAGCTTCTTGCCGAGGACGCCGCCCTTCTTGTTCTGCTCCTCGATGAGCATCAGCATGACGTCCTTCAGCGTCGTCTCGGAGATCGCCATGGTGCCCGAGAGCGAGTGAAGAATGCCGACCTTGATGGTTTCCTGCGCGGTGGCCGGCAGGAACGAACCCAGGACTGTGGCGCCGGCGAGCGCGGCACCGAGAATTGCACGACGAGTGGTGTTCACGGACATTGTCCCCCGAACCATTCTGAGTTGGCCGCTCCCTCGGCGTCCCTACCGGGGAAGCTTTCCCCTCGTGGCGGAAGTCGGCAGGCTTGTTCCGAGCCCGGAGAGGACGAACGCAAACGGCATGCCAATCCTCGGCGCGCAGTGACGGGGCGGCCAACGCCTTGCGGCGAGCGGGGCGTTCTGCGGCATTTCCTGCGGCCGGGCACCGGCTCGCTGCAACGATCATGCGAATTTTCCAAAATTGCCTGCTTTGTAGGCAATTCCAGCCCAGCGGTTGCGCAGGCTGCTGCGCCGCAGCGGAAATCGCCCGGTTTCACGGGGTTTACGCAGGGTTCGCCGGTGCGCTTTTTTGACGTTTACGGGAGAACCGGAATCGCCCTAGCCTCTTTCCGTCGGCAACAACTGAAAGGAGGTGATCCAGTGTCTCATTGTCATCAACCGCTGGTGCGGAGCGGGTGGACCTGGACTTCCTTCACCTGGGGTTCCTTGTCCGCGTGAGTTTTCGCGCTTTCGGCTCCGGTTCGCCGGGCCGCGGTTCGACAATGGAAGGGCTGTCCGCAAGGGCAGCCCTTCTTCTTTGCGGCTGGCGCTGCAGGACGGGCCATGGCAAAGAGTCGACGTGGCCCATCATACTCCCCATCCTCCGGCGGCTGACGACAAGGCCTCCGACATTTCCCGCCAGGCGGTCCTCGACTTCATCGACCAGGAGCGCGCGGCCGGGCGCGAGGTCGGCCGGCGCGAGATCGCCAAGGCCTTCCGGCTCGATTCGGGCGGCAAGATCTGGCTGAAGCGCCTGCTGCGGGAGCTGGAGGAGGAAGGCGAGACCGGCGGCGACGGGACGGTTCGGCCGGTCCATCTCCGCAACGCCCTGCCGCCCGTTCTCCTCGCGGCGATCAAGCGGCGCGATCGCGACGGCGACCTCGTCGCCGAGCCGCTCGAATGGAACGAGGCCGAACAGGGGCCGCCGCCTGCCATCCTGGTCGAGAGACCGCGCGTCTCGCGCGTGAAGCGCGACGCTCCGGCTCCCGGCATCGGCGACCAGGTGCTCCTGAAGCTCGACCGGCTGCGCGGCGTCGAGGGCGTCGGCTGGTCGGGACGCGTGCTCAAGGTCATGGGCAAGGCCAAGGCGCGCGTGCTCGGCATCTTCCGCGCCCTGCCCGACGGTTCCGGCCGGCTCGTGCCGATCGACAAGAAGGCGCAGGGCAAGGAGGCGCTGATCCCGAAGGGGCAAACGGGTGACGCCCAGGACGGCGACCTCGTCGCCGTGTCGTTCCGCCGCGAGAGCCGCTTCGGCCCGCCAGAGGCGCAGGTGCGCGAGCGGCTGGGCTCCCTGAAGTCGGAGCGCGCGGTCAGCCTGATCGCGATCCACGCCCACGGCATCCCCAACGAATTCTCGCCGGCGACGCTGGCGGAGGCCGAGGCCGCCCCCCGGGCGAGCCTGAAGGGCCGCGAGGACTGGCGCGAGCTGCCGCTGGTCACGATCGACCCCGCCGACGCCAAGGACCACGACGACGCGGTCCATGCCGCGCCCGACACCGATCCGAACAACCCCGGCGGCCATGTCGTCACCGTCGCCATCGCCGATGTTGCGGCCTATGTCCGGCCGGGCTCGGCGCTCGACCGCGAGGCGCTGGAGCGCGGCAACTCGGTCTATTTCCCGGACCGGGTCGTGCCGATGCTGCCGGAGCGGATCTCCAACGACCTGTGCTCGCTGCGCGGCGGGGAGGATCGCCCGGCGCTGGCCGTCAGGCTCGTGCTGAAGGCTGACGGCACCAAGAAGAGCCATTCCTTCCATCGCATCCTGATGCGCTCGGCGGCCAAGCTCTCCTATCAGCAGGCCCAGGCCGCCTTCGACGGCGAGACCGACGACACCACGGGGCCGATCCGCGACAGCGTGCTGATGCCGCTCTGGGCCGCCTATGGCTCGGCGGCGCGCGCCCGCGACGCCCGCCATCCGCTCGATCTCGACCTGCCCGAGCGCAAGCTGGTGCTCAAGCCCGACGGCTCGGTCGACCGCGTCATCGTGCCCGAGCGGCTGGCGGCGCATCGGCTGATCGAGGAGTTCATGATCCTCGCCAACGTCGCGGCCGCAGAGACGCTGGAGAAGGCGGGCAGCCTGCTGATCTACCGCTGCCATGACGAGCCTTCGCTCGAGAAGATGCGCTCGCTGGGCGAGGTGCTGGCTTCCATCGGGATCAAGCTGCCCAAGGACGGCGCCCTGCGCCCGGTCCTGTTCAACCGCATCCTCGCCATGGTCAGGCGCACGGAAAACGAGCTCTTCATCAACGAGGTCGTGCTGCGCACGCAGGCACAGGCCGAATATGTCGCCGAGAACTACGGGCATTTCGGGCTGAACCTGCATCGCTATGCGCATTTCACGTCGCCGATCCGGCGCTATGCCGACCTCGTCGTACACCGGGCGCTCGTCGCCGGGCTGGGCTTAGGCGAGGACGGGCTGGCGAAAGGGACCACGCTCGCCGAGCTCCGCGAGGTCTCGACGCGGATCTCGATGGCCGAGCGGCGCGCCATGGCGGCCGAGCGCGAGACGACCGACCGGCTGATCGCGCATTTCCTCGCCGGCCAGATCGGGACGAGCTTCGACGGACGGGTCGGCGGGGTGAACCGTGCCGGCCTGTTCGTGAAGCTCGACGGCACGGGAGCCGACGGCTTCATCCCCGCCTCGACGCTCGGCGCCGACTACTATCGGTTCGACGAGGCGGCGCATGCGCTGGTCGGCGAGCGCAGCGGCGAGAGCTGGCGACTGGGCGACCGCGTCCATGTGCGACTGGTGGAGGCCGCGCCTGTCGCCGGCGCCCTGCGCTTCGAGCTGCTTTCGGAGGGCCGGACCGGTCGCTCGGCCCTGCCCGTGCGCCGCAGCGGCCGTCCGCCGGCGCGCGGCGCGAAGGGGCCGGCCGCGTTCGGGAAGGGCCGCGCCAAGTCGGGCGGGAAACGCCGGTGACCGCGCGCTTCGACATCCGGACGGATCCCGCGAGCGAGCGCGACTGGCGCGAAGCGGTCACGCGCGGCGTCTTCGGCCGCTGCCCGGCCTGCGGCCAGGGCCGGCTCTTTCGCGCGTTCCTCAAGCCCGTCGCGTGCTGCGCGGAGTGCGGCGAGGATCTCAGCCACCAGCGGGCCGACGATCTGCCGCCCTATATCGTCATCACCATCGTCGGCCACATCGTGGTCGGCGGCCTGCTGCTCGCGGAGAAGTTCGGCGACTGGCCGATGTGGCTGCATATGAGCCTCTGGCCGGCGCTGACCCTCGTCCTTGCGCTCGTCCTGATCCAGCCCGTCAAGGGCGGGGTCGTCGGGCTGCAATGGGCGCTGCGGATGCACGGATTCGGCGGCGAGCCCGAGCGCCCGGACACGCAACCCCTGCCTTCCGCCGGACGGACCCCATGACCGATCAGCCCCCCGCACGCGGCGCGCCGGACCACACGGTGACCCTGACGACCGCCGAGCGCCAGCGCGTCGCCGTCAACCAGCGGCCGAAGGATGCGGCGACGATGCTGATCCTCGACCGGAGCGGCAGCACGCCGCGCGTCCTGATGGGCAAGCGCCATCCGGGCCACAAGTTCATGCCGGGCAAATACGTCTTTCCCGGCGGGCGGCTGGACCCCGGCGACCGGATGATGGCCGCGACCGGCACGCTGGCCCAGATCTGCGAGGACAGGCTTTCGGCCCGCATGCAGCGGCCGAGCCCCGGCAAGGCGCGGGCGCTGGCGCTCGCGGCCATCCGCGAGACCTTCGAGGAGACCGGCATGCTGTTCGGCTCCGCCGAATTCGGCGCGCCGGAGAATCCGCCGGCCGGAAGCTGGGCGGATTTCGCGGCACAGAACGTCTTCCCGGATCTGTCGGCGGTGACCTTCGTCGCCCGCGCCATCACGCCTCCCCGCCGGCCGAAGCGTTTCGACACGCGCTTCTTCGCCATCGACGCGGGGCATGTCGCGGCCCGCATCGAGGGCGTGACGGGCCCCGATTCGGAGCTGGTCGACCTCGTCTGGGTCGACTTCGACGAGGCACAGGCGCTCGACCTGCCGACCATCACCAAGGTGATCCTCCAGGAGGTCGCCGCGCGAATCGAAAAGGGCTTCGCGCCCTGGCTGCCGGTGCCGTTCTACTGGGAGAAGCGGGGCAGCTTCGTGCGCGAGGAACTGTAGCGCGGCGGGGATCGCGCCCGCCGGCGCTATTCTTCCTTGACTTCGCCGGGCCTTTGCGGCATCTCCCGCCCACCAGTTTGCCGGGGTAGCCCGGCCATTTTCTTTTCCGAGGGCCAAGCCGGCCCCCGCATGGCTCGAGGATAAACCCATGGCCAAGGCCGTGACCATCAAGATCAAGCTGCTTTCGACCGCCGACACGGGCTTCTTCTACGTGACCAAGAAGAACTCGCGCACGATGACCGAGAAGATGTCGAAGAAGAAGTACGACCCGGTCGCGCGCAAGCACGTCGAGTTCAAGGAAACCAAGATCAAGTGATCTGGGTTGCCTGACGGGCGCGACGACGCCCTTTCCGAACCGCCCGCATGCCGGGCGGTTTTTCTTTGTCTGCAGCCGTCCCTCGCTTCAATACGAAGGACGAGGCACGAAGAGGCAGTAGGGCCGCTGGGACGGGGCGATCACCGTGCCGGTCAGGGTTCCCCCGCTCCGGCAGATATGGAATCGCCCGTCCATCGACGTCCGGGTCGCTGCTTCCGGGACGAAATGGCCGTCATGGGTCAGGTACCCGCCCGGAACGATCCGGGGCTCGGGCTCGCGGGCATCCGCGTCGAGGCCCATGGGCCAGCAGTCGCGGTCGCTGCAGCAGTCATACGGGTACCAGCTATGCGCGTAGACAAGCCCTCCACCCCATGGGGACGCCATGAGGCAGAGCGCCAATGCGAAAATACGCATGGGTCGCTCCAACGGTTGAGGATGTCAGGCCAGCATCTTCGGGGCCGTCACGCCACGGTCACGAATCGCAGCAAGCGTAACACGCAGCTGCGTCAGCGGGGATATCGACCCCGCTGCGTCGCAACATGGATCGTCGGCCGGCCGGCTTCCGGTTGAGTTTCTTGAACGGTGCGACGGAATTATCACGCCGTAACCTGGGGATCGTGGCAGTATTCCGGCGGCAGGAAACCGTGGGAGACGTTGCGTCTTGGACTCCGACAAGATCGATCCTGGGCCTCGCTCGGTTCCGCAGGGGCCTGGACGGCGCATGCTGCGGCTGCTCGTGAAGCTCGATTCGTCGCGTTTCATCGGCAGCCGCCTGACTGCCGCCTTGGCGCTGCTCGGCCTGCTGGCGATCTTCGCGGCGCTCGGCTACGGCGTGCCGGCCCTGGTGTCGGCCTATCTCTAGAGCGTCGGCCCGAAAAGTGGATCGCGGTTTTCGGGAAAAGCCGATGCAAAATCAATGAACTAGAGGATCGGTCCGAATACGGTATTCGGTCCGATACTCTAGAATCGGGCGACGTTCAGGGGATACACGAGCGAGGCGGCCGGCCAGCGGCGGTTCTGAGGAGGCCAGATCGTCCGCCCCCGGCCGGCCATACCCTTCAATATCCCAGGAGATGCGGCGGACCCGGGCCATCGAAGGGCAATGCGTCACCGCCCGCGAGCGGCTTCGCAGAGACCTTCGCAACGGCAGGGCCGCGAGGCAATCGAAACAGCGGATTCCGATGCGTTTCCCGCGACTTAACCTTACCCGCAAAGCTTAATGCGGCCATCGTCCGGCGAGGCCGGGGCGCTTCAGGCGGCGTGGGCGGCGATGACCCGGTTGCGGCCCGCCTCCTTCGCCCGGTAGAGCGCGTCGTCGGCGCGCTTGACGATTTCCGCAGCGGACGCATCGCCGGCCCGGCGGCTCGCGACGCCGATCGAGACGGTCACGGGAATTCCACGGGTGTGGTTCTGGATCGGAAACGGCTCCAGCTCGACACGTTCCCGAATCCGCTCGGCGACCGCGTAGGCCGCCTCGAGCGTCGTATCGGGCAGCAGGATCGCGACCTCTTCGCCGCCGAGACGGGCGACGACATCGATCCCGCGCGTGCAGGCGCGCACCCTATCTGCGAACTCGCGCAGGACGTCGTCGCCGGCATCGTGACCCCAGGTGTCGTTGACGGCCTTGAAGCGGTCGATGTCGAGCACCAGCGCCGACAGCGCACGCGCGCGCAGCGCCGACTCGTTGAACATGGCGGTCAGCCGGTTGTCGAGGTAACGGCGGTTGTACAGCCCGGTGAGCTGATCCATCACCGCCATTTCCATGGAGGACTGCACGCTCTCGCGCAGCCTGTCGGTGAAGCGCTTGCGGCGGACCTGCGTGCGCACGCGGGCGAGCAGTTCGTTGCGATCGATCGGGCGCAGCAGGAAGTCGTGCGCGCCGATCTCCATCCCGCGCAGGACGCGCGCCCGGTCCTCGGCCTCCGCGATCAACAGGACGGACATGTCGCGCGTGCGCTCCAGCGAGCGAAGCTGGCTGCAAAGGCGCAGGCCATCGTGCCCGGCGAGGTCGAGGCTGACGAGCACGGCGTCGAACGGCTCCTCGCCGGCCCGCAGCAGCGCCTGATGCGGATCGCTCTCGGTCTCGACCGAATGGAAGGTCGAGAGAACCTCTCTCAGGCGCTCGCGCGCGCTCGGCCGGTCCTCGACGATCAGGATCCGGCCATTGAGCCCGGTCTCCTGGGCCGCCGCCGCCATCGGGTCGGTGATGCCGAGGCGGCGCGACGCCATCGCGCGATTCCGCAGCTCGTCGGTCATGGCCTTCAGGCGGGCCAGGCTGCGCACGCGGGCGAAGAGCGAGGTGTCGTCGAGCGGCTTGGTCAGGAAGTCGTCGGCGCCCGCGTCGAGCCCCTGGAGACGGTCGAGCGGCTGGTCCAGCGCCGTGACGATCACGACCGGGATATGGGCGGTGGTCGCCCCGCCCTTGAGGCGCCGGCAGACCTCGAACCCGTTCATGCCCGGCATCATCACGTCGAGCAGCACGATATCGGCCTCGCCGCGCTCGCAGATCGCGATCGCGTCGGGGCCGTTCAACGCGGTGAGCACGTCGAAGTACTCGGCGGAGAGCTTGGCCTCCAGCAGCTTCACATTGGCCGGGATATCATCGACGACCAGGACACGCGCGGACATCGGCTATCCTCGTAACGTCAGGCCACGCCGGCATAGGCACGGACCGTTTCCAGGAACTTCGCGACCGAGATCGGCTTGGAGAGATAAGCCTCGCAGCCGCCTTCGCGGATGCGCTCCTCGTCCCCCTTCATCGCGAAGGCCGTGACGGCGACGACGGGAATCGACTTGAGCGCGTCGTCCTCCTTGATCCATTTCGTGACCTCGAGGCCGGACACCTCGGGCAGCTGGATGTCCATCAGGATCAGGTCCGGATGGTGCGCGCGGGCGAGCTCGATCGCCTCGATGCCGTCGGCCGTCTTCAGCGTCGCATAGCCATGCGCTTCGAGCAGGTCGTTGAAGAGCTTCATGTTCAGCTCGTTGTCCTCGACGATGAGCACCGTCTTCATCGTGCCGCCCTTCCTTCTCGCCATTGACCCGCCCGGATCGCTTCCGGACACTGCAAGCTGGCGGCTCTGTTCGATGCTTGACGCTAGCATGCGAGCCGTTGACGAAACGCAAATCCGATCCGCGACTCAACCGGAGCCCACATGGCCGGCAGAACCACCACCGAGGACGCCGAAACATTGGCTCTGCGCGCGCTGGCCTTCCTCGCCGCCGAGCCCGAGCGACTCGGCCCGTTCCTGAGCGCGACGGGGCTGGGACCCGAGAATCTGAGGGCCGCCGCCGGCGAGCCCGGGTTTCTCGCCGCCGTCCTCCAGCATATCGGCAGCAGCGATTCGCTTCTTCTGGAATTTGCGGAGACCATGAGGCTGAAGCCGGAACGCATCGCAGAGGCCCGCCGCGCGCTCGACGGGCCGGCCGCAGACTGGGAGCCATGACCGAAAGCGACCCGCGCCGAACCACGCGGATTCTCTGCCGCGACTGTCTCGCCAACCAGGAGGCGGGGCGAGACGCATCGCGCTGTCCGGTCTGCGGCTCGCCTCGCCTCGTCGTGCATCCCGAGCGCGACAGCCTGAGCCTCGCCCATATCGACTGCGACGCCTTCTATGCCGCGATCGAGAAGCGCGACGACCCGTCCCTGCTCGACAGGCCGGTCATCATCGGGGGCGGCAAGCGCGGCGTCGTCTCGACCGCCTGCTACATCGCCCGGACCTATGGCGTCCGCTCGGCCATGCCGATGTTCAAGGCCCTGAAGGCCTGCCCCGACGCCGTGGTCGTGAAGCCCGACATGGCGAAATACGTCGCGGTCGGCCGGCAGGTGCGCAGGATGATGCAGGAGCTGACGCCGCTGGTCGAGCCGCTCTCGATCGACGAGGCCTTCCTCGACCTGTCGGGAACGGAGCGGCTGCACCATGCGAGCCCGGCGGTGACGCTCGCCCGCTTCGCCCGCCGGATCGAGGACGAGATCGGCATCACCGTCTCGGTCGGCCTGTCCTATGCGAAGTTCCTCGCCAAGGTCGCCTCCGACCTCGACAAGCCTCGCGGCTTCTCGATCATCGGCCGCGGCGAGGCCGTCGCCTTCCTCGCGGGCAAGCCGGTCGGTCTCATTCCCGGCATCGGCCAGGCGAGCGCGACCCGTCTCGCGGAAGCGGGCTTCAGGCTGATCGGCGACCTGCGGGATGCCCAGGTCGAAACCCTGTTCCGCCTCGTCGGCAAGGACGGCCCGCGCCTCAAGAACCTCGCCAACGGCATCGACCCGCGCAAGGTCACGCCGGATCGCGAGACCAAGAGCGTCTCGAGCGAGACGACGTTCGAGGTCGATCTCGCCCGCTTCGAGGACCTCGAGCCGGTGCTGTGGCGGCTCTGCGAGAAGACCTCGCGGCGGCTCAAGGCGCAGGAACTCGCCGGGCGCACCGTGACGCTGAAGCTGAAAGGCGCCGATTTCCAGTCGATCACGCGGGCGGCGCGACTGCCGGAGCCGACCCAGCTGGCGGCGCGGCTCTTCGCCGCCGGACGCGATCTGCTGCGTCGCGAATGCACCGGCAGGGCGTACAGGCTGATCGGAATCGGCGCGAGCGATCTCGCCGGGCCCGAGGAGGCCGACCATGGCGACCTCGCCGACAGCGCCACGCCCCGCCTGAAGGCGATGGAGACCGCGCTCGACTCGCTGCGGGCGCGCTTCGGGGACGGCGCGATCGAAAAGGGGCTCTCGCTGCGGCTGCCCCGGCGCCAGGGCAGCGCGGCTACTTCGCGCAATCCTGGCGAGGCAGAAGATCCAGACGCGTGAGCGTGCCGGTCAGCGCGAAACTGCCATAGTCGAGTTTCACGGCGCCGGTCACGCCGTTCTCGTAGAGCTCGAAGGAAATCGTATAGGACGGCGTGGCCTCGGCGGAATCCGCCTTGAAATACGAGATCGTCACGGGCCAGCGCGCCATCTGCTCGAATTCCGGCTTCTGCAAGGGGCCCTCGGCCGGCTTCGCCTCGATTCGCTTGCCGATGACCGACAGCGTCTCGTAGACCTCCTTGCCGGAATTGGCGCCGTCGTAGAGCCGCACGTTCAGCGTCGTCTTGCCGGCGCGCGCCGCCTGGATGACGGCCTTCATCTGCTCGTTGGGAAAGAGAGCTCCCGACTTCTCGCGATGGATCTCGGCCTTGGGCGCGCGCAGGTCGACCTCGTATCCGCCGCCGGTCTTGCGGGCCGTTCCGTCGACCGTCTCGGGCCCCGCTCCTCCTGTCGAACTCTCGGTCTTGAAGCGATAGCTCGCGCCGTCGCCCGCCTCGAAGCTGGTCGTGCGGGCGTCGACGACGCGCGGACCGCCCTCGCTGGTGGTGAGCTGCGTCACCTGGCGGAAGGAGAGCGCATAGCCCTCGCAGGCGTCGCCGGTGAAATCGAAGGCGATGCGCCCGCGCGCCGCCTCGATGTTGCGAGCGGGCTTGGACTGGTCGAGGACGAGATCGTAGACCGCCCGATGCGGGGCGAGCACGACCCGGTCGGCCGGCTTGTCCTGCGCCTGGGCCATGGCCGGGAGAGCAAGGACGAGCAACGCCGTGCCCGTGGCCGCGATGCCGAAAAGACCGATGACGTGCTTGCTCATGTCGAGCCCGTGTTCCCGAGGATGCCCGGAGGTTAGGTGCAATGCGGCAATGGCGCAAACATGGCGGAAAGGCCGCGGCCTCGCCCGCGATCGACCACGACTGCTTGCGAGCCGTCGGGCCATCGTCCATGTAATGCCATGCCCGAAGGCTACGGAGTGTGCGCCTCATGAACGCGATCGAATCGAAGCTCGTCGAACTCGGCATCACCCTGCCGACCCCGGCCGCGCCCGTGGCGAACTACGTGCCCTATGTCATCACCGGCAACCTGCTCGTCATTTCCGGCCAGCTCCCGTTCGGCACGGACGGCAAGCTCTCCGACGCGCATAAAGGCAAGCTCGGCGGCGAGATCTTCAACGAGGCCGGGCTGGAAGCGGCGCGACTGTGCGCGATCAACGTGCTGGCGCAGGCCAAGGCGGCGCTCGGCGGCGATCTCGGCCGGATCACGCGCTGCGTGCGCCTCGGCGGCTTCATCAACGCCGTCCCGCATTTTTCCGCGCTGCCGGCGGTGATGAACGGCGCCTCCGACCTGATGGTCGAGGTGCTCGGCGACAAGGGCCGGCATGCGCGCTCGACCATCGGCGTGGCCGAATTGCCGGCGGACGCCGCCGTCGAGGTCGAAGCGATGTTCGAGATCGCCTGACATGCGTGACCACAGCGTCACGGACCATGCGCGCCCCGGCCTTGACTGGCTGGTGGCCCGGCCCATCGCCCATCGCGGGCTGCACGACGCCGCCGCAGGCGTGATCGAGAACAGCCTCTCCGCCGCCGAGGCGGCCATCGCCGGGGGCTTCGGGATCGAGTGCGACGTGCAGCTCAGCGCCGATGGCGAGGCCATGGTCTTTCACGATTTCGTGCTCGATCGCCTCACGGAGCAGGCCGGCCCGGTCGTCGCGCGGACGGCGAAGGAACTCGCCGTGATCGCGCTCAAGGGCTCGCGGGATCTGGTGCCGACGCTCGCCGGCTTTCTGGACCGCATCGGCGGGCGGGTGCCGCTCGTGATCGAGATCAAGAGCCGCTTCGACGGCGACCTCCGGCTGACGCGCCGCGCCGCCGAGGTGGTCGCGGCGCGATCCGGGCAGCCGATCGTCTTCAAGTCGTTCGATCCGGGCATCGTCGCGGCCCTGCGCGAGATCGCCCCGGCTATTCCGCGCGGCGTCGTCGGCATGAACGCCTATGACTACGGCGATTACGAGCGTCTCGACGCGGCGCAGAAGCATGCGCTCGCGAACCTGCTGCACTACAACGAGAGCCGGCCGGACTTCCTGTCGTGGAAGGTCGCGCATCTGGACAGCGCCGTGCCCTTTCTCTGCCGCAACGCGCTCGGCCTGCCGCTGATGAGCTGGACCGTGCGCACGCCGCAGGACCGGGAGAAGGCCGCCCGGTACGCCGACCAGATGGTGTTCGAGGGTTTCCGCCCTTGAGCAGCGAAGGCGGCGGCGACCTGAGCATCCGTGTCGCGACCTCCCTCAAGGCCGTTCCCGCCGGTGCCTGGAACGCCTGCGCCAACCCGCATGCGCTTGCCGCCGCGCTCTCCGTCGAGACCTGCGAAAACGAGTCCGCCGATCGCGACAACCCGTTCGTCTCGCACGCTTTTCTGCTGGCGCTGGAGGAGAGCGGCTGCCTCGGCAGGCGCAGCGGCTGGGCACCCGCCTATCTGCTGGTCGAGGACGAGGCCGGCTCGTTGCTCGCGGCGGCGCCGAGCTTCCTGAAGAGCCATAGCCAGGGCGAATATGTCTTCGACCATGCGTGGGCCGACGCCTATGAGCGGGCGGGCGGGCGCTACTATCCGAAGATTCAGGTCGCGGCGCCCTTCACGCCCGCGACGGGCCCGCGCCTTCTCGTCGCCGAGGGCCCGCGTGCGTCCGAAGCCCGCGCGGCCCTGATCGCGGGGCTCGACGCATTGCGCCGGCAGGCGAATGCATCCTCCGTCCATGTCACCTTCGCGCAGGAGCCCGACGCCACGGCTCTCGCGCAGGCCGGCTATCTGGAGCGCCACGATCTTCAGTTCCACTGGCGAAACGAAGGCTTCGGCAGCTATGACGACTTCCTGGCGACCCTGGCCTCCCGCAAGCGCAAGGCGCTGAAGCGCGAGCGGCGCGAGGCCCTTTCGTCGGGCATCACGATCGACATCCTGTCCGGCCCGGAGCTGACCGAGAGCGTCTGGGACGATTTCCACGCCTTCTACCAGGACACCGGCTCGCGCAAATGGGGCCGGCCCTATCTCAACCGGGCCTTCTTCTCGGCGGTGGGGGCGGCCATGGGCGAACGCGTCGTCCTGATGATGGCGAAGCGGGCCGGCCGCTACATCGCCGGCGCCATCAACTTCCGGGGCGGGAACACGCTCTACGGGCGGAACTGGGGCTGCATCGAGGAGCATCCCTTCCTGCATTTCGAGGTCTGCTACCATCAGGCGATCGACTATGCGATCGCACATGGGCTGGCGCGCGTCGAGGCGGGCGCGCAAGGAGAGCATAAGCTGGCGCGCGGCTACAGGCCGGTCGTGACACGCTCCTTCCACCATCTCGCCGACCCCGGTCTCCGGCGCGCAGTGGCCGATTATCTCGACGACGAGCGCGCCCATGTCGCCGCGTCGCGCGCGGCGCTGGACGCCGAGAGCCCCTTCCGGAAAGCTGGAGAGCGCGATGCGTGACGGCACGGCCGGGACAGTCCGCTTCTGCGAGGATGCGGTGTTGGGCTATCGCCGCAGCCTGACCGACTTCTCGGTGCCGCTGACGCTGGACGAGAGCTATCGGCTGGCGCATCTGCCCCTCGTCGCGCCAAATCATCCGCGCGTGATCGCCCGCCTGGACGGCAAATCCTACGAAATGGGCCGCCATCCACGGATCTGGTCGGCCGTCCTGCCGGTCGACGACGCGGCACTACGGAAATCGGCCGCCTTCCTCGCGCTCGAGACCGAGCTGAGGGCCGCGCCCTTCGCCGGGAAGATCGCCTGGGACATCCTGCCGCGCCGCGCCGACCGGCTGCATGCGACGATCTGCGGCTCGCTTTCGACCGGCGCCCCGCCGGTGCTGGACAGCGCCGCGCGGTCGATCCGCATGGCTCCGCCCTGGATGGAGTTACGGGGCCTGTTCTCCGGCAACGTCAACAGGGGGCGGCTCTATCTGAAGCTGTATCCGGAACGGATGAGCGATGGCGCCAATGCCTGCCAGGCCATGCAGGCCAGCTTAGGACGTGGACCGGGCGATCTCTATCTCGTCGGCCTCTACAACCTGACGGACGATCTCGACGCCGCCGAAACGGCAGCGCTGGCCGGGATCGTCGCGCGCTGGTGGGACAGGCCGCTGCTGCGCTTCCAGGCGACGCATCTCGTCGTCATGGGTGGCTGCGACGATCTCGTGCTCGACATGCAGCTCGCCGACACCATCCCCATCGGCTCCGGTGCGCCGGGTTGACGACGCCGACGCTTGACGACAGGTTGCGCCGCTCCTCGTTCCCTCAACGGCTCAGGATGGCGGCATGACAGCCTACGACCCGACCAACGTGTTTGCGAAAATCCTGCGCGGCGAACTGCCTTCGCAGACGGTCTATGAGGATGCCGACACGCTGGCGATCATGGACATCATGCCCCGCGCCGACGGCCATGTCCTGGTGCTGCCGCGCGCGGCCTGCCGCAACATCCTCGATGCGCCGGCGGAGGTCGTGAGGGCCGTCGCCCAGACGACTCAGAAGCTCGCCCGCGCGGTCAAGGCGGCCTTCGGCGCCGAGGGCGTCACCATCCAGCAGTTCAACGAGTCGGCCGGCGGGCAGGTCGTGTTCCATCTGCATGTCCACGTCATGCCGCGCTTCGAGGGCGTGGCGCTGCGGCCCCATACCGGCGAGATGGCCAAGCCCGAGGTGCTCGCCGCGCATGCCGAGAAGATTCGGGCCGCGCTGAGCCGTCCCTGAGGCGGTCAGGTCGCGAAAAGCCAGACGCCGCCGATCAGCGCCGCCTCGCCCGCCAGAACGGCGAGCATGATCCGGCGGCGGTCGAACAGGATGACCGCCGCGACCAGCGCGAGGGCCCCGAAGCGAACGAAGGCCGGCGCCGCCGCCAGGGCCCCCGGCGGCGAGACCGCGAGCTTGGCGACGATGCCGGCGAGCAGGGCCGTCGCGACCGCCCTCACCCATTCGAGCACCGGCGAATCCGGCTTGATGCCCCGGGCGAAGATCACGGCGAGCCAGCGCCAGATCTCCGTCGGCAGGAAGGCGAAGAGCAGCAGCGAGAGATAGGGCCAGAGCGGCCCGTCGAGCGCGGCGATCGGCTGCGTCATGCCGGCTTCCTCCGGCGGCGCAGCGCGAAGGAGACGCTGCCGGCGATCAGCCCGGCGACGATCAGGTCGAAGCCGCCGCCGATGAAGCGCTCGCAGACCGGAGCGAGCGCGAGCCCGAGCAGGATCGCCGCCGCATCGGCCCGGTCGCGCACGGCCGCCGTCAGCGAGGCGAGGAAGAAGATCGGCGTCAGGCAGAGCAAGCCGGCGGCGAAGGGGAGCGGCAGCGCCCCGACGAGATAGTAGCCGGAGAAGGTGCCGATCGCGCTCAGCACCATGCAGGTGTTGGCGAAGCCGAGGAAATACGCCACGCGCTGCGGAGGCGGGATATCGGGCAGGCGCCGCAACCCCTCGACCCAGGCGGTGACGGCGACATAGTGCGACAGCAGGATCTGCAGCCAGAAGCTCTGTCCGGGCCGGCGCAGCAGCGGCAGGATCGCGACCGTCATCGGCAGCAGCCGCAGCGAGGCGAAGCCGATCGCGAGCGCGATGGCACTCCAGGCGGCTCCCGTGGCGATGGATGCGAAGAACAGGACCTGCGAAGGCCCTGCCCAGACCAGGATCGTCGAGAGCGCGGCTGCCTCGGCGGGGTAGCCGACATCGCGTGCGAGCGAGCCGATCCCGATCAGCCCGAAGCCGACGATCCAGGCGGGAAAGGACAGGGCATCGCGCGCCCCGGCGAGCGCGACGCGCTGCCAGCCCCAATCGGGCGATACGCTCATGACAGGGTCTGCAAGGCTGGCGACTTCGGGACAAGGATGGCCGGCGCCGGTGCGCCGCGGAACGCCATCGTTCTACCCTGCCCGGCCTCGCTCGCCAGAGCCGCCGGCTGCCGATCCGCCCTGCGCGTCCCGCAGGGCAGGCCGACCGACCGGTGCCCATTCCCGCGCAACTGCTACGGGATCAGGGCCTCGCCGGAAGCCCGTCTAGAGAGATTTCAGCGCGAGCCCGATCAGTTCGTTGCCGAAGTCGATGGCTTCCTTCGGGATGCCGCCGACGGCCTGGACGCCGAGATAGATGAGGTAGACGAAGGCCGGGACGAGAATCCAGCCGAGCACCTCCTCGAACAGGATACGCCGGCGACGCCGGCGATCCCGCTTCTCGAACCAGCCGAGCTTTTCGGCCTTCTTGGGTTTCTGCTCGATGGGCGCCGGAGCTTCGTCCTCCGGCACCGCCCCAGCCGATCTGCGCTTCAGGAACACCGTCTCAAGCCTTCGTCAGGGGGACCTTCGGCACGCTGCGCACCACGCGCGGCGCGGCCTCCGCCTTGCCGCCGCCCTTCGTGCCACGGCGGGGCGAGCCCGCCTTTGCCGCCGCGCCCTTGGCACGCGGCTTCGAGACCCGCTTCTCGGCCGCCGCCGCCACGTCCTTCTCCGGCTTCGGCCTGACCGGGCCGTCCGGGAATTCGAGCCCGAGCACCTTGATGCCGGTCTCGGACTGGACGACCACGACCCTGACCGCGCCGCCGTTCTTGAGGCGGCCGAACAGAACCTCGTCGGCCAGCGGGGTCTTGATGGTCTGCTGGATCAGGCGGGCCATCGGACGGGCGCCCATCGCCTCGTCATAGCCGTTCTCGACCAGCCATTCGCGGGCCTCGTCCGAGAGCTCGATGGTGACGTTGCGGTCCGCGAGCTGGGCCTCGAGCTGAAGCACGAACTTGTCGACGACGCGCGCCACGACCGTCTTCGGCAGATGGCCGAAGGAGATGACCGAGTCGAGACGGTTGCGGAACTCCGGCGCGAACAGCTTGTTGATCGCCTCCGTGTCGTCGCCCTCGCGCTTCTGCCGCGTGAAACCATAAGCGTTGCGGGCCATGTCGGCCGCGCCGGCATTGGTCGTCATGATCAGGATGACGTTGCGGAAATCGACCTGCTTGCCGTTGTTGTCGGTCAGCTTGCCGTGGTCCATCACCTGCAGGAGGATGTTGAACAGGTCCGGATGAGCCTTCTCGATCTCGTCGAGCAGCAGCACGCAATGCGGATGCTGGTCGATCTGGTCGGTCAGCAGCCCGCCCTGATCGAAGCCGACATAGCCCGGAGGCGCGCCGATCAGCCGCGAGACGGTGTGGCGCTCCATGTATTCGGACATGTCGAAGCGCACGAGCTCGACGCCGAGCGAGGAGGCGAGCTGGCGGGCGACCTCGGTCTTGCCGACGCCCGTCGGGCCGGCGAAGAGATAGCAGCCGATCGGCTTCTCGCCGTCGCGCAGGCCGGCGCGGGCGAGCTTGATCGAGGAGGACAGCGCCTCGATCGCCTTCTCCTGGCCGTAGACGGTGCGCTTCAGGGTCTGCTCCAGGTTCTTCAGAACCTCGGCGTCGTCCTTGGAGACGGTCTTGGCCGGGATGCGGGCCATGGTGGCGATGGCCGCCTCGACCTCCTTCACGCCGATCGTCTTCTTGCGCTTGCCTTCCGGCAGCAGCATCTGCGAGGCGCCGGTCTCGTCGATGACGTCGATCGCCTTGTCCGGCAGCTTGCGGTCATGGATGTAGCGCGCCGAGAGCTCCACCGCCGCCTTGATGGCGTCGTTGGTGTAGCGCAGCTTGTGGAACTCCTCGAAATAGGGCTTCAGCCCCTTCA
>QFQY01000047.1 GCA_003248805.1 Chelatococcus sp. | reverse complement strand
GCGTGCAGCAGCTCGTGGTGACGCCGGACGAGAACGAGATGCGGATCGACCGCTTCCTCGAGGCGCGCTTCCCGCAGCTTTCCTTCAGCCATATCCAGCGCATCGTCCGGAAGGGCGAGCTGCGCGTCGACGGCAAGCGCGCCGACAGCAAGGACAGGCTCGAGGCCGGCCAGACCGTGCGCATCCCGCCGCTGAAGCTCGAGCCGCAGGCCGAGCGCCCGCGCTCGCCCAAGGCCGATGCCGACACGATCGGCTTCCTGCGTTCGATCACCCTCTACGAGGATGACGACGTCATGGTGCTGAACAAGCCCGCCGGCCTCGCCGTGCAGGGCGGCTCGGGCACCACCCGGCATGTCGACAAGATGCTGGAGGCCCTCACCGGCAAGGACGGGCAGAAGCCGCGCCTCGTCCACCGGCTCGACAAGGACACCGCCGGCTGCCTCGTCATCGCGAAATCGCGTTTCGCCGCCGCGACGCTCGCCAAGACCTTCCGCTCGCGCTCGGCCCGCAAGATCTACTGGGCGCTGGTGGCCGGCGTGCCGCGCGTGCGGCAGGGGCGGGTCTCGACCTATCTCGCCCGCGAGGAAGCCAATGACGGCGACCAGCGCATGGCCGTGGCGAAGCATGGCGACGATGGCGCGATGCATGCGGTGACCTATTACGCCGTGGTGGAGACCGCGGCGCAGAAGCTCGCCTGGCTCTCGCTGAAGCCGGTGACGGGCCGCACCCACCAGCTGCGTGCGCACGCCGCCCATATCGGCCACCCGATCGTCGGCGATCCGAAATACTTCAACATCCAGAACTGGGAACTGCCCGGCGGCATTCAGAACAAGCTGCATCTGCTGGCGCGGCGGATCGTGGTGCCGCATCCGCGCGGCAAGGGCACGATCGACGTCAGCGCGCCGCTGCCGCCGCATATGCGCCAGTCCTGGAACCTGCTCGGCTTCGACGACGCGCCCTACGATCCCATCGTGGAGGCGCCGGACGAATAGCGCTCGAGGGGACGGCCTGACGAAAGGGAAGAGAACGATTGCGGAACATGCGCGAGTATGTTCTAATTTTGTTCCGTTCATTTTGTGGGGAGCTGCCAGATGCGTTTCGTTCTCTTGCTGTCCGGCCTGATGGCCGCTTTTGCCGGTGCCGCCGCCGCGCAGGCGCCCAGGCCCGTCGCTTCCGAGGCCGTCGCCGTTGCATCCGCCGACGAGCCGGTTCCGCGCGCCGCCCGCGCCAAGGCACGCCAGGAATGCCTGGCGGACCATGTCGCCCTTTCGGGCAACGATCTGCGCGCGGCGATGCGCGACTGCATCCAGGCGAAGTTCCCCGGCGTGCGGCTCTATGCGCGCGACGGCGTCACCCGCGACGGCAAGCCGACCGCCGTCGCCGTCCGCGCGGCCTGCAAGGCCGAGATCGACGGGCGCGGCCTTTCGGGCGGGGAGCGGACTGCGGCCCTGACCGCCTGTTTCAACGCGAAGCGGCCCGATCTCGCCCAGCGGGCCGAATGCCGCAAGGAGGCGCGGGGCAAGGGGCTCGACGGCGCCGATCTCCGCAAGGCGGTCGAGAGCTGCGCGGCCGAGGCGCGTTCCTGAG
This sequence comes from Chelatococcus sp., assembly GCA_003248805.1. Lineage (GTDB taxonomy): Bacteria > Pseudomonadota > Alphaproteobacteria > Rhizobiales > Beijerinckiaceae > Allobosea. Next base: position 33,765 of record QFQY01000047.1, on the reverse strand, counting down.
CCGCTCGCAGCGGCAGGAGGCGCAGGCGCCATGACGGCGGCGCCATGGATCGTGCTTCCGATCCGGGCTAAAGCATACCGGGTTTCTCGGAACCATGCCGTCATCCCGGGCTCGCCCCGGGATCCATCGAAAGGCTCCGGAGCTCGACGATGGATCCCGGAGCGGCGCTGCTTCGCAGCTTGTCCGGGATGACGCAGCGGTTCCGTGCGACATCACCAAGCGATAAAGCGCCGGCATGGACCTCATCATCTTCGATCTCGACGGCACGCTGATCAATTCCGAGGCGATTCTCCTCGGGGCGCAGGTGGAGACGTTCGCGCGTCACGGGCTCGAGCATCCCGGGCGCGAGGCGGGGCTCGGCGTCGTCGGGTTGACGCTCAACATCGCCCTGATGCGGCTGGCGGGCCTGCCGGTGCCGGACGAGGCGCTGACGGAGACCTACAAGGAGGTCTTCAACGCGATGCGCCTTCGCGCCGAGACCGAGGCCGCTTTCGAGGAGCCGCTCTATCCGGGCGTCGCCGAGACACTGGAGCGGCTCGCGGAGCGTCCGGGGCTCAGGCTCGGCGTCGCCACCGGCAAGTCCCGGCGCGGCGCCGACTACATCATCGAGCGCTATGGCTGGCGCGACCTGTTCCACACGGTCCAGACGGCCGACGACGCCCCGTCCAAGCCGCATCCGGGCATGATCCTGCGGGCGATGTCGGAGACCGGCGCGCGGCCGGAGCGGACCGCCATGGTCGGGGACAGCTCCTTCGACATCGAGATGGCCGTCGCCGCCGCCGTCACGCCGGTCGCGGTGTCCTGGGGCTTCCAGCCGGTGCAGACGCTCGTCTCGCTCGGCGCGCGCCACACGCTGGCGGATTTCGGCGAGTTGCCGGGCGTGCTCGGCCTGGCGCGGACGCAGCCGGCCTGACGAACCTGCCCGCGGCCGCACCGAGGCCGTGCCTGCGCGGAGCCGCTATTCGCCGCTGTGACGCCTCGGTCGGGGGCGGAGATGTTCCGTCGTCGGGGGCTGAGCCGACGAGTATCAGACCGGAAGCCGTCCGCGCCCCGGCTCTCTATCTCGCTGGCTCGGCATCGGTTTTTTGCCAAGGGCCGCGATCCGTTTTTCGGGTCGATGCTCGGAATTCCTCGCGGGGCGCCGTGTCCTGCGACGGTCTCGCGATGAACGCGCGCGTTGGGGAAACGACGCGCGGCCAGGTCGTGGGGATCCGCTCGGACACGGCTTCGAAAAACCCGCCGGCAGTAACGACCTCGCAACCACGCCCGGCCACCTCCGTTTAACCTGAATAACCGTTCAGATTCGGGCGTTAACCACCTGCTGGCCGGTCGCGGCGCATCGTCTTCTGGCAACAGGGACATACCGGCATCAAACAACGCCGGACAGGGGTCGAACCATGATTGGCCATGAGCTGCGTGAATTCGTCGATCGCGTGATGGATCGTCACGCGATCGACGACGAAGACGTCAGAATGCTTCGCGACGAGATCCTCGTCGACGAGGTCATGACGCGCGATGTCATCGATGTCTTGATCGCGCTGGACCGGGCACTGCCGAAGACTTCGGCGGTCTTCTCCAATTATCTCGTCGCGCTGGTCGTCGACTTCGCCGTCTGGGAAAGCCGCCCGACGGGCATGGTGGACCGCGAGAAGGCCCACTGGCTGGTGACGACGCTGTCGGCCGGCGAGGGCCCGACGGCCACGGCCCAGCGCATCGCCTTCGAGACGGTGCGCGAGTCGCAGAGCTGCGACGAGGCGCTCGTCGGCTTCGCCCTGCGCAAGGGCGCGGGCCCCTTCGTGGCCGACCCGGCCCGGAAGCTGCTGCTCGCGAGCTGAGCGGGGCGGCGCGCCCGGCGGCCGTCTCCGGCCAAAGGTGTATTGCCACATCGGTGGACGCGCGCCGCGGCCTCGCTTACACCCCGGCTATCGACTTCGTCGAACGGGCCGGGAGACGCCACGCATGTTCACGAAAATCCTGATCGCGAACCGTGGCGAAATCGCCTGCCGTGTCATCAAGACGGCGAGGCGGATGGGCATCAGGACCGTCGCCGTCTATTCGGATGCCGACCGTGACGCGCTGCATGTCGAGATGGCCGACGAGGCGGTGCATATCGGCGCCGCTCCGGCCGCCCAGTCCTATCTCCTGATCGACAGGATCGTCGAGGCCTGCAAGCAGACCGGGGCGGAAGCCGTCCACCCGGGTTACGGCTTCCTCTCCGAGCGCGAGGCCTTCGCCCAGGCGCTCAAGGACAACGGCATCGTCTTCATCGGTCCCAATCCGGGCGCCATCGCCGCGATGGGCGACAAGATCGAATCGAAAAAGGCGGCGGCGGCCGCGAAGGTCTCGACCGTTCCCGGCTTTCTCGGCGTGATCGAAAACCCCGAGCATGCCGTGAAGATCGCCGACGAGATCGGCTATCCGGTGATGATCAAGGCTTCGGCCGGCGGTGGCGGCAAGGGCATGCGCATCGCCCACTCGGCCGACGAGGTGGCGGAAGGCTTCGCCCGGGCCAAGTCGGAGGCCGCGTCCTCTTTCGGCGACGACCGCGTCTTCGTCGAGAAGTTCATCGTCGATCCCCGCCATATCGAGATCCAGGTGCTGGGCGACAAGCACGGCAACGTCATCTATCTCGGCGAGCGCGAATGCTCGATCCAGCGGCGCAACCAGAAGGTCGTGGAGGAGGCGCCGTCGCCGCTGCTCGACGAGGTGACGCGCCGGAAGATGGGCGAGCAGGCCGTCGCGCTGGCCAAGGCGGTCAATTACGATTCCGCCGGCACGGTCGAGTTCGTCGCCGGGCAGGACAAATCCTTCTACTTCCTCGAGATGAACACCCGGCTGCAGGTGGAGCATCCGGTGACCGAGATGGTCACGGGCATCGACCTCGTCGAGCAGATGATCCGCGTCGCCTATGGCGAAAAGCTCACCATCGGCCAGGCCGATGTGAAGCTCGATGGCTGGGCGGTGGAGAGCCGCGTCTATGCCGAGGACCCGACGCGCAACTTCCTGCCCTCGACGGGACGCCTCGTGACCTATCGGCCGCCGGCCGAGGGGCCGGACGGCGACGCGCTGGTGCGCAACGACACCGGCGTCTACGAGGGCGGCGAGATCTCGATCCATTACGATCCGATGATCGCCAAGCTGGTGACGCATGCGCCGACGCGCGAGGCGGCGATCCAGGCGCAGGCGCGGGCGCTGGACGCCTTCGCGATCGACGGCATCCGCCACAACATCCCCTTCGTCGCGGCGCTGATGCAGCATCCGCGCTGGATCGCCGGCAACCTCTCGACGGGGTTCATCGCGGAGGAGTTCCCGGAAGGCTTCGCGCTGCCGCAGCCGACGGGCGAGACGGCGCTCAGGATGGCGGCGATCGCCGTCGCCTGCGACCACAAGCTCAACCAGCGCAAGCGCAACGTCTCGGCCCAGATGGTGGGCTGGCGAAAGGTCGCCTTCGACCGGCAGCGCGTCGTCGTGGTCGGCGGCGAGACGTTCGAGGGCGAGGTCGGCGAGCAGGGCGCCGAGGTGACGATCGCCTTCGGAACGCGCACGGTCTCCGTCGCCAGCGACTGGGTGCCGGGCGAGCCGGTCTGGCGCGGGACCATCGACGACGTGCCGCTGGCGGCGCAGATCAGGCCGGTGCTGAACGGGTTCTGGCTCGGTCATGCCGGCGCCTATGCCGAGGTCCGCGTGCACACGCCGACCGAGGCGCGGCTGGCTGCGCTGATGCCGGAGAAGGCGGCGGCCGATACCAGCAAGGTGCTGCTGTGCCCGATGCCGGGCGTGGTCAAGGCGATCTCGGTCACCGCCGGCCAGGAGGTCAAGGCGGGCGAGGCGCTCTGCATGGTCGAGGCCATGAAGATGGAGAACGTGCTGCGCGCCGAGAAGGACGTCACGGTGACCAAGATCCTGGCGAAGGAGGGCGATTCGCTCGCCGTCGACGCCGTGATCATGGAATTCGCCTGACCGGAGCTCAGGGAGGCGCGGCTTCGCTGTCATGGTCGGGCTTGTCCCGACCATCCACGTCTTCCCTCGTCCAGGCCGTGTTCAAGACGTGGATGCTCGCCACAGGGGCGAGCATGACGCCGAGGGTGGCATCATGCTGACGATCTGGGGGCGGCTGAGCTCCATCAATGTGCAGAAGGTCGTCTGGGCGGCTGGCGAGGTCGGGCAGGCCTTCGAGCGTGTCGATCTCGGCGGTCCCTTCGGCGGCGTGCGCGAGCCGACCTTTCTCGCCAAGAACCCCAACGGCCTCATCCCCGTCCTCGAGGACGGGGAGGTCTGCCTGTGGGAATCCAACAGCATCGTGCGCTATCTGGCGGCGCGCTACGGCGCGGGCTGGATCTGGCAGGACGATCCGGCGCGCCGCGCCGAGGCTGATCTCTGGCTGGACTGGACGCTGTCCGTGCTGCAGCCCGCGCTGGCGCCGGTGCTCTGGGGCGTCGTGCGCAAGGTGCCCGAACACACCGCCCCGGAGAAGATCGCGGCGGGCCTTGCCGCGAGCGAAGCGGCGATGGAGATCCTCGAGGCGCAGCTGGCGCGGCGCAGCTTTCTCGCCGACGAACGCTTCGGCATGGCCGACATCGTGGTCGGGACCGGCGTGCATCGCTGGCTGAACATGCCCGTGGAGCGCAAGCCCCGGCCCCGCCTGCAGCGCTGGTATGAGACGGTGGCGGCCCGGCCCGCCGCGAAGGCCGCGTTGCCGTTGCCGATCGCGTGAGCGGGCGCGCTCGCATCTTGATCCGCGTCCGGCGGCTGTCATCATGCCGGCCATGAAACAGCTCGGCCTTCTCGCCCTCGGCGCCCTTGTGCTGACCGTGCCCGCGCTCGCGCAGGCTCCGTCGCGACCCGCCAATCCGGCTCTCGCGGCGGACCGCGCCCAGCTCGCCGCCTGCCTGCGGGAGCGCGGCGAGGAGGCGGCGACCTCCTGCATCGGCGCCATCGCCGTCGCCTGCGTGCGCGCGGCGAGCGCGGACCGGCGAGGGGCCGAGAGCGGCTGCGCCCGTCGGGAGGAGGCGGTCTGGCGCGAGCGTCTGACGCTGGCGACGCAGGCGACCGGGCGCGCGCTCGACGCGGGGCAGCGCAGCCGGCTGGCGGCCGTGCATCTCGCCTGGGAGAGCTATGTCGCGCAGAAATGCGCGCTCTACGGCGCGATGCAGGGCGAAGGCCTGCAGAACGGCCGGCAGGCCGGCTGCGAATTGCGCGAGGTGGCCGAGCGCGCCATCGAGCTGACGCGGGCGCTCGCCCGGCAGGCCGCGCCGCGCCGGGAGCCCGCCCAGCCACCGAGGATCATCCGCTGACAGGGCCGCCGGCCTCCATCCTCCGGTAACGACGGGCGGGTACGCTGCCTCTTCGGAAACGGCGCGCATGACGGCGCCGTCAGGAACGCGCGATGTTCTTCATTCTGTCCAAGCTCGTCTGGTTCGTGCTGTCGCCGGTCAATCTCGCGATCGTGCTGGCGTTCCTCGCGGTCCTGCTCGCCTTCACCCGCTTCGCGCGCGCAGGGCGCTGGCTCGGGCTCGGCGCGCTGACGGCGCTCGTGCTGATGGCCTTCAGCCCGCTGCCGCGCATGGTGGTGCGCCCGCTGGAGGATCGCTTTCCCCAGCAGGATGCCGCGAAGGGCCCGGTCGACGGCATCATCATCCTCGGCGGCCCCATCGGCGTCGCGCGCGACGACGTGGTGCTGACCTCGGCGGCTGCCCGCATGACCAAGGCGGTCGAGCTCGCCCGGCTGCACCCGCAGGCCAAAATCGTCTTCACCGGCGGCTCGGCCAATCTCGTCTCGCCGGTGACCAAGACCGAGGCGGACGGCGCGCGCCTCCTGCTCGAGGGGCTCGGGCTGGAGCCCGGCCGGATCATCCTGGAGGACAAGTCCCGCAACACGCGCGAGAACGCGGTCTTCACGCGCCGGCTGGTCGACCCCAAGCCCGGCGAGCGCTGGCTGCTGGTGACCTCGGCCTGGCACATGCCGCGCTCGATGGGCGTGTTCCGCAAGGCGGGCTTCGCGGTCGAGGCCTTCCCGGTCGACTATCTGTCGGACGGCAATGCCGAGGACTTCGTCAGGCCCTATGCGCGGGCGCCGCGCGGGCTCTCGATCGCCGATGACGGCTTCAAGGAGTGGGTCGGGCTGCTCGCCTACCGACTGGCCGGCTATTCGGATTCGCTGTTCCCCGGGCCCTGAGCGGTGGCGGCGCCCGTCATTCGCTGCTCGGCAGCGACAGCCGGTAGACGCCGCGAAAATCGTCCGGATCGACCGGGCGGCCCTTGCGGGTGATGACGAGCCGGCCTTCCTTCATCAGCTTCACGGCGGCGCGGCGGATCGGCTGCATCAGCGGCCCCCAGCCGTCGGGATGGTCGCCGCCGAGCGCGCGGGCGGCGTCCGAGGGGCAGATCGTCCGGCCCGGCCCGCGCTCGGCGGCGAGCTTCAGCAGCGTGGCTTCGAGAGTTTCGGGCGGCACGGTCATGGCGCCTGAGAAAGGCCCGTCCGCCGGATTCGTCAAGGGAAGCGTGAGTGGCGGAAGACCCGCGCCGCGTCGGAGGCGAACTGGCGACGGTACATCGCGACCAGCACGGCGGAGGTGAAGGCGATGAACGCGACGGGCCCGAGGAACCAGCCGAGATAGGCCAGCGCGAAGAAGAAGGCGCGCTGGCCCCGGTTGAAGTGGCGGCCGGCGGCGATGTTCATCTCGGTCGCCTCGTGGACGGCGCGCTCGGCGTCCTGCGCCTCGTGGTTGCGGGCCGGGGGCAGGGCGCCCATCAGGATGACGCAGTAGTTGAACAGCCGGTAGCTCCAGGCGAACTTGAAGAAGGCGTAGCCGAAGATCAGGGCGAGCCCGATCACCTTGAACTCCCAGGCCGCCCGTGTCGGTGCGGTGCCGAAGGGCAGGTCCGCGAAGATCTGCACGACGCGGTCGGCGGATTGCAGCAGCGTCAGCGTGCCGCCGATGGCGATCAGCGAGGTCGAGGCGAAGAAGGCCGTGCCGTTCTGCAGGCCGTTCATGATCTGCGCGTCGAAGATGCGGTTGTCGCGCAGCATCGATTCGGCGATCCAGCGGGTGCGGCGCAGGTTCATGCGCATGTTGAGGCTCTTGCCCGCATGGGGCCCGAGCTCCACCGCGAAGTGGTAGCCGATCCAGGACGTCGCGAAAAACGCGATGCCGATGATGTCGAGCGTATCGAATCCGATCATTCACTTCCCCTCTGCCGCCAAACTGCGTCGGCGGCGGGCGCTTGCCAAGTCGTGTGCGGGAAAGTCGTGTGCGGCCCGGAGGCCGCGTTGACGGGGGCTGCCGCAGAGGCTAGCTCGCCCTGCGAGGCCAGGGGCGGGAAACGGGTTTGTCCAGCGTCATCATCATCGTCGTCGTCCTGTGCCTGCTCTTCCGCAAGCCGCTCGGCCGCATGTTCGCGAAGCAGTTTCCCGACCGGGCGAAACGCCGCCGCGTCGCCGGGACGATCATCCTCGCCTTCGTTCTCGTCTTCGGCTTCAGGCTGTTCGCGCTTCTGTGGAAGTGAGAGCCCGCCCCGCATGGGCAGGCGCGTGTCCGGCCGGTGTCATTTCGGCGCGAACGCCCGTGGCCTGACGCCCCTGACTGGGCCCGGGGGCAGCGGCTCGCCGGGGTCCGGGCTCGCCGACTTCAGATCCAGATTCAGCTTCATCAGAAAACGATTCAAGCCGGCTACATAAGTCTCTGGCAGGCCCCAGTGTTTCGCGCCTGCGATGACCGTCTCCATATAGCCCGGCCTCGGCCTGCCGGGGTCCCCGGAGCGGCCGATATAGATCAGCGCGCGCTTGGCGCCGCCCGGCACGATCACGGGCTGGTTGATCTTCACATAGAGCCCGCTGGCGATGTCCTCGAATTTGTCGAGGGCGCGGATGTCGCCGAGCGAGCAGTCCCAGAGCACGCCATGGACATCCTCGCGCGGATCGCGGATCGCCGAGGCATAGCCGTCCCGCGTCACGATGAGGCGGTGTCGCGGCAGGCGGGCGGGGCCGAGCGCGCGCGCGTTCGGGCAGCGCTGCGCCATGCCCTCGGGGTCCATGTTGAGGCCGTAGGCGAAGTAGAGGGGCATGGTTTCGGCCGGGCGCTTTCCGTCATGGTCGGGCTCGTCCCGACCATCCACGTCTTCGTCTTTCGCGTGCCGTGGTCAAGACGTGGATGCTCGCCACAAGGGCATGGCTGTCCGGTTGCGTTCGGTTTCGTCAATCTTGGCGCCTCCCTTCCCCCTTGTGGGGAAGGGTTGGGGATGGGGGGGTGCCGCTTGGCGACCGCATGCAGGAAACGCCGTCCGGCAGCAGCGATCTCCAGTCCGGTTCGGCCGATCGTTCCGGCTTTGCGCCCCCCACCCCTGCCCCTCCCCTCAAGGGGGAGGGGTTCCCCGCGGCCGTCCGGCATGCCTGCGATCGCTGGACAACCTTCAAGGCATTCGACGTCCTCTACTTCGTCTTCTGAAACAATTCCCGGCCGATCAGCATACGGCGGATCTCGCTGGTACCCGCCCCGATCTCGTAGAGCTTGGCGTCGCGCAGCAGGCGGCCGGTCGGATAGTCGTTGATGTAGCCGTTGCCGCCCAGCAGCTGGATGGCGTCGAGCGCCACCTGCGTCGCCTTCTCCGCCGCGAGCAGGATCGCGCCGGCGGCGTCCTCGCGCGTCGTCTCGCCACGGTCGCAGGCCTTGGCGACGGCGTAGACATAGGCCCGGCAGGAGTTCATCGCGACATACATGTCGGCGACCTTGCCCTGGACGAGCTGGAACTCGCCGATGCTCTGGCCGAACTGCTTGCGCTCGTGGACATAGGGCAGGACGATGTCCATCGCCGCCTGCATGATGCCGAGCGGGCCGGCCGCCAGCACGACCCGCTCATAGTCGAGCCCGCTCATCAGCACGTTGATGCCGCGCCCGACCGTGCCCAGCACGTTCTCCTCCGGCACCTCGCAATCCTCGAAGACCAGTTCGCAGGTGTCCGAGCCGCGCATGCCGAGCTTGTCGAGCTTCTGGTGGGTGGAGAAGCCCTTCATGCCCTTCTCGATCAGGAAGGCGGTGATGCCGCGCGAGCCGGCCTCGGGATCGGTCTTGGCGTAGACCACCAGCGTCTCGGCGATGGGGCCGTTGGTGATCCACATCTTGTTGCCGGTCAGGACGTAGCGGTCGCCCTTCTTCACGGCGCGCGTCTTCATCGAGACCACGTCCGAGCCCGAGCCGGGCTCCGACATGGCGAGCGCGCCGACATGCGCTCCGGAGATCAGCCCGGGCAGGTATTTCCGCTTCTGCGCCTCGCTGCCGTTGCGGCGAATCTGGTTGACGCAGAGGTTGGAATGGGCGCCGTAGGAGAGGCCGACCGAGGCGGAGGCTCGGCTGACCTCCTCGACCGCGACGCAATGCTCGAGATAGCCGAGCCCGGCGCCGCCATACTCCTCCTCGACCGTGATGCCGTGCAGCCCGAGTTCGCCCATCTGCGGCCAGAGGTCGCGCGGGAACTGGTTCGAGCGGTCGATCTCCTCGGCGCGCGGGGCGATCTTCTCCTGCGCGAAGGCGTGGACCGTGTCGCGGATCGCGTCGGCGGTCTCGCCGAGATCGAAATTGAAGGGGCGGGGCGCGTTGGCGAGCATGGTGTCCTCCCGGCGTGGCGGCGCGGTCGGGCGCGCCGCCTTTCCTCTCTTATAGCGCGGATGGACAGCGAGTCAGCGCGCGTGGGCGCGCAGAGCGGCTGGGCATCGCTGCGCGCGTGGCGCTCGGGCCGTTCCCCGGGGGGCGGGCGATCCCGGCGCCGCCGAGCCGCTCGTGCCGAAGCGAGCGCCGGGCCGAGGCAGGCTCGTGACCTCATTCCCGGCCTTGCCGAGTCGGGGTCAGGGCAGAGGCAGAGGCAGAGGCAGAGGCAGAGGCAGGGGCAGGGGCAGGAAAACGTCTTGCCTATCCTATCCCCCAGGATAGGATAGGCGCCATGAGCCACGCGATGGATCCCGATATCGTCAAGCGCCTGCGGCGCGCCCAGGGGCATCTCGGCACCGTCGTCGGGATGGTCGAGGCGGGGCGGGACGTGCCGGATGTCGTCCAGCAGCTCCAGGCGGTCGAGAAGGCGCTGGAGAAGGTCAAGGAGCTGCTGATCTTCGACCATATCGAGCACCACCTCTTCGACCATGCGCTGGCGGCGACGCCGGAGGCCCGCAAGTCGATCGAGGGGCTGAAGGCCCTGACGAAGTATCTGTGAGGCGCCCATGCCGTCCTTCGCGGAACTGATCCAGCAGGGCACCGCGCATGCCTGGCTCTTCGTCCCGAGCGCGATCCTGCTCGGGGCGCTGCATGGGCTGGAGCCCGGCCATTCCAAGACGATGATGGCGGCGTTCATCGTGGCGATCCGGGGAACGGTGACGCAGGCCGTCCTGCTCGGGCTCGCCGCGACGCTCTCGCATACGCTGGTCGTCTGGGGCATCGCGCTCGGCGGCCTGTATCTGTGGCGCGGCGTCGATTCAGAAGTCTTCGAGCCCTATTTCCAGCTCGTCTCGGCGGCCGTGATCATCGCGCTGGCTCTGTGGATGCTGTGGCGGACATGGCGGGACCAGAGGGCGGGCGAAGCCGCGATGGGCGCGCATGGCCATTCGCATGGGCATCATCATCATCATGGTCATGGCCCGGATATCCGCCGCATCGACACCGGGCATGGCGTTGTCGCCGTCGAGATCTTCGAGGATGGCGTGCCGCCGCGCTGGCGCGTCCGGACGGAGCGCGGCCATGGCTGGGCCGCGAAGGACGTGACCCTCGTCTCGGAACGCCCGGACGGCTCGCGGCAGGCCTTTTGTTTCGTCCAGCGCGACGGCTATCTGGAATCCGTCGACGCGGTTCCCGAGCCGCATCGGTTCACGGCCCGGCTCAGCCTCCGTCATGGCGGGCACAGCCACGACTACGATCTCTCCTTCGTCGAGGAGCAGGGGCACGAGCGCCATCGACATGACCACGCGCATGGGGACATGCCCGGTCTGGCGGTCGCGACGGACGGCTATCAGGACGCCCATGAACTGGCGCATGCCAACGATATCCGCCGCCGCTTCGCCGGCCGGACCGTGACGACCTGGCAGATCGTGCTGTTCGGGCTGACGGGCGGGCTCATTCCCTGCCCGGCGGCGATCACCGTCCTGCTGCTGTGCCTGCAGCTCAAGGAACTCACGCTCGGCTTTGCGCTGGTGCTGTGCTTCTCGATCGGTCTCGCGATCACGCTGGTCACGGTCGGGGCGGCTGCCGCGCTGAGCGTCCGGCATGCGACCCGGCGCTGGTCCTGGTTCGGAGACATCGCGCGGCGCGCGCCCTATGTGTCCGGCGTGCTGATCGTGCTGGTCGGACTCTATGTCGGCTATCACGGCTGGGCCGGCCTCGCGGCGCGCGCCGCTGGCTGAGCGCCCGTTTGGGCATCCGGCCCTCGTGCCGAGGCGTCGCGCCGTTCAGTTCCCGATGACGCCGCGGCGCCGGAGCAGGATCAGGGTCAGCAGGGCCGCGCCGACGCAGGAGAGCGCCACGAAGAACGCGCCCAGGTCGTGCTCCATCCAGGGCAGGCCCTTCACGTTGATGCCGAACAGGCCGGTGATGAAGGTCGCCGGCAGGAAGAGCGCGGTCAGGATCGACAGGGTGTAGAGCTGGCGGTTGGTCTGGCTGGCCGAGCGGGCGGTCATCTCGTCCTGGAGCAGCCTGGCGCGGTCCTGCACCGACTGGACGTCGTGATGCAGCCCGTCGATGCGCTGGAGCAGGCGGGAGGCGGCGGCCTTGACCTCGTCGGGCGCCTTGCGGCCGGAGTTCGTCTCGGCGAAGCGGCGGAAGAGCAGGTGCAGCCCGCCGAGCTGGCGGTGCAGCCGCACCGCCGTGCGGCGCACCGCGCCGACCCTGGCCGGCGCGTCGTCGAAGCGGTCGGCCAGCACATGGTCCTCGACGCTGTCGGTCTCGTCCATCAGCCGGACCACGGCGTTGGTCACGTCGTCGATGATGTATTCGATGATCTGCTCGAAGAGCAGGACCGGGCTCTCGACCTGCTCGCCCCGGTTCAGCGCCTCGGCCGCGAGCCTGGTCGATTGCAGGGCCTCGCGCCGGCCTGTGAGCAGCACGCGCTCGCCGACCAGCCAGTACAGCGCGCCCACCATGTCGGAATCGGAGCCGATGTCCCGGATGAGGTCGTGGGAGACGCCCCAGACCAGGCTCGCCGAATGGTCGAGCCGCTGATGCGTCTCGAGCGAGACGAACATCTCCTCGGCCGTCGCCGGCAGCCAGGACTGCTCCGTGATCCAGGCCTTGGCGCGGCTGTGGACGAGATCGACGTGGAGCCAGACGAAGCCCTCCGCCGGCGCGACGTACGGCAAGGTGTCACGCTCGATCAGCGCCGGCGTACCTTCGGCGTCGAAGCGATAGGCCCAGACGATCCCCATGCGGGATTGCGCGTCGGCGGCCATGGCGATCGGGGAGGTCATCGGGAGACGGGCTGACATGGCGGCGAACGATGAGCGCAGCCCTGCGCCCGTTCCATGACAGTCCGATGACGCGCCGTCGGCCGGTGGCGCGTCGGCCGTTCCGGCGCGTCAGTCGTTCTTGTCAGTCGTTCTTGGCGGTCCGGTGCGGAATGGCTCCGGGCGGCGACATGCGCCGTTCCGGGCCGGCCGATGTCTTCGCCACGCGCGAGCTCGCGGTCGTCGCGGGCCGTGTCCGGCTCGCGACCCTGGGTTCGTCGCCGTTCCATTTGCGGGCGCCGATGTCGAAATGGCCCCGGCGCCAGGCCTCGAACTCGCGCTCGCTGCCGAAGAAGGCGTTGCGGTCGACGTCCCCGGTGATGCCCGGCACCCGTCCCGTGGTGGTGAACTGCCAGAACTCCCACTTGTCGCGGTTGTAGCGGTGGCGCAGCGGGGCGGCGGTGGAGCGCAGCCAGTAGGGGTGCTCGTTGAACGCGCCTTCCAGCACGTCCTCGTGGAAGTTGATATCGGTGTAGATGATCGGCTTCTTGCCGGTGTGCTCGTGGAGTGCCGCGAGCATGAGGCGCATCTTCTCCAGCGCATCCTCGCGCGAGACCTTGCGGGTGCATTGCGAGTCGTTCTGCCATTCGACGTCGAGCACCGGCGGCAGCGCGTCGGGGTCGCGCGGGATATGGCGCTTCAGCCAGCGGATCTGGTCCTTGGCCGGCCGGCACCACCAGACGAAGTGATAGGCGCCGCGCGCGATGCCGTGCTTCTTGGCCTCGGCCCAGTTGCGCCTGAAGTTCGGATCGAGATGGTCGCCGCCCTCGGTCGCCTTGATGAAGGCGAAGCGGGTGCCGGCGTCCTTGACCTTCTCCCAGTCGATCTCGCCCTGCCAGCGCGAGACGTCGATGCCCTGGATGGTCTGGCGGCGCGCCTCGCGCACGCCGTGATGCGGCGCGCTGTCGCCCTTCTTGGGATAGAGGGCGAGGGCCGGCCCCGCCAGTCCGAACGTCAAGGTCATCAGGGTCAGCGCGCGCAGCGCGAGCGGGCGTACTGACGGGTGGGGTGCCGGCATGTGGTCCTCCTGCATCACCCGTCCAGATGCGGAGGCCAGGGTTAAGAGGTCGTTAGAACCCGGCGGCATTCGAGGGAATGGAGTCAGGCTTGGTTAACCGCCGCGCCGGGCTCACTCGCTGGCGGTCTCGTCGTCGGGCCGGGCCAGCGGCGCATAGGCCGCTGCGGCGGACCCAACGGTCGCGCGGGGCAGGGAGGCGATGGGCGCCGGCGGATTGGGCGCGATCGGCCGGTCGGGGCCGGGGCTCGGCTGCGGTGCCACCGGCTTGCGCTTCTCCCAGCGGCGGGTGCCGATGTCGAGCTCGCCGGTCAGCCAGCCGATGAACTCGCCCTCGTTGCCGTAGAAGGCGTTGCGATCCACGTCGCCCCTGATGCCCGGGACGCGGCCCGTGGTGGTGAATTGCCAGAAGGCCCAGGGCCGGTTGGCGTAGCGGGTCTCGGGCAGGGCCGCCGTCGAGCGGATCCAGTAGGGATAGTCGTTGAACTGGCCTTCCAGCACGTCCTTGTGGAAGGTGATGTCGGTGTAGATCACGGGCTTCTTGCCGGTGAGCTGCTCGAGCTCGGTCAGCATGAGCTGGATCTTCTCGAGCGCGAGTTCCCGGTCGATCTTCTTCGGGCAGGTCTTCGAATGGCCGTTCCACTCGACGTCCAGCACGGGCGGCAGCGCATCGGGATCGTTCGGGATCTGCTGCTTGAACCACTGGGCCTGCTCATGCGCGGGCCGGCACCAGTAGACGAAATGGTAGGCGCCGCGCGGGATGCCGGCGCGCCGCGCGCCTTCCCAGTTGCGCTGGAAGGCGGGGTCGACATGGTCGCCGCCCTCGGTCGCCTTCATGTAGACGAAGCGGGTGCCGGCGCCCTTGACCGAGGCCCAGTCGATGTCGCCCTGCCAGCGCGAGATGTCGATGCCGTGGATCGGATAGCGATGCGCGGCGGCGACGCCGGGATGCGGGCGCGCGTCGCCCTTGGCGGGATAGTTGTCGAGCGCGACGCAGCCGCCCGTCACCGCGAGGGCGGCGAGGACGAGAAGCGAGGAGAGCTTGCTGAATGTCATGCGGCGGAAGGTCATCTCGCCGACAATTGCGGAGAAAGCTTGACGGGGAGTTTACGTTAACCGGCTCTCGCGATCCCCGCCGCCGGCTCAGAGCCAGAGTGCCGCGATGCCGAGAAAGGCGAAGAAGCCGACGATGTCGGTGACGGTGGTCACGAAGGTGCCGGAGGAGACCGCGGGATCGATGTCGAGCCGGTCGAGCGCGAGCGGGATCAGCACGCCGGCGGCGGCCGCGGCGATGAGATTGGCGATCATGGCGAGGCCGATGACGAAGCCGAGATCGGCGCTCGAGAACCAGATCGCCGCGACCACGCCGGTGATCACCGCGAAGCCGATGCCGTTGATCGCGCCGACGATCATTTCGCGATTGAAGAAGCGCTTCAGGTTGCGGGTGCCGAGTTCGCGCGTCGCGAGCGCGCGCACCGCGACGGTCATCGTCTGGGTCGCGGCGTTGCCGCCCTGGCTGGCGACGATCGGCGCCAGGATCGCGAGCGCGACCGTCTTGGCGAGTTCGGCCTCGAACAGGCTCATCACGGCCGCGGCCATGAACGAGGTCACGAGATTGACGAAGAGCCAGCTGAAGCGGCTTCTGGCGATCCGGTGGACCGGGTCGGAGAGCTCCTCGTCGGCGTCGACGCCGCCGAGCTGCTTGATCTCGTCGTCGGCGGCCTCCTCGATGACGTCGACGATGTCGTCGATGGTGAGCACGCCGACGAGGCGGCCGGCATCGTCGACGACCGGGGCCGCGACCAGGTTGTAGCGCTGGAAGAGCCGCGCGGCCTCCTCGATGTCCTGCGCGGCCCGGACGACGCGGCTGTCCTCCTCCACCAGATCGGACACCATGACGGGCCGCCTGGTCCGCAGCAGCCGGTCGAGCCTCACCGTCCCGACGAAGTGGTGGGCGGGGTCGGCCACGAAGATCTCGAAGAATCGTTCGGGCAGGTCGGCCGCCTGGCGCAGATAGTCGATGGTCTGGCCGACGCTCCAGAACGGAGGCACGGCGACGACGTCGCCCTGCATGCGCCGGCCGGCGCTGTCCTCGGGATAGTCGAGGCCCTGCTGGAAGGCGATGCGCTCCGCGGCCGGGAGCTTGTCGAGGACCTCGCGCTTGTCCTCCTCGTCGAGGTCCTCGAGGATGTAGACCGCGTCGTCGGTGTCGAGTTCGCGCACGCCCTCGGCGACGGTCTCCGGCGAGAGCTCCTCGAGAATCTCCTCGCGGACGGCGTCGTCGACCTCGGTCAGCGCGGTGAAGTCGAAATCCGCGCCGAGCAGCGAGATCAGGCGCGGGCGCTCGTCCGGCGGCAAGGCTTCCAGCAGCGCGCCGAGATCGGCCTCGTGCAAATCGGCGACGCATTCGCGCAGGGTCGCGAGGTCGGAGTCGGCGAGCGCGCGGGAGACGCGAGCGAGGAAACCGGCGTCGATCGCGCCGTCCTCGTCGCGGACGGGCGTCTCCGGCGGCTCGCGCAGGGCCTGATCGGTGTCCGCCATCGGTCCGGCTCCGCGATTCGGGGGGGAGGGGGCCCGGCTTTCTGTCAGCCCTGGCATCGAGTTGCAACGCAGCACGGCGTGCATTCGCCGGAAACAGAAACGGCGACCCGTGAGGGTCGCCGTTTCATGGGCTTGCACCCGAAATTGGTGCGGTCGAGAGGACTCGAACCTCCACGGGTCTCCCCGCTACCACCTCAAGGTAGTGCGTCTACCAGTTCCGCCACGACCGCAGCTCGGTTCCGGTCGCGGCGGCGCGTCCGGTGAGCGGCGCGGGTCTAGCAAATCGAATCCGCCGCCACAAGAGCATCGTGACAGGAAAATGATCAGGCGGCTTCGTCGACGTTCTCCAGGGTGTAGACGGTGGGGCGCTTCAGCATCTGGGTGATCTCGACGGCGATGCGCGAGCCGTTCACGACGACGATGCCCTTGGCGAAGGGATGATTGTTCGCGAGAATCTGCACCTCGTCGCTCTCGCTGGCGTTCAGCTCGATGATGGCGCCGCGGCCCATGCGCAGGAGTTTGTAGATCGGCATGGTGGTCTGGCCGAGCACGACGGTGAGTTCGACCGGGACGAGTTCGAGATCGGCCTTCAAGTCCTGGCTCCGCAACCTTATCTGACGATACGGCCGGCGGCGCTTGCCAGCCGGCGTGATTCGACGGCAACTGACGCGCCGAACCTCCAAGGCGAGGGTGGGCGCAACAGGGTTAATGCGTGGTGAAGACGCCAGCCTCTCCTGCGGAGACATTCCTGCCCGTCGAGGGCCTCGGGCCGGTCGAATGGGTGGTGAGCGACGGGCTGACCGGCTACGAGGCCGCGGTCTCCGAGATGGAGGCGCGCGCGGCGCTGGTCGCGCAGGGCCTCGCGCCCGAGCGCGTCTGGCTGGTCGAGCATCCGCCGCTCTATACGGCCGGGACCTCGGCCCATGACGAGGACCTGATCGCGCCGGAGCGCTTCCCGGTGCATCGCTCGGGCCGGGGCGGGCAGTTCACCTATCACGGGCCGGGCCAGCGCGTGGCCTATGTCATGCTCGACCTGAAGCGGCGGCAGCCCGACCTGCGGCGTTTCGTCGAGGCGCTGGAAAACTGGCTGATCGGCGCGCTCGGCGACTTCAACATCCGCGGCGAGAAGCGCCCGGACCGGGTCGGGGTCTGGGTGCGCCGGCCGGAGAAGGGCGAGGGGCGGGAGGACAAGATCGCCGCCATCGGCATCCGCGTCCGGCGCTGGGTGTCGTTCCATGGCATCGCGCTCAATGTCGAGCCGGACCTTTCCCATTTCGACGGCATCGTGCCCTGCGGCGTGGTCGGGCACGGCGTCACTTCGCTGGTCGATCTCGGCCTGCCGGTGACCATGCCGGAGGTCGACGCGGTGCTGCGCGCGGCGTTCGAGCCGGTCTTCGGCCCGACGGTGACGGTCGCCGGCGATTTACCCTTCGTTGACCAAGGCTTCCCATCCTTCGCCCGCGAACTCTGAAGCGGGAAGGGACAGCTCATGCGCATCGTCGTTCTGGCCGGCTGCATCGCGGCCGCGCTCGGCGCCTGCACGACCAATGACAAGATGATCGCCGGCGCCGCCGCAGGCGCGGGAACCGGAGCCCTCGTCGGCGGGCCGATCGGGGCGGTCGCGGGCGGCGCCATCGGCGCGGTGGCCGCTCCCGCCGTCACGGGCTCGATCAACCGCGCGAGCCAGTGAGACTCGCGGCCCGGCAGGCTGCCTTGCGGTTTTGCGCGGGCGCATGAAGGCATCCGCGCCGGTTGGCGTTTCCGGCCGGGCGCGCGATAACGCGGCAACGAGAAGTGTTGCCGCGGAGGGCGCGTCGTGCCGGTCATCGAGAGCAAGGTCGATCCCGAGTCCTCCGAGGCCCGCGCCAATGCGGAGGCGTGGCAGAGCCTGCGCGCCGAGCTCACCGAGCGGCGTGCCACCGCCGCGCTCGGCGGCAACGCGAAATCCCGCGAGCGCCATGTCGCGCGCGGCAAGCTGCTTCCCCGCGAGCGCGTGCTGCGCCTGACCGACCCCGGCTCGGCCTTCCTCGAGATCGGATCGCTCGCCGCCTTCGGCATGTATGAGGGCGATGTCCATGGCGCCGGCATGATCGCCGGCATCGGGCGCGTCGGCGGGCGCGAATGCATGATCGTCTGCAACGACGCGACGATCAAAGGCGGCACCTACTATCCGATGACGGTGAAGAAGCATCTGCGCGCGCAGGAGATCGCCCGCGAGAACCGTCTGCCCTGCATCTACCTGGTCGATTCGGGCGGGGCGAACCTGCCGCACCAGACCGAGGTCTTTCCCGACCGCGAGCATTTCGGGCGCATCTTCTACAATCAGGCGACGCTGTCCGCCGAGGGCATTCCCCAGATCGCGGTGGTGATGGGGTCCTGCACGGCCGGCGGCGCCTATGTGCCGGCGATGTCGGACGAGACGATCATCGTCAAAAACCAGGGCACGATCTTTCTGGGCGGCCCGCCGCTGGTGAAGGCGGCGACGGGCGAGGTGGTCTCGGCCGAGGATCTCGGCGGCGCGGACGTGCATGCCCGCCTGTCCGGCGTCGCCGACCACTATGCCGGCGACGACGGCCATGCGCTCGCCATCGCACGGCGGATCGCCGGCAACCTCAACAGCGTGAAGCGGCCCGATATCGACATCGCCGAGCCGGTGGAGCCGCTCTACGATCCGGCCGAACTCGATGCCGTCGTGCCGACCGATCTCAAGAAGCAATACGACATCCGCGAGGTCGTCGCCCGGCTCGTCGACGGCTCGGAATTCGACGAGTTCAAGAAGCTCTACGGCACGACGCTGGTGACGGGCTTCGCCCGCATCCACGGCATTCCGGTGGGGATCATCGCCAACAACGGCATCCTGTTCTCGGAGAGCGCGCTGAAGGGCGCGCATTTCATCGAACTGTGCTGCCAGCGCCGGATTCCGCTGCTCTTCCTGCAGAACATCACCGGCTTCATGGTCGGCCGCGAGTTCGAGACGCGCGGCATCGCCAAGGACGGGGCGAAGCTGGTCACGGCGGTGGCATCGGCGCGCGTTCCCAAGATCACCGTGCTCGTCGGCGGCTCCTTCGGCGCCGGCAATTACGGCATGTGCGGACGGGCCTATTCGCCGCGCTTCCTCTTCACCTGGCCGAATTCGCGGATCTCGGTGATGGGCGGCGAGCAGGCCGCCAGCGTGCTCGCCACCGTGCGCCGCGACAACATCGAGGCCGAGGGCAAGCAATGGTCGGCCGGCGACGAGGAGGCGTTCAAGGCGCCGATCCGCAATCGTTATGAAGAAGAGGGGTCGCCTTACTTCGCGACCGCGCGGCTCTGGGACGACGGCATCATCCTGCCCTCCGAGACGCGGCGCGTGCTGGCGCTCGCCTTCTCCGCCTGCCTCAACGCGCCGATCCCGGAGACCAAATTCGGCGTCTTCCGCATGTGAGGCCGCGATGTGAGGCCGCGCATGCGCGGCCGGCGCGCCGCCCCGGCGATGTCCAAGCGCCGTGGTTCGTAGTAAGTCTCGCAGGCCTATGGATACCGCCGCGCCGCTCCTCGATCTCTTCGACCACGTCCCGCTGCTGCTGACCGTTGTGCATTTCGCCAGCGCCGGCGCGGTGACGCTGCACGCCCTGATCCGGAAGCGCGAGGTTCCCGCCGCAATCGGCTGGATCGGGCTGGCGTGGCTGTCGCCCTTCTTCGGCCCGCTGCTCTATCTCGGCTTCGGAATCAACCGGGTGAAGCGGCGCGCGCGCCGCCTGCGCGGCGCGACTGGCGGCGGTGCGGCGCCCGCCGTCACCGGGCTTGCGCCGGTCGGGCCGACGGGCAGCCTCGCGGTCGCGGCCGCCCGGATCACCGGGCTTCCGACCGAGCCGGGCACGGTCGTCGCGGTGCTGGACTGCGGGGACGAGGCCTATCCGCGGATGCTGGCGGCGATCGACGCCGCGACGACCAGCATCGCGCTCTCGACCTTCATCTTCCGGACCGACGCGCTCGGCCTGCGCTTCATCGACGCGCTGGCCCGCGCCCATCGCCGTGGCGTCGCCGTGCGGGTCCTCATCGACGGGTTCGGCGGCGGCTTCCTGTTCTCGCGCGCCTATCACCGGCTGCGCGCGCTGGAGGTGCCCGCCGCGCGCTACCTGCATTCGCTGCTGCCGTGGAAGATGCCGCTGCTCGACCTGCGGCTGCACAAGAAGATTCTCGTCATCGACGGCAGCAAGGCTTTTGTCGGCGGGCTCAACATCGGCGCCGACAACCTGCTGGCGACGCAGCCGCGCGAGCCGGTGCGCGACGTTCACTTCATGGTCGAGGGGCCGGTGGTGCGGCAGGTCGCCGAGAGCTTCCAGGACGACTGGACGTTCTCGACGTCCGAGGTTCTCGACGGCCCGGACTGGTTCCCGGCGACGCATGCCGGCGGCAGCGCGCCGGCGCGGTCGATCTCGTCTGGGCCGGACCAGAGCGTCGACCAGCTGCTGCTGGTCCTGCTCTGCGCGATCAATTCGGCCTCTTCCAGCTTGCGAATCGCGACGCCCTATTTCCTGCCGGACGAGCAGGTCCTGACCGCGCTCCAGCTCGCCGCGCTGAGAGGGGTCGAGGTCCATATCGTCATCCCGGCCGTCAACAACCACCTGCTGATGGGATGGGCCATGCAGGCGCATATCCGGCCGCTCATCAAGGCCGGCTGCCGTCTCTGGCGCTCGCCGCCGCCCTTCGACCACTCGAAGCTGGCGACGGTCGACGAATCCTGGTGCCTGATCGGCAGCGCCAACTGGGACGCGCGGAGCCTGCGCCTGAACTTCGAGATCACGATGGAGTTCTACGATCCCGTGCTGGCGCGGCGCCTCAACGGCATCATCGACGCCAAGCGGGTCGATCCCATCACGCTCGAGGAGATCGACGGGCGCTGGCCTTTCGTGAAAATTCGTGATGCGGCAGCCCGCCTGCTGATGCCTTATCTCTAGTGTCGACGAGCGAGGTCCGGTGAAGGTCGCATCCTACAACATCCACAAGTGCCGCGGCACGGATCGGCGCGTGAGACCCGACAGGACGGTCGCGGTGCTCGCCGAAATCGGCGCGGACCTCGTCGCGCTTCAGGAGGTGGACCGCCGTTTCGGCCAGAGGACCGGGCTGCTCGACCCCGCCGCGATCCTGCGCGAGACCGGCATGCATCTGCTCGTCCAGTCCGATGTCGTGGACGGCCATGGCTGGCACGGCAATGCGCTGCTCGTGCGGGGAGAGCCGGCCTCCTATCGGCGGTTCCGCCTGAAGCTGCCCGGCGTCGAGCCCCGTGGCGCCGTCGTGGCCGAGCTCGACCTCGGTGAGGGCCGGTTCCGCGTCATCGCGGCCCATCTCGGGCTGCTGCGGCGGTCGCGGATCGACCAGGCGAGCGCGCTGCTCCACGCCTTCCTGGAACTCGCCCCGATGCCGACGATCCTGCTCGGGGATTTCAACGAGTGGCGCCGCGACCGCAAATCGGCACTCAACATTCTCGAACCCCATTTCGGCAGCGCCAAGCATCTGCCGAGCTTTCCGTCGCGGCGCCCGATGCTGGCGCTCGACCGGATCCTGGCATGGCCGAGCGGGCTGGTCTCCGATCTCGCGGTGCACGACACGCCGCTCGCCCGCAAGGCCTCGGACCATCTGCCGCTCACCGCGCGCGTCGACATCGCGCGCTGCCGGGTCGGGCTCGAGAAGGCGGCCTGAGTCGCGTGCCTCCCGGCGAGCCGGCATGCGTCTCCGGCGTCTTCCCTGGCGCGGCTCGCCTGCTATGGTCGAATTCCGAATTCAATCGGTTGAACCAACAGAAAACCACGAGGAAACACCATGGCTGCCCATGACAAGGTCGCGATCATCACCGGCGCCGGATCGGGCGTCGGCCGTGCGGTCGCCATCGCCTTCCTGAAGGACGGCTACCGCACGGTGCTGGCGGGCCGCCGGCTCGACGCCCTGCAGGAGACGATCGCGCTGTCGGGCGCGGCCGAGGGCAGGGCGCTCGCGGTCGCCACCGACGTGACCGACAAGGCCTCGGTCGACAACCTGTTCGCGAAGACGAAGGAGGCCTTCGGGCGCGTCGACGTGCTGTTCAACAACGCCGGCGTCAATGCTCCCGGCGGGATCCTGCTCGAGGATCTCTCGCTGGACGACTGGCAGAAGGTCGTCGACACCAATCTGACCGGACCGTTCCTGTGCACGCAGGCCGCGTTCAAGGCGATGAAGGCGCAGTCGCCGCAGGGGGGACGGATCATCAACAACGGCTCGATCTCGGCCCACGCGCCACGGCCCAATTCGGTGGCTTATACCGCGACCAAACACGCCATCACCGGCCTGACCAAGACCGCCTCGCTCGACGGGCGCAAATACGGCATCGCCGTCGGGCAGGTCGATATCGGCAACGCGCTGACCGAGATGGCACGCAAGATGACCACGGGCGTGCCGCAGGCCGACGGCTCGATCAAGGTGGAGGCGGTGATGGACGTCGAGAACGTCGCCACCACGGTGCTTCACATGGCGAGCCTGCCGCCTGAGGCGAACGTTCTCTTCGTCACGGTGATGGCGACCAACGCGCCCTTCGTCGGGCGCGGCTGACGAAGGCTTTCATGATCGGGCCGGCGCTCCGGCCCGATCATGACGCGCAGTGTTGCCGTCGCTCAGCTTTCGAGCTTCGTCCCCAGCCGTCCCGCCAGATCCTGGATGTACTGCCATGCCGTGCGGCCGGAGCGGGAGCCGCGCGTCGTCGCCCATTCCAGCGCGTCGCGGCGCAATTCCTCGGGGGCGACCGTCAGGCCGAAATGCGCGACGTAGCCGTCGATCATCTGCAGATATTCGTCCTGGCTGCATTTGTGGAAGCCGAGCCAGAGGCCGAAGCGGTCCGACAGCGAGACCTTTTCCTCGATGGCCTCGCCGGGGTTGATCGCGGTCGAGCGCTCGTTGTCGAGCATGTCGCGCGGCAGGAGGTGGCGGCGATTCGAGGTGGCGTAGAACACGACATTGTCGGGGCGTCCCTCGACGCCGCCGTCCAGCGCCGCCTTCAGCGACTTGTAGGAGGTGTCGTCGCTGTCGAAGGAGAGGTCGTCGCAGAACACGATGGCCCGGTGCGGATCGGCCTTGATGACGCCCATCAGGACGGGCAGGCTCTCGATGTCCTCGCGATGGATCTCGATCAGCTTCAGCGGCCGCTCGCCGCCGGGGAGGCGGGCGTTGGTGTCGGCGTGCACGGCCTTGACCAGCGAGGACTTGCCCATGCCGCGCGCGCCCCAGAGCAGCACGTTGTTGGCGGGCAGCCCCTTGGCGAAGCGCTCCGTGTTCTCCGCCAGCGTGTCGCGGACGCGGTCTACGCCGCGCAGGAGCGTCAGCGCGACGCGGTTGACCTTGGCGACCGGGACGAGTTCCGCCGAGGCCGCGTGCCAGACGAAGGCGTCCGCCAGCGTGAGGTCGGCGGCGCGGCGCGGTGGCGGCGCGAGCCGGTCGAGCGCGTCGGCGATGCGCATCAGCGTGGCGAGCGTCAGGTCGGGGGCGGCGTCTGTCATCGGAAACACCCTCGCTTGGGCCGGTCTCTCGGGTCCGTAACGAACGGTACGGTACGGTGAAAACGGTTAAGCGCACCGGGACGGCGAAGGCAAGGCCATTGCGCGAAGGACGGCGACCCCATAGGTGAGGGCAGGCGTGGAGGCCATCTCCCGCATCCGATTGATTTGCCGCCGTCGCTGGCTATAGTCCCGCCCGTTTTTCGGTTCGGGCGATATCCTTGCAGTGCCAGCGGCCGGCGGTGCCGCGCTGTCGTCCGGCTTGCCGCCGTCTTGAAGGAGTTGGTTCGTGATCACCCCCGCTTTCGCCCAGGCTCCGGGAGCCGGTGGCGGCACCGACATGCTGCTCCAGCTCGTGCCGTTCCTGCTGATCTTCGTGATCATGTGGTTCCTGATCATCCGCCCGCAGCAGAAGCGCGTGAAGTCGCATCAGGAGCTGGTGAAGAACGTCCGTCGCGGCGACACCATCGTCACCACGGGCGGCCTGATCGCCAAGGTCACCAAGGTCGTCGACGACGCCGAGATCGAGGCCGAGATCGCCGACGGCGTGCGTGTGCGCCTCGTGCGCGGCATGATCCAGGACGTCCGCGCCAAGGGCGAGCCGGTCAAGAGCTGATCGAGGGCGCCGGCGCCGGTCCCCGGGATCGGCGCGGGCGCGGCAACAGGGTTCTCCAGGCCAATGCTTCGTTTCCAGGCCCGCAAGGTCATCGTCGTTCTTCTCGTGCTGCTGGTCGGCTGCGGGCTGGCGCTTCCGAACCTGTTCTCCCCCGCGACGCGCAAGGCGATCGAGCAGAACGCGCCGTCCTGGATTCCGCGCTTCCTGCTGCCGATACACGCGATGGTGCTCGGCCTCGACCTTCAGGGCGGCTCGCACGTCCTGCTCGAGGTCGACCGCGCCGATCTGGTGCGCGGCCAGGTGACGCAGCTTCGCGACGACGTGCGCCGCATCCTGCGCGAGGAGAAGGTCTCGATCCAGGGCGGCATCGGGCTGACAGCGCGCGGCGTGCAGCTGCGCGTGCCGGATGCGGCCGAGCGCGCGCGGCTGATGCCGAAGCTGCGCGAGCTGGCGCAGCCGGTCGGCACGCTCGGCGCCTTCGGACCTTCGGGCAACCAGTCGATCGCCCTCAACGAGCAGCCCGACGGGCTGATCCAGCTTTCGGTGACCGAGGCCGGCGCGAACGAGCGCGTGCGCCGTGCCGTCGAGCAGGCCATGGAAGTGCTGCGCCGCCGCGTCGACGCGCTCGGCACGACGGAGCCGAACATCCAGCGCCAGGGGCTCGACCGCATTCTCGTGCAGGTTCCCGGCCTGCAGGATCCCCAGCGCCTGAAGGACATTCTCGGCCAGACGGCGCGGCTCGAATTCCGCCTCGTGGCCGAGCCCGGCGCGACCGATGTCGACATGCTGCCCTCGCAGGATGCCGGCGGCCAGCCGATCCCGGTCGCGCGCCAGCCGGTCGTCGACGGCGCCGACCTCGTCGACGCGCAGCCCGCCTTCGATTCGCGGAGCTCGCAGCCGATCGTCAATTTCCGCTTCAACATCCGCGGCGCCCAGCGCTTCGGCCAGATCACGACCGAGAATCTCGGCCGCGCCCTGGCGATCGTGCTCGACAACAAAGTGATCTCGGCCCCCGTCGTCCAGTCGCCGATCACGGGCGGCTCGGGCCAGATCTCGGGCAATTTCACGGTCGAGCAGGTCAACAACCTCGCGATCCTGCTGCGCGCCGGCGCGCTGCCCGCCAAGATGACCATCGTCGAGGAGCGCACCGTCGGTCCGGGCCTCGGCGAGGATTCGATCGAGGCCGGCAAGAAGGCGACCGTCATCGCGACGATCCTCGTCATCATCTACATGATCCTGACCTATGGCGTGTTCGGCCTGATCGCGAGCATCGCGCTGCTCGTCCATGTCTGCCTGATCCTGGGGCTGATGTCGGCGCTCGGCGCCACGATGACGCTGCCCGGCATCGCCGGCATCGTGCTGACCATCGGCACGGCGGTCGACTCCAACGTGCTGATCTACGAGCGCATGCGCGAGGAGGAGCATCAGGGCCGCAGCCTGGTCTCGGCGCTCGAGGCGGGCTTCCAGCGCGCCTTCGCGACGATCATCGATTCGAACGTCACCATGCTCATCGCGGCGGTGGCGCTGTTCTCGCTCGGCTCCGGCCCGGTTCGCGGCTTCGCCGTGGTCTTCATCCTCGGCATCCTGACCACCGTCATCACGGCGGTCACGCTGACGCGGATGCTGATCGCGCTGTGGTATCGCTGGGCCCGGCCGAAAGCCCTGCCGTTCTGACGCCTGCCATCCGGAGAAGAAGAGCATGCGTCTGCTTCGCATCGTTCCCGACAACACCAAGTTCAAGATCGTCCGCTTCAGGCGCTACAGCTATCCGCTGTCGGCCGCCTATTCGGTGCTCGTGCTCGTGCTGTTCCTGACCGTCGGCCTGAATTTCGGCATCGACTTCAAGGGCGGCACGCTGATCGAGATGCAGATCAAGAGCGGCCAGGTCGACATCGCGCAGCTGCGCCAGACCGCCAACGGGCTCGGCCTGGGCGAGGCGGAGGTGCAGGAGTTCGGACAGGCCGGCGAGGTCTCGATGCGCTTCGCCCTGCAGCCGGGCGGCGAGGCGGCGCAGCAGCAGGTGGTGGTGAAGGCCCGCGAGGCCTTCCAGCAGGGCTATGACTTCCGCCGGGTCGAGACGGTCGGGCCGCGCGTCTCCGGAGAGCTGGTGCAGGCCGGCACGCTCGGCGTCGTGCTCGCGATCATCGGCGTGCTGATCTATCTCTGGTTCCGCTTCGAGGTTCAGCTCGCGCTCGGCGCCATTATCGGCACCCTGCACGACATCGTCCTCACGGTCGGCTTCTTCCTGATCACGCAGCTCGAGTTCAACCTGACCTCGATCGCCGCGATCCTGACCATCGTCGGCTATTCGCTGAACGAGACCGTCGTCGTGTTCGACCGCACGCGCGAATTGCTGCGCCGCTACAAGACCATGCCGATCCCGGACCTGCTCGACCTCTCGGTCAACACGACGCTCTCGCGCACGGCGATCACCTCGACCACGACGGTGCTCGCGCTGATCGCGCTGGTGCTGTTCGGCGGCACGGCGATCGAGGGCTTCGCGCTCGTGATGCTGTTCGGCGTGGTGGTCTGCACCTATTCGGCGATGTTCATCTCGACGCCGGTGCTGCTCTATTTCGACGTGCGTGCCGGCCGCCTCGACAGCACGTCCGATGCCGAGGGCCAGGTCGCGAAGACCGCCAAGGCCCGCGTCTGAGCCGGCCGGTGGCTGCCTTCGACGGTTTCGTTCCCGGGCGCTACCCGATCGACGCCTTCGGTGCCGGCGGCTTCCGTTTCGCCGATATGAGCCATCGCGGCTCGATCCTGGCGACGCCGTCCGGCGTGCGGAAGTGGCCGGTGACGAGCTTCGCTGAGGTGACGGAGGACAGTCTCCGCCCCGTGATCGACGAGGCGGGAACGATTGATTTCCTGCTGGTCGGCACCGGGCCCGACATCGCCTTCTTTCCGCCCGCCCTGCGGGAGGCGCTCAAGGCCGCCGGCATCACCGTCGAGGCGATGGCGACCGGCGCGGCGGCCCGGACCTACAACGTTCTCGTCGCGGAAGAGCGGCGCGTCGCGGCGGCGCTGATCGCGGTCGACTGAAAAACAGCGCGGCCATGTTTCGCGGCCATAGCCAGCCGCCGGCTACCGTCCTACATTGAATCCATGACCGAGGCCGAGCGATGACGGGCCAGGGCGGAACCCTGCCGCAGACGAAACCGGCGGAGCGGCGCGAGGCGGCCGGCGCCGTGCTGCCGGAGGCTTATGCCCATTGCGCGGTTCTGGTGCGCGAGAACGATCCGGACCGCTATATCGCGACCCTCTATGCGCCCGAGGCCCGGCGCCCGGCGCTGTTCGCGCTCTATGCCTTCAGTCACGAGATCGCGCGGGTAAGGGCGCTGGTGAGCGAGCCGCTGCCCGGCGAGGTGCGGCTGCAATGGTGGCGGGACCTGCTGGAGGGCGAAGCCCAGGGCGAGGCGCAGGCGCATCCCGTGGCCGCCGCCCTGCTCGACACGATCATGCGCTATCGGCTGCCGATCGCGCCCCTGACCTCGCTGATCGAAGCCCGTGTCTTCGATCTCTACGACGATCCGATGCCTTCGCTCGGCGACCTCGAAGGCTATGCCGGCGAGACGTCGAGCGCGCTGATCCGGCTGGCCTGCCTGATTCTGGCGGAGGGGCGGGATCCCGGTGGAGCGACCGCCTGCGGCCATGCCGGCGTGGCCTATGCGCTGACCGGGCTGATGCGCGCCTTTCCCTGGCACGCGGCCGAGGGGCAGGTCTACCTCCCGGCCGATATCCTGATGCGCAACGGCGTCACGCGCGACGACATCGTGCGCGGCCGCGGCGGGCCGGGCGTGCTCTATTCGCTGAAGGAGCTGCGCGAGATCGCCCGGCGTCATCTGGCCAAGCTCGAGGGCCTGCGCGAGACGATGCCGCCGGCCGTGCTGCCGGCTTTCCTGCCGGTGGCGCTGGTCGAGCCCTATCTCCGGCGGATGGAGCGCAAGGGCTACGACCCCTACCGCACCATCATCACGCTGCCCGGCTGGCGCCGGCAATGGCTCATCTGGCGCGCGGCGCGGCGGGGTTAGCCGCGTCATGCTCGGGCTCGACCCGAGCATCTGTTGCCGAAAGGGGCTGGTGCGCCCCCTGTTCAGAGTTGCTCGGGGCAAGCCCGAGCATGACGGCCGTCACTCCGCCGCCTCGGCCTGCACGCCGCCGGCCCATTCCTCCATCACCTGCTTGGCGCGCGCCGTCAGCGCCTGCTTGCGGGCGAGGCTCTTGGCGGGGCCCTTGAGGCGCTTGCCGTCCGGCCCCTGCGTCGCCACGCCCTCGATGGGTGGGAACAGGCCGAAATTGATGTTCATCGGCTGGAAGGAGCGCGGGCCCTCGTCGATGGTGACGATATGGCCGCCGGTGATGTGGTTCACCAGAGCGCCGAGCGCCGTGGTCGCCGGGGGCAGTTCGAGCGGCCGGCCGAGCCGGTCCGCCGCCGCCATGCGCCCCGCGAGCAGGCCGATCGCGGCGCTCTCGACATAGCCCTCGCAGCCGGTGATCTGGCCGGCGAAGCGCAGGCGCGGGTCGGCCTTCAGCCGCAGCCGCTCGTCGAGCAGCTTCGGCGAGTTCAGATAGGTGTTGCGGTGGATGCCGCCTAGCCGCGCGAACTCGGCGTTCTGAAGGCCCGGAATCATGCGGAAGATCGCGGCCTGCTCGCCATATTTCAGTTTGGTCTGGAAGCCGGTCATGTTGAACAGCGTGCCGAGCGCATTGTCCTGCCGGAGCTGGACCACCGCATAGGCCTTCACGGTCGGGTTGTGCTTGTTGGTCAGGCCGACCGGCTTCATCGGCCCCCAGCGCAGGGTCTCCCGGCCGCGCTCGGCCATGACCTCGATCGGCAGGCAGCCGTCGAAATAGGGCGTGCCCTCCCACTCCTTGAACTCGGTCTTCTCGGCGGCGAGCAGCGCGTCGACGAAGGCCTCGTATTGTCCCCGGTCGAGGGGGCAGTTGATATAGTCCGCGCCCGTGCCGCCCGGACCCGCCTTGTCGTAGCGCGACTGGAACCAGGCGGTGTCCATGTCGATCGAATCGAAATGCACGATGGGCGCGATGGCGTCGAAGAAGGCGAGCGAATCCTCGCCGGTCAGGGACTGGATGCCCTGTGCCAGCGCGGGCGAGGTTAGCGGGCCGGTGGCGATGACGACGTTGTCCCACCCGGCCGGCGGCAGGCCTGCGATCTCGGCCCGGTCGATCGTGACCAGCGGATGCGCTTCGAGCGCGGCTGTGACTCCTTGCGAGAAGCCGTCGCGGTCGACCGCGAGCGCGCCGCCGGCCGGGACCTGATGCGCGTCGCCCTTCGCCATGATCAGCGAGCCGAGCCGGCGCATCTCCCAATGGAGCTGGCCCACGGCGTTGCTCGACGAATCGTCGGAGCGGAAGGAGTTGGAGCAGACGAGCTCGGCCAGGCCTTCCGTCTTGTGGGCCTCGGTCGCGCGGACGGGCCGCATCTCGTGCAGCGTGACGGGGACGCCGGCCTCAGCGATCTGCCAGGCGGCTTCGGAGCCGGCGAGGCCGCCGCCGATGATGTGAACGGGTTCCATGCTGGGCATGTGTCCGCGCCCGGCCGGCAGGTCAAGAGCGTCGTGCACGAAACCCGGTCTCACGCCCTCCGAACGCCCCGGAAATGCAAAATGCCCGCCGGGGGGCGGGCATTCGCTCTTCGACCAGTGCTCGCGAGGGGAGGAGCGAGCCCGGGAGATACTACTCGGAGCGCACCCCTCGCGGGGCGCCTGCTCTCGGCCGTCGTCAGGCCACCGCGTGCGAGCGGGCGACGAAGGGGATCTCCGAGCGCGACAGCCCGAGATCGTCGAGCTCGCGGTCGGTCAGGCGGGACAGCTCGCGAACGGTCTCGCGATAGCGCAGGTAGGAGCGGATCTTGGCCGCAATCATCGTGACGAACATGGTCTTGGTCCTGTTTACGTTTTCCGGAGCGGGACGGTGCCCACAGCGACAATCTCGTTGTGCAGTGCATATATGTGAGCCAGGGCGCCGCATATAGAGGCATGGCGGCAATTCCGTTATGCTTCGGATGCATGAACCTTTCGTATTTCCTCCAAAATAGGCCAGATCGCCTGCGCTCAGCGGTTAACGGATCGGTAAGAAGCGTTAATTTTGTGCCTGTTTCATGTGCATCTCGTCGCGCGCGCCTCGGCGGATACGCCCGCTGCCTTTCCCCTGTGCAGAAGCGGCGCCCCTGAGAGGGCCGTCCTTTCGCATCTGCGAAGGGGGCGTGGCCACGGACCCGGCGTGCCCTGCCCGGCGCCCGCCTGCGAATCGCCCGGCCGGGCTCCTGAATCATGCTGGTTTTGCACGGAAACATGCCGTCATCCCGGGCTTGCCCCGGGATCCATCATGGAGCGCAACGCCCTTCGATGGATTCCGGATCGGCGCCGCTCTCGCGGCTTGTCCGGAATGACGGCTCGCTTCCCGAAGCACGCTTCTAGAGGATCGGACTGAATATCGTATTCAGTCCGATCCTCTAACTCTTTGATCTAGCATCGGCTTTTTCCGAAAACCGCGCTCCACTTTTCGGGCCGATGCTCTAGTCGCAGCGATCGAGCAGGCGCGAGGCGGCGGTGACGCCGGCGAGCGAGAAGGTGTAGCTCGTCTCGTTGCCGCGGGCCGAGCGCGCCTCCAGCACCATCTGGCTGCCGGCGCGCATGGCGGCGAGCAGCTCCGGCTCGCGTTCGAGGCGGCGCAGCCAGGCATTGCTGCCCTGGGTGAGCATCTGGAAGCTCTCCTCGCCGATGGTCACCTTGACCATGGAATCGCGGGCGAAGTCGTAGCCGGTCTGGAAGCTCGATTCCGTCTTGCCGTCGCCGTCCGCGGTCTTGACGAAGAAATAGACGTCGCCATGGCGCAGCGAGGTGGGGGCCTCGGCCGCGGGGGTGCTCAGGATGAAGCAGCGTTTCCCGTCCGTCTCGTCGACGGCCGCCGCCCTCCATTGGGCGAATTCGCCCAGAAGCTTGGCGGGGGCCGCCTGGGCCGCGGTGGCCGCGAGACAGAGGAGCCCGAGGGCGGGCAGCGTGGAGTTGAACATCGCATCGTCTCCTTTCCGGGCGGGCAGGGTTGGAAGCCGGTCGTTACCGGGACGTAAACGCGATAGCGCAAAGGCCCCCCGCGAGGCGGTGCGGACACTGCTTCGTGAAGTGCCGCTGCGTCGCCCGGATCGGGCTGCGGCCGGGCGCCCCCACGGCCGTCACGCCGGAGTCCAGCCGTTCTCCGCGTCGCGCGCGTTCTCCTCCCGGATGCGCTCCTGCGCCCGCGCGAGCGCCTCGTCGGGGGCGAGGCCGCCGAGGCGGTTCTCCACCGCATAGCGGAGCAGCCGGCGCTCCTCCTCCGGCCGCGTCTGCATGTCGATGAAGAAGCAGGTCCCGTCCCCGTGGCGGCAGCTGCGCGCCCGCAGGCAGGTCGCGTTCCCGCAATATCGTCAGAGGCCGGCGAGATCGGCGAGGCGGTGGAACAGCAGCGGCCGCACCCGCTGGCAGCTCTCGAAATCGGTGATCGGAGGCAGATCGGCGAAGGGGTTCGGGCGCTTGCGCATGGCGGGGCTCCGGGAGAGGAGGGCAGGCGGGATCGGCCGCCCGCGCCGATGGCGCGGCGGGTTGTGGCGAGACGGGGCTGGCGGAGCGCCGCGAGGCGCGAGAACAATCCGCAACCATTGAGCCAGGTCGCGGCGCGGCGGGATTGAGCCACCCGTCGCACGCCCCCCGGCGCTCCGCCTTTGGCGATTTTAAGGCCTCGGGCCGCGCTTATACGGCTGGGCGGTTCAGGATGTGCGGGCCCGGACGCCAGTTCCCCTCAGCGGGTTGTCGCGTCCTCGCCACACCGGTCCGTCGCCGCCGAGCTTTCCAGCGAGCTCCTCGCGCAGGGATCGTAGTGTCCCCAGGGCGGTGCCCCGAAGCCTCCCGAGTCTGGCGTGCAAGGCCAGCCGCAGGCGCCGGCCCGTCACCCAGCTTCCAGCTTGCCTCCGGATGGCCGCCCCGTTCGGGTGATGGGCGAGGGCAGGATAGAGCGGGTTGGGAGGGGCGGGGATAAGTTTGCTGCACCGAGTTACGACGCTGGCCCTTTGCCGACGCCGAGCCGGTTCGGTTTCAGGCATTCTCGCCGCCAGAGGGCCGACAACGAGACGAGTTTGGTTTGCGCTCGCGCGTTGCCTAAGGCAGCTGGGCGATATGAGCAGCCGGGTGCCTTAGCTGTTCTGCATTGAGAACAAGCGGTAAGTTGTTGGGGAATCGAATTCTGACAAACTGCGAGGCAAAGTGGATACTGATAGGACAAGCGTCGCTGTACGGCCGCGACCAATCAGGATCGCTTTCCTGATCGATATCAACGAAGATTCGCACTCCATCCTCGACGAAGTATTTCAGTACTGCTTTTCCATCTGGTCAGGGCGGTTTTCGCTAATCGTCCCGTGTGCCGGCAATAAGCCAATCCCTGAATTCATACCTTGGCTCAGGGCATTTGATGCGGACCTGATATACTCATACGTGGACTTGTCAAAAGCTGATCAGCTCAGGTTCCACGAAGACTTCTACCCTTCGGTTTTGCAACGGCATTGGCTGCCCAAAGGTAACTCTCAGCCTCGGCTAGCGCCAGAACCGGCTATGCAGGCGCTGCAGGTGAAAAGCCTCATGCCTCTGGCTGGCGCTGCAAGTTTCATGGACGGTTCTCGAGGCGTAACGATCGCTACGGGTATGGGAGGATGGTGGGACGACAGATTCATAAGCGACAGCTTCGGTCTAGTATCCCCACAACTCCGAAACGCGCTGCGCGGTCCCCTTTCAGAGTTTGGTTCGCTCTTGGCTGCCGTCCCAGACAACGAGTTCCAACCGCGCGAGCAGTACTTCAATCCGCCTGAAACAACAGTGACCGATGAGGTTTCGCTTCTTTATCACATGTCTCGAAATCGTCGAATCAGAAGTTTGTCTAGGATTTCAGCGTTAATGTCGACGCGACTTGATTTTTACATGGGGTCCTGGGGAAATAGCTTTAATGTGGTGGTAGGAAATACGGTTAAAGACCGCATTCTTTATTGGAATACCCGATCATTGATGCCTGCTGGCCGTGATTGGGATGATGTGGACCTAATGGTCCCACGCGAGAAATTCGAAGATGCTGCGTTTGTGACGCACCTTCGCGAATTCCTGAACAATCGAAATTACATCGGCGGCGGCCAAGGGCCGTGCAGGGCTACGATACGATCCGTAAGCCTCGAAGAACGTGAGCTAGCCCGTCTCGCGCAACAGATGACGAGCGGAAGCGGCTGGGTATCCTACGATTATCAGCACATAAGTGACATTAGGGATGTTCGGCCCAAAGATCAGGAGCTTACTCGGGTTCGGCTTGCAAGCTCAGAGAGTGCCTTTCGACCAGCCACCCCATGGCAGGTGCAAAGCTTTAGCGGCGATGACATTGCGCTAGATATCCCGGCGCCGGAACACGTTCGGCACGTCCCGCCGTCAATCGCCAATGCCGATCTCGGCCTCTGGGCTCTCGATCTGGATATAGATCGCTCGATAAATCACTCTCCATTCTCGAACCTAAGAGTCCGTCCCGGAACTCATGACGCTCGCGCGATGCGGCGGATAAGAACCATGGCGGCGGCTGCGTAGAGGAA
>QFQY01000046.1 GCA_003248805.1 Chelatococcus sp. | reverse complement strand
CGAGTGGTTGAAGGCGCACGCCTGGAAAGTGTGTATACGGGAAACCGTATCGCGGGTTCGAATCCCGCCCTGTCCGCCATGGGGTTTAATTAAATGCCTGATTTGATTAGGTGTTTCTGAGAACTTCGACCCCCGCCCCAACATTTGCACCAGCGCTTCGCCGGCCTGCCGAATTTGCGGTGGGCACCGGGATTATCGTGCCGGCGGCCCGAATCCGTATTTTTTCACGACATGCCCCCGTATTTGCCGGAGGGTCGATATCAGGGACACGACCCCGGCGTCCCGTGTTCCAGGCGGGACGCGGAGCGACTTTTTCCTGTTCGATCGGCCTCGTGCATCCTTCGCACGAGGCCGCATCGATCCGGATCATGCCACCTCTCGATGCTCCTGCCGCGCCGGATGGCCGGCTCCCCCGTCGAACGTCGCTCCATGTGCCGCTGCGGGCGATGGTTCCGGGCCGGACTGCGCCGCATGGCTCTGGTCGGCGAGGGTCGGAGAGATCCGGAACCAGGCGGCGTAGAGCGCCGGCAGGAACAGCAGGATCAGTACGGTCCCGACGGCGGTCCCACCGATCAGGGTGTAGGCCATCGAGCCCCAGAACACGGAGTGGGTCAGCGGGATGAAGGCGAGGACCGCGGCCAGCGCGGTGAGGATGACGGGCCGCGTCCGCTGAACCGTCGCCTCGATGACCGCGTGGTAGTCGTCCAGCCCTGCTTCCCTGTTCTCCTTGATCTGGTCGGTGAGGATCAGCGTGTTGCGCATCAGGATGCCGGCCAGGCCGATGAGGCCCAGGATCGCGTTGAATCCGAAGGGCTGGTTGAAGGCGAGCAGCGTCGGAACGACGCCGATCAGGCCGAGCGGCGCCGTGAACAGCACCATCGCCATCATCGAGAACGACCGGACCTGGAGCATGACCACGATCAGGGTGATGGCGATCATGAGCGGGAAGATCTTCGCCAGCGCGTCATTGGCCTTGGCGGCCTCTTCGATCGACCCGCCCATGTCGATGCGGTAGCCCGCCGGAAGCGAGGCGATCAGCGGCTGGAGCGCGGTCAGGACCTGCTTGGAGACTTCCGGAGGCTGGGTCGCCTCGTTGATCTCCGAGCGCACCGTGATCGTGGGCACGCGATCGCGGCGCTTCAGCAGCGGCTCCTCGAAACGCATCTCCGAATGACCCACCTGATCGAGCGGCACCTGGCGCCCGTCGCGGCTGATCAGCGAGAAATCCGCGAGCCGCGTCGGATCGAGGCGCTCGGGGCCGGCGCTGCGCGCGACGACGGGCACATTGCGGATGTCCTCGCGAACCTGCGTGACGGCGACGCCGGTGATCAGGAACTGAAGCTGCTGGCCGACTTGGGCGGGAGAGAGCCCGATCAGATTGAGCCTGTCCTGATCCGGCACGAAGCGCAGGACGGGCGTGCGGTTGCCCCAGTCGCGGTTGGCCTCACGAACGTCGGGCACGCCCCGCATGATCTCCAGAGCCCGCTCCGAGATCGCATAGAGCTGCGCCGGATCAGGGCCGGTCACGCGGAACTCGACCGGGAACACGGAGGGAGGCCCGAAGACGAACTGCGTGGCGCGGACATAGGCCTCGGGCGCCAGCCCCTGCGAGATGGCCTGCCGGAGGCGCTGCTTTAAAGTCTCGCGCGTCCCGGCGTTCGGCGTCAGCACGACGATCTTGGCGAAGGCCGGGTCGGGGAGTTCGGGCGACAGTGCCAGGAAGAACCGCGGCGCGCCCTGGCCGACATAGCTCGTCACGATCTTGGCTTCGGGCTGCTCGTCCAGCCAGCGCTCGATCTTCGCGACCGCGGCCGTCGTCGTCTCGATGCTGCTGCCTTCAGGCAGACGGACCTCGACCAGCACCTCAGGCCGGTCGGACGTCGGGAAGAACTGCTGTTTCAGGCCGCCCATGCCAACGACGGACACAGCGAAGGCGAGGCCGACGACCGTGCAAGTCAGGACCTTGCGGTCGACCGCGAAGGTGATGAGCTTGCGCAGGCGACGGTAGTTCGGCGTGTCGTAGATCGCCGCGTGACCGCCGGGGACGGGTTTGATGTCCGGCAGCATCTTGACGCCGAGATAGGGCGTGAAGACCACCGCGACGATCCATGACACGATCAGGGCGAAGCCGACGACCCAGAAGATGTTGCCGGCGTATTCGCCCGCCGTCGAGGAGGCGAAACCGACCGGCAGGAAGCCCGCGATGGTCACCAGCGTGCCCGACAGCATCGGGGCCGCGGTATGGCTCCAGGCATAGGCCGCCGCCTTGATGCGGTCCATGCCCTCTTCCATCTTCACGACCATCACCTCAATGGCGATGATGGCGTCGTCGACGAGGAGACCGAGCGCGAGGATCAGCGCGCCGAGCGTGATCCTGTCGAAGAACCGCCCCGTTTCCAGCATGATGAAGAAGACGGCGGCCAGGGTGATGGGAATCGCGGCGGCCACCACAATGCCGACGCGCCAGCCGAGGCTGAGCAGGCTGACGAGCAGCACCACGCCCAGCGCCATCGCGAACTTCATCATGAATTCGTCCACGGCCGAAGCGATGTTGACGGCCTGGTCGGTCACCTTCTCCAGCGAGATGCCGAGCGGCAGCGCCCGGCCGATGGCAGCGGTCTTGGCCTCGAGCGCCCTGCCGAGCGCGAGCCCGTCCCAGCCGTCCTGCATGACGGCGGCGAGCATCAGGCTCGGCTCACCATGGTGTCGGATGACGAAGCCCGGCGGATCTTCATAGCCGCGCCGGACGTCGGCGATGTCGGACAGCTTCAGCGTGCGCCCGCCGGCGACGATGGGCGTGTCGGCGATGGCGCGGACGCCGTCATAGGCGCCATCGACGCGGATGAAGACGCGCGGTCCTCTGGTCTCGACGGAGCCCGCCGGCGTCACGGTGTTCTGCCGCTGCAGGGCCGAGACGACGTCCTGCACGGAGATGCCGAGCGTCGCCAGCCGCTCATGGGAGAATTCGACGAAGATCTGCTCGGGACGCTCGCCGAGGATGTTGACCTTCTTGACGCCGGGCACGTGGAGGAGCTCCTGCCGGATGACCTCGGCCTGCCGGGCCAGCTCCCGCATCGGCAGGCCTTTCGCCTTGAGCGCGTAGAGGGCGAAGCTGACATCGGAGTATTCGTCGTTGACGAAGGGCCCGAGCACGCCGGGCGGCAGGTTCCGCGCCTCGTCGGAGAGCTTCTTGCGGGCTTGGTAGAACTCCTCCTGCACCTGCGCGGGCGGGGTCGAATCCTTCAGGTTGAGGGTCAGGAAAGCGAAGCCCGGCCGCGTCGTCGTTTCGACACGGTCATACCAGGCCAGCTCCTGGAGCCGCTTCTCCAAGGGTTCGGCGACCAGGTCCTGCATCTCGCGGGCCGTCGCGCCCGGCCAGACGGATGTGACCGTCAGCGTTTTGATCGTGAAGCTCGGGTCTTCCGCGCGCCCGAGCTTGACGAACGCATAGGCGCCGGCGGCCACGAGCAGCATGATCGTGAACAGGGTCACCGCCCGCTCGCGGACGGCGATGGCTGAGAGATTGAGGCTCATCGCGAGGCCGCCTCGATTTTCGAGGACGGCCTGACGGGCTGGCCTTCGCGCAAGAGATGCGCACCGAGCGAGACGATGCGACGCCCGGCCTCGAGCCCGGAGACGATGGCCGTCTCGCTGGTGACGCGGACCAGACGCACCGGCTGAAAGGTCACCGATCCTGATTCATCCAGGCGCCAGACGCCGGTCCTGCTGCCGTCGTCGAGGACCGCGCCGAGCGGGACCTCCATGTCGACCGCCTGCCCGGTTGCCGCGATGCCGATCGTGACGGTCGCGCCGAGCGGCGCCGCGGCGGTATCGCTGTCGAGGACGTAGCGGGCTTCGTAGGTCCGGGTTTGCGGATCGGCGGAATCGGACAATTGCCGCAGCGTGGCCGGCACGCTCCGTCCGGAGGATCCGTAGAGCGTCGCCTGCGCGGATGAGCCGATCGCGGGCCGCATCGTCTCGGGCAAAGCCACCACCGCCTCCCGCGGCCCGGCCTGAGCGAGCCGGATCACGACCTGCCCGGCCACCACGACCTGCCCCGGCTCGCCCGACGTATCCACGACGACGCCGTCCGCGTCGGCAACGAGCACGGCGTAGCCGAGTTCGTTCTCGGCGACCTTCGCCTCCGCCTCGGCTGCGGCGGCCTGGGCGGTCGCGGTGTCCAGCGCCGCCTTGGCCTGCTCGTAGCGCTGGGGGCTGGCGGCGAAGCCGTTCTTGACCAGGACCGCGTAACGGGCCTCGTCCGCCGTGGCCTGGGTCAGGACGGCGCGCGCGGCCACGGCGGCGTTCCGCTTGGCGGTCAGCGCCCATCGCAGATCGGTCGCGTCGACACGCAGGAGGGGCTGCCCGGCCTTTACCGTCTGGCCCACATTGACCAGCCGTTCGACGATCTTGCCGGGAACGCGGAAACCGAGATTGCTCTGGACCTTCGCGGCGATGACGCCGGTGAAGCGTTTTTCCGCGCGGATGACGGGGCTGGCGACCGAGACGAGCACGGTTGGCGCATCCTGGCGCGGGTCGACGTTCACGGATGCAGAGGATCGCGGCCCGACCAGCATGATCGCGCCGCCGATCCCCGCTGCCGCGAGGGTCACGGCGGCCGCAGCCAAAGCGAGCTTGGACTTTCGAGACATGGACTACACCAAAATGGATTGCGTTCGACATCTATGCCGGTTATAGAGTTCGAACGCAATCTAATTTTGAGGTCCAGCATGCGTGTGTCCCGGCAACAGGCGGCGGAGAACAGGAAGCGGGTGATCGAGACGGCCAGCCGGCTGTTCCGCGAGCACGGCTTCGACGGCATCGGCCTGAAGGACCTGATGGCCGGAGCCGGCCTGACCCAGGGCGGCTTCTACAAGCAGTTCGAGTCGAAGGACGAGTTGGTCGCTGTCGCGACACGTCGTGCGCTGGAAAGCGTCGCCGAGCGCTGGTCGCAGGCGGCGGCGGCGCAGCCGAACGACAGGCTGCGCGCGGTATGCGAGTTCTATCTGAGCCAGGCGCACTCCGCCGAACGGGCCGATGGCTGCCCGGTCGTGGCGCTCGGTTCCGACGCCGCGCGGCAAGGGCCGGAAGTCAAGGCCGTCTTCGAGGCCGGCATGCTCGGCTATCTCGACATGGTGACGGGATGGCTCGGGGAGGGACGCGACGACGAGGCCGTGGTCGTGCTCTCGACCATGGTCGGCGCGCTTCTGCTGTCGAGGATCGTGAATGACGAAACCCTGGCGCGGCGCTTCCTGGAGGTAGCCGCCGCCAGCGTCACCGGCAAGGATGTGAGGCGCCAGAGCGACGAGGCCGATGACCGGCCAGAGCGGGTGCAATGAGCGCTGCCCCTGCGGATCCGCGTCATCCGGGCCCTTTTCCCGCTGTGGGCGACCGTCTCGCCCACAGTGCCGCTCGTGAGGTCACCGGCGATGTCGTGCTGCTGCTCGCCGGCCTCGCCGCGGCCGGGACGCTCGCCACGAACATCATCCTGCCGGCCTTCCCGCAGATGGGGGCGGAACTGGGACTGAGCGGCGCTCAGCTCGGCTTGCTCCTGAGCAGCTTTTTCCTGACCTTCGCTCTGGGCCAGCTGGTCGTCGGGCCGCTCTCGGATCGGTTCGGCAGACGGAGCCTGGTCCTGGGTGGGCTGGCCATCTTCGTCGCGGGAAGTCTGGTCGCGGCCCTGGCGGGCAGCCTGTGGGTGCTGGTCGTTGGGCGCGTCATCCAGGCCATGGGCGCCTGCGCCGCCTCCGTGCTCGCCCGCGCCATTGCGCGCGACCTCTTCCAAGGCGAGGCGCTGGGGAGGGTGCTGTCGCTCACCATGATCGCGGGCGCCGTCGCGCCCGGCTTCTCGCCGCTGCTCGGAAGTCTTGTCGTCGAGTTGTCCGGCTGGCGCATGAGTTTCCTCTTCGTCGCCTTCTGCGCCGCGGCGCTCGCGTTTCTCTATCTGCGGCGGGTCGGCGAGACCAATCCGGTCGGCGCGCGGAGCGATCTCGCCCTGCGCGGTGTCGCCTCGACCTATCGTTCGCTCATCGTCGATCGGCGCTTTCTGGCTCCGGCTCTGGCCGTCAGCATGGTGCTCGGCGGTCTCTTCAGCTTCTTCGCGGCGGCGCCCGGGGTGCTGATGGGCCAGCTGGGACTGACCCCGTTCCAGCTGGGTCTGTCCTTCGCCGCGACGGTTCTGATCGTCTTCGCGGCGGGACTGGCGGCCCCTCGGCTGGCGCGACGGCATGGCGACCGGCAAGTCGGGCTCTTCGGGTTGATCGTCTTTGCCGGCGGCTCGCTGGCCATGATCGCCGTCGCCTGGCAGCCGAGCTACCTCACTTTCACGGCGGCGATCTCGATCGTGCTGTTCGGGATGGGGCTGATTAATCCGCTCGGCACCGCGATCGCCCTGCACCCCTTCGGCCGCCAGGCCGGATCGGCTTCGGCTCTTCTCGGTTTCCTGCAGATGAGCAGCGCCGCGCTCGGCTCGACTGTGGCGAGCGCTCTGCCGTTCCCGGCCGCGACATCACTCGCCATCGTGATGACGGTGGCCGCGCTGCTGGCTCTTCTGGCATTCGCGCCAGCCTTCCGCGATCGTCCGGAGCCCGTCCGCCCGTCATCTCGCTCGGCTCCGGTGTGAGCCGTTCCTGGCAACGCCGGCTCGCCGGCCAATCCGGTTTGCGCCGTCT
Organism: Chelatococcus sp.; assembly: GCA_003248805.1. Taxonomy (GTDB): domain Bacteria; phylum Pseudomonadota; class Alphaproteobacteria; order Rhizobiales; family Beijerinckiaceae; genus Allobosea. Next base: position 28,825 of record QFQY01000046.1, on the reverse strand, counting down.
CCCCGATGCCATCGTCGGCGTCGTGCCGTCCCTGGACGACGGCCCCGTCGGCGGGGTCGCCCCGGACCGGGGCCTCCCCGCAAAGGACCGGCGCAAGATCGAGCGGTTCATCCTGTCCGCCATGGCCGCCGCCGATGGTGCCATCGCGATGGCGGGCTGGACGCCGCGTAACGAAACTCCATCTCCCTCGAAGGTCATTCCCTCATGAACAACACCCCGAAGGTCGCCCTCGTCACCGGCGCATCCTCAGGCATAGGCCGCGCCACGGCCGAGGCCCTGTCCCGTGCCGGCTATCGTGTCTACGGCACGACCCGCAGCACCGCTCCTGCCGACGCGGGTGACGTCAGGATGCTGACCTGCGACGTGACCGATCAGGTGTCCGTCGATGCCTGTGTCGATCAGGTCCTGAAGGATGCCGGGAGGATCGACCTCCTCGTCAACAATGCCGGCATCGGGTTGTTCGGGGCGGCGGAGGAGGCGTCGATCGCGCAGGCGCAGCAGCTGTTCGAGGCGAACTTCTTCGGTCTGCTCCGCGTCACGAATGCGATCCTGCCGGCGATGCGCCGGCAGCGCTCGGGCCGAATCGTCAATGTCAGCTCGGTCCTCGGCTTGATACCCGCGCCCTTCGCTGCGCTCTACGCGGCGTCGAAACATGCCGTCGAAGGCTATTCGGAATCGCTCGACCATGAAGTGCGGTCGCTCGGCATCCGCGTCGTGCTCGTCGAGCCCGCCTACACGCGGACATCCTTCGAGGCCAGCACCGCGCCGGCCTCCGGGACGATCGCCGCCTATGACGGCATGCGCGATTGCGTCGCCGTTGCAGCGCGCAAGGCGAACGAGGCTGGGGACGACGCCTCGGTCGTCGCCGAGCGCATCGTCGAGGCCTCCGGGGCAGAACGGCCGCGCCGCCGCTACACCGCGGGGCGCCTGGCGGGACGCGTCGCCCTCCTGCGACGGTTCGTCCCTGCGGAAGCTTTCGACAAGAGCCTGCGCAAGCAGAGCGGTCTGTGAGGCGCCGGCAGCAACGTGGCCGGAGGTTGGCGAGACGGGGTCGCTATGGACGCGCCTCCGAAGCCCAGCTCCGGCGCCGGGAATTCGCTCGCCCGCAGCGCCGCTCCTGCCGGACCGAACGAATTGCCGACGTCGAGGCCCATCCAGATTTTGTCAGTCACTCTAAACCGCTTGGTCCTCCCGGGCGTTCGCCACGGCCCTGTCGACTACGTGCTCGATCTGACGATGTTGGCATGCTGGCCATGTGCCATCCGAGCGCGCCGGTGCTGGTCTGCTGCGGTCACCGTGCCGTCGTAACGCCGTTGGCGAGAATCGCCTCGACGATCTCCTGAACGTTGAGAGCTTCAGCCAGGGTCGCGAGGTGATGCGCTTCGCCACGCGTGAGGCGGACGACACCCTCGATCTGGCGCTTGAGCGCGACCGCACGCGCTTCCGCCTGCGACAGCGCGTTGGCCGCGCGCTCCCATGTGCCATCGGGCAGGCGGCGTTCGGCGGTCGACCAGTCGCAGAGCCGGACCGCGCCCCTGTCGCCTTCCAGCATCCAGATATTGTGGTCATCCTTCGCGGTGGTGCCGACACTCCCCTTGAGTTCGATCGGGATGCTCCCCGCCATCAGCGTCGCTTCGATCCAGCGCTCTGACTTGCCCGCCTCCGGGAAAGCCACGTTCGCGGTGAGGTCATGCAGCGTGCCGACCAGCCTGCGGCTCGGGAAGAGGAAATGCGACACGACCTCACGGGTGAAGCCGCCCTGTTGCCGCCCGTCCAGCCAGGCCGCGGCATCGGCTTGCCAGGAGCGTGGCCAGGTCGCGAAGGCGACCTCGATCGTCACGCGCGACACCGTGCCGACGGCTCCCTGCGCAATCCAGTCCATCAGCGTCGCCACGGCGAGCGAGGAGGCGAAGGGGAAGTTGACGGCCCCTCTGCCTCCAGATTCTTCAACGAAGGCGCGCGCCTCGGCGACATCGACCGCCAGCGGCTTCTCGCAAAAGACGCTCTTGCCGGCGGCAATGGCGGCGCGGGCATGCGCGAGGTGGAAAGCCGGCGGCGAGGCGATGTAGACGCAGTCGCTGGCGGCGATGATCGCGGCCGCATCGGCCAACCGTGGAACCTGCGGGAATGTCGCCGCCATGCGCTCCATCGCCGATGCCGCCGGATCCCAGATGCCGCTGATCGTCACCAGCGGGGGTTGCTGGTCGAGAATGGCGCTCAGCAGCCGCTCACCCATAATGCCTGCGCCAATGATCCCGATCGAGAGAGTGCCGTTGTGCATCGCCTGAAATTCCCAGCTCTGAGCCGAGAAGCGCGGTAGCAGGATTCCCGAAGGCCTACGAGCGGATGACGGCGATCCTTCCCCATACCATGTGACTGGCGGCGTCTCGAAGCAGGCTCCGGAACCATCAAGACCCTCCTTCGAGACGCCGCCTTTCGGCTCTCGGGGCGATTGCCTTCGTGGGACATTTGACCTAGTTTTTTAGGTCAGATGTCCTAGGCGCGATTCGGAGCACTCGCTCGCCGCGCGCTGATCGTGAAGGTCGATTGTGAGCGCGCACGAAACCCGCCAGCACATCGTGGAGATTGCCGACCGGCTCTTCTACGAACGCGGATATGAGGCGACCTCCTTCGCCGACATCGCCAGGGACGCCGGGCTGTCGCGGGGCAATTTCTATTACCATTTCAAGACCAAGGACGAGATCCTCGGCGCCGTGATCCAGCGGCGCTTGGCGGTCACGCGCGCCATGCTGAACAGTTGGGAACAGAATGCGGAAGCGCCCGCCGACCGCATCCGCAGCTTCATCCGCATTCTCATCGCGAACCGGACGAAGATCATGGCCCATGGCTGTCCGGTCGGCACGCTCTGCAACGAACTCGCGAAGCTCGATCACGCCGCGAAGGACGATGCCGTCCGTCTGTTCACCCTGTTCCGCGGCTGGCTCGCCGGGCAGTTTGCCGCGCTCGGGCGAGAGGCGGATGCGCAGGAGCTGGCCCTCCACATCCTGATGCGCAGCCAAGGCGTCGCGACGCTCGCGACCGCCTTTCACGACGAGGCCTTCATCCACCGGGAGGTCGCCGAAATGGAGGCCTGGCTGCACGCCCAAGGCCCGGTCGCATCACCAGCTCATGCCCGCCGAACAGCCTGATGGAGCGACCATGTTCATCATCATCCTTCGCATCGTCGACAGGACCAAGGCCCCGCAGCTCATGGAGGGGCACAATGCCTGGATCCAGCGCGGCTTCGACGATGGCGTCTTCCTGCTCGTCGGCAGTCTCCAGCCGAATGCGGGCGGTACGATCCTCGCGCACAATGCGTCGCCTGAAGAGATCGAGGCGCGTGTGCAGGCCGACCCCTTCGTCGCCGAGGGCGTGGTCCGCGCCGAAATCCTCGCCATCGCGCCGGGACGCACCGATGAACGGCTCGCCTTCCTGAAAGCCTGACCAGTCCGGGCCGGGCGGCATGATCGTGCGGCCTTGCCGGGGGGACGCGGTCTCCCGGCGCGGATGCCGCCTGCGTCATGCCCTGCCGATGCTCTAACTCTTTGATCTTGCATCGGGCTTTCCCGAAAATCGCGCTCCACTTTTCGGGCCGATGCTCTAGCGGCAGGGACCGGACAAGCGAGGCTGCCGTCCCGGCTTCGGTCCCGATCCGAGACATAGCGAATATCTATTTGCCTGGAGGCGATCAGCCCGGATGCTAGGGGGCAGGCCCGCCGGGCCGCCGGCCTTCGCCGAGCCATCCGAGGAACCGTCGCCATGCCGCTGCCGAGCGCTGCCCGCATCGATATCGAACGCTTCTGGGCGACCATCGAGCGCTCGGCCGAGATCGGCCCCGGCCGGCCGGGCGGCTTGTCGCGTCTGGCGGTTTCGGATGCCGACAAGGAGGTCCGCGACCAGTTCGTCTCCTGGTGCCGGGAGGCGGGTCTGAGCCTGCGCGTCGACGGCATCGGCAACATCTTCGCCCGCCGGGCGGGTGCCGACGACAGCCTTCCGCCCGTGGTGGTCGGCAGCCATCTCGACACGCAGTTCAATGGCGGGCGCTTCGACGGCATCGCCGGCGTGCTGGCGGGGCTCGAGGTCTGCCGCACGCTCGACGCGCTCGGCCACCGGACGCGCCGGCCGGTCGAGATCGTGAACTGGACGAACGAGGAGGGCGCGCGCTTCTCCCCGCCCATGGTCGGCTCCGGTGCCTTCACCGGCGCCTACACGCTGGACTGGGCGCGCGGCCGCACGGACGAGGACGGCAAGACGATCGGCGAGGAACTCGCTCGCATCGGCTATCTCGGCGAGAGCGAGGAGAAGCCCCACGTCTTCGACGCCTATTACGAATTCCATATCGAGCAGGGGCCGATCCTGGACCGCGAGGGCATGCAGCTCGGCGTCGTCACCGGCGGCTTTCCCTCGACCGGCATGCTGATCGAGTTCAGGGGCGAGACGGCGCATACCGGCCCGTGGCCGATGGAGCGGCGGCGCAACGCCCTGATCGCCGGTGCGCGATTCCTCGTGGCGGTGGACGATCTCGGCTGGGCCCATGCCGGCACCGGCGGCAAGGCCACGGCGGCGCGGCTCGTCGCCTGGCCGAACAAGCCGGGCATCCTCTCCGACTGGGCGCAGGCGGTCGGCGACGTGCGCCACCCCGATCCGCTGACCTCGGAGGTCATGGCCGAGGCGATGCGCCGTGCCGCCTTCGAGGCGGCCGCGAAGGCCGACTGCGCCGTCGAGGTCCTCGATGTCTGGAAATGGGGCGGGCGCATCTTCGCGCAGGAGCTCGTCGACCAGGTCCGCACGGCGGCGGCCGGGCTCGGCTATCGCCACATGGATATCCTGAGCCAGGCCGGGCACGACGCCTATTTCGTCGCCCGGCACGCGCCGGCGACGATGATCTTCGCGCCCTGCAAGGGCGGCATCACCCACAACAACAACGAGCTGTGCACGCGCGAGGATCTCGAGCCGGGTCTCAACGTGCTGCTGCGCTGCGTGCTGGAGCGCGCCGACCGGTAGCCTCAGGCGAACTGGGCGTCCGTGGCCGGTGCCGGCAGTCCAGCCGGGTCCGGCCCGGCCTCCGCGATGTCCAGCTCGCGTTCGAGAAGCCGCCGGAAGGCGATTTCGGCGCCGCTCAGCTCCATGGCCGGGCTGGTGACGAGATAGAGGTCGGCCCCGAGCTCTCCGCCCTGCGGCGCGAGATTCCAGAGCGCGCCCGAGTCGATCTGGCCACGCACCGAATCGACCGGCAGGATTCCGATGCCCATGCCGGCGGCGATCATGCGCGCGACCTCCTCCAGATTGGAGCTGGTGCCCGTGGTGTTGAGGCCGAGCCCCGCGCCCTCGCGCAGCGAGACCATCGGTTCCAGCGCTCCGTCCTGCCCGCAGGCCAGCGCGATGAAGGCCTCGTCCTTGAGCTGGCCGAGCGGCATGCCGGTTCGGCCGTGGAGGTCGTGCCCGCGTCCGCAGAAGACGCCGAACGCCTCGCGCATCAGATGGCGGCAGTTCAGCCCGGCGAGCGGGTTGGGCAGCAGGCAGAGCCCGAACGGACTGAGCTTCTGCGAGACCGAGCGGACGATCTCGTGGCTGTTGGCGACCTCGATGCGCACGCTGACGCCGGGATGGCGCCGGCTCAGCGCGGCGAGTGCCCTGTCGAGCGCCGGCAAGACCGCATGCGTCACCAGCTGGATCCGCACGAGCCCGGTGAGCTCGTCATGTTCCTCCGACAGCCGGTCGCCCAGACGCATGACGCTGCGATAGATCTCGGAGCATTCCTTGTAGAGCAGTTCGCCGCGCTTGGTCAGGATGAAGCGCCGGCTGTCGCGCTGGATGAGCTGGCCGCCGAGCGTCTCCTCCAGCCGCTGCAGGGCGGCGCTCACCGAAGGCTGGCGCACCAGCAGCCTGCCGGCGGCGCGCGTGATGCTGCGCTCCTCGACGATCACCAGGAAGGTGTGGAGCAGGTTCCAGTTGAGCTGGTGCAGCTTGGGGCGCTTGCCGTTCAATCGCGGTCTCCCGAGCCCTGCATGGAGGGCTCCACGGCGAACTATAGCTCTCGCGCCGCTCGGGAGAAACCGCCGCGCCCGACGGCCGTCCCGGCCGCTCAGGACACGGGCGCCGCGCTCACCCGCTGCTCGATTCCGCAGAGTTCCTCGCCCGTAAAGGCGCGCGAGCGCGTCAGGAAGCGGCGTTCGGTGCCGTTGTCGAGCGAGAACATGCTGCCCCGGCCCGGCACCACGTCGATCACGAGCTGGGTGTGGCGCCACGCCTCGAACTGGTCGGCGCCGATATAGACCGGTGCGCCGCCGATCTCGCCGAGCAGCACGTCGCGCTCGCCGATGATGAATTCGCCCAGCGGGTAGCACATCGGCGAGGAACCATCGCAGCAGCCCCCGGACTGGTGGAACAGGACGGGGCCGTGCCGCTCCTTCAGTTCCGCGATCAGATCGAGCGCGGCGGGTGTCGCCAGAACCCGCGCCGGCGGCACCTCTGCGTCGTCGGCGCGGGTCCGGTCGGTCATCGTCAGGCCGCCATGTCGAGCACGACGCGGCCTTCGATCTGGCCCTTGTGCATGCGGTCGAAGATGTCGTTGATGTTTTCGAGCTTCTCCGTCGAGATCGTCGCCTTGACCTTGTGGTCGGCGGCGAAGTCGAGCGATTCCTGCAGGTCGAGGCGCGTGCCGACGATCGAGCCTCGCACCGTGATGCCGTTCAGCACCATGCCGAAGATGTCGAGCGGGAAGCCGCCTGGAGGCAGGCCGTTGAGCGCGACGGTGCCGCCGCGCGCCACCGTGCCGATCGCCTGCTCGAAAGCCTTCGGGCTGACCGCCGTGACGAGCACGCCCTGCGCCCCGCCGCCGGTCTCGCGGCGGATCACGGTGCCGGGGTCCTCGTTCTTCGCATTGACGGTGATGGTCGCGCCGAGCCTGCGGGCGAGGTCGAGCTTGGCGTCGTCGACATCGATCGCGGCGACGTTCATCCCCATCGCCTTGGCATACTGCACGGCCATGTGCCCGAGCCCGCCGATGCCCGAGATCGCGACCCAGTCGCCGGGCTTGGTGTCGGTGACCTTCAGCCCCTTGTAGACCGTCACGCCGGCGCAAAGGATCGGCGCGATCTCGGTGAAGGAGATGTTCTTCGGCAGATGGCCGACATAGTTGGGGTCGGCGACGACATAGTCGGCGAAGCCGCCATTGACCGAATAGCCGGTGTTCTGCTGGCTCTCGCACAGCGTCTCCCAGCCGCCGAGGCAATGCCGGCAATAACCGCAGGCGGTATAGAGCCAGGGTACGCCGACGCGGTCGCCCTCCTTCACATGCTTGACCCCGGCGCCGACCGCCGAGACGTATCCGACGCCCTCATGGCCGGGGATGAAGGGCGGGTTCGGCTTCACCGGCCAGTCGCCTTCGGCGGCGTGCAGGTCGGTGTGGCAGACGCCCGACGCCTGGATCGCCACCTGGATCATGCCGGGCCCCGCCTCGGGGATCGGCACCTCGTCGATCGTCAGGGGTTGGCCGAACATCCTGACCACCGCGGCCTTCATCGTCTTCGCCATGGCATTTCTCTCCACTCGCTGGCTGGGAAGCCGGACGGCTCCCCCCGGATCATGTCGCGTGCGGACGCCGAGGCACCCGCATTGCGAGGCAAGGTGCGAGGCCCGGGAGCAGCGGGCATTGTCCCAGCGCAAACGGCGCGGCGGGGGAATGCCCTGCGCCCGCTCCCGGGCGGGTCGTCAGAAGAAGCCGAGCTTCTTCGGCGAGTAGCTGACCAGCATGTTCTTGGTCTGCTGATAATGGTCGAGCATCATCTTGTGGTTTTCACGACCGATGCCGGACTGCTTGTAGCCGCCGAAGGCCGCATGCGCCGGATAGGCGTGGTAGCAGTTCGTCCAGACGCGGCCCGCCTGGATCGCCCGCCCGAAGCGGTAGGCGCGGTTGCCGTCGCGCGTCCAGACGCCGGCGCCCAGCCCGTACAGCGTGTCGTTGGCGATCGACAGCGCCTCCTCGTCGTCCTTGAAGGTGGTGACGGACACCACCGGGCCGAAGATCTCCTCCTGGAAGATCCGCATCCTGTTGTGGCCCTTGAGGACGGTCGGCTTGACGTAGTAGCCGCCGGCGAGGTCGCCGGGCAGGGTGTTGCGCTCGCCGCCGATCAGCACCTCGGCGCCTTCCTGACGGCCGATGTCGAAATAGCTGACGATCTTCTCGAGCTGCTCGGAGGAGGCCTGCGCGCCGATCATGGTCGCCGGGTCGAGCGGGTCGCCCTGCCTGATCGCGGCGACGCGCTTCAGCGCCTTCTCGATGAAGCGGTCGTAGATGCTCTCATGGATCAGCGCGCGGCTCGGGCAGGTGCAGACCTCGCCCTGGTTCAGCGCGAACATGACGAAGCCCTCGATCGCCTTGTCGAGATAGTCGTCGTCCTCCGCCAGCACGTCCTTGAAGAAGATGTTGGGCGACTTGCCGCCGAGCTCGAGCGTGACCGGGATCAGGTTCTGGCTGGCATACTGCATGATCAGCCGGCCGGTCGTCGTCTCGCCGGTGAAGGCGATCTTGGCGATGCGATTCGAGGAGGCGAGCGGCTTGCCGGCTTCGAGCCCGAAGCCGTTGACGATGTTGAGCACGCCCGGCGGCAGGATGCCGCCGATCAGCTCGGCCAGCACGAGGATGGAGGCCGGAGTCTGCTCGGCCGGCTTGATGACGACGCAGTTTCCGGCGGCGAGCGCGGGGGCGAGTTTCCACACGGCCATCAGCAGCGGGAAGTTCCAGGGAATGATCTGCCCGACGACGCCCAGCGGCTCATGGAAATGGTAGGCGACGGTGTCGTGGTCGATCTCGGAGATGCCCCCCTCCTGCGCGCGGATGGCGCCGGCGAAGTAGCGGAAATGGTCGATGGCGAGCGGCAGGTCCGCATGGGTCGTCTCGCGGATCGGCTTGCCGTTGTCCCAGGTCTCGGCCCGGGCCAGCAGGTCGAGATTGTCCTGCATCACGTCGGCGATGCGGTTCAGCAGCAGGGCGCGCTCGGCGACGCTGCTGCGTCCCCAGGCATCCTTGGCGGCGTGGGCGGCGTCGAGCGCGGCCTCGACGTCCTTGGCGTCGGAGCGGGCGACCTCGCAGAGAAGCTGGCCGTTCACCGGCGAATGGTTCTCGAAATAGCGGCCGCTCAGCGGCTCGGCCCATGCGCCGTTGATGAAGTTTCCGTAGCGCGCCTTGAAGGGGGCGGCGGACGAGCGGACGAATTCCGGCTTGTTCATGGTTTCCTCCTGTTTTCGAACCTTGTCCGGCAAGGTTCGCGGAGGATCGTCGCTCGGGATCGGCCTTGTCAGCCGGCTCGGTGCATGTTGCGGCGCACACCTGTCGCAGGATTGAGACAGGTCGGGGCCGGAAACCGCGCGGTCGTCAGGACGGGCGTCAATGAGGCCGTTCGAGGCCGAGGCGGGCGAGCTTGCGATGCATCGTGGCGCGGCTGACGCCGATCAGGCGCGCCGCCGCGGAGACGTTGCCGCGCGCCCGCGCGAGCGCCCTCTGGACGACGCCGCGCTCCGCCGCTCCGAGATCGTCGCCGGACGAGGCTCCCGCCGGCGCGAGCAGGTCCTCGGCCGGGAAGGGGCTGGCGAGCCGCTCGTCGGTGAGGCCGAAGGCGAGCCTGGCCGCGCGGTTGGCGCCGACGACGAGATCCTCGCGGTCCACCGCCAGCAGCGCGCCACGGCCCACCTCCTCGGTGACGACGATCCGCGCATGCTGGAAGGCGGCGCGGAAATGCGCGGCCTCGATCCGCTGCGCGGCTTCGACCGTGGTCGCAGCGATCAGCTTGAGCATCGCCGGCGTCAGGTCGTGGCGGCAGGTCGAGACGTCGAGCGCGCCGGCGATCCGTCCCTGGGGATCGAAGATCGGTGCGACGGTGCAGCTCAGGCCGATATTGCGGGTCAGGAAATGCTGGTCGCGGTGGATCGTGAGCGGCCGGCCTTCCGCCAGGCAGGTGCCGACGCCGTTGGTGCCCTCGCGCGCCTCGCTCCAGACCATGCCGGTCCACAATCCCAGGCCCATGAAGTCCCTGTCGTCGCCGGCCGCGCCGCGCCGATCGAGCGGCACGCCGTCGGCATCGGTCAGGAGCACGCAGCAGCCCGCGTCGTCGAGCATCTGGAACAGCCGGTCCATCGTCGCCTGCGAGCGGCGGATCAAGGGTTCGAGCCGCGCGAAGGCGGCGTCGAAAGCGGCCTGGTCGAGGCGCTCCGGCGGGCGGGCGTGGTTGGGGTCGAGCCTGTAGTGGTCGAGCGACCGGGCCCAGGAGGCCGCGACGGCCGATTGCGCGGTGGCCGCCCTGTCGCTCAGCGCCGCGTAGATTCTGTCGGCATGATGCGCGCTGCCGGTTCCGATCATGGCCGATCCCTGCCTTACCGCCCCGCCTCGCATTCTCGTCCCCTCCCGGACGGGTCCGGGAGGGTCGTTGCGTTGGGGATCATGTCCGGCTTGATGGCGCGGCCTGTCAAGCCGCACGATGGACGTAAGGCGGACCGGGGCGGGGTCGATCAGCCTGCCCGTTACTGCAGCCTGAACTCGCCCGAGACGGCGCGCAGATCCGCCGGCCCGATCAGGTCCTTGTGGCTGACCGTGACCCGGAACAGCTTGCCGTCCAGCGAGGCCTGCCAGAAGGCGAGGAACCGGTTCAGTTCCGGAAAGCGTGGCGCGAGATCGTAGTCCTGCCAGACATATTCCTGCAGGATCGAGGGGTGGTCGGGCATGCGGTAGAGGATGCCGGCGGTGGTGAGGCCGTAGCCCTCGATCTGCTGGGCGAAATCGCGTGAAACCATAGTCTTCAGCTCCGAATATCCTTCAGTTTCAAGTCGTCGCGACACCTCATCGCATCCGAAAAGCCGTTCGCCGGCAAGCTGAAATAGTGGGATTGTGCTGCCTTTTCAGACTGTTGGCACTCGCGTGCGAGCAGTGCTGCCGCGCCTCCGGCCGTGTCGCGGCCGCCCTCCGACGCCGGAGGAAGAATGGGTTCAACCCGGCGCCGCGATGGTCTAGACGCAGTCGAAGCACGAGGGATGAGAGAGCGATGCGGATCGACCTGAACGCCGATGTCGGCGAGAGCTTCGGCCCCTGGACGATGGGCGACGACGCGGCGATGTTCGACATCGTCACCACCGCGAACGTCGCCTGCGGCTTCCATGCCGGCGATCCCGAGACCATGCGCCGCACGGTCGGGCTGGCCAAGGGCAAGGGCGTCGGCGTCGGCGCGCATCCGGGCTTCGCCGACCTCGTCAATTTCGGCCGCCGGCGGGTCGCGGGCCTGAGCGAGCGCGAGGTCGAGAACCTCGTCGCCTATCAGGTCGGCGCCTTCGCCGCGATGGCGGAGCTCGCGGGCCACCGCATGACCCATGTGAAGACCCATGGCGCGCTCGGCAACATGGCCAATGACGACGAGGCGCTGGCGCTCGCGATCGGGCGCGGCATCAAGGCGGCGGCGCCAGGCGCGCTCTTCCTCGTGATGCCGGGCATGCCGACGCAGCGGGCCGCCGAGAAACTGGGCCTCGCCCATTTCCGCGAGATCTATGCCGACCGGACCTATGACGACAGCTTCAACCTGACCGACCGGAGCAAGCCCGGCTCGGTCATCCTCGATCCCCAGGCCGCGGCCGAGCATGTCATGCGCATGCTGGAGGCCGGCGCTGTCGTCTCCGTCACGGGCAAGGTCCTCAAGGTCGGCATCGATTCGATCTGCCTGCATGGCGACAACCCCCACGCCGTCGCCGCCGCCCGCACGATCCGCGAAAGGCTGGAGGCAGCGGGCGTCACCGTCGCCCGCTACGAGGCCGCCTGAGGCTCCGGCTGCGCGGCGCTGATGACGCCGCCGACGAGGTTGAGCGAGAGCAGGCGCTCGCTCGTCAGGGCGGCGCCGGCCGGAACGAGCCCGTCCGCGAGCGCCGCGATCGCGTCCTGCATGCGCCGCGCGGCGGCGACGGCCTCATCCATGTCGACGGCGGCGAACCGCACCGGCTTGCCGCCGGGAATCTGGGCGAAGCGGCCGAGATCGGCGCTGATGATCGTCGCGATCTTCGGATAGCCGCCGGTCGTCTGCCGGTCGCGCAGCAGGATGATCGGCATCCCGTCGCCCGGCACCTGGATCGAACCCTCGACGATGCCGTCCGAGACGATGTTGTAGCCGGACTTGTGGTCGAGGGCCGGCCCGTCGAGCCGCAGGCCCATGCGGTCGGCCTGCGCGCTGATGCGGTAGCCCGGCCCGCAGAGCCGCCCCAGCATCTCCGCCGAGAAATAGTCGTCCTGCGGCCCGGGCAGGAGGCGGATCGGGCCGTCCTCGTGGCGGGGAGCCTCCGTGAAACGCATGAGCGGCCGCTCACCGTCGCCGGCCGGCAGGCGCATGCCGGGCGCGAGTGGCGCGCCGCCGATGCCCGAGCGGCGATGCTGCGACCGGCTGCCCATGTCGGGTGCGGTCGCGATCCCGCCCGCCACCGCGAGATAGGCATAGACGCCGGCAGGCCCGCTGCGCACGGTCGCGACATCGCCATCGGCGAGGTGCGCGGCGGTGAAGGCCGGGACCACCTGGCCGCCGACCTCGAGCCGCGCATCCGGGCCGGCGAGCGCGACGGTGAGCGCGCCGTCGGCCTTGAAGCGCGCCAGCCCGGGGCCGATCTCGACGGCGGCGGCCTCGGTCGGCGCCCCGGCGAGGAGATTGGCCGCCGCGAGGAAGAAGGGGTCCATCGCTCCGGCCGGCGAGACGCCGAAGCGCTGCCAGCCATAGCGGCCGCGATCCTGGACCGAGACGGCCGGCCCGCAGGCCTGGACGACGAGCGCGCTCATGGGGCCTCGCTGATGGCGATGGGCTCGCCAGCCGCCGCGCGCCGGTCGAGGCCCGCCCACGCCTCGGCGCCGATCCGCTCGAAGCGGATCTCGTCGCCGGGCGCGTAGGTGAAGACCGGGTCGCGACCGGGCATGAATCCGCGCGCCGGCGTCCGGCCGATCAGGTGCCAGCCGCTCGGCCCCTCCACGGTCGAGATCGCCGCCTGAGCCCCGCCGATCGAGATCGACTGCGCCGGGGTCTTGGCGCGAGGCTGCGTCCGGCGCGGCGTGGCCAGGGCGGGGTCGAGGCCGCTCAGATAGGCGAAGCCGGGCATGAAGCCGATCATCGCCACGACATAGGTCGCGGCCGCATGCCGGGCGACCAGCGCCTCGGCGCTCATGCCGTGGCGGGCGGCGAGGTCGTCGAGGTCTATCCCGAACTCCCCGCCATAGACGACGGGAACGCGCCATCGCCGGGCGCTCGCGCGCGCCGTCGGGGGCCTGTCGCACAGCGTCAGGACTTGGCGCTTCAGGGCCGGCAGATCGGTCGCGAGCGGGTCGAAATGCAGGAGCAGGGACCTGTAGGTCGGCACGGTCTCGCGCAGCCCGGCCGGAGGCTCGGCAGCCAGCGCGGCATCCAGCGCGAGCACGCGGGCGTTCAGCTCGGGATCGATCGCGGAACCGAACTCCACGGACATCGCCGTGTCGCCACAGGGCAGGAGCCGAACCGAGGTGCTCGTCGTGGTCATGATTGCTTCCGGAACATGGCGCGGATGTCGCAAGAGCCGTGCCCGCAAGCAAGCCCCGTTCGGCCCGGCCGTTCCGTTTTCGCCCCGACGGCGCGCGCCGTCAGGCGACTTCCCGCGCGACCCAATCGGCCAGGATCGTGCAGGTCGCGAGGAAATCGTCGATCTCCATCGCCTCGAGCGGGTTGTGGCTGCCGTTCTCGTTGCGCACGAACAGCATCGCGACCGGAACGCCGGCTGCCGCGAAGGCGGCGGAATCGTGCGAGGCGGGGCTCCCCAGGCGCATGGTCGGGATGCCGAGGCGCCCGGCGCCCTCTTCCAGCCCGGCGGCGATCGTCGGATCGACCGGGCCGACGGCCGCGCTGGCGCGCGGGCCGAGCTCGAAGCTCACCCGCCGCCTCGCCTCGATCTCGGCGATCGCGGCGAGCATGCGCCGCTCGACGCGCTCCAGCACGGCCGGGTCGTAGGCGCGCACATCGAGGCTGAAGGCGAAGGCACCGGGAACCGTCGTGAGCCCGTGCACGGCGGCATCGGTGTGGAAGCGGCCGAAGGTCACGGCCATCGGGAAGCCGGCGGCCTCCTCTTCCTCCCAGATGCGGTCCATGGTCATGGCGAGTTCCGCCCCGGCCATCGCGGCATCCTTCCGGAAGCGTCGCGGCGTGCCGACATGGTCGTGCCGGCCGACGATGCGGGCCTGCGGATAGCGGAAATTGCCCGGAATGCCGGTGCAGATCGCGACGGGAAGGCGGGATTCGACGAGGCTCGGCGCCTGCTCGATATGCACCTCCAGGAAGGCCCGGATCGCGGCGGGATCGAGATGGCGCTGCTTGAGCCGGATCGTCTCCGGATCGCCGCCGCAGGCCGCGATGCTGGCGCCGAGCAGCCGGCCGTCGTCGATCCGCGTCGCCTCGAGCGCGCCGTCCGGCAGCGTGCCGAGCGCCGAGCGGCTGCCGATATAGGACACCGCGAACCAGACGCTCTCCTCCGCCCGCACGCCCATCGTGGTGATGTCGCAGCGCGGCGCGATCCCGATCTGCCGCATGGCCTCGATGACGACGAGCCCGGCGATCACGCCGGCGGCGCCGTCGAAATTGCCGCCATGCGGCACGCTGTCGAGATGCGAGCCCATCAGGATGCACGGCGCCGTCCGGTCGCGGCCTGGCAGGGTGACATAGGTGTTGGCGGCGAAATCGTGACTGACCGAAAGCCCGTGCCGCTCCCCATGCTCGACGAGCAGGCGATGGCCGAAATTCTCGCCCGCGCCATAGGTGTCGCGGGTGACGCCGGGCTCGTCGCGACTGCCCGTGTCGAGCCGCGCGAAGAAGGCTTCGACCCAAGGGCGCTGGGCCAGGACCGCGGCGGCGAGGTCGGAGGGGGCGGTATCGGTCATGGTCGGCTCGTCGCCATCGGTGTCGAAATGGTGGTATAGCGGGGCTTCGTGAGCCGCAGCGCGAGACCGGCGCATATCCGCCGAAACCTGATCCAGGCCGCGGCACCGCACAATGCCCGTCGCTATGCTGAATTCCCGGCCGACATTTGTGCGGCGAATACCGCGCGGCGCCCATGCGCATCCGCGAGCTTGCCGCCGGTCTCGGTGGCGACGAGCCGGACCTCCCGCAGGAACGCCTCGGCGGCGCGCGAGATCGGCCGCTTGCGCGAGCGGATGGCGGAGGCCGTCACCCGCGAGGACGGCGCGAAGGGCCGGATGGCCAGGTCGTGATGGCCGCTGAAGATGGGCGACAGCGGATCGACCACCGCCACGCCGACGCCACTCTCGGCCAGCACGCAGGCGGTGTTGCAGTAGCGGACCTCGACCGAGAAGCGGTAGGGCTCTTTCGCCTCCGCGAAGGCCCTTCGCAGGATGGTGCCCATCCGGTTGCCCTGTTCCAGCCCGATGAATTGCGTGTCCCGGAGATCGGCGGGCGTGATCGTTTCCTTGGCCGCGAGCGGGTGGTCGGGCCGCATCGCGCAGACCATGTCGCCCGCGAAGAACGTCTCGGAATCGAGCCCCTGATCGTCCTCGAGCGCCATGACGAATCCGAGCTCGGCGGTTCCGTTCTCGACGCTCTCCACGACATGCTCGAAGCGCCTGACGTCGAAGGAGACGCGAACCTTCGGCCGCTTGGCGAGGAAGTTGCGCAGCGCCGAGGGAATGACGCCATAGCCCAGCGGCGGCGTGGCGATGATGCGCACATGGCCGGCCCGGTTCTCCTTCAGGTCCTGCACCTTCGCCTCGAATGCGGCGTGCAGGGCGAAGATCGGATCGGAATCCCGGCAGAGGCTCCGCGCCTCGGCGGTCGGGAACAGCCGGTTGTTGACGCGCTCGAACAGCGGAAAGCCGACCTGGCTTTCGAGGTGCTTGATGGCGTTGCTGACGGCCGGCTGCGACAGCCCGAGTTCCTGGGCCGCCCGCACCGTTGTCTCGCAGCGGACCACGGCCCGCAGCAGCTCGATCTGGCGAAGGTTCATATCACGACCCTGAATAGCGGCTGGCTATTCTATAGCGCTAGCAAATGGGGTGCCAGCGCCGCGCCCGCTCATTCGCCGGCTGCGAAATCCGGGCCTCTGCGCGCCCGCGCGAGCGCGGCGCCCAGCGCATCCGCGAATCCCGCCCGCTCGCCGGGCGACAGCGCGGAGGCGACCGCGACGCGGCGGCCCCGGCTGACGAGGTTGAGCGCCAGCAGCCCGTAATCCTCGTCCTCCTGCCGTTCGAGCTTCGTCCAGGCCGGGTTGAAGTGCCACACCGCCTCGCGTCCGTGATGCGAGACCTTGCGGAGAAGAACGTCGAGCGGCGTGACGACGATGCGCTCGAAGGCGCGCGCATGCCGGAAATTGACGTGGAAGGCGATGAACAGGGCCAGCACGTCGAGCCCGAAGAAGCCCGCGACGGGCCAGGCCCCGAGCACGACGAAGGGCACGGACGAAACCACGCTCGCCAGGCAGACCAGCGTCATGACGATGCGGAAGCCGTTCGCGCCGAGCGAGCGGTGCGGTGTGATGGTCGCGTCGAAGACCGGCCGTCGAACCGCCTCGGCGGCCTCCGTCCTATGCGCGCCGTGATCGGGCTTGCCGGGCTCCATCGCGGGACTATAACGCGGCGATGACGCAAGAGAACAGCGGCAAGAGCGCCCGGCCCCGCGCCGCCCGAATCGTGAAGCCGCGGCCCCGCCGCGCCGCCGAGATCCGCGAGATCTTCACGCGCTTCCGGGCGGCCAATCCCGAGCCGAAGGGCGAGCTCGAATCGGTCAACGCCTTCACCTTGCTGGTGGCGGTCGTGCTTTCGGCGCAGGCGACGGATGCCGGCGTCAACAAGGCCACGCGCCCGCTCTTCGCCATAGCCGACACGCCGGAGGCGATGCTGGCGCTGGGCGAGGAACGGCTGCGCGACTACATCAAGACGATCGGCCTCTTCCGCACCAAGGCGAAGAACGTCATCGCGCTCTGCGCGAAGCTGATCGCGGATTTCGGCGGGCAGGTGCCGACGACGCGCGAGGCATTGGAGAGCCTGCCCGGCGTCGGGCGCAAGACCGCCAATGTCGTGCTGAACATCGCCTTCGGCGAGATCACCCACGCGGTCGATACCCATGTCTTCCGCGTCGCCAACCGGCTGCGGATCGCGCCCGGCCGCAACGTGCTCCAGGTCGAGCTCGGGCTGGAGAAGGCGGTGCCGCCTGAGTTCGGCCGCCATGCCCATCACTGGCTCATCCTGCACGGGCGCTACACCTGCAAGGCGCTGCGGCCCGAATGCGGTCGCTGTATCCAGAATGACCTCTGCGATTCGCCCGACAAGCGAACCGTCTGAGCGGCCTTTGTCGGACCGGCGGCCGCCCGCCTCATTGGGACGTCGTGCTGCAGACCCCGTTGGTGCAGGTCGTCGTCACGGTCCGGCAGACTCCGTTCGTGCATTCGTTGCGCGACTGGGTGGAGGTCCGCCCCTGCGTCTGCGACGATCCCGGCATGCCGAAGGAGGGAGCCCGGCTCATCGCGGGCGGTCCCGCCATCGGCGTGGGCGATGGGAGCCGCGGCGCGCCGATGCTCGGCATCGCGGGCCAGGGGGCCTGTCGCGGCGGACCGGGCGGGGCGGGGCTGCGCATCGCGGCGGCCATGGTGTCCATCGCGCGCCGCTGCTCGGCGCGGTCGCGCGCCTCGGCCTGGAGATCGGCATAGGGCACGGGCTGGCCCAGCCGGGCGAGCGCTTCGCTGCCCTGGAGATTCCCCCAGCGCGCGCTCTGCGCGTAATAGAAGAGGTAGAGGTTTTCCTCTTTCGGGAAGCCGGCGATTCCCAGTTCATGGCAGCGGCCGACGGCAAAGAGGTTCGAGCCGGAATTCTGCGCCAGTGCCTTGGCCGCGTTGCACCACTCCGGCGAATAGGCCGGCGACGAGGCGAGCACGATTTCCGGCGGAGCATTGCAGCCGGCGACGCCGGCGGCGAGCAGGATGGCAGGCACGAAACGGAGCATGGAAGCGGGCATCGGCGGGTCTCGGTCGACGGGGGACGACCGGTGATGCCCGCCCGTGACGGCTGCCGCAATGTCCAAAAACTGCATCGTCCGGCCAGGTCCGCAAGCATCCGCGCCCGGCGTCGGCCGGGCGCGGTTTTCTGCGGCCGGTCCTACTTGGCCTCGAGCAGGTCCTTGACCGAAAGCAGGACGAGTTCGTTGTCGTCGGCCTTCTTCGGATCGCGCGAGGAGGAGAACGGCAGGTTGTTGTCGTTGCCGACGACGATGATGCCGTTGGCGCGGTCGACCACGTCGACGTTCTCGATGGTGAAGAAGGGGAAGGGCAGCACGCCGTCGATGGCGCCCTGCTTCGCCTTCTTGTCGGGGTCGGCGATCTTCATCAGGTCGATGAAGCCGATCTTGCGCACCGGCTTGCCGACATTGGCGTCGGTCATCTCGATCTTCACGATGCGCTTGAACTTGGCGAGGTCGTGGAAGCAGTCGGGACCGCGCGTGCCCGGCGCGCACGCCTTGTCGGCCGTGCCTTCGCCGTTGTCGCGTTCGATGATGAGGGCCGTCGTGCCGTCGATCATGTTGAAGTCGCCGATGGCGTTGCCCTTCTGCTCCAGCGGGAAGAACCAGGAGCGGCCGGTCCATTTCTCGGCGGCGACGTCGAATTCGAGGATGCGCAGCACCTCCTTGCCGTCGACCTCCTCGTTGCCCTTCGTCTCGGCGTTCCAGAGGGGGCCTTCCAGCAGCGGATAGAGGAAGCGCCCGTCCGGCGACTGCGCCATGCCCTCATAGCCCTTGGAGCGACGGACATTGAACGCGACGGTGCCATCCGGCGCGGCCGGAGTGGTGACGGCGTAGTGGTCGGGCGAGCGGGCGGGCTTGCCGTCGATGGTCGTCTCGAACACGGCTTCGACCTTGCCGGCGGCGTCGACGCGGATCAGATAGGGGCCGAACTCCTCGCCGATCCAGAACTTGCCGCCGATCGGCTGGATCGATTCCGGATCGAAGTCCGAGCCGGTCAGGTAGCGCTTTTCGGTGCCTTCGTTGGCGATGCGGAACGGCACCTTCTTGTCCGGGTCGTGCAGGAAGGTGGTGGCGAGCCGCTCGACGGTGCCCTTCTCGAAATCGGCCTTGATCCGGTGGAAGAACAGCATCGCGTCCGGCGAGTTCGCCTTGGCGCCGAAGCCGTTGTCGGTCAGCGTCAGGAACTCGCCGTTGCCGAGCGAGCGGATGCCGGAGAAGCCCTGCACCGGCTGACCGGCGAAGGGCGTCGACAGGCCGGTCGGGCGCCCGCCCGAGGTGCCCATCACGGTGCCGACGGCCTCGACGCGCTTGCCGGGCGTCAGGAACTTGCCGGAGACCTTGAGGTCCGCCGGCGCGTCGGCCGGCGCGGGAATGATCGTGTTGGCCGGCAGGAGGGCGTGCCCGACCAGCTTGGCGGGAAACTCCTTCTGCGCGTCCTGCGCGCCGGCGAGGATGGTGGACGAGAGCAGCAGGGCAGCGGCGAGGGGCAGGCGCATGAGGGCGCTCCGGGCTGGGTGGGGGACGCCCTCCGATTGGCCCGCCCGGATTTCAGCGCGACGACGGCGATGTGACGGCTGAATGACGCGAGTGTGGGGCGGGCGCTCGTCGCGCCCCGCGGGGTTCGGTCAGTATCCGCGCGCCGGATCGACGACGTGCTCCAGCGCCTCGCCCGCCTCCAGCCGCCGGATCTGGGCGGCGATCAGGCTCGCCACCGCTTCCGGCTCCGACATGGCGGCGTTGTGCGGGGTCACCGCGACGGCCGGATGGCTCCAGAGCGGCGAGTCCGCCGGCAGCGGCTCGGTCTCGAACACGTCCAGCACCGCGCCCTTCAGCGTGCCCGCCTCCAGCGCGGCGAAGATGTCGGCCTCGACCTGCAGCCCGCCGCGCCCGGCATTGATCAGGAACGGGCCGCCGAGGCGTCCGTCCTGAGCGAGGCCGGCGAGCAGCGTCGCGTTGATCGTGCCGCGCGTCTCCGGCGTCAGCGGCAGCAGGCTGACGAGAATGTCGGTGCGGGCGAGGAAGGCCGGCATGCCCTCGGCTCCGGAATAGGTCGCGAGACCCGCGATCGTCTTCGGAGAGCGGCTCCAGCCGGCGACGTCGAAGCCCATCACGCGGAGCTTGGTGGCGGCGTCGAGGCCGAGCTCGCCCAGCCCCATGATGCCGACCCTGACCGAGCGGGCGGCCGGCTGGTTGCGGTCGTCGTCCCAGATCCCCTCCCGCTGCTGCCGCTCGTAGCGCCGCTGCTGGCGCAGGATCGAGAGGCAGTGGAGCACGACATATTCGCTCATGCGCGTCGTCAAATCGGGGTCGACCACGCGCGCGATCGGCACCTCCGGCAGGCGCTTGTCCGCGAAGATGTGGTCGACGCCGGCGCCGAGCGAAAAGACGGCGGCGAGGTTCGGCAGCCCCGAGAGGCTGCCCTCCGGGTGCTTCCAGCTCGCGACATAGTGCACGGCGCGCCGGTCGAAAGCTTCGCCGAGTATGACGATCGGCATGTCGGGCAGCAGGGCCCTGAAGCGTGCGCGCCAATCCTCGACATGCCAGCCGGTCATCGCCAGAAGCAGACTCATGCGTGCGAACTCTCCGTGATGCGTTCCGCGATCAGTACGCCGCGTTCCGGCGCACCCTCTCCCAGGCGATAGGCCTCGCGCAAGCGCCTCTGCGCCATGGCGAGGCCGGCCTCGTCGCGGGCATGGACGATGCCGAGCGGGCGATCGGCCCCGACGGCGTCGCCGACGCCGGCCAGCGCGACGATGCCGACGGCGTGGTCGATCGGGTCCTGCGGCCGCGTGCGCCCGCCGCCGAGTGCCACGACGGCAAGCCCGACCCCGCGCGTGTCGATCGCCTGCACGATGCCGGAGGCTTCGGGGAAGACGGGCCGCGTGACAGGCGCGGCGGCGAGATGCCTGTCCGGCCGCTCCAGAAGGTCGGCCGGGCCGCCCAGGGCCGCGACCATCCGGGCGAAGCGCTCCGCGGCGGCGCCGCTGGCGAAGGCGGTTTCGATCTTCGCCCTCGCCTCGTCGATGTCGGTGGCGAGGCGGCCGAGCAGCAGCATCTCCGCGGCCAGCGCCACCGTGACCTCGTGGAAGCGCGGCTCGCGCCGTTTGCCGGTAAGGTGGTCGAGCGCATAGGCGACTTCGAGCGCATTGCCGGCGCTGCTCGCGAGCGGCTCGTCCATGTCGGTCATCAGCGCCGTCGTCGGCAGGCCGGCGCCATTGGCGACGCCGACCAGCGCATCGGCCAGCGCGAGCCCCTTGCGGTATTCGGGCAGGAAGGCGCCGGAACCGTATTTCACGTCCATCGCGAGCCCGTGCAGCCCGGCGGCGAGCTTCTTTGACAGGATCGAGGCGGTGATGAGCGGGATCGTCTCCACCGTCGCGGTGACGTCGCGGATCGCATAGAGCCGCTTGTCGGCCGGGGCGAGATCGGCCGTCTGGCCGATGATGGCGCAACCCTCGGCCTGCACGACCTTGCGGAACAGGACATTGTCCGGCTGGGTGACGTATCCCGGCACCGCGTCGAGCTTGTCCAGCGTGCCGCCGGTATGCCCGAGCCCGCGTCCCGAGATCATCGGCACATAGCCGCCGCAGGCCGCGACGGCCGCCGCCAGCGGCAGGCTCACCGTGTCGCCGACGCCGCCGGTGGAGTGCTTGTCGAGCGCCGGGCCCGGCAGGTCGTCCCAGTTCAGCACCGTGCCGGAATCGCGCATGGCGAGCGTCAGCGCGACGCGCTCATGGGCGCTCATGTCGCGGAAGAACACCGCCATGGCGAAGGCCGCGGCCTGCCCCTCGCTGATCGAGCCGTCCGAGATGCCGGCGACGAACTGCCGGATCTCGGCCTCGCTCAGTTCGCTCCCGTCGCGCTTGTGGGCGATGATCTCCTGCGGCAGCCGCATCAGTACCGCCCCTCGGGACGGGGCGTCGCGTCCTCGCCCCTGATCGCGGCGACGAGCGCGTCGTAGAGCCCGCTCGCGCCGAAGCGGAAGGTTCCGGGGCTCACCCAGCCCGGCCCCATGATAGCGTCGGCCATGGCGAGATAGGCGCTGGCGTCGGCCAGCGTGCGGATGCCGCCCGAGGGCTTGATGCCGACCGGGCGCCCCGCCATGCCGATCACCATCAGCATGGTTCGCACGGCCTCCGGCGTCGCCGATGTCGCGGTCTTGCCGGTGGAGGTCTTGATGAAGTCGGCGCCGCCCGCGATGGCGAGTTCGGCCGCCGGCCGGATCTTGCCCGGGTCGGGATATTCCCCCGTCTCCAGGATCACCTTCAGCGTCTTCTCGCCGCAGCGCATGCGGACATTGCGGAGCATCGCCGCGGCCTGCGCCGTCTGCCCAGCGATGACGCCGTGCCAGGGCAGCACCATGTCGATCTCGTCGGCCCCGTCGGCGATCGCCTTCTCGGTCTCGAGATTGACCGGCACGATCGGCGTGCCGCCATCGGGAAAATTCACGACCGTCGCGATCTTCACCGGGCTGTCGGGGCCCAGGATCGTACGCGCCTTCGCCACGAAGCGCGGCCAGATGCAGATCGCCGCCACCGGCACCGGGCCGGAGACGGCCTTCTCGCACAGGGCGGCGAGGCTGGCTTCGCTGGCGTCGTCGGAAAGGTCAGTGAGGTCGAGGAGCGCGAGCGCGCGCTCGGCCGTCTTTGCGTCGGACATGGCTCTAGAGCTCCGGCAGGAAGGCGGCGAGGAGACGGCCTAGGGCGGCCGCCGCGAGCGGCGCCATCGCCTTTGTCTCGTCATGGCTCGGGTCGCCGCCATGGAGGCCTGCGCCCATATTGGTCACGGCGGAGACGGCCGCCACCGTGAGGCCGAGGCGCCGGGCGAGGATGACCTCCGGCACGGTCGACATGCCGACGAGATCGGCGCCGAGCGCCTGCGCCATCCGGATCTCCGCCGGCGTCTCGAAGCTCGGACCGGAGAACCACATATAGACGCCCTCGCCGAGCGGGACGCCGGCGCGGCCCGCCGCGGTCCGCAGCCCCGCGCGCAGGGCCGGGTCATAGGCGCCGACCATCGGCACGAAGCGCTTGTCGTCGGCATCGCCGACCAGCGGGTTCGGTCCGTTCAGATTGATGTGATCGGCGATCAGCGCGAGGCTACCCGGCGGCAGCGCGGGACGGAGCGAGCCGGCGGCGTTGGTCAGGATGAGCGGTGGCTTGCCCAGTGCGGTCAGCATGCCGAGCGGCACCCGCATCACGGCCGGATCGCCCGTCTCGTAGTAATGCGCGCGGCCCTGGAAGATCAGTACGCGCTTGCCGTGCAGCGTGCCGAAGCGGACCTGCCGGGCATGCCCGGAGACGCCGCCCTGCGGGAAGCCCGGAATCTCGGCATAGGGCACCGCAGCGCCGCCCTCGACATCGGCGACGATGCCGCCGAGCCCGGTCCCGAGCACGATCGCGCAGTCGACAGGCCCGTCCAGCCCGCGCCGGAGGAGCGCCTGGGCGGCCTGCCGGTATGCTTCCTCGCTATGCATGTCCTGCTCTTGCATCCGACGCGGCCTCTGGGCGAAGCGGCCCGCAAATCACCGGCGCAAATTGTCCGGTCCGAAGGAGGCTGGCAACAGCTCCGCCAGCGTGAAGCGTGCGCGGATGCCGCCGGGGCCGGCGATGGCGACAGGCGTTTCCGGCGCGGCGAATTCGCGGATGCGCTGGCGGCAGGCGCCGCAGGGAGTCACGAGTTCGTCGCCCTCGCCATAGACGAGGATCGCCGAAATGGCGCCGAGGCCGGCGGCGATCATGGCCGAGATCGCGCCGGCCTCGGCGCAGGTGCCGACCGGATAGGCCGCGTTCTCGACGTTGCAGCCGGCGTGAAGGCTGCCGTCCGAGGCGAGCAGCGCCGCGCCGACCTTGAAGCGCGAATAGGGCGCGTAGGCGCGGGCCTGCACCGCGCGGGCGGCCTCGAACAGCCTGTCGATGTCGGCGTCCGTCGTCATTCAGCGTTCCTTGACATAGGGCAGGCCGGAGGCCTTCGGCGGCGTCGCCTTGCCGATGAAGCCCGCCAGCAGGATCACCGTCATGAGATAGGGCAGGGCCTGGATCGCCTGCACCGGAACCTGTCCCAGCCCCGGCAGCGCCACGCCCTGCAGGCGGATCGCGATCGCGTCGAGCAGGCCGAAGAGCAGGCAGGCGCCGAGCGCCTGCCAGGGGCGCCAATTGGCGAAGATCACGGCCGCGAGCGCGATGAAGCCCTTTCCGGCGGTCATGTGCGGCAGGAAGCCGGCCGATTGCGAGACGGCGAGATAGCTGCCGCCCAATCCGCAGAGCAGCCCCGCGATCACGACCGCCCCGTAGCGCAGCCCGGCCACCGAGATGCCGGCGGTGTCGACGGCGGCGGGATTTTCCCCGACGGCGCGGATGCGCAGGCCGAAGCGGGTGCGCTTCAGCACGAAGGCGGTCGCGGCCACGGCGGCGAAGGCGAGATAGACCGGCGCGCCATGGCCCGAGACCGCCTCGTCATAGAGCAGGCCGAGCACGGGCACATGCTCGCGCGCCCAGGGGCCGAGCGGCAGGGCGAGATCGTGGAAGCGGGCCGCGCCCTCCAGCGTCGGCGTCCGCCCGCCCTGGCTGTACCAGGCGTTGCCGAGGATGACGGTCAGCCCTGCCGCGAGCATGTTGATCGCGACGCCGGAAACGATCTGGTTGCCGCGCCAGGTGATGGCCGCGAACCCATGGACGAGCGCCAGCAGCATCGAGGCCGCCATGCCGGCGGCGAGCCCCGCCCAGGCCGAGCCGGTCGCGAAGGCGGCGACCGCGGCGGCGAAGGCCGCCGTCAGCATCTTGCCCTCCAGCCCGATGTCGACGACGCCGGCCCGTTCCGACCACAGCCCGGCCATGGCGGCGCAGATCAGCGGCACCGAGAGCCGGACGGTCGAGTCGAGCACGACCGCGATGAGCTGCAGCAGGTCCATCGTCAGCCGCTCTCCCTTGTCATTCCGGGGCTTCGCTTGGCGAAGAACCCGCAACCCACGACCGGGCGCCCCTTGCCGAAATGATACCCACCGGGCTCGCCTGGTCGTGGGTTCCGGGTTCGGTCCTGCGGACCGCCCTGGAATGACAAGGTGGCGGGTCCCATCATGATGCTCGCCCCATCCCGAGCACCCCGGCCACCAGCCGCCGGAACAGCCCGTCCAGAGCGCCCGCGAACAGGATGACCACGCCGCCGATGACCACCACCATGTCGCGGGTGATCGTCGGCTTGTCGAAGGAGAGTTCCGCGCCGCCCTGGTAGAGCACGCCGAAGAGCAGGGCGGCGAGCAGGACGCCGACCGGGTGCCCGCGGCCCATCAGCGCCACCGCGATGCCGACGAAGCCGTAGCCGGCCGTGAAGTCGAGGATCAGCCGGTGCTGCACGCCCATGGCTTCGTTGACGGCGAGCCCGCCCGCGAGCGCGCCCGAGATCGCCATGGCGATCATGGTGATGCGGGCGGGCGAGATGCCGGCATAGGCCGCCGCATGCGGATTGGCGCCGACGGTGCGGATCGCGAAGCCGAGCCGCGAGCGGAAGATCAGCGCCCAGACCGCGACGAGCGCCGCCAGCGCCATCGGGAAGGCGGTGCTGAGCGGCGTCGCAGGCAGCGTGAATCCCAGCGGAGCGAGCAGGACATGCATCGGCGTCAGCACCGCCTGGGCGGGAAATTCGGCCGTCTCCGGCTGCATCGAGCCCGGTTTCCCCATCACCTCGACCAGCAGGTAGACGACCAGCGTCGCGGCGAGAAAGTTGAACATGATCGTCGTGATGACGACATGGCTGCCGCGCCTCGCCTGCAGCCAGCCGGGAATGAAGCCGTAGAGCGCCCCGCCCGCCGCCGCCGCGAGGATCGCGAGCGGGGTCAGCAGGACGCCCGGCAGGCCGGAGAGCCCGAGGCAGGCCAGGGCCGCGAAGATGCCGGCGACCGTCGCCTGCCCCTCGCCGCCGATGTTGAACAGCCCGGCATGGAAGGCCACCGCGACCGCGAGCCCGGTGAAGATGAAATTCGTCGCGTAGTAGAGCGTGAAGCCGATGCCCTCGGCCGAGCCGAGCGCGCCGCGCAGGATCAGCGCGGTCGCCTCCAGCGGGCTCTCGCCGATGCCGAGCACGACGAGGCCCGAGACGAGCAGGGCCGCCGCGACGCTGACGAGCGGCACCAGCGCGACGTCGGCCCAGCGCGGCAACTCGATGGGAGCCGCGCTCATGCCGCGTGCCCGCGAGACGAGGCGCGGGGAACCCCTCCCCACGAGGGGGAGGGGAGCATGTCGCGGATACGCAGCCGCCTGCCGAGCCTTCTCACGCAGCCTCTCCCACGCCCGCCATCAGCAACCCCAGCTCGCGCTCGTCGGCGCCGGCGGCCGCGCGCTCGCCGGTGATGCGCCCGCCGCACATCGTCAGGATGCGGTCCGACAGCGCCATCACCTCCTCGAGCTCGACCGAGACGAGCAGGATCGCCACGCCCGCATCGCGCAATTCCACCAGCCGGCGATGGATCGCCTCGATCGCCCCGATATCGACCCCGCGCGTCGGCTGGCCGACGAGCAGGACCTTGGGGCCGCGCTCGATCTCGCGGGCCAGCACGATCTTCTGCTGGTTGCCGCCGGAGAACTTCGCCGTCTTCAGGAAGGGGTCGGGCGGGCGCACGTCGTAGGACTGGAAGAGCCGGCGCGCATGCGCGGCGATGCGGGCGGGCATCAGGAAGGGGCCGGCCCCGAAGGTGCGGTCGGACTGGTAGCCGAGCATCGCGTTCTCGGCGGCGCTGAAGGCGGTGACGAGGCCGGTGCGATGGCGGTCCTCGGGCACATGCATCAGGCCGAGTTCGCGCAGCCTCGCCGGATTCCGGTCGGCGGCGGAGAGCAGATGCCCCCTCAGGCGCACGACGCCGCGCGACGGCTGGACGAGCCCGGCCAGCACTTCGAGCAGCTCGCTCTGCCCGTTGCCGGAGACGCCTGCGATGCCGACGATCTCGCCTGCATGAAGCGTGAGCGAGATGTCCCGCAGCCGCTCCGTTCCCTTGGCGTCGATCACGCTCAGCCCCGCCGCCTGCAGGACCGGCTCGCCGGGAGCCCGCTCGGCCTTGTCGACGCGCAGCAGCACCCGCCGGCCGACCATCGCCTCGGCCAGCTCGGGCGGGGAGGTCTCCGCGGTGCGCAGATGCGCGACCATCTCGCCGCGCCGCATCACCGAAACCCGGTCCGTCACCTCCATGATCTCGCGCAGCTTGTGCGTGATCAGGATGGCGGTGCGGCCCTGGTCCCTGAGGGCCTTGAGCAGGTCGAAGAGCTGGTCGGCCTCGGCCGGGGTCAGCACGGCCGTCGGCTCGTCGAGGACGAGGATCTGCGCGCCGCGATAGAGCGCCTTGAGGATCTCGACGCGCTGCTGCAGGCCGACCGGTAGCGTGCCGACGATCGCCTCTGGGTCGATGCTAAGCCCGTAGTCCCGGGACAAGCGCGCGAGCTCGCTGCGGGCGCGGTCGAGCCCGCCCTTCATCAGGGCGCCGCCTTCGGCCCCCAGCAGCACGTTCTCGACGACGGTGAGGGTCTCCACCAGCATGAAGTGCTGGTGGACCATGCCGATGCCGGCCGCGATCGCGTCGGCCGGCGTGCGAATCCGGCGCGGCTCGCCCGCGACGCGGATCTCCCCGGAATCGGCCTCGTAGAAGCCGTAGAGGATCGACATCAGCGTCGACTTGCCGGCGCCGTTCTCGCCGACGATGCCATGGATCGAGCCCGCCGCGACGCGGAGCGAGACGTCGCGGTTGGCGACGACGGGGCCGAAGCGCTTGGTGATGCCGGCGAGTTCGATGGCGGGCGGAGATAGGGCCTCCGTCATTGCACGGGAACCACGACGCGGAACCCCTGCAGGGGTGAGGGACTGCCGCTGATTGTGAGAGCGCGGGGGCTGCCGCCGCGCATTCTACGGATAGGGCGGCCCCTCATCCCTGCCCTTCTCCCACACGGGAGAAGGGGTCCCCGCGCCTCATTCACGCCATCCGACACGATGTCTCGCTCACATCGTGCACTTCGAATCCGACATGTAGTCGTGGACCTTGGTCGCGCCGGCGATGATGTCGTCGCGGGCCTTGTCGGCGGCGGCCTTCATCTCCGGGGTGATCAGTGCCTTGTTGTTGTCGTCGAGCGCCCAGGCGATGCCGTCCTCCTTGAGGCCGAGCACCGAGATGCCGGGCTGCCAGGAGCCGTCGCGGGCGGCCTTGAAGGAGTTGTAGGCGGCGACGTCGACGCGCTTCAGCATCGAGGTCAGCACCTTGCCCGGCTGCAGGCCGTTCTGGTTGGAGTCAACGCCGATGCCGAGCTTGCCGGCGTCCGCCGCCGCGCGGAGCACGCCGATGCCGGTGCCGCCGGCGGCGTGGTAGATCACGTCCGCGCCGCGGTCGATCTGCGACTTGGCGAGTTCGCCGCCCTTGACGGGGTCGTTCCAGGCGGCCGGCGTCGAGCCGGTCATGTTCTGGAAGATCTCGGCGTCCTTCTTCGCCGCCTTGACGCCCTGGACATAGCCGCAGGCGAATTTCCGGATCAGCGGGATGTCCATGCCGCCGACGAAGCCGACCTTCCCGGTCTTCGAGGCCATCGCCGCCAGCAGCCCGACGAGATAGGAGCCCTCATGCTCCTTGAAGACGACGGACTGCACGTTCGGCAGCTCGACGACCATGTCGATGATCGTGAACTTCAGGGCCGGGAACTCGGCCGCGACCTTCTGCAGCGCCGTCGCCTGGCTGAAGCCCACGGCGATGATCGGCGAATGGCCGTCGCGCGCGAAGCGGCGCAGCGCCTGCTCGATCTGCGCGTCGTTGGTCGGCTCGAAATCGCGGAACTCGACGCCGGTCTCGGCCTTGAACT
>QFQY01000045.1 GCA_003248805.1 Chelatococcus sp. | reverse complement strand
CGTGCGCATGGTCGGACTGCGCCTCGGGATCGGGCCCGTCGCCCTCGTCCTCGCAGCCTTCGTCCGGCGCCGCAGTGGCGAAGCCGCGCGCCAGGTCGCCCTTCGCGACGCGCGGATCTCCGGCTGCGCGCAGCTCGCGCAGGAAGAACGACACCGTGCCGCGCGAGGTATCGACGAGCTGGCCGATCGCCGCATGGCGCAGGCCGGTCGTGGCGTAGAGATGGGCGATGCGGTCGCGCTTCAGCGGATGCGCCATCGCTTCCGCAATCGTCCCGTCCAGCCCCGCGTCGAAACCGACCGGGGACGACCGGACGGCGCGCAAGCCGGACATCTCGCCGGCGGTCGCGGCGACGAGCGCGTCTTTCAGTCCGTCGAGCCCGCCCGTCGCCCGGAGATTGCGCCGGCTCGCCGCGGCTGCCGCCGCGCTGGCGGGGGTCTCTTCGTGATGCTCGCCCCCGACCGGGACACGGCTGCCGCCCGGCGGGGGGATGTGCCCGGGTTCCAGCGGCGCGCCGTCCAGGACATGAATCAGCGTCATCCTGGCGGGCAGGCCGCAGCGCTCGCCGAGCGCGACGAGGCGGGCCAGCATGGCGCCGGTGCCGGCGAGGTTCGGTCCGATCATGCGACCCTCGTGACGTTCCGGTCGATGCTGCTGAGGCCCTTGACGTCCAGCCTCCGGCGCGCCGAGGTGTGCGCCCGTTCGAAGCAGGCCGGGCACCAGGCCGTCGGCTCGGCGCCGAGCGCGGTCGCCCGCAGCTTGACCGGCTTGCCGCAGACGCGCTTTTCGGTGACCGGGGCCGCGTCCCAGCCCGGCTGCGGCCAGGCGCACTGGAACAGCGAGCGCTCCAGGAACAGCACGCCCTCGCTATCGGGGCCGGCCGCGTCCATCTCCGCCAGCTTCTCGGCGAAGAAGGATGGCTGGCCGCGCTCCGCCTCGACCCGGCGCTGCTCGCTCAGGCGCAGGAGATTCGCCGCGAAGACCTTCGTCTCAGCCGGAGCGGGTTTCGGATGAGCCGGGCGCGGGGGCGGCGCGGGCGGAAGCGTCGGCGGGGACGAAGGCTGCGGCGCCCTGCGGGCCGGCCTCGCGGCCTCCCGCGCGGCCGCGGCCTTGATCGCCATCGCCGGGCGGCTAGCGCCAAATCTGAGGCCGAGGCGGCTGGCCCGTCCGATCGTCGCGTTGCGCGTCCGGACGGTCCCGAAGAGATCGCCCAGCAGCGCCGCGATGGCGGAGGCGCTGTCGCCCTTGGCGACGCAGCGGCGGAGAAGGTCGTCCTCCTCCTCGCTCCAGGCGACGGTCGAATGGGTCACGGCCATTCAGGCCTCCCGCCGCGGGCTGCGGCCTTCCACGCGCGCCAGCCAGGTGCGGTAGCGGTCGCGTGCCTTTTGGGCGCGGATCTGCCGCCGCAGCCAGCGCCGGGCCCAAAGCAGGGCCATCACTGCGCAGAACGCCAGCCAGGCCGAGGTGATAAGCCGCATCGCCGTCGTCATCCCCGCCCGAGCTCCCTGTCGCAGTCCAGGCGCAGGGCCACGAGCCGCTGCTCCATCTCGTCGACGCGCATCGCCTTCAGCGCCAGCTCCAGCCAGCCGGGCCGCCCGATGGGCGAGGGGCCGTAGAGCGCCAGCATCAGCTGCGGGCCATAGGCCGAGGCCAGGCAGATCATCGCCACGCCGCCCGGTGCGCTGCGCAGCGCCAGCCATTTGCGGACCTGCTCGGCCGAGACCTGGCCCCGGCAATGCGCGGCGACGGCCTCGGCCGTCTTGACCGGGTGCAGGCGCCTCAGGAAGGCGACAAGCCGCTCCAGCCAGTCGGGCGCGACGTCGGCGGACAGCCGTCCGAACTCCGGGGAAAGCTGTCCCGACTCCGGGGAAACCTCTCCGGTGCCGCACGGCCAGGATCGGCCGTCTGCAGCCCTCCCGGAGACCCCGAAAGCCATGTCCGTCATCGTGAAACCCTCAGCCTGTTTCGTATTGCGGGGCCGCGCCGAACCGGCGGGGCTAAAGTCAGCTGCTGCGAACGTCTGGATCGACGCCCTCAGCCGGATCGTTTGCGGGATGGGGTCGGAATATGTCCGGTCGCCATCGATCGCGGGGCACGCCGGTCGCGTGCTCCAGCTTGACCGCCATTTCCGGCGACACGCGGTTCGCGTGTTTTGCCTTGTTGATAGCGACCTGAGAGCAACCAGCTCGCTCCGCGAGTTTCTTCTCGGAGCCGGCTCGATCGATCTCTGCCTGAAGCATGTCCGCCACGTTCATGGCGTTCATAAAAATAACGAAAGTTATTGAATGTCAATGCCAAAAGTTATCGAGACGAGCGCAATAACGGAAGTTATTGATGTCGCGATGGAACTCGGTGAAAAAATTCGAGAGGCGAGGAGGGGCCGAGGCTGGTCCCAGGCTGATCTCGCTCGCGAATCTGGCGTCAGCCAGCCGGCGATCCTGAAGATCGAGAAGAGCATGACCAGGCAATCAAAGTTCTTGCCCGCCGTGCTTCAGGCCCTCGATCTTCCGCTCAGCCTTCTGACGGAGGGCAGGGCGGAAGCAGTGGAGCTACCGGATCCTGAGCGCTCGCGTCGGCTCGCCGAGGCGAACCGCATGCTCGAGAAGATTTCGCCCGAGCGGTTCGACCGGATCCTGGCAACGATTTCTGACGCAGTTGCTGCCGAAACAGGTCTAAAGCCCGAAGCTGGCCGGCGTCGGAAAGCTGCAAAAAGGCCCGAATAATTCGATATCGCTTGGTTTTGCTCAACCGCCGCCCCCGCACGCAACTGGCGTTCCCTTTATGTTCACGGTTGCATAGGGTTAAGTGTCCGTCAACTATAGGTTGGGCGCATTCAGCGGCTGCTGCAAGAAGTAGCCGCCCGCCGCGTCGGTCTAGCCGGGACTGTGCAGGGGGGCGCGTATGTCGGACGTATCGCAGCAGTGGTTCTACGCCGCTCTCGGCGCAAAAGTTGGCCCGATATCTCGTGATGACCTGATTGCCGAGTTGGGCAAAAGACTCGACGGTCGAGATGTTCTTGTCTGGCGACAAGGCCTCGCCGATTGGACAAGGGCGGGAAATCTGCCAGAGCTAACGCTAGCTCCGCCCCCGCTGCCGGTACAAAAAACAGTCGCTCCTAAGCGTACTTCGCCTTGGAAAGTCGCCGCGTGGATAGTCTCTACTCCAATTTTGCTTTTCGTTGCCTTTGCCATTCTCTTGGCGATCTCCGAGGCCTTTAGCGATACGGAAACCTACGCAAGCAGCGTGGGGATGAGCGTCTCTCAATGCCGCGACGTCCGCATGGCCTTTGGCGAGCGGTACGAAAGGGCCGATGTCGCTTGCTCGGCGAGGCAGCCGAAAAGAAAGCCGTGATCTCCAGATCTGCTTGAGCGGGTTCAAATGAGTTCGTCCGTCGGCCTGGACGGAGCTGCGGCCCGCGAGAATTATAACTTTTGTTATTGACAGGTTCATAATTTAAGTTATTTCTGGCTCATCCCAACGCATCCGGGGCTGAGCCGATGTCGTCCATCTCTGCCTTCCTGACCGCTGCGCGCGCCCGGCTCCTGCCGTGGACGGTCGCGCCGGCTTTCGCCGAATTCGCCGCCGCCTGGCCGTGGGAGGAGGGCGAGGACCGCGCCCAGGCCGAACTGGCGTGGAACCGCCTGCGCCGCCGCGACCGGCAGCACGCGCTGGCGGCCGTGGGGGCCTATGTGACGCCGCGGGCGCCTGGACGGTGGCGCGGCTCCGCCGTGAGCTATCTCCGCGATCGCCTGTTCGGCAATTACCTGGCCGCCGTTCGCCCCCACCGATCTCGCTTTCACCAGTCCTGAAAACCGACGCGCCCGTCGAAGGAACAGCCATGTCCAGTCTTATCATCACGTCGCAGGAGCAGTTCGACGCTGCCCTGGCTTCGGGGGCGTTCAAAACGGCCACCGACGTCTGGCTCGACGGCCTGCCGCTCGTCACGGCCGTGCCGGAGCTGCCGGCCGCCACCGACGTCAGGCTCTACAACCTGCCGCTGGTCACGGCCGTGCCGGAGCTGCCAGCCGCCACCGTCGTCAGGCTCTACAACCTGCCGCTGGTCACGGCCGTGCCGGAACTGCCGGCCGCCACCGACGTTTGGCTCTACAACCTGCCGCTGGTCACGGCCGTGCCGGAGCTGCCGGCCGCCACCGTCGTCAGGCTCTACAACCTGCCGCTGGTCACGGCCGTGCCGGAACTGCCGGCCGCCACCGACGTCAGGCTTTACAACCTGCCGCTGGTCACGGCCGTGCCGGAACTGCCGGCCGCCACCGACGTCTGGCTCGACAGCCTGCCGCTGGTGCAGGCGAAAGGCGCAGCGTCATGATCGCGCGCCTCCTCTCCGAGGCCGCACCGGCTTCCCCCCGGCTAGACTATCGCGGCTGCTACGTGCCGCCAGCCTCGGCCGGCGCACCCTCGCTGCGCAGCGCCGTCTTCATCGCCGTCGAGATCGTCTGCATCGCCCTCTTCATGAGGGCGGTCTGGATCTGGTCCGCGCTTCTGGCGGGGGCCTGAGCGATGGGCCGGTTCGGGCATTGCGAGGAGCCGGTCGCGGATTTCTGCCGCGAGGTCGCGCTCATCGAGGCGGCCGTGGCGGAGACCGGTCCGACCGACGAGCTTCTGGATCGCGTCAACCGCGCGCTTCACCCCATCTGGCTCAGCGACGACGCGGTCGCGGCCAAGCAGCGCCTGCAGCGCGTGGCCGATGTTTTTCGGCAGGAGCTGGGCATCTTCGACCGCGGCGCCGGCAAGGTCGCGCTGCGGACGCCCAATGGCGCGACCTGGCACATGTCGCTCGAGGGCGACGACCTCTGGATCCACGTCGAGGCCTCGCCCGGCCACAGCGCGCGCTGCGATTTCGAGGCGAACTGCGGGAACGAGGGCTGGCTGCGCCTGCGCCAGATCGTCCCGGCGCCCCAGCCGGCCCTGCGCCGAAACGCGCGGAGGGTGTCGTGACCAAGCTCGACGACAGCGTGCGCCTGCCGATGTCG
Organism: Chelatococcus sp.; assembly: GCA_003248805.1. Lineage (GTDB taxonomy): Bacteria > Pseudomonadota > Alphaproteobacteria > Rhizobiales > Beijerinckiaceae > Allobosea. Next base: position 33,198 of record QFQY01000045.1, on the reverse strand, counting down.
GATCTCGACGCGGCTGCCACCGTCGCCGCCGCGACGCTCCATCTCGTGTCCGGCGGCGCCGAGCTGGGCCGCGACCGGCTGAAGGGCGATGCCGCGCGGCTGAGCCGTGCCGTCGAGGCCGATCGGCAGCGCCGCGCCGTCGCGATGCTTGAGGGCTGCGGCGGCACCGAAGGCTTCGATCGCTTTCACAACCGCCTGCGGATCCTGCTCGGCATCGATCTGCACGAGCTTGTGGCGGCCGGCGTGCTCGCGGCCGACGACGTCCTCGGCTGGAAGCAGTTCTCGCACGATCCCTTCCGCTTCCTGCTGCGCTGCGACGACCGGCGGGCGGAGGCCATCTGGGCCATCGTCAGCCGGCGGGAGGCCGGTCATGTCTGATCTCGATCCCCGGCTCGCCCGCAAGGCTGAGCGCCTCGGCCGCGACGGGCTTTTCGGCAAGGCGCTGGGCGAGAAGCTCGGCGTCACGACGGCCGAGGCGAACAGCCTTCTGGCGGCCGGCCGCGCTCTGGCGAAGATCGACGCCGCGGCCCTGACGGACTCGGAGATCCAGCTGATCCGGATCCTGGCGTCGTTGCGGCGCGCCGCCATCGCACGGGGGGAGACGCGCTCCGTCGAAACGCGCGCGGTCTCGCGCCTGCTGGGCAAGGCGCCGGGCTGGTGCGCTGCGACCGCCCGGAAGCGGCTCTTCGTCGAGCGCTACGACCGGCTGAAGGACCGCACCGAGCGCGGGCTCGGCTTCGTCCACATCTCCGGAAACGGCTTCGTCTGGCTCACCGCGGCCGGCTGGGCTCTCGCACATGCACTGGATGAGCGCGATGCCTGAGAATTCATTGCCTTTGAGCTTTTTCGCTTCTGACCTGTCGATCGCGCTTCGGCTCAGGGCCGACCCTGTCTTCCAGGGGGCGCTGGAGCGCTACGCCCATGCCGGCGGCTCGTCCGAGGCTGTGGCCGTCGCCCTTCTCACGGCGGCCCGGTACTTCACCCAGCGGGCCGTTCTGACCTCGGCCATGCAGGCCCTGCGCTCCTACGAGTTCGGGAACGCGTCGCCGGATCTCGCCAGGGCGACCGCGGATGCCTGCGAGCTCGCGCTGCAGCTGGCTCCGTCCGGTGCGGAGGCCGCCCGTGGCTGAACCCTCCGCCGCCTTCGTCGACGTCGCCGGCCTGTGGGGCCCCGGCTGGCAGGCCTGTCCGATCCAGCGCCACGAGACCGGGGATTTCGTCATGCGGGTGCGGCTCGGCGCGAACGGCCTGGTCGAGCCGGTCACCGGCGTCTCGCGCGACGATGTGATCCGCAAGGCCGGAGAGCACGCCGTCGCTGTCAACAGGCTCCTGAAAGGTGGTGCGCTGTGAAAGTGAATCGCGAGGAGCTCGCCGCCAGGCAAGCCGCGGCCCGCGCCGAGCTGGAACGGCTGTCGGCCGCGCCGGGGCTCCAGGGCGCGATGGCGAGGCTCGGTGCCGCGACGCTCGGACTCGACGGCTGGACGGTCGGCGAGCTGGAGCGCGGCACGCCGAACAACATGATCGTGGCCGCGGCCGCGCAGCGCGCCGCCTCGATGCTCGCGACCCACCTCGTCAACCTGTCGCCGGCGGATCCGGCGGAACGGCTGCGGTTTCGCGACGCCGCCCGCTGGATGTTCGAGCAGACGCTCGCCCAGGTCATCACGGACATCGAAACCGCGACGCCCGCTCAGCGCGCCGCGCTGAGCGTCACCCTTCACCCCCAGCAGTGAGAAACGACATGGATGACGCCGTTCAGAGCGACGAGCTCAAGCAGTTCGTCGAGCGCATCGAGCGCCTGGAGGAGGAGAAGTCCTCGATCGCGGGCGACATCAAGGAGGTCTACTCCGAGCTGAAGGGGCGCGGATACGACGCCAAGGCGGTGCGCGCACTCATCCGCATCCGCAAGCAGGACCGTGAGGAGCGCATGGAGGCCGAGGCGATCCTCGAGCTCTACATGCAGGCGCTGGGGATGAGCGCGTGACGGCCGCGCCCGCCGGCGAGGACGTCGCGCTCGACTTCGCGGCAGTCGCCGCCGAGCTCGACAGGCTCGGCATCCGCCAGCGCAGCGGGCTGCCGCTGACCGAGCGACAGGTCAGGCGCATGGCCGACAACGGCCGGCTGCCGTTCTTCCACGGCCCGCAGGGTTTCCGGCTGCTGATGCGCTCCGCCCTGCACCAGACCGTGCAGTCCTGGCAGGCGGCCGCCCTGCGCGCGGCCGCCCAGCAGCGGGCAGAGGCCGAGCAGGCCCGCCGCCCGAAGGGGAGGGCGGCATGAGGCGGATCACCGTCGCCGAGTTCCACGCGGAGCTGAAGGCGCAGGGCGTGCCGGAGCGCGAGGACCTGGCTTTCGTCTGTCCGATGTGCCGCACGGTGCAGAGCGCGCGCGATCTGATCGCCGCCGGCGCCGGCGCTGATTTCGACGCCGTCGAGAAATACCTCGCCTTCAGCTGTGTCGGCCGCTTCACCGGCGCCCCGGGCCCGCGGCGCGAGCCCGACGGCAAGCCCTGCGACTGGTCGCTCGGCGGTCTCTTCACGCTGCACCGGCTGGAAGTCGTCACGGAGGACGGCGCCGACAACCCGCGCTTCGAGCCGGCGACGCCTGACCAGGCCCGGCAGCACGCAGACCGACACGCGGCCCTACCGGCCTGACGCCCGCTTCAGCAAGGAGAACGCGATGCTTCATCAACTCTTGGCCCAGGCCCGCGATGCGCAGCGAGAGCGGCGGGCGATCCCGGCTCTCGCCGACGAGATGCTGGTCGAGGCGGCGGCGCGCTACGCCGCCTGCCGCCAGTTCGTTCCGTTCCGCGTCGGGCAACTCGTCACCCCGCGGCCGGACTGCGCCTATAAGGGCGCGGGCGATCCGCACATCGTGGTCGAGGTGCTGCCGATGCCGAAACCGGCATTTGCGGTGGCCAAGCCTGGCAATCACGAATTCGGCCACATGGTCGACATGCGGGTGCTCTGCTACGCCGAACAAACCATCGCGTCTTTCTGGGTCGAGAGCTGGGCGTTCGAGCCCTGGCACAAGCCGAAAGCGGCCGCGCCGGCGGAAGGCGTCGCGTCATGACGCCGAGCCTCACCGACCACGAACGCGAGTGCCTGCAGCACGCGCTCGGGCTGAACCGCAACCGCGTGCCCTACCGCAACTACTTCAACGCCGAGCCGGGCTCGCCCGACGACGTCGTCTTCGTCGAGCTGCAGCGCCGCGGTCTGGCGCGGCTCGTTCGCGGACCGCTCGGCATCGCCCCGGACAATCTGTGGCGCGTGACGGAGGCGGGCGCCCGCGCCGCCGGCGCCGACGCCGAGCACGCGAGGAGGATCGCGGCATGACCGGGACGCAGGAAACCGCGGAGGTCGCGGACGACGGCTGGGACTGGTGCGCCGTCGAGATTTTCGGACACCGCCGGCATGTCGGCCGCGTCCGCGAGGAGGAGCGCTTCGGCACGAAGATGATGCGGGTCGACGTGCCGAAGGTCGACTACGAGACTCAGGCCGTCATCGGCTTCTCCAGCCACTATTACGGCGGCGGGTCGATCTTCTCGATCACGCCGACGGACGAGGCCTCGGCGATCCGCGCGAACCGCGGCTACCCGCCGCCGTCGCGCTCCTCGCTGCCGGCGCCGAGCCATGACGACGGACACGTCGACTCCTGGGACGAGGAGGACGGCGATGGCGACGAGTGAGCGCGACCGGCACGTCATGGATGCCGTCAGCCGCGACATGCAGCGGCTGGCGCGGCTCCTCGACGTCGAGATCCAGCATGTCGCCGGCGAACGGGTCGCCTTCTCGCTGTTCGTCTGGACCAGGGGCCGCTGCAGCTATGTCAGCAGCGGCACCGACCGAGCGCAGATCATCTCCGTCCTCGAGTCGATGATCGCGCGCTGGAAGGCCGGCATGCCGGACGTCCCGGCGCACCTGGCGGGGTCGGAACCATGATGGTGCCCATCTTCCAGGCGGCAGCCTTCGTCTTTCTCGCGGTCGCCGCGCTCGAAGGCCTGCGGGCGCTCCGAATGCTGTTCGAGCGCCGCAGGAGCGACGCGCTGGAGGCCGTGGCCGCGGCCGGGCTTATCGCCTGCGTCGGCCTCATCCTCGTCGTGGTGTCGCGCTGATGGGCGAGAATTCCGCGATCGAATGGTGCGACCACACCTTCAACCCCTGGGAAGGCTGCCAGAAGGTCGGACCAGGCTGCGACCACTGCTATGCGGAGACGCGCGACCAGCGCTTCACAGGCGGCGCGCATTGGGGGCCGCATGCACCGCGCCGGCGCACATCGGCCTCGAACTGGGCGCAGCCCCGACGCTGGAATCGCAAGGCGCAGGCCTTCCGTGTGAAGCATGGCCACTGGCCGCGCGTGTTCTGCGCCAGCCTGGCCGACGTCTTCGACAACGCCGTCGACCCGACCTGGCGGCGCGACCTCTGGGAGCTGATCCGTGACACTCCGGATCTGCGCTGGATCCTGCTGACCAAGCGCGTCGGCAACATGCCCGGAATGCTGCCCTATGGCTGGCTGGACGGCGCTTTCGACCATGTCGGGCTGATGATCACCGTCGTCGACCAGGCCGAGGCCGATCGCGACGTGCCGAAGCTGCTCGACGTGCCGATCGCCGGCCGGCAGTGGTTCGGGGCCAGCCACGAGCCGGCGCTGGGCCGCATCGACTGGCGCAACATCGCCGACGATGGGACCGGCTCGATCGACGCCCTCGCAGGCTTGAGCTTCTGCCAGGGTCGCAGCGAGCCAGCGCCGATCGCCCGCCTGTCCTGGATTATCTCCGGCGGCGAGAGTGGGTCGGAAGCCCGCCCGATGCACCCGGACTGGGCCCGGGCCGATCGCGACCAGTGCGCGACCAGCCAGACGGCCTTTCTGTTCAAACAGTGGGGCGAGTGGAATCCGTTCGCGCCCAACCAGCAGCGCGCGCATCCGATCGGCACCGTGATGCTCAGCCCGCCGCGCGACGATTGGGATGGTTGCTCCTGGCGCGTCGGCAAGGCTCGCGCCGGCCGCCTGCTCGACGGCCGCGAGCATCTCGAATTCCCGGAGGCATTGCGATGAAGTCTGTCGGCATCACCTTGGGCGGGGCCGTGGAGAGCAGCCAGCGTCTTATTCCACTCGCTGCGGGGCTCGCCATAGCTCTTTCCGGCTGCAGTGACGCGGATGTCGCGTCCAGCAACCTCACGAAGGCTGCAGACAATTTCGAGATCAGTCGGCGGGTTGTCTTCTACAACGGCATCACCGGCGACTACATGCTGACAATCGAGGGGCTTTGTTCACTTGGCAGAGCATCCGAAACCAAGGCTGTGACGGTCACCTGCAAAACCGGCCCGTCAACCTACAAGAAACACTTCCTCGGCCTATCGAACAACGTGACGTATTTTGCCGAGCAGGTCGAAGGCAAGTCAGTCAGCACTTATCATTACCGAGTCGTATTCAAGCCGTCCGTCATCGTGCCTGACATCGATTACCGGGCCGCGCCATGATCGACCTGCAGGACCCTCTCGTGCAGCGCATCGTCGCGGCGATCGGCCCGATCGAGACGAGCCGTAGCGATTTCGGCCGGCAGATGTCGGCTGTCTCCGCCGCCGTCGGCATCCATCTCGGCCAGGTCGTGCGCGCGATCGGCGCTCCGAACCCGGACGAAGCGATGAAGGAGGCGGCGAGCATCATGGCTGGCCAGGCGCTGAATGTCGCCCGGGCCCAGTTCGCCTTCGACAGCATGGACGCGGGGCAGCGGCAATGAAGGCGCTCACCATCTGGCAGCCCTGGGCGAGCCTCATCGCGATCGGCGCGAAGCCTTACGAATTCCGCGGCTGGCGCCCGCCTCCCGGGCTCGTCGGCGAGGACCTCGGCATCCATGCCGGCGCGCGGCCCGTGCGCCTGGTCGAGGTCGTCGAGCTGATCGCGCGGCTGGAGAACCCGCTCATCTACGAGACGCCCTGCCTGCACCGCGAGCCTGCGCTCGAGCTGCTGCGCAAGGTGCGCGACGGGCTGCACGCCAGGCCCGCCGGCGGCCTCCTGGATGAGGAAACGCCGTTCCGCCTGCCGCTCTCGTCGATGCTGGGTATCGCCCGCGTCGGCGTGCCGAAGCGCGGCGACGACTGTGCGCGCGAGTTCGATTCAACGCACGGCAACGACAGCGATCGCGACGGCACCTTCAACTGGGGCTGGCCGCTGACCGATTTCCGGCCCTTCCTGCCGCCGATCCCGATGAAGGGCGCGCAGGGGCTGTGGGAGTTCCGGCCATGACGCCAGAGCGCGCCGAAGAGATCGTGTCGGCGATCAATTACCGGGCCTTCATATCGCTGGGGATGGCCGACAAGGCCGGGTCGCTCGATGGCGTCACGCTGGCCGAAATGCTCGAGGCGAAGTCTGTCGTGCTGGGCATGAACGTGACCGCTCGCGAGCGCGCTGTGGGGGACGGAACCTCGTACAGCACGTCCGTCGTGCCCGACGACCGCCTGATCGCCGCAGTCTACGTCTTCGAGCATTACCGGCCCAGCCGGGAGCCCATCCTGGACCTGCCGCACGACGGATTTCTGGGAAAGCGGAAGGTTCTCGCCGTGGTGGCCATGGCGCCCGACGACTTCGAGAAGGACGAGGAATGACGCTGTTCCCCGACCTTCCGCCCGGCACGGCCGTCATCACCGCCTGCGGTCGCTATCGCTACCGGCTGGCCTACGAGCTCGGCGGCGAGGGGCCGTCGGTGTCGGTCGGCATGATCAATCCGTCCACGGCCGACGGCGTCGCGCTCGACGCCACGATGCGCAAGGTCATCGGTTTCGCGCGCATGCTCCGCGCGCGGCAGCTGGTCGTCTGGAACCTCTTCGCCTGGCGCGACAAGGATGTCCGCGCGCTGGCGCGCGCCGTCGATCCCGTCGGGCCGGAGAACGACGCCTGGACGGAGCGCGCGCTGCGCGAGACCGAGATCCGCATCGTCGCATGGGGCCCGAGCGCCAAGCTGCCAGCCCGGCTGCGCGATCGCTGGCGGCTGGCGACAGCGATCGCGGCTGGCGCCGGCGCCGAGCTGCAGTGCTGGGGCACCGCCGGCGACGGCCAGCCCCGCCACCCCCTGATGCTGTCCTACGCGACACCCCTGACGCCATGGGAGCGACCCGAATGACCCATCCCGAAACCACAGCGGCCGAGATGAAGTGTTTCCCGACACCAGCCGTGCTGACGGTCGTGACCGATCGGATGCTCTGCGAGATCGGTCATATCTACGAGATGCTAGGCTGGATGACGGGCGAGAGCCTCTACACGCACCAGCTGCCGCGCGTCATGCGGGAAGCTCAGCCCGTCCTCCTCAGCATGCATCCGGCCCTCACTGACGCCGTCAAGGAGGCCGAGTTTGTCTTGCCGGAGACCTATGCCGAATGGCTGCGGCGCTGGATCGATCGCTACGGGCCGGAAATCGCCGTCCCGAAACTTACCTCCGGCGAGCATGAGCGCATCGACCCGCTCTCAGAGCTCGCGGAGAAGGTCCACCCCGACAAGATCGCCGTCGTCGTGGTGTCCAATCATGACTGACGCGCAACAGCCGAATCCGGCGCCCGCCGAGCCCCGCGAATTTGAGATCGCGCGCCTGCAGCTGCGCGCCGAGGACCGTCTTCTCGTCAGGATCAAGCATCCGCTCACAGTCGGCGAGTCTCGGCGGATAGAGGCTTATTTCCGAGATAGGCTCGCGATCGACGCGCGGATCTGCGTCGTCGACGAGCATCTCGACGTCTCGGTGGTCAGCCCGCCGAGCGCGTTCCAGGAGCGCGTCGGCGCCTGGATGCTGGCCTGCTTCGGCGAGGCCATCGCGGCGGATCGGCTGGAGCGCAATCACCGCTTCCTGGAGGAGGCGCTCGAGCTCGTCCAGGCCTGTGGTTGCACCGCGGCCGAGGCGCACCGCCTGGTCACCTATGTCTTCGGCCGGCCGCCCGGCGATCCCGGGCAGGAGGTCGGCGGCGTCATGGCGACGCTCGCCGCCCACTGCCGGGCCCATGGCATCGACATGGAGGCAGCCGGCGAGACGGAGCTCGCGCGCATCTGGACCAAGGTCGACCAGATCCGCGCCAAACAGGCGGCGAAGCCGAAGCATTCGCCTCTGCCGGAGGGCACACCCGGCGAGACCGATTACGAGCGGGGCCAGCGCGACATGCTCAACGCCATCCTGTCGCTGAACCCGGCGATCAGCGCCAAGCTCGCCGCGTTCCATGAGCGCGAGCCCGACCCGGAAGGGCGAATCCCCTTCGACGTCGCGCTGTGGGTCTCCGAGGTCGCCGCGCAGCATGGGATCGAACCCCGCGAGGTGGCGGATGTCTGAGCAGATCACCCCCCTTATCGGAACGTGCCAGGGCGGAAAGCTGATCCTGCTCTGCGGAGGCCGGCAAACGGTCATCGATGTCGGCAGCATGATCTACGCCGGTGAACTCGCGGAAGCGATCAACGCCGTGACCTCGAGCAGTGGCGAAGGCGATGCTCCCGTGGAGGACACCCATGACCAGCCCTCGGAGCCTGCGGGCGGCGGGGTGCGGGAGGCGGAGATTGCCCGGTGGAAGCGCGACAGTGAGTTGCTGAGCGCCATCCAGGATGAGTGCTGGGATGTTCGCTTCACCAGCAGCCCGAACGCCGACGCGGGCGACTACAACGTCAACATCGAGATCGTCGGTCACTTCATGGCCGAGCCGCAAGAACGGGTTGTAGGCGAGAATTACAACGAGGACCTTCGCGCGGCGCTAGAACAGGCGATGACGGCGGAGCCTTACCCGCCCGCGCGCCCTGTCTACGACAAACCAGCCGCCCTGTCCTCTCCCGCGTCATCCCCTGCCGAGGAAGAAGCCTTGCCGGAGGCGGTGCGGGAAGCGTGGAGCTTCCTGCAAGGCCGGCTGCTTGAGTTCGAGCAGGAGATCGGCAGTGGGGAGGAAGAGCGCGAATGGGCGGGGCACGTCATGCCGGCTCTTTCACGGTTCGGGTCGCTGATCGCAGCCCTCTCCGCCTCTGCACCAGCGCAGGAGGAACGGTCGTGAAGGTTCTGCAACTGGTCCAAGGCTGCGCGACCTGCCCTCGCAAGTCCTATTACTCGGGCGGGCGCTCCGAATGCACCGAAGCCGGCGCGGTTCTGCCGCCGATCGACAGCCTGAACGGCCGCCCGGTCGATTGGTGCCCGCTTCCTGAATATCCGGCTGCCGCGATGGAGCGGCTGCGAGAGGAAAACGCTGACCTGCGCCGCGAGAAGGACAGCCGCCCATGACCAACGACGCACCAGCGCAGGTCCGAATGTACCGTGTGGCGCGGCTGATCGACGGCGAGCGCGGCCCTTGGATCTATTCCGACGAGCCGGCTGTCGTCGTCCGCAGCTGCCTTGTCGAGTCGGTTCTGATCCCGGCCTCTGCCGTTACGGAACATCTGGCCGTCCCCGATGACGAAGCGACAGCTGCGGACCGCATCCCGATCGTCAGCGCCAAGAGCATCGCGCAGGCTCACGGCTACGATCAGGTCATCATCTACGCGCGGCGCGTCGGCGAGCCGGGGCAGGAATGGGTGACGACCTATGGCCGAGGCAAGGAACACTGCGCGGCTGCGGCGAGGATCGGCGACGCCATCGGCCGCCAGGTCGTGAAGCCGATCGAGGAGCTGACGGCTCGGGCCGAGCGCGCCGAGCGCGAACTCGCCGCCTGCCGAGCCGAGATGGCCGAGCGCGAGCGGGTGACCCAAGCCGCACTGGCAGCCCTCTGTGAGGACGCGGCGCGCTGCGCCGACGCGTTCGATCAGGGCCCCGGGGACGACACGCCCATGGGACCAGTCATGGCCGGCCAGGTCGCGGTTGCGCAGCAGATCGCGGAATCGATCCGCGGCTTGAAACCGGTTGCCGCGATCGCCGAGATGCAGGCCCTCTCCGAGGATCGCGCGCGGCTCGATTTTCTCGATCGCTGCAATGCCCGCCTGAACAGCCGCTACGGCACGTCGTATCGCTGGCGGCTGATCCTGAACCACAACGTCAACCGCCTGATGCTGGGTGAATCGATGGAGGTCGATCTCCATGATTCGGAAGGCGGCAATCGTGGCCTGCCGTCCTGTCGGGCGGCGATCGATGCGGAGCGGTTGCGCATCGAGCGCGCGGGAGGTTCGGCATGCAGATCGGCATGATCCAGGGCTTCACGCGGATCATCGGCCAGTCCCAGGGCTATCTCGGGCTGCCGATCCGCGACATCGCCATCAACTGCTCGGTCAACGGCCCGAACACGCCGGCGATGGAAACCGCATGGCTGCCGACGCCGGCGGAGATCGCCGCGATCGAGGATGGCGCGCCGATCATTCTGCACCTACTCGGCCGGCGGCATCCCCCGGTGATGATGCGGACGGGCGATGCCCCCGACGGCGAGCGGGTCCGGAAGCCGGCGCGCATGACGCTGCCGGGCGCCCGGTTCCGACTTGAGGACCGTGTCCGCAAACTGCGGGGTTCGTCCTGGCAGGGGCTCGTCGTCGGGTTCTACAGCACGCGGCTGACTCCGATCGGCTACGCGGTCGAGAGCGAGCGCGAGCCCGGCTCCGTCCAGGTCTGGCCCGAGAGCGCGCTCGAGCGCGTGCCGGAGCAGGCCCCGTGAAGCTGGCGGTGCTCACGGCCTCGTCCTGGCAGGGCGATCTCCCGCGCTTCGGCGAATTCATCATGGCGCGGCGCGGCCGCACGGCCTTCCGCGTGGTCGAGATCCGGATGCCCATGAAGCCTGGTGCTCGCTACCGGGCCCGCTTCGGTTGCGAGCGGGTCGCGCGCGCCGCGCTGCCCGCCGGCGCCATCGTGCACGACTGGTTCTGGCATAGCCGTGACCGGCAGAGCTGAGGCGTCAAGGCGATGGCGATTCTCCACTATGGCGACGCGCTCGTTCCTTGGAACGCGTCCTGGACCGGCGAGAGCCGATACGAGATCAGGCCGTGTCGCTGGGCCGGCGGGCGCCGCGCCATGTGGTCGCCGCACAGCCCGGGCGACGGCAAGCCGGTTTTCGCGAAGCCTCATTTCGTCCGGCAGCGGCGGTCGATCGCCGAGTTCCTCTGCACGGTCTGTGGAGAGCCGACGCCGGCAGCCGATCGCTGGTGGTTCAGGCTCGGCGAGCTGCGCGAGGGCTGGTTCATGACGACCGAGGCGCCGGTGCACCGCTGCTGCGCCGAGCTGGCGCTGCGGCACTGTCCGCATCTGCGCAACCGTGAGACCGACCTGGAGCCGCTCCCGTCCGGCTACAGCGTGCTCAGCGCCATCCTCGGCGGCCCGAACGTCGCGCGCGACTTCGGTCCGTCGGTCACCGTCCATCAGCCGGTCGTCGGTCACCTCAAGCTGGCCTGGCCCGCAGATCGTGTGGAGTTCCGCAAATGACCACCCCGTTCCCGCTGGCCTGGCCGGCCCTGATGCCGCGCGCGGCGTCGCGGCGATCCTCGCAGTTCAAGACCGGGCTGGGCGGCGCGCTCAAGAACGTCCGGGAGAGCCTGCGCCTGTTCGGCAACGACAGCGGCCGGCCCGTGACCGATGTCGTGATCTCGTCGAACGTCTCGCTCGGCCAGGAGCGCCCGGCCGATCCCGGCGTCGCCGTCTGGTTCGTCTGGGACGGTGAGCAGCGCTGCTTCGCCGTCGACCTCTACGCCAAGCCGGAGGAAAACCTGCAGGCCATCCACCATGTGCTCGAGGCGCGGCGGACCGAGATGCGGCAAGCCGGCGTCGCCATGGTCAAGGCGGCCATGGCGGGATTCGCCGCGGCCCTGCCGGCGCCGGGCGCGAAACCGTGGTGGGAGGTTCTCGGCGTGCCGAAGGAGGCGCCGCGCTCAGCGGTCGAGGCCGCCTACCGCAAGCTCGCGGCCGAACGTCACCCGGACAAGCCCGGCGGCTCGGATGGCATGATGGCCGAGCTGAACGCCGCGCGCGACGCGGCGCGAAAGACGCTCCTCTGATGGGCCAGCCGGGAACCCGCAGGCAGCGCAGCCGCAAGGCCGGTTCGCGCATGCCGAGCGATGCGGTCTATGTCGGCCGCGGCGCCGGGCGCGCCGGGCGCTGGGGCAACCCGTTCCGGGTCGGCGGCGCGGCGACCATCGCACTGGCCGTGCGCTTCAAGGCCGACAGCTGGCGCGGCCGGCAATGGTCGGCGACCAGGCTCTATGCGCTCTGGATCGCCGGGCGGCTCGGGGAGCTCGCGCCAGAAGTCCACGCGGCGGCGCTCGCGGAGCTCGAGGCGCAGGGCAACCCCGTGGCGCCGACGCGCGAAGAGATCGTGCGCGATCTGAACTGGAGCGGCTGGCATGGCGGGCAGGGCCGTGACCTCGTCTGCTGGTGCCAGCCATTCGTCGATTGCCACGCCGATATCCTGCTCGCCGTCGCCATCGGCCAGGATCCCGTCATCGCCTCGGGCACGTCGCCGCACTGGGCGGACAACTTCCGATGCATCGAGATCCAACGCACCGAGAAGCGCGTCGAGATTCGCGACAACATCCGGCGGCGCAGCTACGTGAAGGGCTGGACGGCCTGGTAGACGACTACTCTCGACGCGGCCACCGGCCGGTCATAGGCTACCCGTCATGTGCGGGCGCTTCTCTCAATTCTACACCTGGCCGCAGATCCACGCCTTCAGCCAGCCGCTGACAGTGCATGGCGAGGCGAGCAACCTGCAGCCGCGCTACAACATCGCGCCGACGACGGCGATCGACATCCTGCGCCCCGCCGGCGACGGGCTCGATCTCGTCCGCGCGCGCTGGCAGCTCGTTCCGGGCTGGTGGTCGAAGTCGCTGAAGGATCTGCCGGCGACTTTCAACGCCCGCGTCGAGACGGTCGACACCGCTCCGATGTTCCGCAACGCGTTCAAGGCGCGGCGCTGCATCATTCCCGCGAGTGGCTTCTTCGAATGGACCGGCGAGAAGGGCGACAAGACCCCGCACTTCATCTCGGCCGCCGACGGCAATCTTCTCGGCCTGGCCGGGTTATGGGACCGCTGGAAGAGCCCAGAGGGCGAGGAGATCGTATCGGCGACGATCATCGTCCGGCCGGCCGACGCGTTCATGTCCAGGATCCACAGCAGGATGCCGAGCATCCTGTCGGCCGGTCGATTCGGCGCGTGGCTCAACGGCGGCCCGGACAAGGAGCTCCTGCTCGGCACGCCGCCGGCGCTTCAGGAATGGGTTGTCTCGAAGACCGTGAACCGCACCGGAGCCGGAGACGGCGACCCGGCGACGGTGAACCCCGTCCAGGCCCCATCGAGCTGAGCCGGAACGCACGCAGAACGGACGCCCCCGATTTTGTACGGATTTTGTCGAGGCGGCTCGCGGGCAGCGGCGGCTTTTCGCGGATAACGGCGGTGTTCGTTGGGTCAACACAGACCGCCGCCGCACTACAAAACCGGCGTAAAATATGCCGAGAATTATGCCTGACGTCCGTAAGCGCTTGAATTGCTGACGGATGGGTCGAGCGATCAGATGGTGCCGGCGGAGAGGATCGAACTCCCGACCTTCGGTTTACAAAACCGCTGCACTACCGCTGTGCTACGCCGGCGCCGTCTGCTGCCATGCGGTTACCAGCGCCTCGCCGGCAGGGCAAGGGGCTCGTCGGCAGGGCCGCTTCTCGTCGGGGAGACGGGCGTCCCTTCGGATCGAAACAGAAAGGCCCCGCCTGGGAAGGCGGGGCCACACCGGTCCGCGTGTCGCGGCGGGTTCAGTGGTCGTAGGTCATGATGTCGCGGTCCTTGGTCTCCGGGACGAAGAGCAGGCCGACGACGAAAGTCATGAGCGCGATCACGATCGGGTACCAGAGGCCGTAATAGATGTCGCCGGTGCCTGCGACCATGGCGAAGGAGGTCGCCGGCAGCAGGCCGCCGAACCAGCCGTTGCCGATATGGTAGGGCAGCGACATGCCGGTGTAGCGGATGCGGGTCGGGAAGAGCTCGACCAGCGCGGCCGCGATCGGCCCGTAGACCATGGTGACGTAGATCACCAGCACGGTCAGGATCGCGATCACCGTCAGCGACTGCGGGTTGAACAGCGCTCCCATGAAGCCGGTCTTGACGATGCGCGCATCGCCCGGGGCCGGGTAGCCGGCGGCGACCGCCTCCCTCGCGATAGTGGCGGCGAAGCTGCCGTCGATCGCGATGTCCTTGCCGTTGACGGTGACCTTCGCCGTGGCGCCCGCGGGGGCCGGCGCCTGCGTGTAGACGATCGCCTGGCTGGCGAGCGTGCGGCGGGCGATGTCGCAGGGCTGGGTGAAGGTCCGCACGCCGACGGGGTCGAACACGGAGCCGCAGCTCGCCGGATCGGCCACGACCTGCACCTTCACGTTCTCATGCGCCGCCGCGAGGCCGGGATTGGCGGTGCGGGTCAGGGCGCCGAACAGCGGGAAATAGGTCACCGCCGCGATCAGGCATCCGGCGAGGATGATCGGCTTGCGCCCGATCCGGTCCGAGAGCGAGCCGAAGATGACGAAGCCGGCGGTGCCGAGGATCAGCGACCAGGCGATGAGCACGTTGGCCGAGTAGAGGTCGACCTTCAGGATGCTCTGGATGAAGAACAGGGCGTAGAACTGGCCGGTATACCAGACGACGGCCTGGCCGGCGGTGAGGCCGAACAGCGCCAGCAGCGCGATCCGGGCGTTCTTCCACTGGCCGAAGGCTTCGGAGAGCGGCGCCTTCGAATGGGTGCCTTCTTCCTTCATCTTCTGGAAGGCCGGCGACTCCTGCATCTGCAGACGGATCCACACCGAGATGCCGAGCAGGATGATCGAGGCCAGGAAGGGGATGCGCCAGCCCCAGGCGGCGAATTCCTGCTCGCCCATGTTGACGCGGATGCCGAGGATGACGATCAGCGAGAGCAGCAGGCCGAGCGTCGCGGTCGTCTGGATCCACGAGGTATAGAAGCCGCGCCGGCCCGGAGGAGCGTGCTCGGCGACATAGACCGCCGCACCGCCATACTCGCCGCCCAGCGCCAGGCCCTGCAGCATGCGCAGCGCGATCAGGATGACGGGAGCGATCCAGCCGATCGAGTTGTAGCCGGGCAGGAGGCCGACCAGGAAGGTCGACATGCCCATGATCAGGATGGTGACGAGGAAGGTGTACTTGCGGCCGACGAGATCGCCGAGGCGCCCGAACACCAGCGCGCCGAACGGGCGGACGAGGAACCCGGCGGCAAAGGCGAGCAGCGCGAAGATCGCGCGCGTGTTCGGGTCGAAGGCCGAGAAGAAATGCGCGCCGATCATGACGGCGAGCGAACCGTAGAGATAGAAGTCGTACCACTCGAAGACGGTGCCGAGTGAGGATGCGAGAATGACGCGCTTCTCTTCCCGGGTCATCGGGCGAGGCGCTACCTTCCCCGATGTCTGTGCTGCCACGCTCATGGCGTTGTCTCCCCTGCCAAAATGGCTGGCAGCCGGACCTCCGGGCTGCCGCGTTTCCAAGAGGCCCGCCTTCTTGAGAGGCGATGCCGAAAGAGCTGAAACAGGGACTCGCGGATCCGTCGCTTCAGTCGGTTGCGGAAGGTGATCGTTCGCGTTCGCCTGTGCAATCCGGCCCTTGGTCTTGCATCCTTCGTCTATGAGACGAACGGCGAGACCCTTTTGCCGGCTGGGTCGTTCGGAGGAGGCGGCTTCCCCTCTCGCGTCGGGCGCCTATGATCGGGGCGCAGAGGCCTGCTCGATGCGGACGGGGAGACGTTGCATGCTGCGCCTGATGATCGTCCCGCTCGGCCTCGCCCTGATGGTGGGGCCCGCGCTCGCCCAAGCCCGCATGGGCGGAGCCGGTTTCGAGCCTCCGCCAGCAGCCGGGCGGGCTTTTCACGCGCCGCCGATTCGCCATGCGCTGCCGGTCGCCCGCCCGGTTCCCGGCGTTTCGGCGCATGCGCGCGGAGCGGTTTCGGAGGCCGGCCGGCACCGCGTCGCGATGCGCAGAGGCTGGGGTGGTGTGGTGGGCTACCCGCCGCTCTTCCCGTTCTGGCCCGAGCCCGAACTGCGCCAAGTCTCGGCGAACGCCTCCGCCCTCCCGGAGGCGGAGGAGGGCGATCCCTTCGCGCTGCCGGTTCTCATCGGCATTCCGCGTTCGCCGGCCCCGACACCGACGCTCTATCGCATCGAGGGCCGGCCCGACCGCCCGGTGACTCGCGTCATCCGCATCGGAGCGGCCGAGTCGCGCGGCCTGCGGGAGCGCTATGCCCATGCGGAGACCGGCGCACTGCTGCTGAGGGTCCCGGGGCGCTAGCCGCTTGCTCCCGGCCCGGAGCCGCTCTCAACGCCGGCTGGCGACGTAGAGCGCGATCGCCGTCGCGTTGGAGACGTTGAGGCTCGTGATCGCGCCCGGCACCTCGAGCCTTGCAACATGGTCGCAGAGCTCGCGCGAACGCTGGCGCAACCCCTTGCCCTCCGCGCCCATCACCATCACGAGCGGGCGCCGCAGCGCGACATCGTCGAGGGCGACGTCGCCGTCCGAATCGAAGCCGATGCGCAGGAAGCCGCGCTTGCCGAGCTGGTCGAGCGCGTCGCCGAGATTGCGCACGGCGATCAGCGGCACATGCTCGAGCGCTCCCGAGGCCGATTTCGCGAGGACGCCGGTCGCCGCCGGCGAGTGCCGCACGGTGACGATCACCGCCGCCGCCGAGAACGCCGCCGCCGAACGCAGGATCGCGCCGACATTGTGCGGGTCCGTGATCTGGTCGAGGGCGAGGACCACCGCGTCGTCGGGAAGGCTGTCGAGATCGGGCGAGGGCAGGGGATCGCAGACGAGATAGAGCCCCTGATGGACCGAATCGGGCGTGAGCAGCCGGTCGATCTCGGAGGGGCGCACGATCTCGGCCTCGATCGGCAGTTCGCCGACCTCTTCCGTCAGCCGGCGCAACCCGTTCTCGGTCGCGAGCAGCTTTCGATGCCGGCGGGCGGGGTTGCGCAGCGCCTCCACGACCGGATGCAGCCCGTAGAGGACGGCTTCGTCGATATCGCCGGGCCGGTGCGGCGGTGGGCCGCCTGCGCGCTGAGGCCGGCGGCCCTGGCCGGGCCGGCCGGCCGAAGGACCGGATCTGGGACGGGACGGCGCGGGCATCTGTAAGCTCCTGAACTCCTGTCCGTTGCCTGCCACGATGCGCGTCGCTTGGCCAGCGCGGCGTTGCGCCGTCGCTCCCGGGAGGGGCGGCGGAACTTTGCTGCGCGGAGCGAGGCGCGAAGGGTTGACACACAGGTGCGCGGTCACCATAAGTCCGGCCGCGCCTGCCGGTCGTCACGCGAGTGACACACCGGCCTGTACCGGCCGAGAGGCCGGTAGGAGCAGGCGGGGGAATGTCCCGAGCGGCAAAGGGGGCGGACTGTAAATCCGCTGGCTATGCCTTCGTAGGTTCGAGTCCTACTTCCCCCACCACTTCCGAACAGAACTGCGAACCGGCCCTCGGCCGGCGGCGTGGCTGCGCAAGTTCTTCTCGAAATTGTCGTTCTTGCCGATAACGCGGATGTTCCCAGGCTCGACTACGATCGCGTCGACGATGGCGCCGAGCCAGGCCTTGCGTCCTTCGATCGGCCCATTGGAGAGACGCTCGACGAGCGCCCGGCGGAAGGTTTCCACAATTTGAGAATCGAGAGCGGGTTGTTCGACCATAGTAGCCTTGGCGCGCTCGAGTGCGGCCGAGGCGAGGTCCCGCTTCTCCCGTAAGCTCCTCACACGGCTCTGAAGTGAAGGTTCGGTGGGATCGAGGATACCGGCTTCTATCGCGGCATAGACGTTTTGCAGCGCGTTCTCCGCCTCTGCGGCTTCCCGCTGCAGCTGAGCGATGCGCACGATGACCGATTGCTGTTTCGAGGCCTTGCGCTGGTGCAGGAGAGCCAGAATGCCGGCAAGGCGATCCGGCGTGGTCAGCCATTGCACCAACTCGCTCATGACGCGGGCTTCTGCCAAACCTCGCCCTACCGGCTTGTTCCTGCACGCTCCGGCCCCTTTGTTGATGGAGCCGGCGCATTTGTAATAATGGTAGATCTTGCCATGACGGCCAGTGCCGCTGGATGGCGACATGGCCCTTTTGCAGCATCCGCAGTGAATCAGCCCGCCGAAGAGAGACGGGGCGCTGTCCAGACGGGGACCGCGGTGGCTCGGTTGCCGTTCACCCAGCTGGGCCTGCACGGCGTCGTAGGTCTCGCGGTCGACGATCTCTGGCACCTTGTAATCGACGATCTCGCGATCGGGATTCTGGTTGCCATGCTTGTCGAAGACGTTCCAGGAGCGGTCGCCGGTATAGGCTTCACGAAGCAGCATCTCGTGAATGGTGCTATGGTAGAATTCGCCACCCTTGCGGGTGCGATATCCGGCAGCATTGAGGTACTGGACGATGTTGCGCACACCCATAGGGCCCGACGAGCCGTCGCCTTCGAGCGCGAGACGAAAGACGAGACGGACGATGTCCGCTTCGACGGGGTCGATCTCGAGCTTACGCTTTGTCGTCCGGCCGATCGTTTCGGCCGCGACGGAGCGATAACCGAACGGGGCGGTCCCTCCGTTCGAAAAGCCGAGTCTGGCGGTCGCGGACATGCCCCGCATGGTGCCGACATGAGCGTCATGGGATTTGAGTTCGTTCGCGAATCCCAGTGCCAGTCGCATCAGTTTGCCGCCATCGCGCGCAACGATGTTCTCGGTCATGGAGCGCGTGGCGATGCCGTGCGATTTGAGATCGAGCACGGTCCGCTCCTGGTCCAGGAGATTGCGGAACGCCCTCGATATCGAGTGCACCAGGACGGCGTCGATGGAGCGCGTCCCGTCCAGGCAGCGTGCCAGCATCTTCTGGAATTCGGGGCGCTGCAGAGAACTCGCGCTTTCCCCGGCATCGCAATAGAGCCCGACCACCGTCCAGCCCTGACGTTCGCAATGGTCGCGCATCTGGAGCTCCTGCTCCTCGAGCGAGAGCCGGTTCTCGGCCTGCTTGTCGGTGGAAACGCGAATATAGAGCACGACCCGGTCGGGGCTGCTCGGAGCGTCTTCGGAAGCAGTGCGTCGGCGGCGGGCCATGTTCGATCCTATCGGGTGTTCAGGGCATCTAATGTCGAATTCGCCAGGATAAAGCCTTGGTATGGGGTTAGATCATCGGCCGAGTACCTGCATGACGATGTCGCCGAAATACTGCTCGAGCGCGTCGAGTTCCTCCGTGCCGATGAAGCCGGCGTCGATGTTTTCGAGGATGATCTCCCGATCGGGGAGGGCCTCCCCAGGGGAGGCAGCGGGGTACAGCGAAGGGCGGCCGCCTGAACCTTTGGTCCGGACCTCCTTTCTCTGTCCTTTTTCGCCCCGCCTGCCCACGTCTGCCGCTCCTGCCGAGGAGCGGGAGGCTGGCCGTTCGGCGTCGCCGCCGACATGAATCTAATTGGGACCGGCCGCTTTTCTTGGTTTCAGGGCTTGAGAGGCGGCAAACGAAAGGTCCTGCTCTCTCCCGGTCTGTCGCACAGGATCAGACTGCCGGTGAAAGCGGCGAGGCCGTAGGCCTGATCGATCTGCGCACAGATCCATTCGATCGCGTCGTGGATCAGGACGGTGTTGGGGAAGAACAGGACGCGCCACCACCACCGGATATTCGGGTCGGTTCGATGGGCCAGGAAATATCGCACCAGATCCCAGGTGATGAGCACGGGGCCCCCGCGCGACAGTCGCCCGGCGAACACGGCGAGATCGAACACGCGATGGTAGTCGATCGTCGCCGGCGCGCCGTGATAGCACTGCCAGATGCGTGACGCGTTGATGCCGCTGGCAAAGGAAAACTGCGTCATCTCCGTGATAGAGAGACGCGGCAAGCGGTCCAGCACATCGCGAGAGATGGTCTCGTCTGTCCGGCGCTTGTTCTTGTTGACCTCGACGAATGTCGTCCGCATGCCTTCGGCGGTCGCCTGAGCGGCGTTCCGCGCTCGGCCGACGAGATCGATGGACGTGACATGGGACGAGACCAGAGCTCGCAGGCCATCGGCATCGTTCACGGCCGCGAGCCGTGCGGCTTTCATCGGGACCAGATAGCCTCGATAGGCCGGATGGCATCCTGCGTGACGCTGGCGGACAGATCGTCGCCCCTTTGTCAGCAACGTGCCGATAGAGGAGGGGCCTGGCGCTGCCGAATTCAGCACATCTCCGAGAGTCCGTGGGGCTGCTTTGCGGTTCTTGCCGGCCTGCTGGCGCGCCTCGACGGCCTCGAGCGCCTTCACGACGCATTCCAGATCGGCGATCAGACAGGCCTGGACGTCATCAAGCTCGTTCTCGAGCTTGGTCCTAGGCCTCTTGCCCGATCCGCCGCCGGCATAAGGATCCGGCCCGGCTCGATCCGACGGTCGGAAGTGGACGGGGACGAAATGCTCGACCTGGCCGGTTCTCCGCAGGAAATCTGGCACCAGCCGCGGGATGCTTCGCCAGAACTCAGGCACGTCCATGACTCAACTCCACACGCGAATCACGCGCTGGATTCTACACGACGTGACGGCGAGCACGGAGATGCCTGCCGTTGCTACTGTGTTCGCGCGAGATATCTTCAATTTGACCAAATATTCGGGCTCGATCTTCAGCGCCGATGGGCATGCTCCTGCCGAAGACTTGCGAGAGATCGACAGGCATGACGCAGACGACGACGGGGGCGGGACAGGGCCCTTTCAGTGCTCATGAACTCAAGGGGCGAGACTTCGCACCGCTGCAATTCATCGTCGACGGTCTGATTCCTCTCGGGCTGACGGTGCTGGCCGGCGCGCCGAAGGTGGGGAAGAGCTGGCTGAGCCTGGATATCGCGCTGTCGGTCGCGAGAGGCACCGCCGTTCTCGACGAAAATGCTCATCGCTGCGCGAAGGGCGCGGTTTTGTACCTTGCTCTTGAGGACAACGACCGGCGTCTTCGCGGCCGGCTCGAGCAGATGCTTGGGACCGGCCCAGCCTGGCCGGCCAACCTGTTTTTTGAGACGGGGCCGATGGGGATGGATTTCGACGGGCTCGGGCGACTGGACCGGTGGGTCGCGGCGACCGAGGGTGCTCGCCTGATCGTCATCGACGTCTTCCAGAAATTTCGCCCGATCGGCTCGCAGGCCGGCTATCAGCAGGATTATCGCGATCTGACCAAACTGCATGATCTCGCGCGCGACCGGCAGATCGGCATCATCCTGGTTCATCACCTGCGCAAATCCGGGGGCGGGGACCCGTTCGAGCGGATCACGGGCTCAGCCGGATTCCTCGGCGTGCCCGACACGAACATTGTCTTGGACAAGGGCCGTGGCGGCACGCGGCTTCTCGCCCAGGGACGCGATATCGAGGAAATCTCGCGCGAGATTGCGTTCGATCCTCGCGCGCGCGTCTGGCGCCTGGCCAAGCCGCGTGCGGTCGACAGGCATCCCGAACGGGACCGCATTCGCTCGATTCTGCAGGCAAGTCCGTCGCCTTTGGGCGCCATCGCGATTGCGGCCCAGACCGGCCAAACCGTCAATGCCGTCAGCAAGATGTTGGGCGAGATGTTCGGCAACGGTGAGGTCGTCAAGGCGGGGTGGGGATTATACGCCGATCCGGCACGGCTGGACGCAGCCAACGGTGGTGGGGATGCTCATGGCGCTCCGAATGCTCAGAATTCTCAGAATGCTCTGAACGGTCAGAAGCTTCAGGATCGTCCGCGATCGTCCTCCCCGAACGACTACAAGCGGAGGGTGGACCGGGAGCGGAAAGAGAGGCTTCGCCTTTCAGGCCGCTGAGGAGCGCCGGGAATACTGGCTGCGATCGCGCCATTTGCCGGGCAGGCGCGGGATTCTGCCCATCACCCAGTCATGAACCAGGCGCTCCAGGATGATGAGGAGCCTGTCGGAATCCTCACCGTCCGGGCGGAAGACGTAGAGCTCCTCGGCCTTGTCGATGCGCGGGGTGCGGCCGAAGCGATAGGCGGTCCAGCGCTGCTGCTCCTCCGGGACGAGGCCGAGCATGGCGCAATGCTTGCGCCCGGTCGGCGTGACGAGGAAGCTGTTCAGACTGGCGTTGCGCAGCCGGTGATGCAGCAGCTTCTCGAAGACCCGCTTGCTCAGGTCGTGGGGCCGGCGCAGGGCGAAGAGATGGCCGTCGAGGCTGACCGGCGAGCCGGGGAGGGGCTCGTGGCGCGGCAGGAACTGCTGGAACGTCCAGTCCTGGAAGCCCGGTTCCCGCGCGTAGCCGCCGGGTTTCAGGACATGGGAGGCGTAGCACATCCGGTTCAGGGCCTCGAGCCTGCGGCGAGGATCGGCGAGTTCGGTCGCCGAGAGCTTGTAGATCGGCATGTGCAGACGGTCGGCGACGCTCTTCAGACCGCTTGCCCGATCGGGCCTGTCGAATTCCGCGCCGCAGCAGGCGAGATAGGGATAGGTCCAGATGCCGGGCCGATAGCGTTCGAGGAAGGCCGGGTCGGTGAAGGCGGTGTCGGGGAGGGGGCGGATGCCGGAGCCGCCGATCCGCGGCCACTGGGTCTTGATGTAGCAGGTGACGGCGGCGGCGCTGCCGATGGGCCGGATTCGGCGGAGGGGCAGCGGAGGCGTGCCCGGGATGGTGTTCGTCGTCATCTTCTTGGTCGTCTTCCGGTTGTTTCGTCGGCAGAGGTTTTCGGGGGCATTCCCGTTTTCACCTTCACTCCCGCCCGTCCTGCCTTTTCCCTTGGGGCCTAATGAAGCCGATCGGGTCCCTCGCGCCCCTCGTGTCGGCAATAGCCTCTGCGGCAGAGACATCGGCGACGATGAGATGGCGCCGCCCGGCCTGCGCGGCGAAGCCGAGCGCGAGGGTGACGAGCCGGCGGATGCCGCGCGGGTTCGTCCTGGCGAGCCGCGCCACGACCGCATCGTCCGGCAGGGCGAAGGCGTCGCCATGGGCTGCGATGATCTCGGCGGCGATCCGACGCGCGATCGCGCGTAGCATGGCGCCGTCCGGCGACGTGACAGTCACGATCAGGAACCGGTCCTGGATGAAGCCTGGCAGCGCATCGAGATCGTTCGCCGTCGCCAGTATGAGGCAGCGCGAGAGATCGAACGGCACCCTGAGATATTCGTCGATGAGCGCGGAGGCGTTCTCAGATTCGAGCAGGGCGAGAAGGCTGTTGTAGGGCTTCTCGGTCGAATGGGTGACGAACTTGTCGATCTCGTCGAGGACGAGCAGGGGATTGCCGGTCTCGCCGCCGAGGAGAGCCTCCGTCAGCACGCCCATGCGCGCGCCGCGCCAGGTTGTCGGATGGCCGATGAGGAGGGCCTGCGCATCCGAGTTGGTCGCGCAGCTGAAGGCATGCTGTTCGACGCCGAGCGCCGCGGCAAGTCGGCGGGAGAAGTGGGTCTTGCCCAGGCCCGGTGGGCCGACGAGCAGGATCGGCGGGAAGGCGATGCCGGTGCTGGAGATCATGGAGAGTGCGACGGCCCGCTCGACCAGGGCGATGATCTCGACGAAGCCCGGGCACTCCTCGCGCAGGCGGCCCAGACGCTCGCTGGTGCCTTCGTCCGCGACGACGAGGCGGCGCAGCGGTTCTTGGTGCACGAGTGCCCGAAGACGCTCGAGCCGGGCCTGCTCGTCACTGGAGGCGGACGACGCGGATGGTCCTCCCTCGTCGAAGGTGTCGCCAGACCCAGCGAGCCTGATCTGCTTGGCGACGGCCTCGTGGTCGAAGATCGAGATCGTCGGCCCCAGCGTAGGAGCGGTCGCGGACGGTTTATCGCGAGCAGGCTCGACCTGCTCTTCTTGGGCCATGCCATCGGGACGCTGATCGCGCAGATGGCCGAGCAGCCTCTTGCGGTCCAGGTCGCGCAGGGTCGCGACGGCGTTGGCGTCGTAGGCGGGAATCGTGCTCACCACGCGCCTCACAGCTCGACGCCGCCGAGGACGGTCACGAAGCGCCCGCCCTGCCTCGCGATGCGGCGGCCCACGCCGAGCGCAATCTCGGCCAGGGCCCGCATCGCGTCGGGGTCCTCGGTGCGCTCGGTGATCAGCTGCTCCACATCCATCTTCGCAACGAGGTCAGCGGAGCTGCGCGCCGGCCAGAGCCCGATCCGGCAGAGGCGGGCATAGGAGAGGATAAGCGCGCCGCGCCGGGCACCATACCAGAATGAAGATGACGGTTCGGCCTGCGACCAGGTTTCGATCGCGGCGAAGAGCTGTCTGACCTCGTCGAGCAGGATGGCAAGGTCGGGCGGCTCGTTGAACCAGTCCTCCAGCGCCAGCCCGTGTTCGACCTGATAAACATTCGGCGAGTTGCTATCGTCGTTGATCGCTTGTGGCAGGACGGCGCCGCTGAAGCGTCGGGAGGCCTCCTCCATCCCGGGCGGAATCCTCGCACCGATCACGAGGCGAGGATGGCTGTCGGCGAAAGACCGCCGCAGCGCGCGCTCCATCAGTTTCGGTTCGTGAACGCCAGCGCCGGAGCGATATTGCGCGCCGCGTTCCTTCGCGAGCATGGCCTTGGCGAAGTGATCTTCGGGCGAGCCCGCTGGCACCAGCAGCATCGCGATCTCGCCGGCATGGGACAGGAGCGCAAGCGCATTGCCGATGTCGACCATGTACTCCAGCGCCGAGGGATCGGCGTCGGCGAGGGTCAGGAAGCGCTGATATTCCTGGGCGTGAACCAGAGCCCGTTCGCGCAGGTCGAGAAGCGGCGGTAGCCGTTCGAGAAGAGCAGCATGGCGCTCGACGTCGTCCGGCATGTCCGGCAGGAGCCCCTCAAAGGCGGCGAGCTCGTCGGTGACCTGCACGCTGTCGGTGGTGAAGACGAGGTCGCGCAGGGGCGGTGCGGTGGTGTCGGTCATGGCCTTGAACCTGTTTCCCTGGGGTCGGCTCTTCCGCCCCTTCACCGCCTCGCGATCGCCATGCCGAAAGGCGCGCCGGGGAGGCGCGCCCTTGCGTTCTCAGCATCAGGAGCTGGAGCGCGCAGATCAGTCGCGGTCGGTGACAGTCCGCCCGAGCTCGACCGCCCATTCGATCGCGGCCCGCATGGGATCAGGATCGCGAGCGCGCGGCGCGATCAGGCCGAGGGCGGCTCGCTTCACGGCGAGGTCGTCGTCATCGAGAGCCCGGCACACGCCGATCCGGGCGAGCCGGCCATAGGCGAGAAGCTCCGCCCCCCGGATGGCATCATCGAGAAGCGAAGAATCCGCAATCTTGCCCTGGAGGCGCCGCCAGACATCGACCTGCCACAGCAGCGTGCGCGCGCCGTCGAACAGGTCGGAGAGGTCGACCGGCGTCTCGAGCCAGAGCTGCAGTGACCGGGCCATCGTGACCGGATAGGCTGCGGGTTCGCCTTCTGCGGCGCTGATGTAGTGCTCGGTGCAGATATTAGGCAATCTGGCAGGTCTCATGCCGTCCTCGCTGAGCGCGACGAAGTCGCCGCCGCACATCCGGCTGACGCGGCAGGCGAGGTCAGGGTCGGCCGAACGGCGGGCTTGATGGCGCAAGGCGCGCCGCAGGTCGGCGCGGGCGCGATAATCCGAATCGCTGCGCGGCGCGATCAACATCGTCGCGACATTGCCGGCATTGATCAGGATCGCCCAGGCCCGGACAGCATCGGATTTGAGGTCGTCGACTGTGACGATGCCGTCGCGAAGGGCTGTCAGCAGGTCCTGGATTTGTGCGGCATGGAAGCGTGCTCGCCCCCGGATCGGCAAGAGCGATGGGCGCTCGCGCCAGACCGAGGCGCACCGCCGAAGACCGGATTGATCCTCGTCGCCGAGGAACTCGAGAAACTCGAGCTCGTCGACGACGCCGACGAGCGGGAGGTCGGCGGCGGCCGAACGCCAGGCCGCCGCGATGTCCGGGTTATTGCTGATCTTCACAGGAATGCTCTTTCATGAGGGGTGATCTGCTCTCCGCAGCACCCTTCCTCCTGTCTCCCTTCCCCATTTGCCTGGACCAAACGCGAAGAGGCGGCACCGCGCGGCGCCGCCTCTTCCTGGCAAGTGCTATGGTGAGGTCACCTCGAGCTGGCCTAGACGATCGGAATCCAGTCCGGCTCGTTCACGACCGTGGCGGTGGGTCGCCAGCCATGAGCCGGCCATGCCGCCTCGGTGTAGAGATGCCGGACCGCCGCCTGCATGTGCGCGGGATCACCGCGGCTGGCGCGCGCGTTGACGACGGTGACGAGGCGCTCCTTCGCCTGCGCTTCCGGCGAATGCTTCAGCGCCGGCCAGATCGCGATCTGCGCCGCGGCCATGTAGGCCAGTATGAGCGCGCCCTCGCAGGCCCAGCGCAGTTCACGCGCGCCATCCTCCGCCTGCCGCGCCAGAACCCGCAGGCGATCGGCGATCGCGAACATCTGCTCGACGCGAGCGAGCCTGTCTCCGAAGGGAGGCTCCGCCTTCAGGAACAGGCCCCAGCGGGCGATCTCCCGAGGCGAGAGCAGGACGTCCCCGGCCGAGGGCGGGGACAGATCGACGAGATCGAAGTGCCGGATCGGCCACTGTGCCAGGCCCCGATCCTCCTGGGACGGGGCGGCGGGCCCCGGCGGCACGATCAGCGGGTCCACCGCATAGGCGGCGCGCTGAAGCCGGATCCGGGTTGCGCCCGCGGCATCGAGGGTCGCAGCCTCTCCACGCTCGGCATCGTCACCGTGGAGCACGCTGGCCTCCGCCAGCGCCATCTTGGCATGGGCGTCGTGAACCGTGTCGCAGGGCCAGATCGCGACGATCGCACCGCAGGAGAGCCCTGCGATGGCGAGCGCGACCCAGGCCCGGTTTCGCGGATCGGGGTGGTGGCTGCCGATCAGCAGCCGGCGAGCCTCATCGCCACAGCGCTTGGCGTCGATGGCAACAGCCTGAAGGTCAGGCGTGCTGCGGCGGAACGCGATGAGCTCCGACACCGAGGGATCGTCACTGATGCTTTCCGCGACCGCCGTCAGCGGATCGCGGATGGGCTCGGTCGGCCCGTCCTGGCCATTCGAATGTGCATTGTCGTGCGGCGCCAGCGGGCCGCGAGAGTCGTTCCTGATCATGTCTACATTCTCATGTGGGTTATAGCCCGATCGGCTACGCCCCTTGTCCCGCCTCGGAATCGCGAGAGGGCACCGCGGTCCGCGGCGCCCTCCCGGCATGCTCCGAGCCTGATCCAGCCGGGATCAGAGCGGCTTGAACCGACCGGCCGTCTCGGCCTGCATGCGACGCAGCTCCCAGAGGCGATCTGCCATCGCAGCGGCGAACATCACGATGTCCTTCAGGCGTTGTTCGACCAGGCGCTGCGCCAGTGCCTCGATCCGGGTTCGGAGGGGCTGGTCACCGGCCGTGACCGCGTCGATCAGGCAGGCCCGTGCGAGATCGGCCGCTGCCAGCAGGTTCGCGCCGTGGCAGGCGCGCTGAAGCCGATCGAGACGCTCGCGATCGAGCTCGGCATCCTCCTGGACCGCCTGCGCGAATCGGTCGGCATCGTCGAGCTGCAAGGCCGCACGCTCGACCAGGATCGCCGGCGAGGCCTGTTCGCGCATGAAGGCCATCAGGCTGAGACCCTGCTCCAGGCCGAGGACAGTCGGGCGGCCATCACGGATATCGTCCAGAGCGGGCACCGTCGCTGCATGGAATACCGTCTCGACCGCGGCGGGTTCGCCGATCTCGCCATAGACGAAGGCCTTACGAGCGATCTCCGCGAAGCCGGTATCGCCACCGACCGCCGCGATGACATCGCCGAGGACGCGTTGACGCGCGGCGAAGTCGACCGGCAGGCGCGGTGGTGTGAGCGCGACGGTGATCATCGCGGCATTGTTGAGCAGCAGGAGCGCGACCAGCATGTCGAAGAAGTACGCGACCTGCGCCCTTTCGGACGTGCCGGCGAGCGCGAGGAAGCGGGTGATCTCGACAGCGTGGCCGATGGCGCGCTCGGCGATCTCGCCTACTGGATGAACCTCGGCTGCAAAGCCGGCGTAGCCCTTCTCCGCACCCGCCGATAGCGACAGACGATCGGTGAAGGCGGAGAGGTCGTCGGTGACGCGCCGGAGCGGCAGGTCGAGCTCGATGTCGGCGAGGGAGGGAGGGGAGATGGTCTTCATGTCAGTCGGCCCAGTTTCTTGGGGGTGACAGCCACGTGGCTGCGCTTTCCCTCAGTCCTGGAATCGAGAAAGGCGTCCGATCCCGGACGCCTCCCTCATGTCTTGCTATCCGGCCGGCTCAGACCAGCTCGTTCCAGTCGAACTGCAACCGGTCGCGCGCGTCGTACGGCAGAGTCTTGATCCACGCCGCCTCGGCCGTGACGTGCCGGACTGCCGACTGCATCGCCGGAGGATCGCCAGCCTCGCCCCTCCTGTTGATCAGCGCGACCACCTGCTTCTTGATCGCAAGCGCGTCCCGGTTATGGACAGGCCAGAGCATGACCTGGCAGGCGGCGAGGTATGCCATCAGGCGGGCGCCCTCGGCAGCCACCGTCAGCTCGCTGGCGTTGGCAGGACCGCGCCCGGCGAGTTCGAGCAGGCGGTCACAGGTCTCGAACATTTTTGCCGCGCGCTGGAGGAGTCCGTCGAGATCGGGGGCAGACCGGGCGAACCGGCTCCATTGGACGACCTGCCGGTCCGCGAAGGCCGGCGGTCCGCCGCGCTTCGGCAGATGCTCCACGAGATCGAAGCGCTCGAGCGGCCAGCTTGCCAATCCGCGGTCCTCGCTCTGTGGCGCAGCCGGCGCTGGCGGCAACATCAGCGATGGTACCGCGAAGGCGCCGCGCCGCCAGCGAATCCGCCGGGCGGTTTTCGCGTCCATGCTGCCGTCGAAGTCCTTCTCGCGGCGATGCAGCTGCACGCCGGTCCTCGCGTCGAGCGCGAGCTTGGCTTCCGCCGCGTCGAGGTCGTCGGCCGGCCAGAGCGCGACGAGCGCGATCAGGCTGATGCTCATGATCTCGAGCCCGCCGCAGACGGACTCGGTGATGTCGTCGCCGCTCTCGCGCGCGAGCCAGACCCGGAACTCCTCCGAATGCAGATTCTTGGCATTCCGCGCGGCATTCTTGAGATCGATCGGCTGGCGCCTGAACGCTACCAGCTCGGCGACGCTCGGATCATCGCCGGCGGCGATCTCCATCGCCACCGTGATCGGATCGCGCAGGGTGATTTCCGCCGGCTCGTCGATCGCCCTGCTGGCGCACGGGGCGAGCGAGCGGCCGCCCTCATTCTTCCTGGTCATCTTGGGTACTTTCATCGGGGTTACAGCCATCCCGGCTGCGCTTCCCTCTCGATCCCAACATGGAAAAGGCGCCCGGTCGGGGCGCCTTCGTCGTCAGGGCAGATGGCTTCCGTCAGACCGCCAGCTGGAAGTACTGGCTGCGTTGGCGGAGCCACCGGTCGATTTCATCGAGATGGGTGCGGCGGCCGACCTCGTCCTCGGCAAGCCCGGCACGCAGCTCGCCGACCTGCCGCAGCGCCATCGGCAAGGTCAGCCACGGCACCGCGGCCTCGGTGGTCAGGCGCTCGCGCAGCCAGGCCTGCCCCTTCTGCCAGGCGACCGGGGACATGTCCTGCGACGCCTCCAGCAGCATCAACCGATTTGCAAAGGCTTTCAGCCGCTCGTCTCGAAACTGTGCCGCAATGGCCGGGCGATCCTGCCAGGGCGAAGCGTGCCAGCGGGCGCTCAGCCGGGCATCCTCGGTTGAGAGGAATCCGCCACCGTAGAGGCTCGCCTCCGGATAGGGCGACGGCTCGCGATCGGCGAAGCGATTTGCCATTGCGGCAGCGAGGCTAGACCGGAATCCGGCGTGGTCGCGGACATATGCCGCCCGCTCGTGGTAGAGTACGTCATCGCGGAGGTCCGGCGGCAGGGCGTGGCAGCCCTGCGCATAGGCCAGCAGGATCGGCTGGGCATTGGTCCGCACTAGCCTGACCGGGCGCGGGCCTGGGCCGGAGAGGAGCTTTGCGATCTCCTCCGCGCTGCCGTTGAGATAGCTTGCCGGGTCGATGGTCAGGTCGACCGTCGCCCAGGAGGTCGCGACCGTCGGGTTCGGCGTGATGCCGACGATCGGGCTCAGCTTCGAGGCGCCGCCAAGGAGCAGGACTTCGCCGCCGGCGAGCATCCGGTTCGGGGTGGCCTTGTCGGCGTTGTCGAGCATCATCGCGACCGCTGCGGGCGCGACCTGGCGCAGGTGCCGGAACAGGGCGAGCGTCGCTCGCGTATCCGCCAGGGCGTCATGCGCCTCATCCTCGGCCAGCGCGATGCCGTTCGACCTGCAGATATCGCCGAGCTTGAAGCTCGGTTTGCCGATCGGGTTATGGGCACGGTGATGGCCTGGGGCTCCAGCATTGCTACCGCCCTGACCATGGTCAACAGGTCGGCCCGGCGATGACCGCCAAGCTGGGTCGCGTACGGCGGCAAGAGATGCGTGAAGAACGCGTGCCGCAGCATCTCCTCGTCGAACCGGATCGTGTTGTAGCCGATCACGGTCGACGGCGCCCAGGCAGACAGCGCCTTTGCGATGGCGATGAGCATTTCCGTGCTCGACATCGGCGCCTGCTCGAGCTGAGCCGGGCCGATGCCGGTGGTGAACAGCGCGCCCGGCGCCGGCACGATATGGGCCGGAAGCCGGCAGCGCAGCGAGAGCTCGCTGAGCGGCTGGAGGTTGTCGTCGCAGTGGATCAGCGCCGCCTGAAGCGGTACGTTCCACTGCGGCGCCAGGCCGGAGGTTTCGAGGTCGTAGACGATATAGGACATGGCCGCCTCTCAGTGCCGGCTCGTCGTGGCGGCATCGATCGGCCGCTTTCTGAGATTGATGCCGAGCCTGCGCGCGTCGACATGCATGGCGGTCTCGACCATGACCGCCGCATGCGAGCGGCGCATCTCGTCCTCCTGGAAGATCATTGCCTCATAGGTCGTGATCTTGCGCTCGAGGTCCTCCTCACTCCGGGCCGGCGGCTCGGCGACCATGAATGCGAAGAAGCGGGCCTGAGCCCTCGCGCCTTCGGCAAGCTGCCGGCCGTTGAGGCCGGCGAATTCGGGATGGATCCGATCGCCTTCCTGCTCCAGCAGCATCGCATGGGCCGTCGAGAGCTGCCACAGCATGAAGTAGCGGGCGCCGTTGTTGCCCAGTTGCGCATAGGTGCGCTCGTATCGTCCCAGATCCGCGGCCGTCGGCCGTGCCTCGTCATCGGCGGCAAACGTCGCTCCATTAATCCTGCTCATCAAATCACCCGTGCTGGAATGACCCGGAACGGCGCGTCGGCTCAGATTCCCGGGGGTTCCCAGACATGGGTTCCGAAATTCGCCTGTCTCCTCCTATATGGACTGATCTAAAGCTGCGCGTTCGGCTCAAGCGAAGGCGCTAACCTAGCCCATTCCCGACGTCTGGAGCGCCCGCTTTCGGATAACCGCTAGAGGATCCGGCAAGGCCGATGTCTCACCGTGGCAAAGGTTCTGTGAATTGCAGGCGCGGCCGAGCCCGTGCTGCGCAGCGGCTTGGTATGGTTGCGTTGCGATCCTGCGAGAGTGGCGATGTCCAAAACAAGAAACAATCACTACGTCCCGCAGTGGTATCAGGCGGGGTTCTTCGAGCCCGGTCGCTCGTCGCTCGCATTCCTGGACATGACGCCTGACCGGAAGGTTCTGCCGGATGGGCGCATCATCGTTCCAAACGGGGTGTGGAACGATACGCCAACCTCAAGGGCTTTCTGTCAGAAGGATCTTTACTCGACCTTCTTTGGAACGTCGGTCAACGACGAGATCGAGCGGCGTTTGTTCGGGGACATTGATGGCCGGGGCTCTCAGGCGGTGCGGGCTTTTTCTGGCACCGACATGGCTGAGTGGCACAAGCACTTCCAGACCTTCTTCGAGTATCTCGATATCCAGAAAATCAGAACGCCGAAGGGCCTGGACTGGCTGAAAGTTCATTATCCGAGCCTCTCGCAGAACGAACTGATGTTCGAAATGCAGGAGATCCGGAACTTGCACTGCACTATCTGGGTTGGAGGTGTCCGCGAGATCGTCTCGGCCGAAAATTCCGAGGTGAAGTTCATCTTCAGCGACCACCCGGTGACGATCTACAACCACTCGGTCCCGCCGACGCACCCGCTCGCCGCCTATCCGCGGGATCCCGGCATTGAGCTGAAGGCGTCTCAAACGATTTTTCCGCTGAATCGAGACTTCTGCCTGATTCTATCGAACCTGGAGTACGCGCAGAATCCAGCCGCAAAACCGCTGGAGAAAAGGACGTTTGCCCGGAACTTTCGGCAGATGATGGCTAGGATTGACGCCTTCATTCGCAGCCGGCAGCTCACGGCGGAGGAAGTCACGCAGATCAACTTCGTCCTGAAGTCCCGTGCGCGCCGTTACGTAGGAGGAGGCCGTAAGGATTGGCTCTACCCCGAAAAGTCGGTCTCTCAAAAGTGGGGGGATCTGAGGACGACGTTTCAGCCGCCAGCGAACAAGCTCCATCAATTCGGTGGCGAGATGTTCGTGAAGTACGAAAGTGGGCATGTCCACTATCAGGATCAATTCGGCCGGACCGAGAAGCCGCGCGACTTCCTGCTAAAGCCAGCGCCAGGGAAGCCGCTCCGCCCGAGTGATATCTGTGGCTGCGGGTCGGGAAATTCATTCAAGGCGTGTTGCCAGCTCAAGCCCGAAGCGCTGCGCCCTTCCTGGCAGGAACGCAGCATACGCGAACGAAACCTCATACTGCGGAACGGGATCGTCGATATCCTGGGGCTCAATGGCGAAAGGGATTGGATCCAAGTCCGACGCGAGCTGACGGACGAGAAGATTCGAAGGATCTATTCCCTGTACGAAGGCCTATGGCCGCTAGAAACGGATCTGCTCGCCCTCCTACCCAAGCCAGACGGTGTGGCTCGCGCGGTTTACACAGGCGCGATCGACCCCCGCTCGATCTCCAAATTCGCACTAGCCGCACCGCTGTATTTTGGTGAGCTGATCGTCGCGCACCCGTTCATCAATTCAGCCGCCATGGCGAAAAAGTTCCGGCCGACCGAACATCCCGGGCTCTACCGCCAGGATGTGCTGAAGAGCATCATCTTCTTCCTCGAGATTATGCCCCTTGTGGAGCTCGGCCTCGTCAACCTCATCCCGGACCCTTGTGATTTCGATTTCCACCTGCGCGAACAAATGTGGAAAATGTCGAAAATCCGAGCGGCCCGAATGCGGTTCGATCTCGATAGCGAACCTCGCCTGAAAAAGCACATGGACGAAGACAGGCAGCGCATCTTGATGTCGATGCCTGCAGACATGCTGCGACTCCAGATTCTTAAGCACAACCCCGAGATGTGCAGATTCCGACGCGACCGGCCGGGTAATCCAATAATTAACCGGCCACTGTTCCGAGAATTAACCGGTCGGGATTCC